>CATLBH010000108.1 GCA_949878745.1 uncultured Ruminiclostridium sp. | reverse complement strand
TATTTCGGATTTCCGTTTGTTTACGTTATCCTGTTAAACCCGTAAGCGGGATTCCCCTCCTCGTCGGTTGAAAACACAATCTCCGCCAAATCCCAGTCGTTTGGCCCGTCCATTCCTTTTATAAGGGAATATATACAATCAGGACCGGAGAAAAGTTTTACAGTTAATGGAGATTCTTTTCTGGTATATTCCACGAATTTCCCGTCTTGAAAACATCGCAGACCGTCTCCGAAGGCTACATATAACGTATCTTCAAAAAACGTAAAATCGCTTATTCCGTATTCAAAATTTGAAACAGGATATTCAAAAGCAGTTCCGTCTTTCAGGTCTATGCTTATCAGCGATTTTACACCCTGTTTTCGAAAGAAAAATTTTCCGTCGGCTATACATTCCTGAGTTGGAAATCCTATTTCGCTGGAGGAAGTATTCAACACATAATTGTTTTCGTTATCCGAAAGGCAAAGATAAGCGGTGGACAAGCCCTCCGAATCATATTCATTAAAGAAAGTATAGCGAAATCCGTTGTAATTTATAATACAATAGTTGTTATACAACGGCGTTATTTCTCCGGTTCCTTCATCAAGCCTATAAACGGTGCTTTTTCCGTTTTCGTCAGGGCGAGCGTAAAAAATTTCTTCGGAGCCTACATATAAAGGTTGGGAAATATAGAAGTCTGTAAGGCGAGTCAGCTCTTCGCTTTCCGGATCGTAGCTGAAAAGAAAACCTTCTTGGTCAATGTAATCATAAGGGTCTATCACTTTACCGGCGGAAATAAAAAAAATTTTATTGTTATAAAAATTCAGCGAATTGGCGGGTACCTTTGCCAGACATTTTGACTCTTCCCCATCATAAACATACAGATACTGTCTGTCCTTGGGATTTGAAAAATATACCTTTCCCGAATCAAAACATATGGGGTTGTAACCCCATGTTTTGCTGTTCAGATTAGAGGATTCGTCGGGATTATCGGAAAGAGGAATACCGGTAAATTCCGAAACAGATATCTCGTTTTCGGGTACAGGCGGGTGCTCCTTGCTCTTGGGAACGGGAAGATTCACGATTCCCGCCACTTCCTTTTCTTTGCTTTCCGAAGCTGTTTCCCCTGTTTCCGCTTCGGTGAGTGCGGTGCTTTCGCTTTCCTGTACCGACGCTTCGGTAAGCGCACTTTCATCGGGAGAAGCTCCACAGCCGCAAAAAAACACGGCGGCGGTAACCAAAAAAGCAATGGATTTCTTTTTCATAACAATTTCCTTTCATATCATATTGCAAAATTTTTACATTTTGCCTTTATAATACAACACAGCACAATCT
>CATLBH010000107.1 GCA_949878745.1 uncultured Ruminiclostridium sp. | reverse complement strand
ACTAAACACGCTGCATTTTATGACTTCTACCAACTAAAGAAGTAGGTATCTTTAGAGGAAAGTTTTTTTGAACTGTACACAATCCTTAAATAATATTATCTGCTCCCTTAACGGGGAAAGAAAAAAAACGTTAGAGGAGCAGATGTTTTTGTATGCCTTTTTATGCAATATCTAATCTATCGGCGGTTTTTGAGAAATCAAAACCGCCGTTTCTTTTTGGCTTCTAATGAAATGACGCGGTATCACTGTTAAAAGCGGCGGCTAAAAGGAGGTAGCCGCCATGAAGCGCATACCCTATCGACAAAATCCGACAATCATTGACTTGTCAAAAAAAGCCCGCCCACCACCGGGGGAAACTACGCTTACCTATATGAACTGTCTAATCGTCTAAATACTGCTTACAATACCTATGCGCCCGTCCGGGCTTTTCGGACGGGCGCATTTTGTACGCTCAAAAAATTTTTGAAGAAATTTCAAAAAATCTTCGGCGTTTTTGAAAAACGCCGTATTGCCCCGCGAAAAGGGGGAAGCACCACCAACTTTCCAACGAGAAAGGAGGTGAGAATGTGGAACCTAATAGCAGGGAGTTTTACAAACAGTGTGCTTTTCAGAAGTTTTGTAATACGGTACTGCACAATGAAGCGTGCGACACTCATAGAGAGCTTCGCAGACACAAGGCAAAGGAAGTGACCTTTTCCGACATGACCTTAGACGAAGCGCGACAACTTCATACGTTTGATGAATATTTCAAACGGGAAACTGTCGAAACCGTCTTTGAGAAAGCCGGGAAGAAAATCACGCCGAAGCTGCTTCTTGAAGCAATCCGTACTTTGCCGGAAGAAAAGCGCAAAGCCGTACTCCTGTACTATTTCGAGGGAATGAACGACACCGAGATTGCGGAGCTGTTCAATACGTCGAGAAGCACGATACAGTACAGGCGGACAAGCTCTTTTGAGAAATTAAGAAAATATCTGGAGGAAAATGCTGATGAATGGGACGAATGGTAACGAACCCGGCTACCCGGAAAAAGCCCTTGTTCCTTATCCTGTCATTGTGGCAGCGACAAAGGGCGACCCGGACGCCATGAAGATTGTCTTGCAGCATTTCAGCGGCTACATAGCCCGCCTCTCCATGCGGAAGCTGTACGACGAGCGCGGGAACGTCTATTTTGGCGTAGACCACGACATTCGGGAACGGCTGCAAGCAAAACTGATGATGGCTGTCCTCACCTTTAAGGCAGAGGAATAAACCGCAGCGGCGGCGGGACGCTTTCTCTCTCCCCCTTTTCCGTTCCGCTGCTGACGCGGCAGCAAAGCCATTCTGAACCTTGACAAAGAAAGCGGCGCAAGATAACGGCGGCGCAGCATAGGGCAAATCGGATACGTTCCTTTTGCGCCGAGCCATACGGCGGGTGCGCCATGACGCTATCCGGGTGAGGTTATCCCCGCCCGGACAGCCG
>CATLBH010000106.1 GCA_949878745.1 uncultured Ruminiclostridium sp. | reverse complement strand
TTAATATGTGAGGCTTTGGACTGTGATCTTTCCGAAATAATTGTAAGAGAGCCGTCACCGTTCCCCACCGTTAAATCAAGATCAGGTCACAACAAAAGAAGTGACATAGCAAAAAAGACCGAGGTCTAATCTTCGGTCTTTTTTTCGTCTTGAAATTCAATAATATCTCCCGGCTGACATTGAAGCATTCTGCATACGTAATCAATGCTTTCTATTCCGATCATTCGGTTTTCTCTCAGCTTTTGGATCGTTGCTTCTCCCAACAGCTTTCTCTTCTCATTTTATATAAGGAACCGTTGAATTTCGTCTTTTTAACGGAACGACACATGCGGGAAAGATAAAGGCTTACATACAGTTTTGCTTGGCAATGAGCGCGTGGGCTGTAAACGCAAATGACAAGATGTATTATAAATCCTGCGGTACATACTCTCCGAAGCAGAAGGGCGCTCTTATGGAAAGGGTTTTGGTAAGGCGGCTCGGAATGGCGGTACCCGAGTTCAAAACCGCTCGGCATCACCTTACAAAAGCTTTCAAGAAAACAGCCGAAGAAATATCGGCATAAAGATTTTGCACTCAAGGACAAAAATAAAACGGCTTTGTTTCATCAACCGAAACAAAGCCGTTTTTTAATATCAACAATTTATCCATTGTTTATCGCACCAACAAATTTTACCGTTATACAAAACCTCCGCCCAGGTATACCCGCCATTCTTAACGGTCTTCCCCGTCATCCGAACCACCGTTCCCTTAGGCAGCTTAGTAATAACAGCTCCGCTTATACTCGCGCTTGCTCTCACCTTAACAGGCGCGTTAGTCTTTCCGGACACAAACTCCGCCTTATTTGCAGAAGCCGAAGCTTCCGTCTCTTCATATGTAACATAAGGCAATTTCCCGTGCTTACTCCACCTTTGCGAGTTATACCCGTTCTTTTTCCCGATATTGGCCACCGCCGTAATCTGCACCCCGTTTTTCCAAGCGGGCGTACACTCCACCGCCAGCCCGTCCCCGATATAAACCCCTATATGTCCTTGTAACCACACCGCTTCCCCAACCTCGATTTTAGAAAAATCCTCCGTTTTTCCCGAACAAAGTTCAAACATCTGATTACAATCAATATCCCCAACCCCGTTGCTTTCGTACTTCGCCCCTCCGTAAACGGCGTTTTTATCTCCCTTCCACCCCCAAAGCACCCCCTTTATAAGGCAAACGCAGTCAAACCCAAAGGTGTCGGCCGAAGCCGATTTAATCATCTTTGTTCTCGCCGGCTGTTTATTATAGGAACAATTTCTACAGTACCTCTCCTTAAACTCCGCCTTAAGCGGCGCACCGAAGCACCCCATAACATAAAGCGTTTTATAGCTTGTAGCAATTTTCTTTACCGCCGCCGCAAGCTCTTTTCCCGTTTTAATCATTTTTTCACTTCCTCCCCGAAGGCGGCATTCATATTTTTAACCGCGCTCTCTATCATCAAATCAACGCTTTCCTCGTCAATTTTCAAATTCTTCTCCGCCAGAAAATCCAGCACATACTTTTTCTTTTCCTTCCCCTTCCCAACCCCCGAATAAATCTGTTCGG
>CATLBH010000105.1 GCA_949878745.1 uncultured Ruminiclostridium sp. | reverse complement strand
TATTGGTTATTTTCTCCCATAAGCAGCAACAAAAATCTGCCTAAAATAATAATTTAGCACTATATCCGACAAATTGAAACAAATAATACAAAAAAAGAAATATGAAGAATGGAGTGTGATTCCGCCGCAGTCGGCATTGGTGGTAATGTGTATAACTGGCTGTCTTATGGAATTGTGGGTAACTCTGTTTGCAGGACGTGGGAAAGCTGCTCTTTGCTTTTCCATGTGCTGTGAATAGAGTTATCCATGATTCCATAGCCTGTTATGCACATTTCCACAATGCGGTTTTTGTTTTTCCGTCCTTATGCGGTTCGTTCCGCTTCCTGTTTTTTCCTGTGGTATGCTTCCCTCCTTGCGGCAAGATAATTCTCATAGCGTTCCACCGCTTCGGGGTTTCCAGTGGCGGCTTCCTCATACATTTTCTGCCGGGATTTCTTGGTGGCTTCGGAAGCATACGCCCGCTTTTTCGCAAGCTCTGCCGCCGCTGCCGGGTCGGTTTCGGCTTGCCGTACCAGCTTTTCCCTTGCTATCTTTTTCCGGCTCTTGTGGGCTTCCAGACGTTCCGATTCCTCCGGCGTTAAGGCTTCCCCCTCTTTTTGGGCGGCGGCAAGCTCTTTGAGCGTCCTTGTCTTTGGCTGTCCGGCTTTCTGCCTTTCGCGCCACGCCTTATGCTGTGCGGCTTTTTTCCGGCGGTGTTCTGCAAGCCGTTCTGTTTCCTCCGGCGTAAGCTCTGCCCCGGTCTTTTCCAGTTCCATAAGTTCCTTTATGGATTTTTTCTTAGGCGGCTTGGGCGGTTCTGTAGCTTTTCGTTTCTCCCTCCATTCCTTTTGCCACTCCCGGTTATGTGCAAGCCGTTTTTCCTCGGCTTCCAGTTCTTCCGGCGTAAGAAGCCCCGCTTTCTTCCTTGCGGTAAACTCCCGTTTCTCTGCCTTGCGCTTCTCATACCGCGCCTTTTCAAGTTCCTTTGAACGTGCTTCTTTTGCCGCCTGTTCCTCCTGCTGGCGACGTTGTTCCTCTACCTCTGCTGGGGTGATGATATGGGCGGGTACTTCAAATGCGCCGATAAAGTTTAGGTAAATGTCTATCCGCTGGCGGCGGTCATTCCCCCGCCCCTCGCCCTCATGCACAACCACTTTCTCGATAAATTCGTTAAGCATGGGCGTTGTCAATTCGGAAAAATCGGTATAGCGTTTCACAAGCTGGATAAACTGGTCTGTTTTCAGCTTGTCGGCGTTCCAGCTTTCTATCTGCCTTTGCCATTCCGCTATGGACGTTTCCAGCCCGGTCTGTTCCTCGTCATATTCGACAAGAAGCCGGGTAAAATGCTTATCGGGTATCTTGCCCGTGGCGTTGCCCTCATACAGCTTTTTCACAAGCCCGTCAAGCTCTTTGTGCCGCTTCTGTGCCTTGTTGATTTTCTGCTTGCACTCTTTGACGGTTTTCTCTTGGTTCTGGTCGGACGCTTCCCGGACACGCTCTGTAAACTCTTTTTCATTGTGCCGCACATACCAGCTTACCCGCTGGATAACGGCAAGGATAGCGGCTTCAATTTTCGCCGTAGGGATATGGTGCATGGTGCAGTCATGGATTAA
>CATLBH010000104.1 GCA_949878745.1 uncultured Ruminiclostridium sp. | reverse complement strand
AAGTTTATGTGAAAACCGATGACCTTAATAACGTCATAGCGGTTAACAGCTCCGATTTTCTGTCAGATACTACAGACTGGACACTTATTGATGAAGGCGTGGGCGACAAATATCACCATGCCCAGAATAACTATCTGGACAAGCCTTTGACCGACGAAAACGGGATTTACAATTATAAGCTTGTTAACGGAGCCGTTATCGAGCGGACGAACGAAGATAAAGCTCCTGAACTGGCACATATTGACGCGCAAAGAGAAATAGCTTGGCTTAAAGACAAGCTGTCAGAAACTGATTATATTGCGGCTAAAATTGCCGAGGGGGCGGCGACTGCCGAGGAGTACAAGGACGTTATTGCTAAGCGGCAGCAGTGGCGGAGAAGGATTAACGAATTGGAACTGATGTAATGGACGCGGCTATTGTTGTATCGATAATTACGGGAGCGGTTACTATTGGGAATGTGGTGTTGACCAATTTTCTAAACCGTAGGGACAAGGAAACGGAAAAGGACAAGGCGCTTTGCAGCGGAGTTCAGTGTCTGCTTCGGGCGGAGATTATACGGTCTTATGAAAAGCATTCGGAAAAGGGATATTGTCCGCTTTATTCAAAACAGGCTCTTACTACCGCTTATAAGGCTTATCACACTTTGGGCGGTAATGATGTGGCCATGGATTTGTACAAAAAGATAATGGATATGCCCGAAAAGGAGGCGCGAGGCGGTGAATAAGCGCAGGAAAAAAATCGAG
The DNA here is from genome assembly GCA_949878745.1 of uncultured Ruminiclostridium sp. Lineage (GTDB taxonomy): Bacteria > Bacillota > Clostridia > Oscillospirales > Ruminococcaceae > Ruminiclostridium_E. Next base: position 901 of record CATLBH010000104.1, on the reverse strand, counting down.
ACTAGTAAAAAGCTTGCGGTGTGGGCGGTTTGTACTGTCACTTTGGCGAGTATTGCTTCTTACGTGTTGGCGGCGACGGGAATGGAGTCAGTGAGCGACGTTACAACGGTGATTTTTACCGCTTGTATCGGGTATCTGATTACATACGCGGGGAAATCGCTTGGGGAGAAGATGAGCAGAAACAAACACGGGCTGGACGAGGACGGAAAGCCCTACGGAGAGAAAGGAACGGAGAATAATGACTGATATTACACCTGTTATAAACGCTGTTATTGCGCTGATTGCGGCGGTTATCACCGCTTTTGTGATACCTTGGGTTAAGTCTAAGACTACGGCGGCGCAAAGGGAGGAAATCGAGGCTTGGGTTAGTATCGCGGTTGTGGCTGCCGAGCAGATTTATAAGGGCAGCGGGCGCGGAGAGGAAAAGAAGGCTTATGTTGTGGATTTCCTTAAAAGCAAGGGATTCGATATCGATACGGCAAGCGTAAATTTGATGATTGAGAGTGCGGTCAAAATGATGAATGAGGATTTTAAAAAGGAGGGCTGATTTTTATGACTTATACAAATTCTGGGCTTGTAAAGCACTGTAAGGAAGCGCTTAAGCTTAAAACCGTGTATATGTGGGGCGGGCTGTTTCGGGAGGTTACGAAATCTTACATAAATCAGCTTTCGGAAATGTACCCGGATCAGTACGGAGACAGCAGAAAAAAGCAGCTTTGCGGGCTTATAGCGAAAGAATATTACGGGTGCGACTGCGTAGGACTGGTGAAGTCCTATTATTTCGGCGGTTTCGGGTTGGAGAAAAACGCGAAAGGTTATGTGGGGGCTTGGGATTACGGCGTTGGGACTATGTATGACGCCGCTAAGGTTAAGGGAGCAATTTCGTCTATGCCGAAAAAGG
>CATLBH010000103.1 GCA_949878745.1 uncultured Ruminiclostridium sp. | reverse complement strand
GAGGAAATGGAACATATACAAAAACGTATCAAAGCCTATGACGCTCAAATCAAGAAATATGTGGACTTGCTCTGCCCAAACCTTCTCAGCATTACCGGTGTCGGATATACCACCGCCGGATTGATTGAAGGGGAGATCAGAGATATTAGCCGTTTTCATTCCGCTGAAAGCCTGATCTCTTACAGCTGTGTTGATGTGACTGTTTATGAGTCGGGGAAATACAAAGCAAAACACCTTATGATGTCAAAAAAAGGTTCAAAGTATCTTCGTAATGCCTTGTTTCAGGTCGCCTGCGTTATCTGGCAGCACGATCCCGTTTTTCAAGCTTATTACAACAAGAAAAAGGATGAAGGCAAACACTATTGTGTGGTGCTAGCGGTCTATCTCTTGTTTTTGGTTGCTTGCTTCTTTACCGTACATGAGCATTTACTCACGTCTTTAAGCAGCTTATCCATTGCCGCGCAGTCCGCCCCGTCGGCTCCCTCGTCCCTGTACCTTAACCGCTCGTACTTATCGGCCACGGTATCGGTCAGATCGCGGTCAAGTGTTTCCGCCGCCCTTCGGTGAGCGGAAACCGTATCCGAGGGGCGTATTTCCTCGCCCTTTTCCTTCAGGGCAATCATAAAGGCTTTATAGCCCAGTCTGTATTTCCTTACGCCGTCTTTTTCTCTCGCGAAATCCCTGTAAGCTTGTTTAAATCCGCTTTTTTTCGCCCTTGACCTTTCGGAATCTCCGGATTCGTAAAAATCGATATACGCCGCGTTGGAGTTTTTAAGGGAGGAAGTCTCTCCCAGCTTTTCCGTAATAAATTTTATAAGCGCCTTCACCGCTTTTATCGTCGGTTTTATGGCAAGAATAAGAACCGCCGCCGTGATAATCGAGAAAAGTATGATAAGCCACGGCCTTTCCGTTTCCGCTTCGATCATTCCTCCCCCCGTATATTCGGGCAAATAGGAGGAGCCGTCCTCCGAGGGCAATTTAAACAGGCTCAATAAAAATTCGATAATCGCCTTAAGTATTCCAGCAAGCCAAGCGGCACCCCAGCGGGAAAAGAAAAAGGGGACGAGCATCACCGCCGAGAATAACAGGACAAGCCTTGTGTTGAAACGTACGGTTTCCTTGGAAAGAACGGTCGTTTTATCGCTTCTTCTTGAGGACAGCTCCGCCAGCCTTCGCCTGTTTACCGACAATGCCCCCGATACCAGCACAAGGGCGGAAACTATCATTATGGCGGCCGCGCCGCTTTCGTCGGCTGTTCCTCCCTCGGTATCCTTACTCACCGCGTCGCAAAGGGGGAACAAAAACGCCGCTTCGACGCAGAAGCCCCCCAAAGCCGAATTGGTGAGCAATACCCTTTCAAGGCCGTTTACGTATCCGAACCGATACCAAAGAATAACGGCGGCAGGGATAAAAACATAAGCGAAGCTGTTCATACTCAGAAGATAAACCGCCGCCACGGAAAGCACTACGCAAATCATTCCCGTTAAAACCGCCGACAGCCGCGCCAAAGCTATCCTTTTTTCGGAGGATCTTTTCACCGCCGCCCCTAAGCAATGCCCCAGAAGCATGGTCAGTCCCCCCGCCAATACCCAAACGGGGAACCAAATCCCCATAATTCCCCCGAACACGCCGGTGAGGGAGGTAATCGCCAAAGGAAGGGGGATCAGAAAGGCGCAGCACAGCGACAAGAGTTTATAGCTTTTCACTTTTTTCCTCCTTTACTATAATATATTTATCGGGTAAATCCATGACAGACCAGCCATGGTTTACACGAACTTGTTACTTAAGCTATAATGAAAGCAGAAATCGGACTGACGTATTCCTCCTTGGGACACCACGCCCGTCG
>CATLBH010000102.1 GCA_949878745.1 uncultured Ruminiclostridium sp. | reverse complement strand
CCTTCACATTGGAAAAGAGCGCTCTGTCAATTGCCCATACGCTTCCACCGCTGTACAGGGACAAATACAGATCCTCTGCACAGAAAGTAAAGGAAAAGGGAACCTCATTGATAAAAACATGTCTTCTGGAGCTGTCTATTCCCCTTTCTGTATTCATCTTTCCGGCCAGAAAATGGTCAAAGTATCCCCTTGTAATCTGCACACCTTTGGGTTTTCCCGTACTCCCGGAAGTAAAAATAATGTAGAACGGCTCCTCTTCACGCATTCCCTCAAAGCACGTCTTCTTTTTAGGCGCTTTTATCTGCTGCTCCAGCCAATCCATCCCCAATACAGTTTTCGCCTCTGCGGGATAGGCTTTCTCGGACATATTAAACACCAATTCCGGCTCAACCAATTCGGTGATGGACTGCACCCGCTGTTCCTGCAAAAAAAGATCGATGGGGCAGTGGGCGCGTCCGGATTTTGCACAGGCAAGAAAACAAATTACCATAAAGGGGTCTTTATGTCCGTACACGATGATGGGTTTTTTTGTTGTCAGCGTCTTTTCCAAATATTCCGCTATGATGTCGGAGTAATCATCCACCTGCCTCCATGTCAACTCTTTTTGGCAGCCGTTGGGGCCTTCATAGTGATATGCTACCGACTCTTCATAGAGATTCGCATTTCTGCGTATATTTTCCATCAAACTTGTTCATGTCGTGTTCCCCCTTGATTTTTTGACCTTACCTTGTTAAAATCAAGGTAGCCGGAGTAAGGCTTCCGGCTTACCTTTCGCGTTGGGATAGCGGCTTTACTTTGAGCGGTGGGCCGCTATCCCCTTTTACTTGCTTTTCTTGTCTCTGACAAGATCAGCGGCTTCCTTTACTGTTGCCGCCTTTGCTTCAATAAGCTGGGCGAGAGTTTCAAGGAAAGCGTCGAATTCGGCGTTTGTCATACCCTCTTCCATTGCCTCACTTCCTTTCGTAAAGGGTTGTTCCCTTGCCTTACAAGTGTTATTATAGTACATGGAAACATGAAATACAATAGGCAAAGTGTATAAACATGGGGACATGAATTTGTTTGTTTTGTTCATGGAAACATGAAAAGAAATGTGATATAGTAAATCAGGGGTGATACTATGGCGACTAAAGCGCATTTGGAGGGGAATAAACGCTATCAAGAAAAATTAGATCGTATTGCGTTTTATGTAGACAAAGGCGGAAAAGAAAAAATAAAAGCCCGCGCCGCCGAAACAGGGGCCGGGAGTATCAACGCATATATTGTTTCGCTAATTGAAGCGGATATGGGGAAGCTATCAGACGAATAGCCGCCGTTCGTGCGGAAACATAAAGTGAAAGGGCGGGAAACCGCCCTTTCTTTGCTTTTTGGGAGGGTATACCATGGGACATTGTTTTAGCCACCTGACAAAGACAGACAGATACAGGCTGGAGGACGCTTTGCTGGACGGAAAGAAGCCGAAAGAGATAGCGGAAAGACTTCATGTCCATGTAAGCACAATTTACCGGGAGATCAAGCGCGCCCGCATGATTCACCGTAATTCGGACTGGACGGAAGAAGAGCGGTATAACCCGGACGAAGCGGAACGGAAGTACCAGGAGAATTTACGAAAAAAGGGCGCTGATCTGAAAATCGGGAACGACCGTGAACTTGCGGATTTTCTGGAAAAGAAGGTGCTGGAGGACGGATATTCCCCCGCCGCCGCCCTTGCGTCGATCAAGCTGGAGGGCAAGACGTTTTCAACCTCTATTTGCGTAAGCACATTTTACAGCTACATAACAAAGGGCGTTTTCCGCTTCCTGACGAATGCGGACTTGCCGGAAAAGCCGAAAAGAAAACGGCCCTATAAAAAAGTTAAGACCATGAAGCGACCGCCGCGGGGGGAGAGTATCGAAAAGCGCCCGGCGGAGGTTGACGCGCGCGAAACGTTCGGACATTGGGAGGGGGACACGGTTTACAGCAAAAAGGACGGGTCAAAGGCCCTGTTCGTCTTAACAGAGCGGTTGACCCGTGAAGAAATTATGGTGCGGATAAAAGACAGGACGGCGGAAAGCGTTATAAAGGCGCTGGACCGTATCGAACGGAAATGCGGGC
>CATLBH010000101.1 GCA_949878745.1 uncultured Ruminiclostridium sp. | reverse complement strand
GACGATGTCGATGTAATTTCAAAGGAAAAAGAAAGGACGTGGTTATCGCAATTAAATTTTTTGACATGTTTTCCGGAATTGGAGGCTTCCGAAGCGGACTGGAACAAGCGGGCGGCTTTGAGTGCGTGGGATTTTGCGAGATTGATCGTCATGCTACCGCAGCTTACAAAGCCATTTACAATACGGAAAAGGAGGTATATTACAACGATATTTCAGGAATTGATGCGGAAGGAATGCCCGACTTCGATCTGCTTGTCGGAGGGCTGCCTTGCCAGCCGTATTCTGTGGCTTCCGCCAACAGGAGAGGGCTTGACGATCCCAGAGGCGCTTTGTTCTTTGAATTTGCCCGAATTATCGGAGAAAAGCGGCCTGCAGCTTTTTTCGTCGAAAATGTTCCCTTTCTCCTATCACATAACTCCGGCAAAACGTTTGAGAAAATCCTCGGCACGTTTTCGGAACTGGGGTATTATGTGGAATGGATGCTATGCTTGTGGCAACTCGCGGCGAAAATTTTGTTGACAGCGGCATAAAAATCTTGATTGCGGTGGTTATCGGTGCACTTCTGCTCGGCGGGCTGTATGCACTTTTCGGTGATACCATTATGCCCACTGTGACCGAAAAGGTTAAGCAGATGTTCAATTTTAAGGGCTGATGAACGGCTCTGTTATGCAGTTCGCCGCAATTATAATTTTGCTTGGCGTGGATTCCGTTATTGATATTAAAATCCGTGAAGTTCCAAATTGGATCAGCGGCGCAATAGCCCTTACAGCGTTTTTGAATTTTGACGTTCGCAGCTTGTGGGGGCTGATGGTTGCCGTGATTTTCTTTGCAGTGGCTTTATTTACGGGAAAAATCGGCGGCGGAGACGTCAAGCTGATTGCGGCTTTGAGCATGGTGTGCGGGCTTTGGGGCAGCTTTGCGCTGCTCCTGTTCGCACAAATTGCCATGCTTGTTTTTTATGGCATAAGGTTTGTTGTTTATAAGTTAAGAGGTAAAACGGCGGGAAAGAGCCTGCCGTTTGTGCCTTTTATTTTTATCGGCTATCTTATTTCGGTATTTTTAATTTGAAAGGAAAAATGCGATGAAATTTTTAAAAAACAGAACGGTTCTCGGCATAGTCTGCATTGTGCTGGCGCTGATTATTTGCTTTGCAATAACGCCGCTTTTTAACGCTTCAAAAAGCAGCACCACGAAGATTATCAGGATTAAAAACGATATGAAAATCGGGCAGGAAATCACTTCAAAGGACATTGAAGCGGTGGAGGTCGGGGCGTATAATATGCCCTCCAATGTGGCGCAGAAATCCGAGGACGTTGTGGGGAAATATGCGGCAATGGAAATGATTAAGGGAGAGTATGTTCTGCCCACAAAAATAAGCGATACTCCTGCCAGTGAGAATGCCTATTTATACGGGCTTACGGGCGAGAAACGTGCCATATCAATTACAATTCCCTCCTTTGCCGGAGGACTTTCGGGTAAGCTGATTTCGGGGGATATTGTTTCAATTATCGCCGTCGATTACAAGGAAAAAGGCGAAACCGTTGTTCCCGAAGAATTGCAGTATGTCGAGGTTATCGCCGTTACCGACAGCAAGGGAAATGACGATGAAACGGTGACAGTTAAACCCGACGGGGAGGAAGAAGTGGAGCTGCCCGAAACCGTGACATTGCTTGTAACCCCTGTGCAGGCTAATATTCTTGCCGAGCTTGAAGCAGAGGGTGAGATACATGTTGCTTTGGTTTACAGAGGGACTGCGGAAAATGCGCAGAAATTTATTTCCGCACAGGAAAGTTTGTTGGAGGAATTGACTTCGGAAGATGGAAAAGAAAAAGGCGAAAGCGTTGAGGGAGCAGCGCAGGAAAAGGAATTGCAGGGCGAGACTGCCGAGAAAAAATATAAATCGGAGAAATCCGAAATTGAGGCGGTTATAATTAAGCCAAATGCAACAGCTGAAACAACCGCCGAAACATATAAAACAGACGAAACGGAGGTAACCGCAAATGGCTAATTTGTTTAAGTCCTTGATGTCACGGGGAGATGACGATGAAGAGTTGGACCTCGAATTTGATTTGGCAAGCCCCGAAAATGATTGCTTCGAGTTGCCTCCCGACAGGCAGGATAATCAGGTTTTGGCAGTGTGGGGAAGTC
>CATLBH010000100.1 GCA_949878745.1 uncultured Ruminiclostridium sp. | reverse complement strand
GAAAGGAGCATAAAATGAGCACAAGAAATTTGAATAAGAAAAGGACTATTATAATCTCCATAGCGGCAGTTGCATTAACAGCCTGCATTACCACAGCGGCTATTCTGCTTACAAACAGATCCTCCGCTGTAGAAGTCGAAACAGCCACGGAAGCCGAGACAATATCGGAAACCGAAACATATACGATAAAGCCCATTCCTCACACCACCAAGAAACGGGAAGAGCCTAAAGAAATAACCGAGATCCCACAGGAAACCGAGATACAGGATTCCGAAACCGTTACCTTTGCTCCGGAGCCCGAAACCGAGGACGTTATTATCAACGACTCCGACGCGGCTATACTCGAGGAATATTCGGAATACACCAATGACGATTTTGAGTATATTTCCGGCGAGGAAATAATGGAAACGCTGAGCAGCGAGGATACTCAGGCTACGGAAGCTCCTGTTACAACAGCGGCGACTACCACGGTACCTCCGGAGGAAATTGATTGGAGCGGAATTGTAGATGATGAAGGCATTCTTGGCGGTGGTTGGGGAGATCACCTTGGTCAAGGCGGTGGAGAGATTGGAGAGAGGCAACCAGAACTTGGCGGTTGGATAGCTGCATAAATCCACATATTTAAATAGTAAAAGGACTAACTTTTCAAAGGTTAGCCCTTTTTTATTACCCCAAAAAGAAAGGAGAATAAAATTGAAATTTAAAAAAATAAGAAAGCTGATAGCCGCAATAACAGCGGCAACTATCACAGTTTCGGCAACACCCTACTCTGCGCTCGCCGTTGAAGGCGATAATAGCGGTACGGGAGACTGGAACGGTGTTGAAGCGGAAGGTTCTACATGGGATATTGACCACCAAGGATACAGGCTATGTATCGTAACGGAGGACGGCACCCCCGTAACCAATGCCGTCGATATTCTATACAGCAACGGCCATAATCTGCCGGATGTAAGCGAAACATACTATTACTATTCAACAAGAACAGGCGGTGACACAAACCGCGCCATATATTATTGGACAGACTTAGGTTTTTCAAGCAATAACACAAACGCGGCCGACACTCCCCCAGCTGCCCTTTACTGGGACGGAGGACCCGTGGGTAATGGAGGTGAGGTTAATTCGTGGTTTGTTTCAAGCGAAAGTAATAGTGACGATATTTTAAATGCTAAAAATAATGGGAATTATATTTTTAATTTTATCTCTGATTCTGATAAAGAACTATTAAACAATGGAAAAACGGTAAAGGAAGTAGTAAAATCCGAAGGCTACCTTCTCACGGTAGAACCCATAACATGGTTCAAACCCTGCAACGGCAGCAACACAAAAAAGTATCCCTATTATCTGTACGGCACCATAAACAATATCTGCAAATGGTACTATGTAAACAACAGCCTTGTGGACGCGAACCTTGACGGCGCGACCGCCGGCGGATTTTACATAAACGTTATCCACTGTCTATGGACTTCCATGTACATTGAAAGCGATATTATAGGGCTTAACGGGGTTACAAGCGCAAGCGCTTTAACGGCCTATAACAGCAGCAATATTGCGGATATGTACGCGGCAATGCAAAGCATGGGCGCGGGGCTGCACGTTTACCGTCTCAGCAAAAACGACGATATTACGGCTGTAATATGGTACGGCAAGGAGCTGCCCGGAGGAGGCTATGAGTGGATATTGCAGAAGGAAAAGGCGGACGCCGAAAAAATAGTACAGCTTAACAGGCTGTCCTCAAAATCATATGACGGTCTCACGTATATACAGTACGCCCTTATGGGTACTCATGACAATCCCTCGGGGTGGCGTTTAAGCGATTCTCCCAACACGATTACCGCGGCGGCGTTCAGTGAAAATATTCCCGAAGAATCAAGGGAAACGGACGGTCCCGTAATATTTATGAACGGCGGCGAAAGCGGAGAAAAAAGGTACTTCTCGGTAAAAAACACGGAAGAAGCCGAGCTTGTGCTTAAAAATTACGGCAGCCTTAAGTCGGCGCATTTCGTATTTCTTTATAAAGAAAAGGAAGCCGAGGACGTTTTGTATTACCCGAAGGGAATGAGAGTGATAACTTCGGTTATGCTTCACAATAATACCGGGGACGGAATGTACTGCTATAATTTCGGTACGGGACTTTCCAAGGACACAAGAG
>CATLBH010000099.1 GCA_949878745.1 uncultured Ruminiclostridium sp. | reverse complement strand
GCATTTCCAAGAGCTTTCCAAGATAATTCAGCTCGTCAATGGTGCTGCCCTGTACCACGGAAAGCGGCACGTCAAAGGGGTAGGCTTCTGTATTGGAAAAGCCATTGATAAAAAAGTCCTGCGGGTTATCCGCTGTAATGCCGACGCTTTTCATAGCGACGTGAAGCTGCTCCGTGGTAGTCGGCATGGAAAGCCATTCGCCGCCCGGCTGCCCGGTTTCAAAGCGGCTGCGGCTGTCGATTAAAACTGAAAATGTTTCGCTCATTCGTTTTCTCCTTTCTTTTACGGCAGCGCTACGGAAGCTGCCCTTTTTATTGTTTCCCGGTATGCTGCGCTGCACCCGCGCTTTCTGCCAAGTTTTTTATTTTTTCAAGAGGGTTTGGGACACTTCCCAACAAGCAAAATCCCCGTCCGGCGCGTCAGCGTCGAAAGGGGATTTACGGAAAAGGGTACTCTTTTCCTATGCTTGCTCCGATTATCAAGAATTATTGACAAGAATAGTTATCACGACTTTTTTGGTATCACGACCTTTGATCATAAAGCTGGCAAACTCAAAGAATTTCTTAAAAAAGTCGGGATAATATTTTGCAATAGACACCAATTTTTAGTTTTTGAAACCGACAATATTTCTTTAAAAGTCGGGATAACTTTTTTCAGCGAATGTGTAAAAAGTGCGATTTTACTTAAAAATGAGTTCTCCCATTTTGCATTCCTTAATAAATCAAGCATTTTTAATGGTTTATCAAAAAGATTATCACGACTTTTTACTACCATTGCATCGTTAGAAAAATTTATAAATGGACGAAAAGTCACCCATATTATCACGACCTTTTTTCGAGGAAATGGCGCAAATACAACATTCTTGATAAAAAGTCATGATACCAAAAAAGTCGGGATAACTACGGAACTTATTTTTTCTTCGGTAGCTCAATCTTGTAGTTGACATACTTCCCGCCCGTATCGGCTAAAACAATGCTTCCGTCGTAGGTTTTGCCTGTTTTCGGGGAATACAAGCCCTTGATATTTGCCTTGCCGGATTTTAAGAGGGCGGCGGCAATCTTCGGGGTAAAGGCAACTTTCCTTTCCTCAAAGAAACGGTCGTTTTTCCACATGGTAAAGGCGCAATCCCGGTTAGAACAATAGAAATTCTTCTTTCCCTCATGGACGGGGCTACCGCAACGGGGGCATTTCCCGACAGAGGGCTTTTCCTCCCTGCCCGTGAAAACTGCCTTGCTTTTGTCGGCGGTATGGTTTTCTGTCACCAGCTCCCGCGCCATAGCTTCAATGCGCTGCATGAACTCCCCAGCGTCGGCGGCTCCCTTTGCGATCTGCGTCAGATTGTTTTCCCATTCAGCGGTAAGCATGGGAGAGGTCAGCATATCCGGCAGAATGGAGATCAGCGCGTTGCCGTTCGGGGTGGGGATAAGCTGCTTTCCCTTGCGCTCTGCAAAGCCGGACTTCACCAGCTTTTCAATGACAGCGGCGCGGGTGGCGGGAGTGCCAAGCCCCCGGCGTTCCGCGTCCGGGTCGGTGTCCTCGTTCCCGGCGCGTTCCATTGCCGACAAAAGGGTTGCTTCGTTGTGGGGCTTCGGCGGCGTTGTGAAATGCTCCGTTACCTTTGCCGTGGGATTTTCAAAGGTTTGTCCCTCGGCAAGCTCCGGCAGGGTATTTTCTCCGTCGCTGTCTGCGTCCTCCGGGTCGGGCTTGCCTTTCAAGGTTGCCCGGTAGCGGCGTTCAAGGTCTTTCCAGCCGCCCGCAAGCACCGTCTTTCCCCGCGCCGTAAACTCTGTATCAGCGCATGAGAAAACCGCCGTGACCGCTTCAAAGATATGCGGCTCGGCGGCAGCAAAGATAAGACGCGCCCCGGCAAGGGTGAGGATATTCCTTTCACTTTCCGGCAGCGCGTCAAGGTCGGTCTTTGCAAGCTCCATAGTGGGGATAATGGCGTGGTGGTCTGATACTTTGCTGCTGTCAAGCGTCCGGGAAACGTCCGGGGTAAATTCTGCGCCCTCCATAAAGGGGAGCTTCCCGGACAGCATGGTAACAGTCTTTGCCGCCGTGTCCCCCATGTCGTCGGTCAGAAATGCGCTGTCTGTCCGGGGGTAGGTAAGCAGCCGTTTTTCATACAAGGTCTGCGCAAGGTCAAGGGTCTGCTTCGCCGTGTAGCCGTAGATTTTATTGGCTTCCCGCTGTAAGGAAGTGAGGTCAAAGAGCTTCGGCGGGGCGGCGG
>CATLBH010000098.1 GCA_949878745.1 uncultured Ruminiclostridium sp. | reverse complement strand
GACGGACGTGAAAGTCCAAAAGGAGCATCGTCAGACCTATTACCCTCTTATTGTAGCCTAAACAACAAGCACGGATACATTGCGATTGGCTACCGCATGGTCTCCGTAATTTTATTGTAGCAAAGGAACGAAATAAAATGAGCAAGTTGACCGCGCACGGTATCGTGCGTAAATACGGTGACAACGTGGATACCGACGTTATCATTCCCGCCAGATACCTGAACACCTCCGATCCCAAGGAGCTGGCGGCTCACTGTATGGAGGACATCGACAAGGATTTTGTCAAAAAAGTCAATCCTGGGGATATTATGGTCGGGGGAGCCAACTTCGGCTGCGGAAGCTCTCGCGAACACGCTCCCATTGCCATAAAGGAAAGCGGAATCGCCTGCGTTATCGCCTCTACCTTCGCGAGAATATTTTACCGCAACGCTATAAACATTGGGCTTCCCATTCTGGAATGTCCCGAAGCCGCCGAGGAAATAAAAGACGGCGACGAATTGGACATAGATTTCGACAGCGGAAGAATCACAAACGCTGCCACGGGAAAAATCTACACCGCAGAGCCTTTTCCCGAATTTATAAAGGACATTATCGATAAAGGCGGACTCCTAAATTCCATAAAAAAATAAATGGATAAGGAAATATTTATAAGACAGGCGAAAATAACCGATGTGCCCGTTATGGCGGCGGTAGTGGCGGAATCATGGAAAACCGCTTACGCCACGCTTATTTCCGAGGAAGACATAAAGCTTTTTACCAATTTGTCAAGGCGCGAGGAGCTGTTTAAAAATCGTCTCTCAAACGGTGATTTGATCTGCGTTTTACTTTCGGAAGGCATGATAAAGGGAGTTTGTTCGGTTAAGCGGTACAACGGCGAGGATTTTTCCCATACCGCCGAGATAGACCAGCTGTATCTTTCTCCCTCGGCAATGGGAAAGGGAATGGGCGGAAAACTTCTTTCTTTTACCCTTGAAAGCCTGGAGAAAATGGGCTTTAAGCGGGTAATTTTATATGTAATGGAAGGAAACGAAAGGGCGGCGGGCTTTTACCGTCATATGGGCTTTAAGCCCGACAGATTTTTTCTTGTCTGTGAAAATCTTTCACAAAAAAATCGAGCGTTCAGATATATAAAGGCGCTTTTATAAGGTAAGAAAGGTGTATAACGAAATGACAAAAAACATAGCGGTTATAAAAGGCGACGGAATAGGTCCCGAAATTATAGAAGAAGCTGTCAAGATTTTAAACGCGGTGGGAGAAAAATTCGGTCACGGCTTTAATTATACTTATGTTTTAATGGGCGGCATAGCCATTGACGAAACAGGCGATCCGCTCCCCAAGGAAACCGTTGAAAAGTGTCTCTCCTCCGACAGCGTTCTTCTCGGCGCTGTTGGCGGTCCCAAGTGGGACAAAGGGGAAGGGAGCAAGCGCCCGGAAGCGGGACTTTTGGGCATAAGATCAGCCCTGAAACTGTTCGCCAACATAAGACCCGCGAAGCTGCTTAAGCCCTTAGCCTCAGCTTGCCCCTTAAAAACGGAGATCACGGATAAGGGTCTCGATCTTGTGATAGTGCGCGAGCTTATAGGCGGTGCGTACTTCGGCGAAAAAAGGACATATACTGATGAAAAAGGGCACAAGACCGCCTCCGATTTGATGAAATACAGCGATTACGAGATCGAAAGAATATGCCGCGTCGCCTTTGAAATGGCGAAAAAGCGCCGCAATAAGGTTACAAGCATAGACAAGGCGAATGTTCTTGACAGCTCCAGGCTCTGGCGGGAAGTATCCCATAAAATAGCCTCGGAATATCCCGAAGTCGGTTTTTCCGATATGCTGGTGGATAACGCGGCAATGCAGCTGGTGCGCGATCCCGCTCAGTTTGACGTGATAGTCACCGAAAATCTGTTCGGTGATATCCTTTCCGATGAGGCAAGCATGATAACAGGCTCTTTGGGTATGATTCCCTCCGCCAGTCTTGGAGAGGGAACTCTCGGTCTCTACGAGCCGATACACGGTTCCGCTCCCGATATCGCTGGACAAAATAAAGCCAATCCCATAGCTGCGATTCTTTCCGCCGCAATGATGCTCCGATACGGCTTTGATATGGCGGAAGAAGCCGATACCGTTGAAAAAGCGGTGGATCGGGCTCTTGATGAAGGCTTCCGAACAGGAGATATAATGAGCGAGGGAAAAAGACTTGTTTCCTGTTCCGAAATGGGTGATAAAATAGCTTCTTTTATTTAATACTAAATCTCAATAGAAATCAGACAAATCCGACGATTGGAGCGTCCCTACTCTGCGTCAGCCCTCCTTGAAATATGCGCATATTCCTGCGTCGGGACTTCCTTGATTAGGAACGCTCCACCCG
>CATLBH010000097.1 GCA_949878745.1 uncultured Ruminiclostridium sp. | reverse complement strand
AGACAACCGCCCAGGCGGAGAAGTACCTGCGGGCGCACTTGCCAAAAGAAAGCTATTACCAGGATAAGATCATAAAGCACATAAGGGAGCTTATACCCTCTTCCTTCGTTTGGAAAGCGGCGGCTGGGCCATACAGCCGCCAGGGGATCCCGGATATTTGCGCCGTAGTAAACGGCCGGTATTATGGCTTTGAGGTAAAGCGGCCATTTATAGGCGTTCTTTCCAAGATACAGGAGCGCACCATACTGCAGATAAGGGCGGCAGGCGGGAAAGCCTACGTTGTTACATATCCGGACGAGGTAACAAGAATATTACAGAAAGAGATCGGAGGGACACCATGAGCAGAGAAGCGGAGCTTATAAAAGAGATTGACAAACATATCAAGAAAGCGGGCGGCCTTTACGGTTTGGAGCTTCCCGACAGCGACCTGCGGATCATACAGGCGGCGCTTGTTGAAAAAGAAGTCCGGATGAGCCGGATCGAGGCTGGGGACGTTGTAACAGATAACGGCTACCACCAGGAAGTCGTTATAACACGCATTGACAAGCACGGATATTTTGAAGGGTATTATGTAGCCGACGGCGTAACCGTAAAGGGGCTGGAAATTAAGAACTTTGTTAAGATTGCAGACAAAAGCGGAGAGTGGAAGTCCTGCAGGGGCGGCGTATACTTTCAGCGCAAGGGAGGCGATCCGCCAAGTGAGAAATAGCGAAGGATATAAGGATCCGACCGCCGGAGCAGCAATCGCCAGCGTGAGGCGACAGGAGAAGCGGCGAAGGAAGGAGGAAAAGCGTGAACAGAAAACAGGCGAGGGCAGCCATGCGGGGGAAAGCGAAGGGACCGAACTTAAACGACCCCAGGCAGGCGCAGGCAATGCTTGAAAATTTACCTATTGCCACATTGGTGGCCGGAATTAACAATAGCCTTGATATTCTGCAGAAAAGAGGTATACCCATTTCAGACTGGGACCAGAAAAAGCGGGAGCTATACAGGCTTAAGGTTTTCGGCGGCAAGGTTTACTTTTTAGCGGCTGAGTTAGACAGATCCGAGCAAAAAACGAATAAGGAGAACGAAGCCGATGGATCAGAAAAGCAAGCAGCGGAAAAACGGACAGAGCGAGGACAAGGAAACGCTTAAGGAGTATTTAAACCAGTATTACACCGGACGCATTAAGCGGTCACAGCTTGAAAGACGGCTTAAAAATATCCGGGCGGAAATGGATGCCCCTATAGGCGGCTACGGATATTCCCCGGTAAATTACGGAGGCACAAACAAAGTCGGATCCGGCGCCGCTTCCTTCGTTTACCGCATGAGCGAGATTGAAACCCGGATAGAGGACCAAAAAAGCCGGGTAGAAAAAGCACTTTTGAAAGTCATGGATATTATGGACTTTTTGGAGGAAAACAGCACGGAGCGGATGGTATTGGAGCTTCGCTTTATTGATTGCAAAGGCTGGGCGGCCATTGAGAAGGAGATGCACTTAAGCCGAAGCTCACTTTTTTCCTACCAGGACAAAGGGCTGGATAAGCTATTGACCTATAAGAAAGTACGCCAGATTTTAAGGGAGTATAAAAAAGAGGTTTGAAATATAGCCCCCCTATGATACCCCCGTATTTTCGCCCCATTTTTACAAGGCGAATTTTACGAGGGTATTTTATACCCCTTCATTTGGCACAGCACAGAGAAAAGCGTACATAGAAACATAACCCCATACAGCCCACAAGCCCAGCATTTACAAGGCTTCGCAAGTTTTTTAAACTTCGGACTCTTTTGGACTATTAAGTGTGCTAATATAGTAGCATGGACACGGAATAAAAAAGCATACCCCCATATAATAAGCCTATAATAAGCCCAATTTTTAAAGCTATACCCCCATATAGCAGGGCATAATATAGGCTTATTATATTGCATACATACAAGCACAGCACCACGCCACAGCGCAAGCACACAAGGGCAAGCACCACAGCCCAGGGCATAGGCGCACATAGTACCATGGCACAGCATAGCGCGAGGCAGGCACAGCACAAGCAAGCATTGAAGCAGAGAGGGCAAGGCATACAGCACCACACCGAAGCAACGCAAGCAAAGAGAGAGGGCGACAGGGCAAGCCCCTGGCTGCGCTGTTCAGCAAGCCCACCCGCACAACTCGCAGTAGGTACTTACCAAGCCATATCCGGCCTGCGGGGCGAGGAAGGCGCGGCCTTTTTGGCGCTGAAATCGAAAAAAAATTTTGCCTTTCGTTACGCAAGGGCAGAACCGGAAGGAGGAAACGGACTATGGAGCTGGTAAAAAGACAGCTTGCAGACCTTAAACCAGCGGAATATAATCCGCGAAAAGCATTAAAGCCGGGCGACCCGGAGTACCAGCGCATAGCCGCCAG
>CATLBH010000096.1 GCA_949878745.1 uncultured Ruminiclostridium sp. | reverse complement strand
GTGATAATTCATATTATGAGAAGCTCAACGAAAAGCCTTTTGAAATCCCCTGTTCATGGGAATTTGTAAGATTAAGGCAAATAGGAGCGATAGTGGGGGGCGGAACTCCCAAAACCTCGGTTTCGGAATATTGGAACGGGAATATTCCCTGGATCACGCCTTCGGATATGGGGGTACAAGAAAAAGCGGCGGTGAATCGGATAGCCAAGGGCGAAAGAAGCATTTCCGAAAAGGGCTTGGCTTCTTCCACCGCGCGTATTGTGCCAAAGGGGGCGGTTCTGTATTCCTGCCGCGCGCCCATAGGCTACGCCGCCGTCGCCGAAAATCCCCTCACCACAAGTCAAGGGATAAAAGCCTTTGTTCCGTCTTCCGAAATTTCCTCCGAATACATCTATTTCTGCCTTAAGGCTTTTACCGAAAACATAATCAAAAACGCTTCGGGAGCCAGCTTTAAAGAGGTTTCGGCGGCGGAGCTCGGAAATACGCTCCTTCCCCTGCCCCCAAAAAAAGAGCAGGAAAGAATAAGCGCCAAAATAAAAGAGATTTTCTCGTCGCTTAACAAAATTTTAAAAAATTTAGAATAGCGTAAAAATTATAGATCGTTAACAAAAAGACAATGCTGCGTTTTACTATGAAATTATTGTATAATATTATTTGCGACATTTTTCGCAAATATTTTTTGACGGAGGCATTTTAAAATGGCAGCAAAGACAACTTTTGAGGAATTTCTGAAAAAAAGCAACCTCTCCGAAAACACCATTACGTCATATTTGTGGACAGTGGATTTTTTCACCTCCCATTATGACGAAATAAACAAAGAAAACCTTTTGGCGTATAAAGGTTATCTGATGGAGTTTTTCAAGCCAAAAACGGTAAATCTGCGTATTCAGGCGATAAACAAGTATCTTGAATACATGCACAAAGACAAAATGCAGCTCAGAGCCGTAAAAGTGCAGGAAAAAAACTTTTTGGAAAACGTGATAAGCAACGCTGATTACAGTTTTCTGAAAAATCAGCTGAAACAGGACGAGAATTACGAGTGGTATTTCGTGGTATGGTATCTGGCAGCGACGGGCGCAAGAGTAAGCGAGCTTATACAAATAAAGATCGAACACGTGAAGACGGGATATTTTGATCTTTACGCCAAAGGCGGAAAGCTCAGAAGGCTTTACATACCCAAAATGCTGAGGGACGAAACGCTGAAATGGCTTAAAGAGGTCGGAAGGGATTCGGGGTATTTGTTTTTAAACCGTTACGGGGAAAGGATAACCACAAGAGGGATATCACATCAGCTTAAAACCTATGCGGAAAAGTACGGCTTGGATACGCGGGTGGTGTACCCGCACTCGTTCAGACACCGTTACGCCAAAAACTTTCTTGAAAAATGCAGCGATCTTTCATTGTTGGCCGACCTTATGGGGCATGAAAGCATTGAAACAACACGTATTTATCTCAGGCGCACATCGGGGGAGCAGCAGGAGCTGATTGACGAAATAGTTACCTGGTAAAAAAGTTAAGCCGCCGCTTCGGAAGGAGAAAAACAGCTTTTTAAGTTTGTTTTCTCATTCCGAAGCGGCGGCTTCATTTTTTCCGATTTTGATTTTATACTAATCTTTAATCATATTGTAGACGAAGTCGGAAATATGATTAAGGGAACCTCTAAAAACCTCGATTTTCGTTAAAAGTACGCTCGAAAAATGGCTCTGTTATGCGATTGTGGCTTTCGTCAAATAGGGTTTTTAGAGATGCCCTTAAGGATTACACCCGAAACACTAATCTTTGGTCAACATTTTTTGTCTATAATCTGACCAAAGATTAGCATTACGTACATTGACCTGAATTACATATTATCCAATTGCTCAAATATCGAATAAACCGCCGAAGCTATACGCTTCTGCTCTTTTAGCGGCGGAAAACCGAAGGGTATTTTCACCAAGCTCCCCTTATTTATTCTTTTCATCATCGCTCCGCTTGAATTTTCATACACCGCCTTTTGAAAGTCCGGAGAGGATACGGCTATCAGAAGGTAGTCTACGCTGTAAAGCTCTGAAGGGGCAATACTGCATACGTCAACCGAAGCGACCGTTTTTTCATTCCCACCGGGGAGTATGCAAGCCTTCATTCCGTCGTTCAGTATCCTGTTTATCATAAGATAACCGCCGTGTAATTCGGTGCAGTTCAGCTCTTTAAGGGCGTTCTCCGAAACGTATCGGCGCTCGGTGTTTAAAAACTTCATTTTGCCTATATTTCCCGGCTGTATAAGCATTATCCCGCCATGTTCGGTCATATGGCGGTTCAGGACGTGGGAACCGTTTGAAAGAGAGCGGGAATCGGTAAGGGTTTCCAATGTTGTTACAGTCCAGTTTTTTGGGAAATTGCCATAATATGAATTATCAC
>CATLBH010000095.1 GCA_949878745.1 uncultured Ruminiclostridium sp. | reverse complement strand
AAAAGCCGGGGGCGTTTACCCTGCCTTTCGCCACGGCTTCGCTCAACCATTCCTCATAGATTGGTTGGCAGAAGTCCGCCACGAACCACGCCCGGTACATCTTGATAACCTCGAAAAACTCCAATATGGCAGCCCTTGACGCTGAATAATTGTTGCTAAACGCCATAATGAGGATTTCGTAGGGTATCTCCAATGCTGCCCCAATCTGCTTAATTACCGCCATTACAAAGGGGTCAAAGTTCGGGTTGGGTCTGCCCGGATTTACCATGTTTGCCTTTTCGCCCTCCCCAAGGTCAATTACCGCTCCGGGGGCAAGTTCTATACTGTTTTCGTCCTCTGCGTCCACTTGCATTTCGTCCGGCACGGATTCCCCAAGCGGTATATCATCACTCGCCCCCTCCTTTTCAATGAATACCGTGAACAATCCATTGATAACGGCTGCTAATACCTCTGCGTCCGTATACCGTCCAAGCTGCTTTATGGTTTCAATAACAGGGGATAAAAAAGGAACGCCCCGGACTTGCCCGATACGCTCCCGATTCATAACGTGTATTGCGTTCCTCCTGCCTGTTTTCTCTCCAAACGCCTTTACCCTTACCCACTCCCTCGGCTGCCTGTCTTGGAATGAAAGAGGGTGGAATTTTGAGATATGATAGGCTACCACTTCCCCGGCACTGTTCTTTTCCACCCCCTCGCAAAATAAAGGGTTTACCCTCTCTGCGTCCGGGGTGCTTACTCTGTCAGCTTCCACAAGTTCAATCCTTAAATCGTAAATACTCCCGATTCTCTTTGTGGTTGTCATAAGTGCAAAGGAATCCCCACTAAGCAAGGCATTGAGTAACGCCAACTGCTGCAACTGATAAAAATTATCTATCCGCTCAATATCGCAATTTTCAGATTCCGCCCAATGTGCAAACTCCCTTTCTATCGTTTCCTCTAACTCCCTTGCTTCCTCCTGCGTTATCCCTAAAAATTCCTCGTTGATTGTGCTTTTAAGGTGCAACCCCGTACCTACGGCATTTGTCCTAAGCCGTTTTACCGCCCCTGTGGCAATGTTTGACCCTCCGCAATATAAATCCCTGCTTCTCTGCCGTAACGTGTCTACATGCTCTTCTATGTCCTCTCTGTGGCTTCCTCCGCCGTGCGTCCACCCTATAACGGCTTTCTTGGTGGAATTTGCCCCATAGTTCCCATATCCGCTATTGATTAGGCTTAACCTCTGCCTTGCAACCTCTCTTTTCAATGCCCTTTCGGGGGAAATTGCATTTACCGCCCTGTCTAACCAATTCACAACGCCCTTACCTCCTTTCCGTGCTACAAAATCCTGATTCCGTGCTACAATCTTTCGCATGAAAAAAGCACCTTAGAAACGTCTGTGCGTTTCCTTTGGTGCTTTTGCTATTTTATATAATATCATAAAAAATCGGGCAATGGCGGGCAAAGTTTATTTTTCTTTCTT
The DNA here is from genome assembly GCA_949878745.1 of uncultured Ruminiclostridium sp. Lineage (GTDB taxonomy): Bacteria > Bacillota > Clostridia > Oscillospirales > Ruminococcaceae > Ruminiclostridium_E. Next base: position 1,350 of record CATLBH010000095.1, on the reverse strand, counting down.
TTTCGGCTTATACCCTATTCCCTTTCCGCCTTTTATGGGCGTTTCCAACGCTTCTTTTATACTCATTCCACGGTTTAATCTGTGTATCAAAGTGCTGCGGTTTATATTATATTCTTTCGCCCATTGTTCCGCACTCTGTATTTTACCTTTGTATAAAAGCCTTATTGTCTGCCTTTTATTATTGTCTTGTGTTTCCCTGTCCGCCCATCTGCAATTATCGGGGGAGTATCCTTTATCATTCTCCATTCTATCAATCGTTAATTCTTCCGAATATCCGTTATTTAATGCCCATTCCTTAAAATTCAAGAAATTTTTCCACTCTTGGCAGACGGTAATCCCACGACCCCCATAATTTTTATAATCCTTGCTTTTACTATAGGTTGTCCTATTTATCATATTTTCCCAAATAGTGTAAAGCCTTGTGTTGCTCTCTCCGTGGATAGTGTTTCTTTTTCTGAAAAATTCTTTTCCATTCTCCGCTTTAATGCACCCACAAGAAGATATACGCCTTATTGCGTCTGTCGTAGTAATACCGCCACCTCCACAACTGCACTCATACCTCCAAAGAATATTACCGCTTTTATTTTTTCCTACACGCTCTATTACCTTTATTCTTCCTCTTGTGTATCCCGTCATATCATTTATTTTTCTACCCATAATTATAAATCCCTCGGCACAATCCTATATGTTCTATTTCTCCCCTTATTCTTGGCTACGTTCTCCAATGCAGATACCTTATTGCTCCAATACTCTATCTGCTTTCGTATTTCGCCCAAATTTGCCCTTGTAAAGGATTTACCCCCTATTGTATAGGCTTGGTTGATTGCAACCTCTGTTTCGGCTTCTAGCCACGTTTCCAAGTGTTTCTTTGCTACTTCTAATGTGATTGCTGCCATTATGTGATACCTCCGCTTCTATTCCCCCGCCGTCTGCCCCTCTTCGGCGGTGTCTGTGTGCTGTTTCCTGCTGCCTTTTTTGACGGCTCTTTGAGGGTCAAGCCTGTTATTTCTATTGCTGCCTGTGCATAATTACGGCAATCCAAAGGCTCATTACGTTTCGTTTCCCCTGTCAGTTCCCAAACAAAGTACGGTCTGCCTTTCTTATACCGTAATACCTGTTTCTCCGCCGTCAACCCCTTAAAATAATCCTCGTCATACCCCCGGATATATCCGTTTTCATCTTTCGGGAAGTGGCAGTATCCCGGTCCCTCTTCCTCAATCTGTAACCTCTGCAATAGCAGGGATTTCCCGGTATCTACCCCCAACGTGAACAAATACGCCTGCTCTCGGTTATTCTTTGACGGCTTCGGGATATATGGGCGGTCTGTGCCGTCCTTTCCCTTTATGGCAA
>CATLBH010000094.1 GCA_949878745.1 uncultured Ruminiclostridium sp. | reverse complement strand
TTTGATTTTTCCAAATTACAACTCCTTTCTTTAAACTCAAAATTTCCCATTGCGGCGGGCTTTGCCCGACGCTGTTATCGGGGCGGAACACCGCCCCTTTAACTTGCATCAAATTCATAGCTTCCAATCACTCCCACCCCTGTCCACCCGCCACTCCGAAACCACCTCCAAAACCGCCCAAATTTTCCCGAAAACGGCGCAGAGGTAAAACTACCCTACCTCTGCGCCAAAATCACACACACTGCGACACAGCCGCCAACACGTCGGTCAAGCAGTGTGGTTTGGCTTTGCTGCAGAATTTTTTGACTTTCCCTCACTCTGCTGCCTTGCCTCCATATCAATAAAATCCCGAACATTTTGCGGCACGGACTTGACATAGAGCTGCTCCGCATATTTGGACATCTCTTCCTCCAACGAGGAATTTTTCTGTCCCAAATACATCTTCAGCGCAAGCACCTTTTTGTCCTCAAGTGCAATTGTAATCGTATTTTTCATAGCCTTCCCCCCTCAAAAACAAATAAATGTCATACCCATATCCTGTTGCACCTCGCTTTGTTCAATGCTTTCGGGAACAGCAAATTGTCGGACATATTTTTCGCATAAATCATATATTCAATATGTTTGTTCTTGCTCCGACCCTCTTCGGCGGCAATTTCCACAAGTCGGTCGTTCAGCTCTTCGTCAATCCTGAGATTGAAAAAATACGGCGCTCATGCCTAATACTAATCTTTGGTCAACATTTTTTGTCTATAATCTGACCAAAGATTAGTATAATATGTTTATGGATATTATTTTCTTCCCTAAAAAAAGTAAATGCTGCCCTGAAAAAATGACCGATAACTATTGCAAAATACAAAAAAATGTGGTATAATAATTTTATTATAAAAAGATCGGAGTTGAAAAAATGCGTAATTTTTCTCGCTGAAAAACGGTATAACCGATACCAATCTTTATTGAATCTACAAATCTATTAAAGAGCGGTAGGAATGAGCACCGACGGCGCGGCTGTCAGCTTTGTTATGCCAATATGCGGGAAGGTTTTGTATTTTTTCGGCTTTAAAGAGTTAAAACAAACAGGCATAACGATTGGTGCGTTTATTTTTCGGCGTTTTTAGAGAACACGTTTTTGCCTCGTGACTGTTGTTTACCTTCTAAGGCTGTGGGAATCTGCTTTCCCGCGGCCTTTATTGTTTTCACAAAATACCGGTTATTTGAACAGTGCTTTTGACACGGTATACTTTTTAACGGAACGGGAGGTAATAACAATGTCGCTTATAAATATCACTAACCTTACCTTTGCTTATGAGGGCGGTTATAACAATGTTTTTGAAAATGTAAGCTTTCAGCTGGACACCGACTGGAAGCTGGGTTTTGTCGGGAGGAACGGAAGGGGAAAAACCACCTTTTTAAAGCTTCTTATGGGAGAATACGAGTATAAGGGGAATATTTCCGCGTCGGTGGATTTTGAGTACTTCCCTTATGAGGTGAGGGATATCAATCTTAACGGACTTGAGGTGGCCGAAGAGATATTTCCGCCGCTTCAATACTGGCAGATCGTCAAGGAGCTGAATATTCTCGAAACGGACGAGGGAATTCTGTACAGACCCTTTTATACCCTTTCGGGAGGGGAACGTGCCAAGCTTTTGTTAGCGGCGATGTTTCTTAAGGAAAACAGCTTTCTCCTGATAGACGAACCCACAAATCATCTCGATATCAGGGGAAGGGAAGTCGTCAGCCGTTATCTGGGCGGCAAAAAAAGCTTTATATTGGTATCTCACGACCGCGCATTTCTGGACGGCTGCGCCGATCATATTTTGTCTATAAACAAGGCGGATATAGAGGTTATTAAGGGAAATTTTTCCGTTTGGCTGGAAAACAAGGAACGAAGGGACAGCTTCGAGCTGGCGGAAAACAGCAAGCTGAAAAAAGAAATAAAACAGCTTGAATCCACGGCCAAGGAGAAGCGGTTCTGGTCGGATACGGCGGAGGGGGGAAAGATCGGGATAGATCCCCTTAAAGTTGACAACAAAAAAGGGCACAGGGCAAAGGAGTCCGCGAGAGCGAAAAAGATAATGGCGAGGGCAAAAGCCATAGAGTCGCGCCGGGAAAGTGCCATAAAAGAAAAATCACAGCTTTTGAAAAATATCGAGTCGGCGGACAGGCTGAAAATATATCAGTCGGAATACCGCGTTTCACGACTTATTGCGGCGAATAAGATTTCGGTGGACTACGGCGGCGGAGCGGTGTTTGAAAACGTCTCCTTTGAGGTAAACAAGGGGGACAGGATCGCGCTTACCGGAAAGAACGGCTCTGGAAAATCCAGCCTTATAAAGCTGCTGAGAGGGGAAAAGGTGCCTTATACGGGAGATCTGGCCATAGGCGGCGGGCTTATTATCTCATATGTGTCACAGGACACCTCGGCGGTCAAGGGGCGGCTCTCGGAGTACGCGGAAAAGCTCGGCGCGGAGGACAGCCTGTTTAAAGCCATGCTGAGCAAGCTTAATTTTACTCGGCTTGACGTTGACCGAAGGATAGAAGAGCTAAGCGAGGGGGAAAAGAAAAAGGTGCTGATAGCGGGTAGCCTTTGCGAAAGGGCGCATATTCACATCTGGGACGAGCCGATGAATTTTATCGACGTTATTTCGCGTATGCAGATAGAAGAGCTTTTGGCTGAGTTTAAGCCGACTATGATTTTTGTGGAGCATGATAGGGCTTTTGTGGAAAGGGTTGCGAATAAGGTGGTGGAGTTGTGATTTTTTGGGCAACGGCTTCACCGCCCACAAACCGATAATAACAAATTAAAAAGCACACCCCGAATCCGAGGTGTGCTTTTACTATTCAGCGTTTACGCTTTCGCGTGTAAATAGGTTACTTTCTCTTCTTAGAGATAATAACCGCCGCTGCGGCTGCTGCCGCGGGAACAAGGG
>CATLBH010000093.1 GCA_949878745.1 uncultured Ruminiclostridium sp. | reverse complement strand
CCGCCATGTTCGGTCATATGGCGGTTCAGGACGTGGGAACCGTTTGAAAGAGAGCGGGAATCGGTAAGGGTTTCCAATGTTGTTACAGTCCAGTTTTTTGGGAAATTGCCATAATATGAATTATCACAACCAATCCTCTTTCCTGCTTTTACTCTCTCCCGCTCTCTGTCAATCCTTTCCAAAAGCGCCTTAGCGGGTTCGTCTTCATCGTCCTGCGCCACCAGTTTCCCCTTCACAGCCATATCCAAAACCTTTTCTTTGGTTCGTTTAATAAGCAGCTCCAGCTCCTCTTTTTCGCCGCGTATTTTTTCCGAAGCCAAAAGAATTTTTCCAAGCTTTTCAGCTATCTCCTTTTGCATATTCAAGGGAGGAAGGATAAACAGAAGGTTGTCAAATTTGGTTTTGTTAAGTATCGGCATTGTGGCCGAGGAGGAATTGGCTTTTATCTGTTTTTGCATATAATCGGCGCACATGGAAAAATATGTATAATCGGGCGATATCATACGGTTGGGCAGTATTGCGTTGATCTGTTGGTTAAATATCCCTTCCTTTCTGATATATCCCGTTTTTCCCACCGTGCCTATACAGGTCACCAGTACGGAGTCCGAAGGGGCGGTATGCCCTTGAAGGAAGCCTTCCTGGGTGACCGTTTCGGCGGTGGAATCCACCGTGAAGCCTTTATCCAGGTCGGAGGGCTTATAAAAAGGGTACTCGCCGCCGTAAAATTCGATGTTTCCCGTTGGGGGAGTGTTTCCCGTCACCGTTCTGAACAGAGAGCCCAAACGACACCATTCCCAGCCTTCGGGCGGCTCAAAAGGTATTTCCTCCTGAACGCACCTTACCTTTCCCTGAGATTTTTCGTAATAAAGACCGTCCTCGCCTTTGAAAATAACGGTATTAACCTTGATGTTCTTCATTCTCAGGGTACCTTCGGTAAGCATACGCTGTCTTTCGTCCCTTATCCGATCCACTATCGCAGCCGCCGACTCGTTCTCCGCCTTGTCCCCTTTTTCTTTTTCGGGATCAATTGCCCCGTATCGGATTTCGTCCTTGGTTTTACTTATCAGCCTTCCTCTGACCGCCAGATCCAAGGCTTTTTCCATAAATACGTCGGTGTTCATCAGTCCTCGCCTTCCTCCACGCTTTCTATAAGCTGTTCCAATTCGGAAACGGCCTGAGAAATATTATAGGATTTTTCCTTTATTCGGCTGAACAGTTCGTTTAAGCTCAGATCGTCCCCGCGCTTTTTTTCGTCGAGCCAGATTATGTCGAGACTGGTTCTGTCTCTCGCGAGTATTTCCTCGTAGGTGAATTTTCTCCATCTGCCTCCGGGGTTTTCCGGGGAATAGGTTTCTTTCCGCCGGGAAATGTCCCCTTCCTCATAAAGACCTATAAATTCCGCGAAATGCTCTTCTTTTAGGGGATTGGTTTTTCCGAAAGTGGGAAGTTGGGAACGCAGGTCGTATATCCAGACTTCCTTTGTGTTTCCTCTGTCTTCCGTTCCTCTTCTGAAAAAAGCAATATTGGTCTTTATGCTGGGCGCGTAAAAAATTCCCGCGGGCAGTCTCAGTATGGTGTGAAGCTCGCACTTTTCCATTAACTCACGGCGTATCCTCTCCCCGTCGCCGTCAGAAAAAAGAACGTTATCGGGAAGTATCACCGCCGCCCGCGCGCTTCCGCTTCGGTTAAGGCTTTTATAAATATGCTGCAAAAAATTTAACTGCTTGTTATTTGTAATAAAGGTAAAATCCTGCCTTGCCGCCCTTTCGCCGCCTCTTTTGGTGCCGAAAGGAGGATTGGTCAAAACCACGTCGTAGCCGCAAAGTGCCTTTCCGAAATCCGATAGGGTGTCGCCAAGATAGATCCGCCCCTCAACATCGTGGAGCATCGCGTTCATCAGGGCAAGACGGTAGGTATCGCTCACCAGCTCGCAGCCGGTAAAAGCCTCCGTCCTCTGAAATTCCTTAAGCGGTTCGGACAATGCCTTTAAATCATCGGTGCGGCTTTTCACATGGCGGTCGGAGGCTATCATAAACCCGAAGGTGCCGCAGGCGGGGTCGCAGCACCTTTCTCCCGCCCTGGGATCGATAAGCTTTGTCATAACGTTGATAAGCACTCTCGGAGTAAAATACTGACCCGCTCCGGACTTTTTTTCGGTGGCGTTTTTTTCCAAAAGCCCCTCGTAAAGATTTCCCAGTCCTTCCTCTTTAACGCTGTACCAGTCGAATTTATCTATGGTGGCAATTATCTTCTCCAAATTTTTCGGTTCGTCGATATTGCTTTTGGCTCCGCGGTAAATTTCACAAAGAGGCTTCGCGCATTTTTCTCCAAGGTAATTTAGTAATTCCGCGTAAAAGTCTTTAAGCTCCCGTCCGCGCTTTCCCGCTAGCTTATCCCAGCGGTACCGCTCCGGTATGGGAACTTCTCTTTCCCTTTCCTTGCACATTTTAAGAAAGAGTATATATGTAAGCTCATTGACATACTGTTGATAAGTGATCCCGTCGTCTCTGAGCACGTCGCACAGCCGCCACAGCTTGGCCACTATTTCTGTATTGTTCACTGAAAAACCTCCATAACGCCTGTTGCGGCGAATCTTTTTTCCCTTTAACTTCCCATAACTTTATATTATCGGAAGTTAAAGGATAAAATTTCACACAAACACCCATATTAAATTATAATACACGGGAGGAAAAAAGTCAAGTTTTTGCTCCCCCAATTAAATCTTCAAGATTTAATTGGGGGAGCAACAGGGCAACAGCATTTACTTTTTAGGAAAGAAAAGAATATCAAGGAACAAATTAGGTTCTAAGGCAGCTTTAAACATTAACTTTTTCTTACTGATCCTACCATATTGAGCTTGAGACACCAGATTTAAAGCGGTTTTACGCAGAACATTCATATTAAGCGGAGAGTTATCCTTTCGTGCTCTTG
>CATLBH010000092.1 GCA_949878745.1 uncultured Ruminiclostridium sp. | reverse complement strand
GCTTGGACAATCAAACGTAATACAGAATCCGTTAAAATCAACTGGCAGTTCAAAACACAGGATGCTCGAATTAAGCTGGATAGACTATATCCAACTATAGTTTAAAAGCTGATCGGATGGAATACTAATTCCTCGTTGAAAGTGTACACAAAAATTCTTCGCAAAAACCTTTGATCGAAGTTTTTGCTCGAACTTTTGTGTACACTTTATTATAGGAATTAGTATGCAAAAGGACGCGGGAACACTTTTTACATAGTTTTTAATCTTTCCTCAACCGCTGCGAAACGCGGTTCTTGTCTTATCGGGCTATATCCTTCCCAATCCATATACCCGAGAAGCTCTTTACATAATGTGGTTTTACGATTAGTCCTTATATCCTTTAACCGATACTCCAATTTATTCACAAGGAGAGAGGTATAAGGCTTGACTTCGGGCAAGGCATCAAAATACACGGCGAAATCGGCCGCTTTTTCAAGGCTTTCCAAGGCCAATTCGGGGTTATTTACCCGTAAAGCCATTGTGGCGATCCGCTGATAAGCGCACATAAAATCGCAGGCGCAGAAATTATAGTCGCCGTCCTCAAATACCGTTTCCAAAACGGATATGGCTTTTTGCTGAATCTTTATTCTTTGCTCCCAAGTAAGCTCGGGGTTATTTTCGCAGCCCATATCCGAAAGGGCAAGCAGGGTATTGTATAAAAGCTCCGCTTGACTTATGACGCAGTTCTGGAGGAAGCGGATCAGCTCCTCGCCTTTAAGAAAGTGGCTCAATATGGCTTCGCGGCTTGACCATATGTAGGGCAGCTTCGAGGCGGCTTCCCGCGCCTTGTCGGTCATTCCCGCGTATTGGTAGTAATAGCAAATTGAGGATTGCATTTCCTGTCTTAGATCGAAATCGGGACATTCCGATAATACCCGTTCGGCTATCTCCACCGCCTTTAAGGCGTTTCGGCGGAAGGGTTCTCCGTCTCTGTCCCAATTTACAAAGGTCAGATAGTTGGCGTATTCGGACAGCAGCTTGTAATCGTTGGGAAAACGCTTCAGCGCTTCTTCAAGCAGCGCGATATTGTCCTCGATAAGGCCTTTCGCGGCGTTTTCGCTAACCGATTCCATAATTCTATCCACAACGGAGGTGTCTTTTATTTTGTTCATTCCGATAAGCTCGTCGACGGATATTCCGAAATAATTCGCTATTGTGGGGAGGGTTTCGATATCGGGGTATCCGTCGCCCCGCTCCCACTTTGAAACGGACTGAAAGGATACGTTTAAAATTGCCGCAAGCTGTTCTTGAGTCAGTTCGCGGAGCTTTCTTTGTTTTTTCAGGTTTTCGGCAATGTATAGTGTCATAATAATTCTCCTTATGCCAATCATTTGTAAATAATATAATTGAAAGTTAATTTGTTCAAGTCGGCGCCGTCCTTGTGTTTATTGTAATATATTTTATCGTTAAAATCAATAACCGCCAAATTGAAAAATTTTCTATTATAAGGAGAATTTTTTCTATATGGTTATTGCTCCCCCAATTAAATCTTGAAGATTTTATTGAGGGAGCAATATTAAAGCTTTATCATCACCTTTTCTCCCGACGCATCGTTTTCCACCTCCAACAGTACCCAATCTTTATGAGTTCGTCTGTATCTGTTCAGCTCGCGTATAAACATACGAAGCTGTTTTCCGGTGATTTTGGGGATTGAGGTGTTTTCCTCGGCACCGGTTTTGCGGTTTAAAACGCGGGGGGCTAAGGTGGCCGTCAGGCTGTTTAAAAGCAGTCGGTGGGGGAGGATAAGGTTAATGTTCGTGTCGGAATCCCTAACTATTATTCTCATTGTTTTTTTGCCGATTTTCGGGGGAATCGGTTTATACCTCCTCTACCACTATTTCCACGTTGTCCCCGTCGCTGCTCTCCACTTCAAGCAGCTTTCCCACAAGGCCTTTTTCCACAAGGGTCATTATCTGGTTAAGATCGATATTGCCGAGGGAGCTGTTTCCCGAAACCTGAGACATATTAAAGCCCAGCTCTATCCCCATTTTTATCAGGGTCATAGGAAGATTGATTCTCACCTTGTCGCCGTCGCTTGAATTTACGATCAATCTGAGCATAAGATCGTCCATCTTTCTTCTTTCCCCTTCGGGCACCAACTGAACAGGCATTTTGGGCTCACAGCCAAGCAGACTGTCCACAGTTACGCCGAAAAGGCTTGACAGCTCGGGCAAAAGCATTATATCGGGACAGGAAACGTCGTTTTCCCATTTTGAAACCGCCTGAGCCGAAACGCCCAGCTTTTCCGCCAGCTCCTCTTGGGTCCATTCCTTTTCGCGTCTCAGGGTTCCTATTTTCTGACCTAAAGTTGTTTTTGACATAGTCCTTTATTCCTTTCGGTAATTTATTGTAATATTATTTTACGGCATTTTTTTGTTTTTTTGAAGGGAACATCGGTTGAAAAAACCTTGTGCGTCACAACCGCAGGTAGAAAAGTAGCTCAACTAAAGGTTGATTTATATAAATGAGGGGATTTTTGGGAGAAATTATTGTTGCGGGGAGAATGGCGGCGGCGCAGCCGCGAACGGAGCCGAAGGCTGAGTGAGCCGACGCGGAGCGTCGACAAATTTTCCGTTAGGAAAATTTGGGCTGCGCCCCCTGCTGTTGGGTAGTTTTTGTGTAGGGACGGTTTTTATTGATGGAACGGGTTGCGGAGGAGGATAGGTGAAAGGGAAATTTAGAGTTTTACGGGTACGCACGTATTGGTAATAACTGATAAGTAATCAAGAAAATCGGGCAAAATAGCTTTATTGGGAGAAGTTATATAAAATAAACAGCCTAAGAGCCTGTTTAGTATCTTTTGAGAATAATACGGATAAAAGCCAGCGAGATCATTTGGAAAGAATTTTGCAAAAGCCTTTCACAATTTTTCCAAAGTCTGCGGCACTTATCAAGCCAACCAAAAG
>CATLBH010000091.1 GCA_949878745.1 uncultured Ruminiclostridium sp. | reverse complement strand
TTGTTGTATATGATCCGGAACATAAAATCAAATTAACCGATTCATTTTCAATGCACTTTGTGGAACTGCCGAAGATCCGCAATGCAACGGCCGAACAGATAAAAGGAGATTCGAGGGTAGCATGGGCGGCGTTTTTTAATGCTAAGAGTAAGGAGGATTTTAATATGATACGAGAGAATACGGTAAATCCGAATGTACAAAAGGCAGTTGAAGTACTTGGAAGGCTTAGTCTTAACGGAAGAGTACGCCAAGAGGCAAAAATCAGAGAGGACGCGCTGTTTAATGAAAGAAGCGCTTTGAGCGCAGCAAGAAGGGAAGGCAGAGAGGAAGGAAAAGCAGAAGGCAGAGAGGAAGGAAAAGCAGAAGGCAGAGAGGAAGGAAAAGCGGAAGAAAGAGCCAAAATAATCAAAAACCTTCGTGCAGCCGGAATGAGTGAAGAACAGATTCAAAATATAGTAAGTGAGCCTGACCGTAACGAAGCCCCCGTAATCTTAGAAACCACCGAAGAGACCGAAACGGAAGGTATTGAAATCTGACAACACCCCGCTTAAATAATTCCCGAACAATACAAGAAGCCGCCCTCAAAGCGGTTTCTTTTATTTAAAAACAGGAAGCGCCGAAAAGAAAAACACCAAAAAGAGCATTATTACAAAACATAACAAATACAACACATAGTATTTGTACACTATGCCAATTGAAAATCCCTCTGAAAAATGCTATAATTACAGTGGAAGGAAATATATTCCAACTCAACATAAGAAAGCATAATCGAAGGATCACGGTATATTGAAAGGAGCATAAAATGAGTACACAAAATTTGAATAAGAAAAAGACTGTTATAATTTCCATAGCGACAGTCGCGTTAACCGCCTGCATTACCGCAGCGGCTATCCTGCTTACAAGCAGCTCCTCCGCGGAAGAAATCGAAACGACCACGGAAGCCGAGACAATATCGGAAACCGAAACATATACGATAAAGCCCATTCCTCATACTACCAAGAAACAGGAGGAGCCTAAAGAGATAACGGAGCTCACACAGGAAACCGAGATACAGGAACCCGAAACCGTTACCTTTGCGCCCGAACCCGACCCCAAAACTGAAAGCATTATCGCCAACGAAGCTGACGCGGCTTTACTTGAGGAGTACGGCGAATACATCAGCGGCGAACCTAATTACATCACCGGTGAGGAAATAATAGAAACGCTGAGCAGCGAGGATCCTAAGACAACGGAAGCTCCGGCTACAACAGCGGCGACTACCACGGAAACTCCGGAGGATATTGATTGGGGTGGGATTGTAGATGATGGTTTTGTTGATGGTGGAAATGAAACAGGACATAAACCCGGTGATGGTGGAATAGGAGAGATTGGTGAGAGACAACCGGAACTTGGCGGTTTAATAGCAGCATAAATCCACATAATTAAATAGTAAAAGGACTAACTTTTCGAAGGTTAGTCCTTTTTTATTACCCAAAAACGAAAGGAGCATAAAATTGAAATTTAAAAAATTAAGAAAGTTGACAGCCGCAGTAACAGCGGCAGCTATTACGGTGTCGGCAATACCATATTCCGCACTCGCCGTTGAAGGCGACAATAGCGGCACTGGAGATTGGAACGGTGTCGAAGCGGAAGGGTCTACTTGGGACATTGACCATCAGGGGTACAGGTTGTGTATTGTAACTGAGGACGGTACCCCCGTAACAAATGCTGTTGATATTCTATACAGCAACGGCCATAATCTGCCGGATGTAAGCGAAACATACTATTACTATTCAACAAGAACAGGCGGTGATACAAACCGCGCCATATATTATTGGACAGACTTAGGCTTTTCAAGCAATAACACAAACGCAGCCGACACTCCTCCCGCTGCCCTTTACTGGGACGGAGGACCCGTGGGTAATGGAGGGGAGGTTAATTCGTGGTTATTGACAGATGAGAACTTTAAAATAATATTAAATGCCAAAAACAACGAAAATTATATCTTTACTTTTAATTCCGACTCCAATAGAGATGCGGTAAACAGTGGAAAAAATATAACTGATGTGGTAAAATCCGAAGGCTACCTTCTCACGGTAGAACCCATAACATGGTTCAAACCCTGCAACAGCAGCAACACAAAAAAATACCCCTATTACATTTACGGCACCATAAACAATATCTGTAAATGGTACTATGTAAACAACAGCCTTGTTGACAGGAACCTTGACGGCGCGACCGCCGGCGGATTTTACATAAACGTTATCCACTGTCTGTGGACTTCAATGTACATTGAAAGCGATATTATAGGGCTGAACGGAGTTACAAGCGCAAGCGCTTTAACGGCGTATAACAGCAGCAATATCGCGGATATGTACGTTGCAATGCAAAGCATGGGCGCGGGGCTGCACGTTTACCGTCTCGGCAAAAGCGATGATGTGACGGCCGTAATATGGTACGGAAAGGAATTGCCCGGCGGAGGATACCGTTGGATATTGCAGAAGGAAAAAGCGGACGCGGAAAGGATAGTACAGCTTAACAGGCTGTCCTCGAAATCCTACGAAGGTCTCACGTATATACAGTACGCCCTTATGGGTACCCATGATAACCCCACAGGATGGCGCTTAAGCGATTCCCCCAACACGGTAACCGCGGCGGCGTTCAGCGAAAACGTTCCGGACGAATCAGGCGGCGCAAACGATCCCGTAACATTTATGAACGGCGGCGAAAGCGGAGAAAAAAGGTACTTTTCGGTTAAAAATACGGACGAAGCAAAGCTTGTGCTTGAAAATCACGACAACCTTAAGTCGGCGCATTTCGTATTCTGCTATAAGGAAAAAGAAGCCGAGGACGTTTTGTATTACCCGAAGGGAATGAGAGTGATAACTTCGGTTATGCTTCACAATAATACCGGGGACGGAATGTACTGCTATAATTTCGGTACGGGACTTTCCAAGGACACAAGAG
>CATLBH010000090.1 GCA_949878745.1 uncultured Ruminiclostridium sp. | reverse complement strand
ACCGTAAAGCAGATTATCGACGCGCTTAAAGACGGAGTTACCAACATTAACAACGTTATAAACAGCAACAACACGGTAAACAACAGCGCAAATATTTCACTCGCAAATCAGTACCTCACCATGGCGCAGATAACCAAGGCGGTGAGGGACGCGCTGATAGGCGACGTATCTATTTTAATAAGGTAGGTGTTAAATGCAAATCTTTCAGTTTAAAACAAACTTTGATACCGTAATATTCAGCGATTTAGGGCAATCTTCCATAAACGGGGAGACGGTCCCGATTGTTTTATACGGTTTCGATCCCAACAGCCTTTCAGTAAGCGCCGATACCGTCAGGTGTATAGGAATGTCGGGACAGCATACTGTTTCAACCTCCGTGAATCCCCGCGCGCTTACCGTAACGGTAACTTATCATGGCATAGCACACGGCAAAGACACCGAGGCGACAATGTATGCGCTTCGCAGAAAGCTTTTAAAAGCTTTTCCTTTGGGGGCAGCGGGCGAGCTTGCTTACACAAACGCCAACGGGACATATTATCTTGACGCGTATCCCACGGAATATCCCGTTATAGAAAGGATAACGGGGACATTGTGCAAAGCTACGCTTTATTTTACGGCGGATTATCCCTATTGGCACCAAACGGTTGCCGAAGAGCCGATAGAAATAGGCGCAGGAGACAGTATTCGGAAAAGACCGATTTTAAAAGGCGATATGCTTAGCCCTATGCTGTTTGAGGTCAAATGTCTTGAAACGGTAACTGGAGTAATCGAGGGAGAAGCATATTTCACAATGTGGCTTGACGGCGCGGCAAACGAGGAAATAAAGCTGGTAAAGGCGTTGGAGGAAAATCAATCCATACTTTGCTCCACGGGGCTTAATAACGAGGTATACGCAAAACTGCTCACATATCAGAGCGACAAAGTATACACCGCTGTCAACGGGAGCAATTACGTGGAATTTACAAGCAGCGGCGACCCAGCCATATATCCCGCTTATGAATGGGTATTCGGCAGTAACGGAACAAGCGGAAAATATTCAATACAGGTTTTTTATCAGAATATTTTCTTAGCCGTATAAGGAGGAAAAATGTTCGCGACATTATACAAGCCGCTTTCGGAATCCACTCCCACATGGGCGGAAGCAAAAATAACGGATATCTTCAAAATAATATCTTACAGCTACACAAAGAAATTTTACGAGGTGGGCAGCTTTTCCATGGTGATACCCGTCAATGAGCCTTCGGCGGAGCTGCTGGAAACAAACGCTTTTTTAGCCACTAACGACGGGGATTATCTTTTTGTTACGGGTATAAAGGAAACGGAAAACAGAATCACTTTAGAAGGGTATGACCTGAAATATCTGCTGGCGGGCCGCGTCACTTTGTTTCCCACCGACGCGCAGGCCGTGGGCACCTACGGATATTATGTGACAAAAGGCACTACGGGAGAATGTATTTGCGATATAGTAAATCACAATATCACGGAAGCAACCAATCCCGACCGAAGAATTTACGGTTTTTCGGTAAATTCTTCGCCTGTGGGAATTCCGAACGATACGTATATGACAAGGCTGGAACCTCTGGATCAGGTTGTGTGGGCGCTTTGCAAAAACGCTGGTATCGGATACGATGTGGAGATGAGATTTGACCCCGCCTTTGGCGACAGTATAGCGTTTCGGGTCATAAAGCCCACTGACCGCTCCGAAAACCAGACAGATGCTCCCAAAGTAATCTTTTCCAAAAGATTTCTGAATGTGGAAGCTCTTTCACGGGAAACGGGAGTGGACGCGGAAAAGAACGCGATTTACGCCATAAACGGCAGCAATATCGACGACGCGGTTGTAAAGCTTGTGAACCGCGGCGATAAAGCGGATTTCGGGGTTTACCGCCGCGAAACAACCGTCAATGTGAACTGCGATGTTGACGAAATAGACAGGACGAGCGCGGCTTACTGCCATACCCGGTAATTATAGCCGCAACAAAGGGCGACCAGGAAGCTATGCAGATTGTCATACATCATTATGACAGCTACATAGCCACCTTATCAATGCGGAAACTCCGTGACGAGCGCGGGAATACATACTACGGCATAGACGAGGACATACGCGACCGCTTACGGTCACGGCTTATGCGGGCTGTCCTTTCATTCGAGGTTTAAGCTGATTTAGGACAGGCAGCGTTCCCCTTTCCTCTGTTCTGTTCCCAGTAGAACCTTTCCAGTACCTTGACAAAGAAAGCGGCGCAAGATAACGGCGGCGCAGCATAGGGCAGATCGGATACGTCCCTTTTGCGCCGAGCCATACGGCGGGTGTGCCATGACGCTATCCCGGCGGGGTTTTCTTTCCCTGCCGGGACAGCCGAGCGACCAACACCGCGCCGGGGAGCAAGTTTAGCAGCTTGCGGGCGACGACAGCGCAGAATATATAATGATACTACCTTACCGCCACAGTCCGAGCGTTCAAAGCGTCGCAGGCAATGGGTAGGGCTGCATGAGAACCATGCAGGGGTGAAATTCCCGTGAGGTTACGCCATTAACCGTCCGATCACAGCCCCTTTTTTCACCATTAACCATTTACCCATTTTTGAAAGGGGGATTTATAGAATGAGCAATGCTGATGTGCCCATTTGGGAAAAGTACACGCTTACCATTGAGGAAGCGTCAAAATATTTCCGCATTGGGGAAAACAAGCTGCGCAAACTTGCAGAGGAAAACCCTACGGCGGGCTGGATATTCCTAAACGGCAACCGTATTCAGATCAAGAGGAAACAGTTTGAAAAAATCATTGACACACTGGACGCAATTTAACAAAAAAGATAGTGAAAAAGAGCCTTGAATGTGCTATAATAGGTTTAGGCATATCAAGGCTCTTTCCGACACGGAAAGGAGCAAAAACAATGTCGGAGAAAAGACGTGATAATAAAAACCGCATTTTGCGTTCGGGAGAGAGCCAG
>CATLBH010000089.1 GCA_949878745.1 uncultured Ruminiclostridium sp. | reverse complement strand
ACATACGCTTTTTTCTCCTTCCCCTTACCTACTCCCGAATAAATCTGTTCCGCCGCCGTAACCGCAATTTTTACCCAGGAGTTGATTTCTTCGCGCTGCGCCGCCGTAGTCTTAGACTTAACCCAAGTCTTGAAAATTACGCTTGGCTGCTGATTACGGCGGTATTCTGCACCAAGCATAAAAAAGACGGCACAAGCTTTTGAAGGAGCGGATATTGCAAAGACAGTTTGTGTACGATGAAAATTTGCTGCTGGAAATAAATTTCAGCAACGCGAGATGTACCGAGGACACCAATCTGAACAAGTACGTCAACAAAAAGCGTTCCGCGGGGAAGGTGGACATGGTTGTGGCGCTGATAAACGCGGTTTATCTGTTGAACGAAAACGAACTGCTGACCTCCGAAATGGATTGGGCGGTACAAATGTAGGGAGGAAAAACAATGGACAGTACGATTGCTACGGCTTTAATTTCGGGAGCATTTACCTTAGTGGGAACCTTAGGCGGAATCTTTGCCTCAAGTAAGCTGACCGCCTATCGCATAGAACAGCTTGAAAAGAAGGTGGACAAGCATAATCAGGTGATAGACAGGGTTTACCGCCTTGAACAGCGGGACGCGGTTTTTGACGAGGAAATAAAAGTCGCGAATCACAGGATAAGCGATCTGGAGGGATTACATAAATGAAAATCGAAATAAGGAGCGCGACAGAGGCGGTTATTGAGGGATATGTGAACGCCGTGGAAAGGGACAGCCGGCTTTTGCCGAGGTGTATGTGCCCCGGCGCGGAGAACAGATTCGTGGAGCAGGTAAAGGCGGGAGCGTTCCGAAAAGCGCTGGACAGCGCAAAAAACATTGAGCTCAGATTCAATCATGAAAAGGTGATAGGCGGCACCGCTTCAAATCTTGAACTCAAAGAGGACAATATCGGCCTTTACGCAAGGGCGGTTATTTCCGATACCGAGGTTATTGCAAAGGCAAGGGTGGGAGAGCTGCGGGGGTGGAGCTTCGGATTTAACTGCGTAAACGACAGCTGGGAGAATATCGGCGATGACAGGCAAAGGCGTTATCTGAACGAAATAAGGCTGCACGAGGTCTCGGTGCTTGACAAAACTCCCGCTTATGTGGGCACAAGCATTGAAATGCGGGATTTTGACAGAGAGAGCGAAAAAGCGGCTCCCGATGCCTTTGAGCGGCGCGGCTTCGGGGAGAATTTTGAAGTAATCGACAATTCGACGGATAAAGAAAATATTAGCGTTGATTTGTACAGAAAGAAAACGGAAATTTTAAGAATGAAAGGTGAAAAAGGTAATTTTTATGGACAAAAAGCTTTATGAAAGGCGTTCGGCGCTGTTGGACGAAATGGACGCGATTGTCAAAAAGGCGGAAACGGAAAACCGCGCTTTCAGCGATGAGGAACAGAAAAGCTATGACGAAAAGGCGGCGGAAATAGCGAGGATCGACAAAACAATAAAATCCGTCGAGGAAAGCAGAAGCCTTGAAAATCCCGAATCCGGCAATACCGAAGAAAAGGAAAACAAGGAAAAAGCGGAGGAAAGAGCCTTTGCGGATTACATAAGAGGCACCGTTTCCGACATGGAAACCCGCGCCGACGCTAATTTCACCAAGGGCGCAAACGGCGCCGTGATTCCCACTTCAATTGTCAACAAAATCATAACGAGGGTAGAGGAAATATGCCCCGTTTATCAGCTCTCCACAAAGTACAATGTGGGCGGAACGCTGACAATTCCCTACTATGACGAAAGTACACAGTCAATCACTATGGCATATGCCACGGAATTCAACGAGCTGGAAAGTACCGCCGGAGAATTTAAGAGCATTTCCCTTACCGGCTATCTGTCGGGCGTTTTGTCCCTTATATCCAAGTCTCTGATAAACAATTCACAGTTTGACATTGTAAGCGTGGTTATCGAGCGTATGGCGGTATCGGTAAGCCGCTGGATCGAAAAAGAGCTGCTTTTCGGCACAAAGGATAAGATGGAGGGTCTGTCGGAAATAAAAGCGGATATGACCGTTACCACCAATGCCGCGGCGGTGGTTACCGCGGACGAATTGATAGACCTTCAAGAGAAAATCCCCGACGTATATCAGGGCGGCTGTATCTGGATTATGAACAAGGCAATGCGTACCGCAATACGCAAGCTTAAGGACGGGGACGGAAATTATCTTCTGAATAAGGACGCGACATCTCGCTGGGGCTATACGCTTTTCGGCAAGGACGTGTATGTTTCGGATGCGATGCCCAAGCCCGAAGGCGGAAAAACGGCAATGTTCTACGGGGATTTCAGCGCGCTGGCTGTAAAGCTTACGGAAAATATGTCAATCGAGGTACTCCGCGAAAACTACGCCACACAGCATGCTGTGGGTGTTGTAGGCTGGCTTGAAATGGACAGCAAGATCGAAAATTCACAGAAGATCGCGAAGCTGAGCTTTAAAGCGGCTTCGTAAAGGAGGCTGACAAAATGAAAATAAAGGCGTTAAAATCCTTTTGCGGTACGGTCACAATGGGTATCGGCGAGGAAAAGGAGGTAAGCGACAATATGGCTAAGGGTCTTATCGGCGCGGGATACGCAACCGCCTGTGTTGAGGACAGGCAGTTTGACAAGACCGTACTTGAAGAAGCGGATGAAAACGGGGAAACGGAAACCGATCCGGCCGCGGAGCAGGCGGGGGAGACTAAGAAAACGGCAAAAAGGGTAAAGAAAAATGACTCTGAATGAAACGGGCTTATCCGAAATTAAGGATTATTGCGGCGTTACCGATACGGACAGCGACAATATTCTTATAGGCTTAAGGTCGGCGGCGGTAAGCTTTATTTTAAATCAAACGGGGCTTTCCGAAGAAGAGACGGAAAAATATGACGACCTTTCCGTCGCGCTGCTGGTATTGGTTTACGATATGTATCTAAACCGCGCTTATACTGTAGATAAATCGGCGGTAAACCCTATTGTGCAAAGTATTCTTTCGGAGCACGCGAGGAATTTGTTAT
>CATLBH010000088.1 GCA_949878745.1 uncultured Ruminiclostridium sp. | reverse complement strand
GGTATATCAGCCGCACGATCTCCGCTTCCTCGGGAACGATTTCGGGAAGCCCGTCCGCTCCTTTTTTATATCCGAGCAGCGTCGCATATTTAATCGGCACGTTTCCGTTTTTGAAGCTCTGCCGCACACCCCAGGATACGTTTTTGCTGATGGATTCGGATTCCGCCTGAGCGAAACACGACATAATTGTAATCAGCATTTCGCTTTCTGCAGTTAAAGTGTTGATGTTTTCCTTTTCCGAGATGACCGCGATCCCGAGCTCCCTCAGCTCGCGTATGTATTTCAAACTGTCGACGGTATTCCGCGCGAATCTCGACAGGGATTTCGTGAGAATGATATCGATTTTCCGCTGTCTGCAGAGCCTTATCATTTTAAGGAACTCGGGGCGTTTCTTGGCTTGGGTACCCGAGATCCCCTCGTCGGCGAAGATCCCAGCCATCTTCCATTCGGGATTTTTATTGATTTTTTCGGTGTAGTAGCCGATCTGCGCCTCGTAGCTTGTTTTCTGTTCTTCATCATCGGTGCTGACGCGGCAGTATGCCGCCGCTCTCAGCAGCTTTGACGTCTGTCGGATTTCCTCTCTGGGTTTCGCGGGGATCACTACGATCCGCATATCGCTTGATACCGTTGCCGCTGTTGCTATCATGTTCTCACCTCGTTTATTGTCGCATATTTTAATTGAGCGCATCTTATTATAAGTGCTTCAACCTTTTCCTTATCGGAATTTTCCGAATTGAGCAGCCGATTGATTTCATTGGTCATGCGCTGAATTTCTTCGGTATAGAATTGAGAAGTCGAATATGTGATATTAATCTTTGATCAAGGTACAGACAAATAATACGGATGATCAAAGATTAGTGCTTAGGTTGCAATCTTTAATCAAGTCTACAACTTGATTGAAGATTGATATGAGAAAGTAAATCTTTATACTAATTCCCGATCGACAACAAAATTGATAGGGAATTAGTATTAGACGCTTTTTTGTCATCACTTGCTTAAATCGGGTCTACATAGTAATATTTTTAAAAGTAAGTATAGGATATGTTTATAAAATCGAAAACGCTGTCTTTTCGTAACCAAACGGTCATCTTCTGTGTCAAAAACCTCGTAAAACAACCGTTTAACTGTGTTTTTTCCTTAAAGCTAACCATTTTGGGTCAAAATCCGCCATTTTCTCTATTTTCAAACAATCCCCAATGCTGCGTGCAATAAATACGGAAACGGAGCATAGAAGATGAGCGAAATATCCGGCAGTTGAAGACACTGCCGGTCAAATTTTAAATCATTAAATTATCTTATAAGCTCCTGTATCTCCTTCAAAAACACCTCCGCCGCCTTTGAAAACACCTGATATTTTTTCCAGACAATATTCAGGCCTACCTCAACTTTAGGCTCAAGCGGCTTGAATATAAGCGGACTGTTTTCATGCTGGGTTATTATCCCGTCAATGCTAAGTGCGCAGCCAACGTTTTCTTCCACCATATTGGAGCATGGCATACGGGCGTTTGCCCGGAGAGGTTGAGCGCGACAATGAAGGTCTGGAAACCATGAAATCGCTTGGTCGGAATATGGCGCATTTGCTGAAGGCGCTTAACGAAAGGAACGATTGATATGAAAAAATTACTTACAGCATTGCTCCTTATACTTACGATATTTGTTACGGGCTGTTCCGGAAATGAATCGATATCGGTCACAGACGGCGGGTCTTTATCGGCGGGGCTTATATCCTCACTGGAAAGCAGTACGGACAGTGAAAGTCAAAATACGGAGCAATTTTCCTCGACCGCTCCCGCCGCGTTCACCCCCGAATCCTACGCCGAGGTTTCAATAAGCGTATCGGAACAAAGCTCAGAAGAAACAAACAGTACTGCCGAAATTACTCAAAGCACGGATAATAAGCCCGTACAGTCCGAATCTGTGGCGCAATCTATCTCAACCGTATCAAGCCAATCAACCATATCAAGTTCATCAAGCGTTTTACCGGCGCAGAACGTTCCTGAAAGTACTCCGACCGAAAGTATCGCCCAATCCGAGCCGACAGAGGAGGATAATATGAAAACACTGGTGGTATTTTTTTCGTGCACCAGCACAACAAAAACGCTTGCAGAGTATGCCGCGGATATTCTTGCTGCGGACATTTACGAGATAGTTCCTGCCGAGCCGTACACCGAATCCGATCTTGCGTATTATACAAACGGACGCGCCGACCGCGAGCAAAACGATCCCTCGGTTCGCCCCAAAATATCCGGAGGTATTGACAATATGTCCGACTATGATACGATAATTCTCGGATATCCTATCTGGCATGGGCAAGCTCCACGCATTATAAGTACGTTTCTTGAAAGCTATGACTTTTCGGGAAAGACAATAATTCCCTTCTGCACTTCCCACAGCAGCGGAATCGGATCGAGTTCGGATAATCTTCACTCGCTCTGCTCCGCAGATTGGGAAAAAGGCAAGAGATTCGATACCTTGATCAAAGATTAAGGCTTGTTTGAAAAATCGGAAACGCTGTCTTTTCGCCCCCAAACGGTCATCTTCTGCGTCAAAAAGCCTCGTCAAACAACGGTTTGACTGCGTTTTTTCCTTGCAGCTAACTGTTTTGGGGCAAAAATCCGTCATTTCTTCTATTTTCAAACAAGCCATAGTATAAATCATATCGCTTTTTGTATACGTATAGCAATGTATTTTTTCGCGGGCAAATCAATTATAAAATATCCCTTAAACTTACCGACATATGTTATCGTCATATCCATTGTGTCAATTATCTCGACAGAATATTCGTCATCGCCTCCGAAATTAAAATCGCGGTACGATGGCTGCATAAAGCCGAAATAATACAAATGATAGCCCGTTCGCAAAGCGTCCTCATCGTTTTCGGGAACCGCGCATACGCAGTCCCAGTTTGTAAAATCACTGACCGGGTTGCGCCTGAGACCATGACACGGAATTTCTTTTAAAATGTCCAACAAAAATTGCACCCGTTTATGGCTCTCTCCCTTAAGTATGCCTCCGTGAGACCACCAAAGGATATCGTCGTCGGACATATAGGTCTCTCCGTGACCGGGATAACCGCCGCGGCATACGGCTTCCCAGAAGCGTCGGACCATTTCATCGGCGGCGATATTTCCCCAACCCTCTTTAATATTGCCCTCATAGACGATTTCGTCAAGAACCACGG
>CATLBH010000087.1 GCA_949878745.1 uncultured Ruminiclostridium sp. | reverse complement strand
AACACGCCACCCACCGCCCAAACCGCCCATACAGCCCGCGAGGGCGGCGCAGGCGGGAGTATGAACGGGGGCGGCTTGCAAGGGTAACGGGCTTATGCCCCTACCCTTGCTTAAAAGCAAGGGCGCACTTATATACCACAATGAATTGTGGTATGTGCGGTCTTGCAGACGGCGTTTTGTGCCTGCCGGCACAAAAGAAAACGGCGGGAGTTGCCCGCAGAAAGGAGCGCGGCGCGTGGCAATCTATCATTGCAGTATCAAAGTCATATCCCGCGGCAAGGGCAAGTCCGCTGTTGCCGCCGCCGCTTACCGGGCGGGGGAGAAAATCAAAAACCAGTTTGACGGAATGACCCACGACTACACCCACAAGGGCGGCGTAGTCCACACCGAGATTTTACTCCCCGACCATGCCCCCGCCGCTTTTTCAGACAGGGCGGTTTTGTGGAACGAAGTGGAAAAAATCGAGAAAGCGAAAAACGCCCAGCTTGCGCGGGAGATTGAAATTGCCCTGCCCCGCGAACTGACGAGGGAGCAAAGCATTTCCCTTGTCCGCGAGTATGTGAAACGGCATTTTGTGGCGGCGGGAATGTGCGCCGATTTTGCCATACATGATACGGGCGGCGGCAATCCCCACGCCCATATCATGCTGACTATGCGCCCTTTTGACGAGCGCGGTGCATGGGGAGCGAAGCAGAAAAAGGAGTACATTCTTGACAGGGACGGGAATAAAATCTATGACCCGAAAAAGCGGCAGTACAAATGCAAGTCCATTCCCGCTACTGACTGGAACGAGCAGACCAAAGCGGAGGAATGGAGGGCGGCATGGGCGAGGCTTTGCAATCAGGCGTTGGAGCAGAACGGACACGCGGAGCGCGTAGACCACCGCAGTTATGAACGGCAGGGAATAGACCAAATCCCCACCGTCCATTTAGGCGTTGCCGCGTCTGCTATGGAAAAGCGCGGCATCCGCACCGGGCGCGGCGACCTCAACCGCGAAATCGAAGTGACAAATAAGCGTTTGCGGCAGTTAAAGGCGCGTATTTCCAAACTGCAAGACTGGTTGAAAGAGGAACAGGAGAACACCGAGCCGCCCACCCTTGCCGACTATATCCAAGGCATACTGTCACGCAAGGCACAGGCGGGGAAAGCGGGATATTCACAATCGCTGTATAACCTCAAAGACGCGGCAAAAATGCTGAATTTCCTGCAAACCAATAACATCATGGATATGGCGGGGCTTGATGAAAAATTCAAGTCCATGATAGGGGAACAACTGGATATTCAAGGGAAACTGAAACCCGTTGAACGGCGGCTTGCCACTCTGAAAAAGCACTTAGAGCAAGCCGACATTTATTTCAAGTGTAAGGGAAAGAAGCCGCTGACCGAAGCCGAGCAAATCCTATTCACAACGGCGAAAAATTATCTCAAAGGCGTGATGAACGGCAAGACCACAATCCCGACAAAGACATGGAAAGAAGAATACACCAAGCTGACCGCCGAGAGAAAAACGCTTAATCAGCGGTATCTTGTATTGAAAGAGGAAGTGAAAGAAGCGGAGAAAATCAGAAAGAGCGTTTACAGTATCTTACGGCAGGAGCAGCGGGAACAGCAACCCCGCAGAAAACAGGATATGGAGCGATAAAATAAAGGGCGGCGGGATAGTCAACGCTTCTGCCCCGCCGCCCTGTTTTGGATTTTTATTAGACCGATAAACTGGAATTTACGTTGCTGTTACTTTTTCAAAAAATCACTAAATTCTTTCAATTCTTTTTTTGTATCTTCGGAAAGCCTGTTATATTCTGTATCATGAATCGCCCCCTCTAACGTATATAAATGTACCAGACAAACATTTGGATATTTCTGCTTTAACCTAAGAAATGCGTCTTTTGCACCTACCTCAATTAGTTTCTCGGAAGATTCAATACCAACAGATATTAGCTTTTTTTCCATTTCGTTACCAATATTCATCATAGATGTTAATTCTGACATATTTATTTTCAACTCTCCTTGTTCTACTCATTTTTTAAACTGGAAGTTTCTTCTCTATTAGCGGTTATATTTTGCTCCTGCATAAATCAGCAACGCCAATCCCACAACAAATCCCAATGAAAAAGCGATAAAACTTAATGCCGAATCTGTTATACCGATTATTATAGCAGTCGCCAAAAGACCAATTCCAATAAAAATAACACCCCAACCTGATATTTTACAAAAAACCTTTTTATCACTTGGAGACACTTTGTCATAATGATAACTATGAAGCAAAGTGATTTTTTCCTTTTTCCACATCAAGCAACCAAGATATATAAAAACAAGTGCAAGTACACCTATTCCAATCGCAACACCTATCGTTTCTGTCATAACAAGCCCCTCCAAATCCCGATTTATCGGTTTGTACTAGGAGAAATTATACCATACCCAATTACGAAAAGCAATCCCCCGTTCTACGTCCGTTCCGACTATCCAGACCGTCAAGGGACGAGTAGTATTTTTTCGCAAAGAGCGCGAAAAAATCTCCACTCTTAAACCCTTGACCGTCTGGATTTTTGCCGTTGCCATTTCGCCGCCGAAAACGGGGAACAGGATAAAAAAATCCTGCCCCCGTTTTCGTCTGCTCCATTCTAACGGCAAAACCGTCTGCACTACTGCGGCGGCAGTCGTTAGGTTTTGCGGTGGCTCTGCCCCCGCGCCCCCGACCTCTCCCAAAGAACAGAATGGAGTGTTACGCAATAGAGCTTGAAAAGGCTTGATTTTTAAGGCGTTGCAGACGCGAAAATCCACAGGGTAAGGGTTTTATACTACCTACCCACGAAAACGGCTTCTAACCGTTCACAGGCGCGTTTTGCGCCCCTTTTCCTGCCCGTTTCCCGCCGCGCTGAAAAGTTTTGCGTCAATAACTCAAAAAAGCACTTGACAAAACGCTTCATGGGGGAACGCAAAGGATATTGAGCCTTATGTCGATCCGGTATTTGAGAACAATGTGCTACTCACAGAAACGGAAAGGCTGATGATGTCCGGCAGACCAAAACAGCCGAAGTATGCGAGGAATAAAAATATCCTTGTCATCGGCGGCTCCGGTTCGGGCAAGACGAGGTTTTTTGTAAAACCGAACCTTATGCAGATGCACTCATCGTATGTTGTCACTGATCCGAAGGGGACAGTGTTAGTAGAGTGCGGAAAAATGCTCTTAAAGAACAGTTACCGGGTGAAAGTGCTGAATACCATTAACTTTAAAAAGTCCA
>CATLBH010000086.1 GCA_949878745.1 uncultured Ruminiclostridium sp. | reverse complement strand
TAAACACTAGGGGCGGTTAGCAGGAATGTTAAGAAGTCCGCCCCCTGTGTGAATCCCTATTTAATCTTCAATATCCTTTTGGGTATCCTCGATTAAATCATTTATGAGCCTTTCGGCTTCCTCCGTGTTCTTTTCCTTAATCGCCTTTTGCAGGTCTTTAAGGTCCCTCATTAAACGTCTTAGGTAACTTTTGAATACTGCCATTTCTTCGGTGTTCTCCATTTCTTTAACTCCTTTCCTGCTATCTCCTTGCTACAATTACATTATATACTTATATAAGTATATCGTCAAGGGTTTTTATAAATTTTGTGCTACAAATTCCTGAATATGTGCTACAAAACTTTTTCTGTATTTTTGGCGTATTCCTCAACGATTTTCTGTAACTTGTCCGTGAAATTCTTTCCCGGACTTGCTTCTATGATTCTGAATATCTCCGGCTTGAATCTTACCGTTTTATGGATATTGCAATCATCATTAGTATATACGCCGTCCTTATAAGCGTACACCCTAACCCTCGCCCCTTTCCCTTTTTATTTTTTCCTCAACTGCTGCAACTATCATCTGATTCCGGCTCTTGTACCCTAATTCCTTGGCTATCTCCGTCCACTCTTCCGCCCTGCCTTTCGGTATGGAAGTAAGTAGAAAAGAATCGTAGTTATTCTTATTCCATTTATTTTTTGCCCTAGTCGCAGGCGTTCCGCCTGCCTTTTCCTCTGCCATTACGCAATACCTCCTGTCCGCTCCTACCGTTTATAGTTTCCTGCTGAAATTGTACCATACTTTTTATACTTATACAAGTATATAAAATGCACAAGATTTCCTTTATACTTATATAAGTATTTTGTGAACATTTCCGGGGTTGCAAATATACTTATATAAGTATATAATGTACTCATAAGGAACGGAAAATAAAGTACATGGAGGACTAAGGAAATGACAAATACAGATATTATTATCAGTGAAGCGGTGGCAAACGGATTATACACAATGGAACAAATCGAAAATATACTTTCAAGCGGTCACATGATACCGCTGCACACATTCCAAGCATGGAAAAGTTACGGATACTCTGTTAAGAAAGGGGAACACGCCCGGATTACTACAAGGCTTTGGAGATTCACGAACAAGGCAAAGAAAAATGAGGACGTAGACGAAAACACGGACGGAACGGACAACAACCATTACTACCTTGCAAAGGCATTTCTTTTTACCGCCGACCAAGTAGAGAAATTGAAATAAAAAACAACCCCCAAGGCATAGAGCCAAGGGGGCGTTTTTCTTCCTGCGGTATCTTATTTTATAAACCTGTCCTTTAATTCCTTGAACGTATCCCAACCGTACATTGAGATATACGCCACTACAAACGCTGCGAATACCGCAAGTGCCACATAATACCATAAAAGCGGTATGCCTGCGTAGGCAACATAGATTAACAACGCTGCCACGGTCACGATTAAGGAAATGAGGATAACAAACGCCTTTGTCGGCACTTTCTTAATCCCCGGTAAGTCCTTTAACAGTTCCGTAATGAGGGATACGGCAAACGCCAACGCCCCCAAGATACCGATAATCAAAACTGAATTTTCCGCTAAAATCTTCATATTTTTTCTATCCTCCGTCTTTGTGTCCGAATCGGTCTATTTTACATCCGCCTTGTCAACCCAACCGTAAACGCCTTTTCCGTCCTGCGATATGCAATGATACGGGTGTGTGCCTTTGGCATTTACGGCGGTCACTCTGCAAACGCTTGTTACTTCCCTATGTACGGCTGCCTGTGCTGCCGTAGAGGACTTATAGACCGGTCCCCCTGTGAATGTTACCGTATCGCCCTTTGAAACGCTTTTAGGGGCGTTCCCTGCGGTCGTGGATACCTCTTTTACAGATTCCGCATTGACCCAACCGTAAACGCCTTTTCCGTCCTGCGATATGCAATGATACGGGTGTGTGCCTTTGAGGTTTACCGCCGTTACCTTGCAGACGCTTACAACGTCCTTTTCCTTGGCTGTCTGTGCTGCCGTAGAGGACACATACACGCCACCGCCCGTAAACGTCACTGTATCGCCTTTCTGCAATGCCCCTACGGCGTTCTGTGTGCCGTTTCCTGCGGGTTTTTGCTTGTCAGCGTCCTTTTTATCGTCTGCCTTTTTTAAATCGCTTAAATTGGACGCTTTGACGGCTTCGTATACCTTGCCCCTACGGCTTGCATACTGCCCCATTACGCTATCTTTTAGGGCGTAGGCGTGTATTTCTTCAAGTCCTACCTTTTCCGCCCCTCCAAGGTCATTTCCTGCGGTCGTGGCTATCCGTTTGCTTGCACCGCTTCCCCCTTGGTTCTCCAAGTCCGCATAATAGGCAAGTGCCTTTAAAGACGTAACGCCGACCTTAACGCCGTTTTTGACATAAGCCGTAATATCAGCGTCCGCCAAATCGTCCTGTATTTCCTTTCCCTGCGGTGTGGCAAGCAATACAGAAATTGCCTTTGCTTCCGCTTCGGTGGCTTCCCTCTCTTTTTTATCCCATGCTTTCGGGCTGCTTCCGGCAATCTCGTTATAGAGGGATTCCCCCAATATCTCCTTTGCCTGGTCCCGGTCCTTATTTACAACCGCCTGCAACAAGGGCAACGCACGGCCCCAATATGCGTTCCATTGGCATTTCCCTATGCTCATGCCGTGGCTATTGTCGTTTCGGTTTACGCTGCCGTAATTGCCCTCCTGTGCGTAGATGATACCGCTTGCTACTTTTACCACTTTTTTAATCTGTGCTGCCGTAACTGCCATTGTATACCTCCTATTTCTTTACGCTTGTCTTGTCAACCCAACCGTAAACGCCTTTTCCGTCCTGCGATATGCAATGATACGGGTGTGTACCCTTTTCATTGATTGCCGTTACCTCACAACGGCTTGATACGCTTTTGGTTGTGGCTTCCTGTGCTGCCGTAGAGGACTTGTAGACCGGTCCCCCTGTGAATGTTACCGTATCCCCTTTGGAAACGCTTTTAGGGGCGTTTCCTGCGGTCGTGGATACCTCTTTTACAGATTCCGCATTGACCCAACCGTAAACGCCTTTTCCGTCCTGCGATATGCAATGATACGGGTGTGTTCCTTTGAGGTTTACCGCCGTCACTTCACACTTGCTTGTTACGCCTTTGTTTACGGTCGCCTGTGCTGCCGTAGAGGACTTATAGACCGGTCCCCCTGTGAATGTTACCGTATCCCCTTTGGAAACGCTTTTAGGGGCGTTTCCTGCGGTCGTGTCTGTGGTCTGTGCCGTTCCGCCTACCTGGGTGTTTCCACCCATAGCTTTCTTAA
>CATLBH010000085.1 GCA_949878745.1 uncultured Ruminiclostridium sp. | reverse complement strand
GGACTTAGAAACTACACCGTAAAACGCATATGTGAAGAAAGCGTTAAAAAAGCCTCCGATATAATTTACGAAGAGGAAAGGCGCAACATTTCCGCCGAAAGCGAAGAACGAATGGAAAAAGAACTGATACTAATAACCATTTTGACACAGGATAAAATCAAAGTCAAAATGGTTATTACTCCCAAAGCACTATTAACCGATTAAAAACCATTTATCCAATTTTTAATCGGTTAATAGTATGAAAATGCTGAGGTCGTACAGAACCTTTGTAAGAGAGCGCGGCTATATAGCAAAAAACGGGTACGATTTTTCCGGAATGTCGGAGGAGGATATTGTCAAAGTGCTTGTTTTCGAATTCGGCAGACCCGGCACGGGCAAACGCGCGCTTGCCAAATACGGCTTTGACAAGCGCGGGCGCAAAATAGGAGTCATCAAGCCCTCTGCTTGTATCCGCCGCGCGTGGTTCATGAAAAGCAAGGAGGTAAAGTGGTTTTTAACAGAACATGTATATGACGAAATAAGAAAGGCATGGGTAAGAAAATATGAGCGCTGATAATGGACACTATAATTTAGACGTTTCCTTCGGATTAAATCCCGCAAGGTTTACGGAGGGCGTTTTAAAAATACAAAAAGAATTAAGCGGATTAAACACCTCTTTTGAGGAAAATAAACGTAAAATTTCCGATACGTTAAAAGAAATTTCAAGGCTACGCGGAGAACAGAAAAAGCTTGCGGATACGATTGAAAAAGGCGGTAAAGCTACCGAAGAGCAGGAAGCCGAAATGAAAAAGCTTGCTAATCAGGTTGCTTACGCTTACTCCGAATTGGGACAACTCAGATCCACCGAAACGGTGCTCAAAACAGCAATCAAGGAGAGCACAAACGAATTACAGAAGCAAATGGGCTTATTGGAAGATAACACCAAATCCGCAGGTGTATTCCATAAAGCCCTCGACAAATTAGGCACTGCCGCCAAAGCCTTCATCGGCATATACGGCGCCAAAAAGCTGTGGGAACTCCTCATAGGCTCCAACGAAGAAATGGAGCAGTACCGGACCTCTTTTGAGGTAATGTTGGGCGACACGGAAAAGGCAAAAACTCTCATAACCGATATACAAAACTTTGCCGCGAAAACTCCCCTTACCAAGTCCGACAGCGTTTCAATAGGCTCCCTGCTAATGAATTACGGCGTGGAAGCCGACGAGTTAATAGACAAAATGACCCGTCTGGGCGATCTTTCCGGAGGAAACGCCGAGAGAATGAACCGTATTGCCTTGGCTTACGGCCAGATGTTGGCTAAAGGGAAAGTCACAGGCGAGGAAATGATGCAGATGACCGAGGCAGGAGTGCCCTTGCAGAATGCGCTTGCGGAAAGTATCGGGGTTACCGGCGAGGAATTCTCGAAAATGGTGTCGGCGGGAAAAGTCGGCATTGATGACCTTGACAAGGCAATCGAGGGATTAACCACCGGCAACGGCAAGTTTGCGGGAATGATGGAAAAGCAGTCGGAAACAATGAAAGGTATGCTTTCAACCTTGCAGGATAATGTCAGCGAGTTTTTCAGGCAGATGGGCGAAGGTGCGTTCGGCGAGGTTAAGGACGTGCTTGCCGAGCTTATGGTGCAGCTTGATGAGTGGGAGCAGGACGGAACGCTTCAGGAATGGGCGGAAAAGTTGGGGATCACGGTAGAAGCGCTGATACAGATATTAAAAGGCGCTATTGAAATTTTATTCGAGTTCAGCGACGAGATAATAGCCGCTTTTGCAGGAAGAGCCACCTATTCCGCTGTCAGCGGTTTGATGAAATGGATAAAGGATTTAAAGCAAGGCTTTGTTGATATGGCAAACGGAGCAAAAACGAGCGCAGCGGCTATGAATGTATGGGCGCTTGGAATAGCGGCAGCGGTTGCGGTAGTTGTTGAGCTGTGCCAAAGAATAGAGGACGCTAACCGTGTAACCTCGGAATATAACGATACAATTGACAGGATCAATAAAACCGAGCAGGACGCTTTAAGCAGCGGTTACGCGGAAATTGCCATGCTTACCGATAAGGTGGAGAGATATGACGAGCTCAGAACGGCGGCTGACCTGACGAAGGAGCAGGAAGCCGAGCTAAGGAGCATTGCCGAGGAACTCCAAGGAACCTTCGGGGATAGCGTGAAGGTGGTTGATACGCTGACAGGGTCATATAACGACCTGTCGGAAGCGCTTGAAACTTATGTACAGCGACAAATGACGGCGGTAAGAACCGAAGCGGCGCGGGATAAGCTGAAAGAACTTTATACGGCGGAATCGGACAGTAAAAACAGACTTCACGAACTAATGGACAGACTTAGCGACGAACAAAAGGCAAGAGTTGTCGGTGCTGTTGAAAATGCTTCTGGGTGGTTAGCAGCGGGTGAAGTTACAGCAGGCAAGGATTGGGCAGTAAACGAACTTGGCTACAAAAGCATTTTCGGCTTGACGGCGGCGGAGCTTAACGAAGTTGCACAAATAAAAAGTGCTTTGGAAGATGTAAACAAACAGATTGAGAGCGTCTCCGAAAACTACGGTGATTTGCTTTCCGAAGAATTTAAGCAAAAAGAAATCGAAAAGAACCTTTCCGATGAAAGCAAAAATCTTACCGACTCCTACGAAAAAACCAAAAACGCCATAGACAAAAACAAAGAAGCCGCCGACAAACTCACAAGCAGCATAAAAAACGTAAATTCCGCCTACCTCGAACAAAAAGAAAACGGCAAATTATCCTACGACACAATAATGTCCCTTGTAGAAGCGGGCTATGCTTCCTGCTTACAAATAGACGAGGAAACAAACTCGGTAAAGCTTAACACAGAGGCATATAAAAAGCTGGCGCAAGCAAAACTCAAAGCCCGTATGACCGACCTACGGACGGATATAGCGGACATTGAAGCCGAATATAACGTTAAAATAAGCGAATATACACATTCGGGGACAGGCAGCTTATACGGAGAGCAAATAGCGGCGTCAATCAACCGACAAAAAGACGCCGCAACCGCCGAAGCCAAAGCCGAGCTTGCCGCCCTCCAAGATTTGTATGACAATATGGACAGTTATGTTACGGCCGAGAAAAAATCCGCCTCAGCCACAAATAAAAAAGAAGTCGACGAAAGCCGAGAAGCCATAGACAAGCTTACCGACAGCATAAAAAAAGTAAATTCCGCCTACAAAGAGCAGAACGAAAACTGTAAATTGTCCTATGATACGGCAATGTCGCTTATCGACGCGGGATATGCCGCATGTATCGAAAAGGACAGGGAAACGGGCGCGGTAAAGCTTAACACGGAAGCGTACAAGGAGCTTGCCAAAGCAAAAATAGAAGCGCGAATGAACGATATTAAGGCGGGAGACATCACTTCGGAGGTTACGGCGGAGCTGGCGGCGCTCCAAGATTTGTACAATAATTTGGACACATATATTACGGAGGATAACGGCAATTCAAAAAAGAACAAAACCGATTATTCCGAGGGCTACGAGGCCTATAAAACCGAAGCCGACAAAAAATTGGCGCTTATAAACAAAGAATTGGCGGCAAAAAAAGAGCTTCGCGACAAAACCATTGCCTACCTTGACGAAGAGATAAAAAAGCGCAGGGAGCTTAATCAGGACGACGATATGCAAAAGGAAATCGACAGGGTAAAGGCTCAATTGGAATACGCTCAGCTGGACGATTTTTCACGGGGGCAGTTGGAGAAAAAATTGAAAAACCTTAAGGAGGAACAAGGCGAAATACTTTGGGAAAGGGATATCCAAAAGAAAAAGGATCAAGCCGACCGGGTTTATGAACAGGCGGCGGCCTCCGCTTCAAAGGTTCAGGAGCAGATTAACAACTCCGTGGCCACCGTAAAGCAGATTATCGACGCGCTTAAAGACGGAGTTACCAACATTAACAACGTTATAAACAGCAACAACACGGTAAACAACAGCGCAAATATTTCACTCGCAAATCAGTACCTCACCATGGCGC
>CATLBH010000084.1 GCA_949878745.1 uncultured Ruminiclostridium sp. | reverse complement strand
TTCCCTCAGCCACTTTGACATTTCCCAATAGAATATACTTTTGGGAGGCTCATGCTTAACGTTGAAGTCCTCGGACTTCAACATATTATTAAGCCCAAAAACGTCCTTGCTTTGCTCAAAGCTCTTAACCGTATCAATCCGGTTTCCGTCAAGATCATACAAATCAACCTCAACGCCGCAATCCGAAATATTATCCGCGCCGAGTCTCAAAAGTGCCTTTTTTATCGCAATCTCTTCACAGGGCAATTCGACCGATTCCATGTCCCCATCAAAGCTTATTTCAACGGCAGCCACCGCATCAGGCGAGCAATAATAGGGAGGAAAAGTTTTTCCGTCAAACACCTCGTCAAAGGGGATTTCCTCGTTGACGTACAGCTTCCCGTACTCGGTATCAATCCCTTTCCCAGATTCCAACAGCTTCATGCCCTCGTCGGCAAGCCAATCATAATCACTATACTCGGATTCCGAAAGGGCACCGCGAATATTGAGCATATGTGTAAGACCGATTTTTTCGGGAGCGTCCGTATATTCAATCAGCGTAAACCTCGCAAGGTTGTATGTGAGGTTGATAATGTTTTTTAAGCCCCAATTGATATTCAAATCATCACAGGACAGAATCGCCAAAAACTGTTTTTGCTCCAACCGGTCCATGCCGTCCATGCGTTTTCCGAGATAGTTCAGCGCATTGAGGCTCACCTCGCAGTCTGTCAGTACCGACAGCTCTACAGGCTCAATATCTATTACCGTTCCTGTCGGCGATAAGTGATTCTTGTCAATGCCAATCTCGCCAAGCTTTTTCGACAGCTCTGTTTCCGTACACGGGAATGTCATTTCCGTACAGTACGGGTTGTTTTGAATTGTCGCTTTAATCATGTGCTTACCTCCGTTTTACAGTCAATTTTCTTCTTCGCCGCAGCCGCAAATTTCCATTGAATTTACCGCCGCAAGCCCATTTCTTTTGATCAATATCGCATTATAAATCAAAGAGAACACCTTATTTTTGATAAGTCCACCGTCTGCCATATCGTCAATTGCAAGATGTCGGCTGCCGTTATACAAATCCTTTGCGGCGCAGTAAAGAGTGTAAGTACTTTCGCTGCTGCTTTTCAGCCGGATATTTTCAAAGACGATTTCATCTTTTTCTACATAAGACTTTGCTACATCCCACAGCTTTTCGTCGGCTGTCAGCAAATACAAGGCTGAAATAATCTTGTAGTTTTTGAGGCTTTGCTTTTTTGCCTCATTTAAAAAGGTACTGCGGTGCTTTTCGTTTCTAAACTTCATGATGTTGTCCTTTCCTGTATTTAAATTTTCATTGGGCGGCTTAACGTTGACGATAACGTTTTCGATTTCAAACAGCAGGATTTCGTCCTCAAGACTGTCAAAATCGAACTGTGCACCCTTTGGCGGAAAATTTGGCACTTCTTGCATGAAAGCCTCAAGCTTTCGGAGGCGGGGATTGGTAATGAATAACATGGTTCTACTCCTTTTTTTGAAATAAAAAAAGCCCGTAAGCAGTTTTTGTCTGCTCACAGGCTTTGTTAATAATGTATAAAAAATGATGTAAAAATTTTATATGTCAGGGTTCGAATCATCTCAAAATCTTTTTGGTAACAACTCTGTGCAATAAAAAAAGCCTGCGAATAACTTCTCAATCATGAGAACTCATTCACAGGCAATATATACAATCTGAACAAAAGACGATTGGAAAATTTGGCTAATATTTTTTCGGGAGAGTTCGAATCCATTTTTCCCTCACAAAAATCTACGGAAGAGCAATCCTGTTTTTCACAAGATTTATGCCCACAAATGGCTTTGTACAGCCTTTTGTGGGCATAATATCTTTTTGGTCACAATAAGATGGAGGCGCCACCCGGATTTGAACCGGGGATCAGGGTGTTGCAGACCCACGCCTTACCGCTTGGCTATAGCGCCGATTTTCGCTTTTGTGAATACGCAACTTTTGTTCACAAAAACGAAAATCTCACTGCCCCCGCTTTTGCAAGAGCTTGGTATAGCTTATTCGGGAGTTGTTCAAAATATTCCCATATTCCCAAAAATAAAAAAATATAAGCTACTGGAGCGGATTACGAGGCTCGAACTCGCTACCTCCACCTTGGCAAGGTGGCGCTCTACCAGATGAGCTAAATCCGCAATGTGTCCGCGTCGCTTTTTACGGCGCGAACCTGGTGCTCCCGATCGGAATCGAACCAACGACACGAGGATTTTCAGTCCTCTGCTCTACCAACTGAGCTACAGGAGCGTCTCTGCCCATCTGTATATGGGCAGAGGATTGGGTGATAAAAGTAAAGGGGGGTTAAGAACAGCCGCTCTTTTTTAGGGAACCGGCTGCCGCCTTTCGGCGGTGGCGACTCGGATGGGGTTCGAACCCACGACCTCTAGCGTGACAGGCTAGCGTTCTAACCAGCTGAACTACCGAGCCAAAATTTTTCTTTTACCTTTGCCGAAACAAATCGCGGTAAGCGCCCGACGCAATTCGCCAACAAACATTAAAACGGCTTAAAACGGTAAAAGAATAAAACAAGAAATATGCTTTCGGCAAGCCATCGGCATTGCTCCCAAAGCAAGCGAAAGCAACACTTCTTAAGGTGAGAAAACAAAAAATATTATATCCTAAAAAACAGCCGACAAGCGCTTTATAGCCGACTGTTTTTTTGTGGTGGGAGTTACAGGGCTCGAACCTGTGACCCTCTGCTTGTAAGGCAGATGCTCTCCCAGCTGAGCTAAACTCCCCGCTTAGCCGCCTTTTCTCCGGCGGCTTTATTATTATACACGTTTTTTCAATGCTTGTCAAGTCTTTTTTTGGATTTTTTATTGGAAAATTTCACTAAAAGTTTTTCGATTTTCTTTTATAATAAAGATAGTGTATCAAAATTCGCAACTTTTATTCGTATTTTTCCTTTTAAAAACACAAAAATATGACCTTTTTAAATAATTTACTCCCCGCTTCCCGCCACGGCGACATTTTCTATCTTCACGGCAAAGGGTCCCTCATAATTGCTGTCGGAATACTTTTCTTCGGAAAAGACAAGGTTTTTGTGAGCCTTGGTGATTATTCCGTTTATAGAGCCGCCGGTAACCTTGGTCACGCTTTTTCCGTCATAGAGATAGGCTAATCTTATCTCCCCGCCGAAATGTCCGGTAAAGGGATCCATCTGAAAGTCGGAGAATTTCATTGCCTGTAAATAAGGCTTTTTCTTCATTGCCTCAACGCTTTCGGTGCCCGCTTCCAGTCTTATCTTTTCATAAACGCCAGTGGGAGTGATTCCCAGATACTGTGCGAAGCGGTTGCCGCCGTGGATAGCCTTCAGTTTGCCGTTTTCGATAAGCTTCAAGTCGGACATTTTTATTCCTTCGGAACTAAAGGGCTGAGTAGCCACACATGTCAGGTTAAGCCTTTCTCCGGTCACATCGCCACCCTGGACGTCAGTACCCGCGGAGTAGTCGGAATATTTGGCGTAAACGTAAGCGGAATTGGAGCGGTAGGTGTAGTAGCTTAAAATTGTCGCCAATTCCTCTCCGCTTAAAATCACGTCGTAATTTCCGCTTTCGAGACAGCGTTTGGCCACCGATCTGTCCTTAGCCGCCTTTATCCCTTCCTTCGCCTTATCCGCTATGGCCTTTTCGCTCAGCTTGTCATAGTCAAAGCTGTAATGCAGCTCCACGTCCTCTTCGGTTTTACACTGGGTCACAAATTCACCGTTTATGTTAAACTTGCCGAACGAGGCGTCAACCCCGTCAGAGTTAACGATCCTTATTTTTTCGTTTACCGCGAAAATTTCGGCGGAATTTATAAAGGCCTCTTCGTCGGTATCGGCGGAGAACAACGCCTCAGCCATAATCCTTACCGCTTCTTCGGTGGAGCAGGGCGCCGAGGAGCCCTCCGCTTCGGCTTTTCCTTCTCCCTTAACCAGCTCGAAGAAGGGGTTGGCGGCAAATTGAGCGGCAAAATAGGCTTCCTTAAGCTTTTCCTTTATTTCCTCATCGGTCATGGTGGGAAAAATGTCCGCCGTAGCGCTTCCTCTCAGCTTTTCTCCGTCCTTTTCCAGATCCCGGTATACCGTTACTTTATAATCGGTAATGTCGGCGGTGCGGCGGACGTCAAGCTTTTTCTTTATCCTTAATCCGCAAAACAAACCCTCAAAAAAACCTACCCAACGGGCAAAAAATATAGTATAATAGATATATAAAACAGCTGCAAAAGCAGCACCCGGAGGGTGAAATAAAATGAAGGCGAAAATA
>CATLBH010000083.1 GCA_949878745.1 uncultured Ruminiclostridium sp. | reverse complement strand
TGGTGTCCCAAGGAGGAATACGTCAGTCCGATTTCTGCTTTCATTATAGCTTAAGTAACAAGTTCGTGTAAACCATGGCTGGTCTGTCATGGATTTACCCGATAAATATATTATAGTAGGAGGAAAAAATAATGGCAAATTTTGAAAGAGAATTTGATTGGGATTCCGAGATAGAAAAGGACAGCGATTTTATATTGCTTCCCGAGGGGGATTACGATTTTACGGTTACGAATTTTGAAAGGGCAAGGCATGCCAGAAGTGAAAAGCTTCCGCCCTGTAATAAGGCCATTGTCAGTTTGACCGTCAATGCTCCCGAGCGAACCGCCGTTATAAAACATAACTTGTTTTTGCACAGCAAATGCGAGGGGCTCCTTTCCGCTTTCTTCTGTGCTATCGGTCTTAAAAAGCACGGCGAAAAGCTAAAAATGGATTGGAACGCCGTTGTGGGTAAAAAGGGACGGTGCAAAATAACGACCCGAAAATGGATAAACGACAATGGAGAGGAAATACAGTCCAACGATATTAAAAGATTCTACGATCCTCCCGAACAGTCCGCACAAGCTTCCGTAAGCACCGATGCCGCCTCCCCCTCGGGCGTATATGTGCCGGGTCAATTCTGATGGAGCTCAGACCCTATCAGGAAGAGGCAAAAAACGCGGTTTTTGAGCAATGGGAGCAGGGAAACAAAAAGACCCTGCTTGTATTGCCCACCGGAACGGGAAAAACCATTGTTTTTGCCAAAATTGCCAAACAGTGCACACGGCAATGGGACCGTACGCTTATTCTTGCGCACCGAGGGGAGTTGCTGTCACAGGCGGCGGATAAAATACATAAAGCGACAGGATTAAATTGTGCGGTCGAAAAGGCGGAGGAAAGCTGCCTTGGCTCATGGTTCAGAATAACGGTGGGGAGCGTTCAGTCTCTTATGCGTGAAAAAAGATTGTCGCAGTTTCCTCAGGATTATTTTTCCAAAATTATAATTGATGAAGCGCATCACAGTATTTCCGACAGTTATCAGAAAATATTAAGGCACTTTTATGATGCTGATGTTCTCGGCGTTACCGCTACGCCCGATAGGGGCGATATGAAAAATTTAGGACAGGTTTTTGACAGCCTTGCTTATGAATATACGCTTCCGCAGGCTATACGGGAAGGGTATTTATCGCCAATAAAAGCTATGACAATTCCGTTAAAGCTTGATTTAACGGGAGTATCCACACAGGCAGGGGATTTTAAGGCAAGTGATATTGATACAGCGCTTGACCCTTATCTTGAAGCGATAGCCGAAGAAATGACAAAATACTGTTCGGACAGAAAAACTGTCGTATTCCTGCCCCTTATAAAAACCTCGCAAAAATTCAGAAATATTCTTAATTCAAAGGGATTTAACGCGGCAGAGGTAAACGGCGACAGCGAGGACAGAGTACAGGTGCTTACCGATTTTGAGAACGGAAAATACAATGTGCTTTGTAACTCAATGCTGCTGACCGAAGGCTGGGACTGTCCCGATGTGGATTGTGTGATTGTTCTCAGGCCGACAAAGGTTCGGGGGCTGTACTGCCAAATGGTAGGAAGAGGCACACGGCTTGCCCCCAACAAGGACCATTTGCTATTGTTGGATTTTTTATGGCACACCGAAAGGCACGAATTATGTCGTCCCGCTCACCTTATTTGCGAAAACGAAGAGGTGGCGAGAAAAATGACCGAGAATCTTGAAAGCGCCGCCTGCCCCACCAATATCGAGGAAGCGGAGCAAAAGGCAAGCGAGGACGTTGTGACGCAGCGCGAGAAGGCGTTAGCAAAACAGCTTTCGGAAATGAAAAAGCGAAAGCGCAAATTGGTTGATCCCCTCCAATTTGAAATGTCCATTCAGGCGGAGGATTTGTCATCTTACGTTCCCGCCTTTGGCTGGGAAATGTCGCCGCCTTCTCAAAAACAAGTGCAGACGCTTGAAAAACTCGGCATATTCCCGGACGAGATCGATAACGCGGGAAAGGCTCAAAAGCTGCTTGAAAGATTGGATAAAAGAAGAAACGCGGGGCTTACCACGCCTAAACAGATACGATTTTTAGAGAGCAAAGGCTTTCGGCATGTCGGCACATGGCAGTTTGAAGCCGCGAAAAATCTTATTAACAGAATAGCCGCAAATAATTGGAATATACCGCATGATATAATGCCGTCGGAATATATTCCGTTAAGCGCCGGAGGTAGATAATGGACAATGAACTTGATTTGACTATGCTGTTGGACTATATAAATCCCGCAGAATTGGATTATCAGGAATGGGTGAATGTGGGAATGGCGTTGAAGCACGAAGGCTATTCCGTATCGGTGTGGTCGGATTGGAGCGCTAAGGACCCGAAAAGGTATCACCCGGGAGAATGTGAAAAAAAGTGGAGCAGCTTTAACGGCACCGCTCAACCGGTCACGGGCGGAACGATCGTTCAAATGGCTAAAGAAAACGGGTGGTCCTTCTCTTCCGGAGAAGACAGGGCGTTAGACTGGGATTCCGAAATAGGGGACAATGAATGTGTCGTTGTCAACAGAAATTGGATCGAAGGGAAGGAATTGACTTCTCCCGAAGAAAATTGGAATCCCGCAAAACAGCTCATTACGTATCTTGAAACGCTGTTTGAAGAAAATGAAAATGTCGGTTACGTTACAAAAAGCTATGAAAAAGACGGAAAATTTATTCCCGCAAGTAAAGGCTGCTTTGACAGAAACGCGGGGACGCTGATTAAAAAGTTAAGCGAATGTAAAGGGGATATAGGCTCGGTATTAGGCGATTATGATAAAAATGCGGGTGCTTGGATAAGGTTTAATCCGCTTGACGGAAAAGGGGTTCGGAATGAAAATGTCACCGAATTCAGATATGCCTTGGTGGAATCCGACAGCACGGACATTAAAAGGCAAAACGCCATAATACGGGAGCTTGAATTGCCTGTGGCTTGTCTTGTTTACAGCGGTAAAAAAAGCATTCACGCGATTGTGAGAATAGACGCCGCAAATTATGACGAATACCGTAAAAGAGTTGATTTTCTTTACAGCATCTGCCAAAAAAACGGTCTTGAGATAGACAAACAGAACAGGAATCCGTCAAGGCTCAGCCGAATGCCGGGCGTAATGCGCGGAGAAAATAAGCAGTATATTATTGATACCAATATCGGAAAAAGCTCGTGGAACGAATGGAAGGAATGGATTGAAGCGGTTAACGATGATCTTCCCGACACGGAGAATATGGCTGATGTTTGGAGTGATCTTCCCGAACTTTCTCCTCCGCTTATTGACGGTATATTGAGGCAAGGGCATAAAATGCTGATCGCCGGTCCTTCAAAAGCCGGTAAATCCTATGCGCTTATAGAGCTTTGCTGCTCTATAGCCGAGGGGAAGAAATGGCTGGGATTTTCATGCACGCGCGGGAAAGTAATGTATGTGAATCTGGAGCTTGACCGCGCCAGCTGTCTGCACAGGTTCAAAGATGTATATACGGCGCTTCAATGGCCGCCGGATCATCTTGACAATATCGACATATGGAACCTGAGAGGAAAATCCGTACCGATGGATAAGCTTGCTCCCAAGCTGATACGCAGGGCGGTAAAGAAAAATTACATTGCCATTATCATAGACCCCATTTATAAGGTTATCACCGGCGACGAAAACAGCGCCGACCAAATGGCGCATTTCTGTAACCAGTTTGATAAGGTTTGTACCGAGCTTGGGTGCGCCGTAATATACTGTCACCATCACAGCAAGGGCGCTCAGGGCGGTAAGCGTAGTATGGACAGAGCCTCCGGTTCGGGAGTGTTTGCAAGAGACCCCGACGCCTTGCTTGATCTGATCGAGCTTGAAATAAGCGAAGCCCTTTTAACACAGGAAAAAAACTCGGCGGCAAGTACAGCGATGGCCGCTTATCTGGACAGTCACGGACATGAGGACGAATATTCCCAAGACGACGCTTGCAGCAGGAGTGCAATGCAGGAATTGTGCAAAAGCAAGCTTACGGTCGAGGAATATAAAGAAGCTATGGAAAATGTTTCCGCCGCGGACAAGCGCACGGAAAGCCGTACGGCGTGGAGAATTGAGGGAACGCTAAGAGAGTTTCCCCGTTTTCCTCCTATCAATATTTGGTTTGATTATCCTGTACATAAGGCGGATTACTCGGACGTTTTAAAGGATTTGGAGGCAGAAAGCGATACACCGGGCTGGCAGAAGGCCATACACAAGCGCAAGGAAAAAAACGCCGAAAAACAGGATAAAAACAAGGCAAAGTTTGAAAACGCCGTTGCTTTGTCAAACTTCGGAAATCCCCCGACAGTCAAGCAAATTATGGAATCGAAAACTCACAGAAGATTGCGAAGCTGACCTTTAAAGCGGCTTCGTAAAGGAGGCTGACAAAATGAAAATAAAGGCGTTAAAATCCTTTTGCGGTACGGTCACAATGGGTATTGGCGAGGAAAAGGAGGTAAGCGACGCTATGGCGACAGGGCTTATCGGCGCGGGATACGCAACCGCCTGCGTTGAGGACAGGCAGTTTGACAAGGCCGTACTTGAAGAAGCGGAGGCAAACGGGGAAACGGAAACCGATGCAGCCGCGGAGCAG
>CATLBH010000082.1 GCA_949878745.1 uncultured Ruminiclostridium sp. | reverse complement strand
GCAGATTTTTCGTCAGATTGTACAAATTCGACGCAGGCGGGCTAGCGCCCGTCAAGGAGAAGTTGTGCAATCTGACGGAAAATATGCAAGCAAGATGCGCGCATCCGATTTAATCAGTGGTTCCTTAAATATCTATAAAAGGGATATGCCCTTTTTATGATTTCTCATAAAAAATAAGAGAGATGATAAAAAGTACTTTACAAATCACCGAAAAAGGTGTATTCTGTAATTGCAAAGTAACCGATTGCTTTTTCGGTTTTAAGGAGAACGATTATGAATGAAATTCATTTGAAGGCGCCCCGCGGCTGGATAAACGACCCCAACGGATTTATATACTACAAGGGCGAGTATCATTTGTTCTATCAGCATTTTCCCTACGCGCCGAAATGGGGAAGAATGCACTGGGGACACGCGGTAAGCCGCGATCTTACAAATTGGGAGCACAAGGATATAGCGCTTTTTCCCACCAAGACTGACGACAAAGACGGGTGCTTCTCCGGAAGCGCCGTCGAGGCGGACGGAAAGCTTCATCTGTTTTATACCGGCGTAAACTATACCGTTTACGACCCCGAAAACATAAACTGCAATCTGAACGATCAATTTGTTTCGGCACAGCTTCATATAGCGTCGGAGGACGGATACCTGTTTGATAATTTCGGGGGAAAAACAACGGTGCTTAAGCCTTTTGAAAATACCGGTACGGGCGATATCACGCATACGCGCGACCCGAAGGTATGGCGCGGCGAAAACGGCGAATGGTATATGATTTTGGGCAGCACCGACGGAGGAAAAGGAAAATTTCTGTTCTTCACAAGCTCGGATCTGCTTCATTGGAAATACGTGAATTCCTTTTCAAGAGACGGGCTGGGCTGGATGTGGGAATGCCCCGACTATTTCACCGTCGGCGGACGGGGAATTGTAATTTTCTCGCCCATGGGCCTTCCGAACGGGCAGCAGACGTTGTGCGGATTTGCGGAGCTTGACGAAAGCACATGTGAAATGAAACTTTCGGAGACCGTTGAATACTTTGACCGAGGGCTTGATCTTTACGCGCCGCAAAGTACCGTTGATAAAGACGGACGGAGAATAGTTGCCGCGTGGCTGAGAATGCCCGCGCCTATGAAAAACGGCGCGATCGGATTATTCGCCATTCCGAGAGTATGCGAGGTGAAAAACGGGCATATTTTCTTTATGCCGCACCCCAACATCAGCGGAAAATTCACCCAAAAAACGAATTCTCCCGAAAAGGTTTTCATGGTTCGGTCAACTCTGGAGGAGGGCGGCATACTGAACGTAGGCGGCTTTGTCATACGCCGCGAAAAGGGCAAGGTAATCACCGACAGATCGGCGGTGACGCGGGCGAACGGCGGACAGTTTCCCAATATATGCGAAACTCCGGAAATCATCGGCACCTGCTCCCTTGAAATCTACGTTGACGAGAATATAATAGAGGTATTCGTAAACGGGGGCGAATATACTGTTACCAACGCCGTGTATGATTTGACCGACAGGGTTTTCGGCGGAACAAACACCGAAATATACGCGATGGAGGAGTGACGATGAAGAAATTTGATGTTTGCGCGCTGGGGGAGCTTTTGATAGATTTTACCGAAAACGGCGTAAGCGCTCGGGGAAATCCTCTTCTTGAAGCCAACCCGGGAGGAGCTCCCTGCAACGTGCTCGCAATGCTGAATAAACAGGGCTATAAAACCGCCTTTATCGGAAAGATCGGCGATGACATTTTCGGAAGACAGCTTCGGAAAACAATCGGTGCATTGGGTATCAATACCGACGGCTTGATTACCGACAAGACCGTAAACACAACTCTCGCGTTTATTCATACCCTTGACGGCGGAGACCGTGAGTTCTCCTTTTACAGAAACCCCGGCGCGGATATGATGCTGAGCGAATCCGACATCAGGGAAAGCGTTATCGAAAACAGCGGGATTTTTCACTTCGGCTCTTTGTCAATGACCAACGGCGTATGTGAAAGGGCTACGAAAAAAGCGGTATCCGCCGCGGAGAAAGCGGGAGCGATAATCTCTTTTGACCCCAATCTGCGGGAAAATCTATGGGAAAGCCTTGACAAGGCGCGGGAGAAGATTGAATACGGCTTGTCTCACTGTCATATTTTGAAAATTTCGGATAACGAAATATTATGGCTGACGGGAAAAAACGGATTCGACGAGGCGGTAAAATTCCTTCGCGAAAGATATTCCAATATTTCGCTGCTTCTTTTGTCTCTCGGGAAAAACGGGAGCAGAGCGTATTCAAAAAGCGGCTTCGCGTTCGCGCCGTGCGTTCCCGCGAATACAATTGAAACCACGGGAGCGGGCGATACGTTTTGCGGAGCGATACTGGGAAAGGTTCTTGAAAAAGGTTTGAGGGACTATTCGGACGGCGAGCTTTACGAAATGCTTTTATTCGCCAACGCCGCGGCGGGGATAGTTACCGAGCGAAAGGGCGCTCTTAAGGTAATGCCGGAGCTTTCGGAAATATACGAACGAATAGAAGAAAGAATAGTGTGATATGCTTTATGAAAAATGAAAAAAGGCGGTTATTATTATGACAAAAATACTTTTCATATGTCACGGCAACATCTGCCGTTCTCCGATGGCGGAATTCGTAATGAAAAAACTTGTTTCCGACGCGGGTATATCATCGGAGGTATCGGTGTCCTCCGCCGCAACAAGCACGGAGGAGCTTGGAAACGACATACATACGGGTACCAAAAAAAAGTTGATAAG
Source organism: uncultured Ruminiclostridium sp. (assembly GCA_949878745.1). Classification (GTDB taxonomy): domain Bacteria; phylum Bacillota; class Clostridia; order Oscillospirales; family Ruminococcaceae; genus Ruminiclostridium_E. The sequence goes on along the minus strand of CATLBH010000082.1, from coordinate 3,016 downwards.
TATGAAAATCCCCTTTTCGCCACGCTGTGCCCGTCAGATTACGAAAAAAGATTATTCCAAATACGATTTTCTTATAGTAATGGACGAAAACAATAAACGAAACTTAATGCGCATTATTGGAAACGACAGGGAAAACAAGGTGCATAAGCTTCTTGATTTTACCCAAAGGAAGGGGCAGGATATAGCCGATCCCTGGTATACGGGGAATTTTGACGAGACATACAGAGATGTTCTTGAGGGATGTAAGGGGCTGATAGGATTTTTAGATATTGATTTACGGAAATAAGAAACTGTTCCAATAGGAATGGTGTGCGGAATTTCGAGCAAATTTTGTTGATGACAAGGCAAAAATCCGCAGGGGGGCAGCTTACGCGATAGCCCGTCAAGGATTTTTAACACACGATGTGTTATACCAATCCCTTTTTAAACTGACGTAATACCCACAGTTTAATACTAATCCCTTTTTAAAATGTGTGTATTTCGTCAGTTTAAAAAGGGATTGGTATAAAAGGGATTGCCCCCGAAACACTAATCCAACAGTTTAAAGAGGGATTAGTATTAGTCATTTGCTCAAAATCGGCGCAAGGATGCGCCGACAACAAAGCAAATGACAAAACCGCAAGTCAGCGGCAAAATATGCCGAATAGACGTGCGCCTATTCCTATTGGAACAGTTTTTAAAAAAGGGGGTAATAAGATTTGTTTTGAGGAGATCGGCTCTTTGCGGCGCAAATCTCCATATTTTTTCATAAAACACGGAAAATTTTTAAAAAAACCTTAACCGTTCCGAATTTTCTTCACTATACTTACAGAAGCTTCCGAAAAAAAGGAGGATAACGAATTGAACGACAGCGAATTAAACGAAAAAATAACGGACGCGTCAAAAACCGTCTTTTCCTACTGCCGCGCAAGGACAAACAGCCGCCAGGACGCGGAGGATTTGTGTCAGGATATTCTTCTTGAACTGGTGAAGTCTTACGGCAGTATTCGTGAGAAGGGCGCCTTCTACGGCTTTATGTGGGCGGTTGCTGGCAATGTTTACAAGCAATGGCTTCGCAAAAAGTCTACGCTTATCGCCTGTGAGCTGACGGAGGACATTGTTTCGGCGGCAAACCCCGCTGTTGCCCTCGAAGAAAGTGAAAATGAGGAAATATACCTGTTAAGGCGGGAACTTACGCTGCTTTCCGAAAAATACCGCCGCGCCGTTATAATGTACTACGTTGAAAACAAATCCTGCCGCCAAATCGCCGATATCCTCAAAATCAGCGAAAGTATGGTAAAATACCTGCTTTTTAAATCGAGACAGAAACTGAAAGAAGGAATGAACATGGCAAGAAAGCTCGGTACGTTAAGCTACGCGCCCAAATCTCTTATACCCCTTTATATGGGAAGCGGCCCCAACTTTTTCTGGGACTTTATGCGGGGATCGATAAGGCAAAACATCGTTGCCGCCTGTTATAACGATTCCCTGACGGCGGAAGGAATAAGCCTTGAAACGGGTATTCCCCTCCCATATTTAGACGAGGAAATAAACGCGCTGACAAGCAGAGGTATACTGCTCCAAAACGGAAATCACTATAAAGCGGGAGTGATGACGGTAACCGCCGAATGCGCGGAGGAAATCGGAAAGGCTGCCAAAGAGTATCAGAAAAAGACGGCGGACAAAATAAGCGGCTTTTTGGAAAAAAATATGGACGAGTTCAAAAAAACGGGATTTTACGGGAGCGATTTTTCCGAAAATTCTTTGCGGTGGCTTATGACGGCGTTTTTGCTTCGAGAGGTCGTCTCATATGACCGCGACGTATCCGATTACCCGATTACCGCCTGGGGCGACCGTGCCTATATATGGCTGGAGGAAAAAAGCGCCTTTAGCGAAAACAATTTTTTAAATTTCTCACAGGTGACAAACAGAAACGGTGACGGAATTTATTTTGTTGATTATCACCCCGCGCCAAAGGCCGATTACCTTGTTTTTTACAACAACCAGCATTATACGGAGGTATTCTGCGACGTGGCGAAAGGAAACGTCGGGAGCTTCAGCGAAAACGATATTGAGATTCTGGCGGAGCTTATTAAAAAAGGATATGTTATCAGGGAATCCGACTCCTATAGGTCCGCAATGCCAGTTTTTACTTCAGATCAGTACGATAAAGCGGTAAAGCTTACGGAGCGCTTTGTGGAAAACGAGCTTAAGGAACTTATAAAAATCCTTGACCGCCATACCGAAAGGATTCTGGGGGAGCATACGCCAAGTCATTTACAGGGACAGGTTAACGTGATATCTAAAATGTACCGATTTGTTAACGCCGTATGTGTTCCCATAAAGTATCTGATAGAGGAAAAGAAGCTCAGAACGGATTGGAAGCCTTCGGAAATTGGGACGGATTTCGCGGTGCTGAACAAATAAGAATACTTTCTGCTATAAGAAACTGTTCCAATAGGAATTGGCGCACGTCTTTTCGGCATATTTTGCCGCTGACTGCGTTAAAAATCCTTGACGGTCGACAGCCCGCCTGCGGATTTTTGCCTTGTCATCAACAAAATATGCTCGAAAATCCGCACACCATTCCTATTGGAACAGTTTCTAACTTTTTTATCCTTTTCTGAACTGCGTCGGAGTCATTCCCACATATCGCTTAAAAAGCCTGCACAGATAGCTGCTCTCGCAAAATCCCGTTTCTTCCGCTATCTGCGCAAGGCTTTTGTTTGTTTTGATCAGCAATTCCTTCGCCGCCCTGATACGCCGCTTTGCCACATACTCCATTGGGCGGGTATTCAATGAGGTGCGGAACAGCCTGCAAAGATAATGTCTCCCCACTCCGGAAACTTCGCACAGCTGTTCCATAGTTATATTGGAGGCGTAATTTACATTTATATAGTCTATTGCTTTTATTGATACACCAAATAAACCTTGCCAAAATTTAAGAAAAGTGATATAATATAAGCATGGAAGATGAATTAAAAACAAACGCAGTAAAATTAAGTCCGGAAGAACAATATCAAATCAGAAAGAGTAT
>CATLBH010000081.1 GCA_949878745.1 uncultured Ruminiclostridium sp. | reverse complement strand
GAGGGCAAAAAGGAATACCGCTGTACCGTCTGCGGATATCTGATAAGCGAGGAAACGCTTGCACCTCTCGGGCATAATGTTGAGGAAGAATGGCAAAGCGACATATCGGGACACTGGCATAACTGCGAGTGCGGCGAAAAACATAATATCGGCGAGCATATTTCCGACGGCGGAAAGGTAACGCTTGAACCGGATTATGATTCGGAGGGCAAAAGGGAATATCGCTGTACCGTCTGCGGATATGTTATGAAAACAGAAACAATTCCGGCTCTCGGAGGCGGCGAACCCGATCGTCCCAATCCGCCCGTACTCCCTGACAAACCCAATATTCCAAGCGAGCCGGGGAATCCGAATGAGTCCGATATTCCTGGCGAATTCGATGATTCAAACGAACCTGATATTCCTATATCGCCCGATTATGATATGCCTTTCTTAAAAGACGATAACGGCAAAAAAGGCTGGGAGGCGATAAAAACAGACGCCGCAAACTCCGAGGAAGGCAGTGCAATAATCGTTGATATGAACGGTACCATCGTCGTTCCCAAAGAAGTGTTTGCCGTTATCGAGGGCAAAGATATAACTATTATTTTTGAAATGGGCGGCGGCATTTCATGGAGCGTAAACGGAAAAAGTATTACTGCGGAAGCATTATCGGATATTGATTTTGCGGTAAATACATATACCGTAAACATTCCCGCGGAAATAATAAACAATATCGCAAAAGAGCGGTACTTTATTCAAATAAGCCTTTTGCACAGCGGAGAATTTGGTTTTACAGCGGTTCTCTCGATTGATCTTGGCAAGACTAATGCGGGACTTTACGCGAAACTGTATTATTATAACAACGATTATCTGGAATATATTTGTGAAAGTGAGATATCATCTGACGGCAAAGCGGAATTGACCTTTACACACGCTTCGGATTATCTTATCTTGATTGATGAAAAAGCGGTCGGCGACGATAAAAAGACGGACGACGGCGAAACATATGATCCGGTTTCTTCGGACAGCAACGATAAAACTCCGCCTTCCGATGATTCCGTCGACAGCGATTCAAAGGAAGAGAACCCGAAAACAGGCGGAGCCGGAGAGGCTTGGAAAATAATGTTGTTCGGTTCTGTTTCGGCGGCGGCCTGCTTACTTTTACTGAAAAAAGTGAAAAAGAAAATCGAGTAATTTGGGAATTTTATTGAAAGCTTGTATTCATAGCGATTTAATACTAATCCAACAGTTTTAAAAGGGATTAGTATTAATTGCCTTGCGCATTCGTTAGCTATGCTCGCAGCGTGAGGGTCGGCAAATAGCGGTTACGGCAGCTTGCTTAGGCTGCGCTTTAATAATACAATAAAAACAGCCGTACAAAGAATAAGCGTAAGGCTGTTTTTTTATGACGTTTAATTTTTCGCTTTCAGCTTCTCCGCTATCCTGTTCAGCAGCAGCGCCGAAGAGGTGGTTATATCCCTCGAAGCGTACAATCCTTTGTCGGCGTACTCATACGCCTTGTTGGCGTAATCGGCGGATCTTGAAAAATCGTTTTCTTTTTCACATTGCAGCGCCATATTCATATAAGAGCGGGCGGTAACGGCGCAGGCTTCGTCGTAAAGCGCCGTATCGAAAAGCCTCTCCGCCGTCTCGATGGCTCCGCCGTAATTTTCCTCGGAAAAAAATTCCTTCATATCCAGGAGGTTTTCGTAAAGAGAATTTTCCGCTTCCTCTTTCTCGGCCGTTCTTCCGTCGGGCAGCAGGGTCTGAATGGGAATATCCAACACGGAGGTCAGATACTCCAAGGTTTTTAAAGAAGGGTTGGCGGCTCCGCTCTCTATCTGGCTCAGCATATTTCTGGTTATAAAGTCACCGGCAACATCGGACTGAGTCATTTTCTTCGCCAGCCTTGCTTCTTTTATTTTTCTTCCAAGCTCGATTCTGTTCATCTTCCTTCCTCCTTGCTCTGTTCTTCCGTACCCACCCTTTTAAAAGAGGTTGGCGTTTCGGTATACAAGCCGTTTTTTAAAGCATTTTTGATTTTAGAAAATATACATGTGTTTTTAAATCTGCCTAAGTGCTTCTTATTCAAATAATTAAAGTAAATTTTATTTACTTTCTATATTAGCATTATTTTTATGAAAGCGCAAGGGGATTTTTTCATTTTCTACATTTTATACAAAGGATTTTTTTCTTTTTATGCAATTGGCTGATTTTAATTCGGAGTCCTTGTTTTATATTGACAACCGCGTTAAATGTGGTATAATAACAGTAAATAAGATTTACCGCGCGGCTTAAAAATAAAAACAAAGAAGGAAGAAGGAATTATTATGACATGGTTCAGTGATTGGTGGAATAATTTACAGCTTGTTGAACAGGTTCTTTACTGTATAGCTGTTCCGGCTTCGCTTATACTTATCATACAGACTATAATGATGCTTCTGGGTCTCGGAGAAGGCGGCGAAGGCATCAACCCCAGCGATACCTCGGGCCTCGATATGCCCGACGTGGATTTCGACGTAAGCGCCGACGGCGCGGATCTGTCCGGACACGATATAAGCAGCCCCTCGGATATCGCGGATTTCAGGCTCTTATCGGTACAAAGCGTTATAGCGTTTTTATGTATTTTCGGCTGGAGCGGCATTACCGCCATCGCCAACGGAATGCCCGAATGGGCGGCTCTGGTGCTGGCGGCGGTACTGGGCTTCGCGGCCATGCTGCTGGTGGCTAAAATCATACAGTGGTCCTCAAAGCTCGCGCAAAACGGTACCTTTAACGTTAAAAATCTTCTCGGCGAAAGCGGCACCGTTTATATCCCCATTCCCCCGAAGGGCAGCGGCTCCGGAAAAATAAACATAAGCTGCGGCGAAAGGTTTTTGGAGTTTGACGCCGTAAGCAACGAGGGGGAAATTATAGCCACGGGCGTTCCCGTAAGGGTTACGGATATCCTTTCGGGGTCGATACTTGTGGTGGAGAGGGAATCTTCTTAATTGCTTTTCGATATGTTTGGTTTCCCGAAGCTTGGTTCGGTTTTACTTTTTGAGAAAGGGGCAGGTTATGTGGTTTTGGGTTTTTATGTTTGTTTGCGATTTGCTTATCCCGATTTTTATGACAGTGGTCGGGATGGCTTATGTCAAGGGAAAGTACCCCAAAAAAATAAACAATCTTTACGGATACAGAACCGACCTTTCAAGAAAAAATCAGGATAGTTGGGAATTCGCTCAGAAGCTTTTCGGAAAACTTAGCTATATATGCGGGCTGATTATGCTGCCTTTATCGGTTTTGCCGTTCCTGTTTGTTATCGGAAGCGATATCGATAAAATAAGCACAGTGGGCGTTATCGAGGCGATGGTACAGCTTGCGGTTTTGATTCTGATAATTCCCGTGGTGGAAAAAGGGATAAGAAAGGAGTTTGGAAAATAAAAAATCGGTAAAAAGCTTGTGAACAAGCTAAATATATAAAAAATATATGGAGGAAATTTATTATGCCGGAAACCATTATTGTAGCCGTGGCGGTGGGCGTCGTTATTCTGATAGCCCTTATAATTGCCATTCTTTCCCGTTACCGCAAGTGTCCTTCGGACAAAGTGCTGGTAATTTACGGTAAGGTAGGCTCGGAGAAAAACGGACAGGCGCGCTCCGCCAAGTGTATCCACGGCGGCGCGGCGTTTATCTTCCCCGTGCTCCAGTCGTTCCAGTATCTGGACCTTACCCCCATTTCCATTAACGTGGATTTGAAAAACGCGCTTTCCAAACAGAATATACGTATCGACGTGCCCTCACGCTTTACCGTGGGTATCTCTACGGAGCCGGGTATTATGCAGAACGCCGCCGAAAGGCTTCTGGGACTTCGCCTGAACGAGATTCAGGAGCTGGCTAAGGATATTATCTTCGGACAGCTTCGTCTGGTAGTCGCCACAATGGATATCGAGGAAATAAACACCGACCGCGACAAGTTCCTTATTGCCGTTTCCAACAATGTGGAAATAGAGCTGAAAAAAATCGGCTTAAGGCTTATCAACGTTAACGTTACCGATATCAACGACGAATCGGGTTATATTGAGGCACTGGGTAAGGAAGCCGCCGCAAAGGCGATCAACGACGCGAAGAAGAGCGTGGCCGAAAAGGACAGAGACGGTGAGATCGGTCAGGCAAACGCGAGACGCGACCAGCGTATTCAGGTTGCCGCCGCCAACGCCACAGCCATCGAGGGTGAAAACGAGGCGAAAATCGCCGTGGCTCAATCCGAGGCGGTGCGTAAGCAAAAAGAGGTGGAAGCGGAAGCCAAGGCCAGTAATGACGCCAAAATAGCCGTAGCCAAGACCAACCGAGACGGTGAAATCGGTCAGGCCAACGCTATGAAGGAACAGCGTATTCAGGTTGCCGCCTCCAACGCTTCGGCCATCGAAGGCGAAAACAGCGCCAAGATCGCCGTGGCGCAATCGGAAGCCAACCGCAGAGAAAAGGAAGCGGAAGCCCTTCGTATCGCCACCGCCGCCGAAGCGGTACAGAACGCCAAGGCGAAGGAAGAGGCCTACAACGCCCAGAAGGAAGCCGAACAAAGGCGTGCCGAGCTGGAAATGGCAACTCAGCAGGCGGACGTTATCGTAAAGGCGCAGATAGCCAAGGAACAGGCTCAGATCGCCGCCGAGGCGGAAGCCGAGGTTATGCGCCGCAAGGCAAAGGGTGAAGCGGACGCTATTTTCGCGAAAATGGAAGCGGAAGCCAACGGCGCGAAGGAAATACTCCAGAAGCAGGCGGACGGTTTAAGAGAGATAGTAAACGCCGCCGGCGGAAACGCGGACGACGCGGTGAAGCTGATTATATCCGACAAGCTGGAAGAGCTTATGCGTATTCAGGTTGACGCAATAAAGAACATCAAGATCGATAAGGTGACCGTATGGGACAGCGGAGCCGCAAATTCCGACGGGAAAAGCTCTACCGCGGGATTTATCAGCGGTTTGATGAAAGCCGTTCCTCCGTTGGGCGAGGTGTTTAAGCAAGCGGGTATGGAGCTTCCGTCTTTTTTGGGAACGCCTGTTGAGAAGGATTCCGAGACTTCGGGAGAAGGAAAAAACATCGATAAGAATGAAGGCGACGATATTATACCCGTGATATAACCGTTATCTTTCGGTTGTTTATACTAATCCCTTTTAAAACTGTTGGATTAGTGTTTCGGGTGCAATCCCTTTTTAAACTGTGGGTATTACGTCAGTTTAAAAAGGGATTGGTATTAAGCATTGTTTTAGAACCTGTACACATAGGAATTGGCACGCGTCTTTTCGGCAGATTTTGCCGATGACTGCGTTTCGTCATTTGCTTTGCTGTCGGCGCGTCCTTGCGCCGACTTTGGGCAAATGACCGAACACCTCGTGTGTTAAAATTTCTTGACTTGCGACAGCAAGCCGGCGAAATTTTGCCTTGTCCTCGACAAAATCTGCTCAAAAATCCACGCACCATTCCTATGTGGACAGGTTTTTAAAATATTGCGGGGGTGGTGTGCCGATGAATCGCAAGTATAAAAAAATCATTTCTCAAAATAACCCTGTTGAAGGCATCGTAACAAATATGAAGAAACACGGGTGGATAAAAATAAACACAAAACCCGTACGCACACACTCTCTTAACGGCGCATTATTTCCTTATACCGTCTTTTTCATACTAATCTTTGGTCAGCATTTTTTTGTCTATAATCTGACCAAAGATTAGTATAATACTAATAACCAATTAAAAACATGACAAAATCCAATCTCTACCGGTAATGCTTTTGATAATATCAAGAGGTAAGGAACAAATGGTATCACAAAGCCTTTCAACAACGTTATCAAGAGTTTTAAA
>CATLBH010000080.1 GCA_949878745.1 uncultured Ruminiclostridium sp. | reverse complement strand
AAATGACCGAACACCTCGTGTGTTAAAATTTCTTGACTTGCGACAGCAAGCCGGCGAAATTTTGCCTTGTCCTCGACAAAATCTGCTCGAAAATCCACGCACCATTCCTATGTGGACAGGTTCTAAAAGGGATTAGTATTAAGCCGTGGGTATTGCGTCAGTTTATATAAGGGATTGGTATAACGTTCTAACGTTCGGCCTTGAACCGTTCGGAAAGGGAAAGAGAGAATGAAGCAGGACAAGCGCGAGATCATCTATGACGCTCTTGAAAGGCTTATGTGCAAGGTGCCTTTTAAGGATATTTCGGTGGAGTCCATCGCCCGCGAGGCGAACGTGGGAAAAGGCAGCATTTATTATTATTTTGAAAGCAAGGACGAAATTCTTGACAGCCTTATTGAACGAAGCTTCCGAAGAGCGATAAGGGAGTATCTTAACTGCATAAATTGCGAAAAGACCGCCTTGGGCCGAATAAAGCAGCTTTTTCGCAGCGTTCTGAAAAAAGATTTCGCCGACAGCCGAAGCAACCTTATTATAACCCTTCACCTGAGCGACGACCTTTTGCTGCACAATAAGCTTAAAGAGGTGGCAGTGCAGGAGCTTGCCCCCATTCTTACCTTGCTTCTGGAGCAGGGACTTGAGGAAGGCTCCATAAAGATGGAGTATCCTAAGGAAGGCGCGGAAATAATCGTCGCCGCCCTTACCGTATTTCTGGACGGTTCAAAGGACGAAAAGGGGTCGGCGTCAATGAAGAAAAAGCTGAAAATTTTCGCGGGGGTATTGGAAACCTGTCTTAAAACGCCTAAGGGAAGCTTTGACTTTCTGTTTGAGGGGATCGAACAATGAGTATGGATAAAAATAAAAAAGGCGGCGGCTGTTCCTCCCTCAAAAGCTTCACCATAGAGGGGAATCTTACTGGGACAAGGTGGACGGATAACAGAAAAGGGGCTGTAAAAAAATAAAAAACGGCGAAGCCGCGTAATGTCCTTTTCGCTTCCTTTTCGGACACCGAAAAGGAAGTAGGGTGTGGGACAAAGTCCCACCGCTACAAAGCGAGAGTAAGAAACAAGATTATAAGTTTGTCGCGTAAAAACAAACGTTAGAAGCGGGCGAAGCCGCCGCTTCGGATTAAAAAGAAAAAACTTACGGCATAAAACCTGCTAAATCCGTTTCAAAACGAGATTTGGCGAGTTTATACCGAAAGATTGTTTTTTATCCCGAAGCCCTGCTTCGCGGCTTCTAACGTTTGTCTTTACGCGACAAATTATCGACCGGTTTTTTCTACTCTTAAATATCGGCAGTGGGACTTCGTCCCACACCCTACTTCCTTTTCGGTGTCCGAAAAGGAAGCGAAAAGGACATTACGCGGCTTCGCCGCTTTTTTTTACATCCCCATATAATGTTCTTCAAGCCTCCAATCCACAGGCTCCACACCGTTCTCCTCAAGAAACTTATTGGCCTTGGAAAAGTGTCTGCACCCGAAAAAGCCGTTATACGCCGAAAGCGGGCTGGGGTGAGCGGCAGTAAGTATCAGGTGGCGGGGATTGTTAATTATTTTGGTTTTTTCTCTGGCGTTTGCGCCCCAGAGAAGATATACTACGGGGTCGGGCTTTTCATTTACGCACTGTATTATCCTGTCGGTAAGTATTTCCCAGCCCTTTCCCCGATGGCTGTTCGCCTGACCCCTCCGTACCGTGAGGGCGTTGTTCAGAAGGAGCACTCCCTGTTTCGCCCAGCGGGTAAGCTCCCCGTAAGGGCACGGGGGAATGCCCAGATCCGCCTCCAGCTCCGCGTAAATGTTCTTAAGCGACGGAGGAATGGGACAGCCCTTCTTCACCGAAAAGGCCAGCCCGTGAGCCTGATTCGGTTCATGATAAGGATCCTGTCCGATAACCACGACCTTTATATTGTCGTAATCGGCGTATCTGAGAGAATTAAAGATATCATTCATAGGAGGGTAAACGGTGTACTGACCGTATTCCCTCTTTAAAAATTCCCTTAATTGAAGATAATAGTCCTTTTTAAACTCGTCAGCCAAAATTTCGTCCCATCTGTTGCCTATATTTACCATGTTGTAATCCGCCTTCCTTTTTATTCGCAATAATATGAATAAATATTACCGTTTAAAACGCTTCCGCTCCTCATATTCGCCGCGCGCCTTTTTTCACCCATATAAAGTCCGCCGACCACTCCCAGCGCTATTGACAGAAACAGTATCACTATTATACAAATCACCACCGCCGATAAAGAACACATTCTTTTTTCCTTCTGCTTCGGCTGCCGTTTTTCGGCTTCGGGAGCAATATACCCGGCTTCAACCCCCGCGTTTGTTCTTCCCGCCCCCGAGACTTCGCCGCTTACCCCGCCCGACACCGATTCCGAAAGGGAAATGTTTTGAGGCGCAGCGTCAGCTTGAGCTTCCGAAACGTCGGTTAAAGCCGATTCGGCTGTTTCGGGGGCATTGGGTCGGCTGTAACCCTCGGGCTGTTTGATAACGTCGTCAAGGTTCCAAGGGTCGGGCTCGGAAGAACCCGAATCGGTTACGGTAGGATCGGGAAAAGGGTCGGTGTTTTCCGTTTCCGAGGAATTATCGCCCGCTTCCTCCGAAATAATGTTCTCTTTGGCTTCGCCGCCTTCGGCAATGACTTCGGCGGATGTGTCAGAGCTTTCCGTAACGTTCTGTTTATCGGATTCTTTATTTTCATAAGGCTCATTGGTCGTCTCGGGCTTTTCCGCGCCGCTTTGAGCTTCGGGAGTAACCGTCTTTACTTCAAAAATTGGGTTGGGCGTTCCGCATATACCGCAAAAGCGGTCGGTGTCCTTATATTCCACACCGCAAATTCTGCATTTCATCTTATGGTTTCCTTTCTCTTGCATTTATTTTATTTTTTAAAAACCGTATCCTTTAAATCCGTTCTTGCGTAATCAAACAAATACTGCTGCGCGATTCCCGCGTACCGACCCACGCATTCGGGAAGGCCGTCGGGATAGTAATAGGCGTTTACCCTTTTTATCCACACATCCTTGGGCACCGCCGAGGTGTGATAAAGCCCGAACAGCAGCACACAATCCGCCACCTTGTCTCCCACGCCCTTTATCTTTTTCAGCTCTTCTCTCGCTTCTTCGTCGCTCATAAGGCGTATTTTTTCCAGATCCGTTTCTCCGCCCGTGACCTTGTTGGCGGCGTCGATTATGTACTTTGCCCTAAATCCCGCCCGTAACTCGGACAAATCCTCTTCTTTAAGCCCCGCCAGCGCTTCCGCCTTGGGAAAGGCGTAACCGGCTTCGATTTTTTCTCCGAAGCCGCGGCAAAGCCTGTCTATTATTCCCGTGATCCTCTTTATATTGTTATTCTGGGATATTATAAAGCTTATGAGGGTCTCGAAGGGCTGCTGCTTAAGCACCCTTATTTTTCTTCCGGTACAGGCTGCTTTCAGAGTCCCGTCTTTTCCGAAGCTTTCCAGCAGAACGGCGTAGTCAAGGGAAATGTCAAAATACTCTTCCCAGAACGGCTTGTCCTCTTCGTCGCAGCAAAGGGCTATTCCGTCCTCCCTCTGAATCAGCTTCACGTATTTTTCCCCCGCGAAGCCGTCATATTCCCCTTCCCCCAGTTCGCGGAAACGAAAGCATTGGCCGCAGAACAATGTCTGTTTTAAATCAAGACAATCGCATTTTATTTCAAAAATCATAAAAATTTTGCCTTTCCTCTTGATATTTTACTAATATTATAATACAATATTAGAGAAAACACAATACGCCGAGAAAATATTTTTTTCGGAGCAAATAAACGCCGCGTTGTAAGCCATGCTTCGGCGCGGAACGCAAAGAGTGCCCCCAAAAAAAGAAAAACCGCTTCAACATAATTATTAAAACAGATCAGGAGGAAGAAAAAATGCGCGAAAGCATACTCACAATACCCGTAAACGACGTTTTCGGCCCCCGGGAGGGCTGTCCGATCTGCCGCATGAGGAACAGCATCGAAGAGCATATCTGCGAATACATAATGGGCGCCGCCATGATGGAGCCCGACGTCAGGATAGAAACAAACAAGCTGGGCTTCTGCGGCACCCATTACAATCAGCTTTTGCAGCAAAACAACCGTTTATCCTTAGCCCTTATGCTGAGCACCCATATGGCGGAAAAGCAAAAGGAGCTTTTTGAAGCCAAGCTTCCTTTCGGAAAGGGCAAAAAGGTTGAACAGTTCGGCTCCACCTGCTTTGTATGCAGCAAGGTGAACTGGGGCATAAATCATACCCTTGAAACGGTCTTTCAGATGTACGTAAAGGACGAGGCATTCCGCAAGCTGTTTTCCGATCAGGAGTTTGTCTGTATGCCCCACTATAAGCTGCTTTTAAGCAAGGGCGGCGAAAATATGAGCAAAGGCGATTTCGCGGGATTTAAAAAGGCGCTGGACAAGCTGGCGGGGGATTATATGAAAAACCTCACCTCCGACGTGGAGGAATTCTGCCGAAGCTTCGACTACCGAAACGCGGGAAAGCTTCACGGCGAGGATATGGAACACGTGCGCAGCTCCGTACAGAGGGCGATAGAATTTCTAACCGGGAGAAAAACGGCGGATAAATAGGCTGTCGGCCTAAACGCGGCCTTATACTAATCCCTCTTTAAACTGTTGGATTAGTGTTTCGGGGACAATCCCTTTTTAAACTGTGGGTATTACGTCAGTTTAAAAAGGGATTGGTATTTTCGGCAAGACCCGCTGATTACGCGAAAATAAACGTTTCGCCTTTTCCGGATATTTCCAAAAAAATTTTCTTTGTTTTTTAAAAAAACACTTGACAAAACTCCGCTGATGTGGTATACTGATTTAGTCACAAAATGAACGATCGCGGAGTAGAGCAGGGGCAGCTCGTCGGGCTCATAACCCGGAGGTCGGGGGTTCGAATCCTTCCTCCGCAACCAACCTTCACTGACAAAAAAGATTTTATGCCCACAAACGGCTGTACAAAGCCATTTGTGGGCATAAATCTTGCCGAAAACAGGATTGCTCTTCCGTAGATTTTTTCGAGGAAAAAGTGGATTAGAACTCCCCCGAAAAAATATTTGGTACTGCACCCAAAATAAAACACACTTGAAAATGAAACTAAAAAAGTGTACCCGCGAAAAATTACAGTGAAAAATGAAAGTCGTGACTGTCCTCTGATTCGAAGACGAAATAAAACGAAGCTATGTCTAATACTAATCTTTGGTCAGATTATAGACAAAAAAATGTTGACCAAAGATTAGTGTTTCGGGTGTAATCTTTAATCATATTTCCGACTTCGTCTACAATATGATTAAAGATTAGTATAGTACTAAAAATAAGACGTTTGAATGGGTAAATCGCTTTTTTTCGTGAGAATCAATTTTTATTATAGACAGAAATTATGTAAGCAAAGAATTGATTAAATTGCTTTCTGAAAAACCTTATTCCTTATTATTTATTTCGTCTTCGCAGCAAATTTAATACCGAAATCAACAAGATTCCCATCGTGAGCCACGTCATAAAAATGTATGGTAACATAGAGATTAGAATTCTTAAACTTACACTTTTCTCGGGTGAAATTAAAATTCTTATTACGAGTTTATTTGACATTATTAATGAAACTGAACTTCAAAAGATGGGCTATGGTTGGTGATCAACGAAATATTATCACTTTAGAAGAAATAAAAACAATAATAAACCGCCCTAAGTTTGCCCAACCGAAGCGGTTTTTTGTTTACTTAAAAAATCCAATCGGAGCGCAACCGTCCGGGCTGCTTCCTTTTCTATACTCATAATACTTTATTTTATTTAATACTAAATCTCAATAGAAATCAGACAAATTCGACGATTGGAGCGTCCCTACTCTGCGTCAGCCCTCCTTGAAATATGCGCATATTCCTGCGTCGGGACTTCCTTGATTAGGAACGCTCCACCCGCCGCCTTTGTCTGATTTAT
>CATLBH010000079.1 GCA_949878745.1 uncultured Ruminiclostridium sp. | reverse complement strand
GATTATCTTAATTTTTATATCTTAATCCGGCTATTTGAAGATAGCTTGCTTTGCTGTGCTTTTTTTGCCAAAAAATTTTTTTCAACTTTTTTCCATTTTCCTATTGACTTTTTTATAGTTGGCTCCTGTTTTCAACGTATGGTTCAAATATCGGTTATTGTAGCTAAGATGTAGCCGCCGTTGCCAAACGACGCTGCCAACAAAGCACCGTTATCACATATAAGCCACTTGAAATTATTGTCCATATAACATTTTCGGTATCAAAGTGATATCGGCAAACCTTTTCAAGTCTGCAAACCCGAATTGTTAAGCCAAACTTTTAGTGGTTGCAATTACTCCCACTCAATAGTAGCCGGCGGCTTACTGGTAACATCATAAACCACCCTATTGATATGCCTAACCTCATTCACCACCCTAACGCTGACCTTTTCCAGCACCTCATAAGGTATCCGCGCAAAGTCCGCTGTCATAAAATCGGTAGTTGTCACTCCGCGAAGCGCAAGAGCGTAATCGTAAGTCCTGTCGTCTCCCATTACGCCTACCGACCTCATATTTGTAAGCACGGCGAAATACTGATTTATGCTGCGATCCAATCCCGCCGCGGCTATTTCCTCTCTGAAAATCAGATCCGCGTCCTGTAAAATCGCCAGCTTTTCTCTTGTGATTTCTCCCATTATTCTTATGGCAAGGCCGGGGCCGGGGAAGGGCTGACGCCATACAAGATAGTCGGCAAGTCCCAGCTCGGTGCCCAATTTTCTGACCTCGTCCTTAAACAAAAGCCTGAGGGGTTCGATAATTTCCTTGAAATCTACGCAGTCGGGAAGTCCGCCCACATTATGGTGGGATTTTATCACCGCCGCGTCGCCCAGACCGCTTTCGATAACGTCGGGGTAAATTGTTCCCTGGACAAGATAATCCACCTTGCCGATTTTTTTCGCTTCCTCCTCGAAAACGCGGATAAATTCCTCGCCTATGGTCTTGCGCTTTGTTTCCGGGTCGGAAACGCCTTCCAGCTTTCCTATAAAGCGGTCGGAGGCGTCAACTCTCACAAAGTTTACGTTCCAGTCCCTGAACGCCGCTTCCACCTCGTCGCCCTCGTTTTTGCGCATAAATCCGTGGTCCACGAAAACGCAGGTAAGCTGATCGCCCACCGCCTTTGAGAGAAGCGCGCAGGCGACGGAGCTGTCAACTCCCCCCGAAAGAGCCAAAAGAACCTTTCCGTTCCCCACCTTTTCGCGGATTCGGGCGATTTCGGCTTTGGCGTAGTTGGACATTGTCCAGTCGCCCTTACAGCCGCATACCTTGTAAAGGAAGTTGCCCAGCATTTCCTTCCCCTGTTCGGTATGATTTACTTCGGGGTGGAACTGAACGCCGTAAAATTTCCTTTCGTCGTCGGCAATGGCCGCAAAGGGGCACTTGTCGCTGTGTCCCGCCGCCTTAAAGCCTTCGGGGAGCTTTTCTATGTAATCGTTGTGGCTCATCCAAACCACCGATTTTTCCTTTAGTCCCTCAAAAACGGGGCAGCTTAAGTCAAATTCGCAGTCGGTTCTCCCGAACTCCGCCGCCGCGTTTTCGTTGGCTTTTCCGATTATGCCGCCGAGACCGTAAACCATAAAATGTATGCCGTAACAGATTCCCAGTATCGGAACGCCTATCTCAAAAATTTCCTTGGGCATTCTCGGCGCGTCCTCTAAGTACACGCTGTTGGGTCCGCCCGTAAATATTATGCCCTTGGGGTTTCTCGCCTTTATCTCCTCCACGGGGGTCTTGTAGGAAATAACCTCGCAGTATATATTGTGTTCTCTTACTCTTCGGGCTATAAGCTGATTGTACTGACCGCCGAAGTCTATTACCAGAACAAGCTCGTTATCCATAGTTTACTTTCCTTTCGAGTTTTTTAATTTCCGTTCTTTTATTTTTTTAATTCCCAATATAGGTACAGGGGGATTTTCTTAAGCCAAGCCATAGCGGCGGATATTTGCGCTTGATCGTCGTTTGCCCGAGGTTCGTTCAAATCCGTTATCGTCAATCCCGCCTTAAGGAATGTTTTCACGTAATCTTCCAGCGTTCTGTGTCTCCAAATTACAGGAACAGTGCCACTCGGGAGAGGAGCCTCCCACTCTTTCGGCTCGAAATAATTCTTGACAACTACCTGCCTGTCGGCGCCGATTCCCTGACGTCCTATTCCGAATTCATGGTTTCCGTCAAAGCAAGGGTGCAAAACGCTTGCGAATAATCTTCCGTTTGGTTTTAATACCCGAACGGCTTCTTTCAAGGTTCCCTCAAAATCCTCACAATCCATGAGCATCATCGAGCAAAGAACAATATCAAACCGTTCGGATTCTATATCAAACAAATCGTTGCTGTTCCTGACAAAGTGCTCAATATGAAGATTCTCTTCCTTTGCAAAGGAAATCGCATATTCAATAGCTTTTTTTGAGCAGTCAACAGAAACAAGCCTTGCGCCCCTTTTTGTAAGCTCTCTGGAATAACCGCCCTCGCCGCATCCCAAATCCAGAATCCTTTTGCCTTTTACATCGCCCATAAATTTGAGCATATTTGGCATTATAAAGCAATTTCTGCTTTCTCCCTTCCTAACCAGTTCAAGCCATTCGTCCCCCATGGCGTTCCATGCAATTGTGGAACTGTCCTGTTTCATCTCTTTCAGCGCCGATCCCTCCCAAGAACCTGTGTCTGTGCAATTACCCATTACAGATAACCGCCTGCCGGGTTGTTTTAATAAAAATTTTTCTCAACATAAAAAGGTAAAAGAGTCGCAATTTGTCTTTTATTGACAATAAAAAATGCCTGTGATATAATAAAAAAGAGAAAAAATTTAAGAATTCCGAGGGCTTTTAAAATGAAAAATCTTAAAATAAGACTACCGATGTATTTTATCGGGCTTTTCATAATGACGGTGGGAATCGCCTTTTCCGTTCGCTCCGATTTGGGAGTATCGCCCGTAAGCTCGCCGCCTTATACACTGACGGTGGTCTGGAACGTGGAAATGGGATTGGCTACCTTTTTGTTTCATGTGGTTCTTGTTTTGCTGCAAATTCTGCTACTTCGGCGGAAATATAAGCCGAAAAACCTGCTTCAACTGGCGGTGGGCGTGGTTTTCGGGCTTTTTACCACCTTTTGCAACAGTCTTGTAACGATGATACCGATGCCCGACAGCCTGCCGTTCAGAATAATAATGCTTGCGGTAAGCATTGTGATAGTGGCGATCGGTATTTTCCTTTACGTTCCAGCCGATATAATGCCGCTGGCGGGAGAGGGCACAATGCTGGCCATTTCACAGGTGACGGGCTTTAAGTTTTCCAATGTGAAGATAGGGTTTGATGTTTCCGTTTCCGTAATTTCGCTTGTAATTTGTTTGTTTACCGTACATAGCCCCGGAAGCGTGGGAGTTGGAACCGTTGTGTCGGCGGTGCTGACGGGAGCAGCGCTTGGGGTGATCACAAGGGTTTTCGGGGAAAAAAGAGACAGACTGCTAAAAAAATAAAGTATAAGCAGCTTTAGATTCGGTTTATTTGGGAGCAAGAAATGCAGGCTGAGCTTTTCGCCTTTTCCTTATTCCACAACCTTGATATGCAGCTCTTTAAGCTGTTCCGCGTCAACCTTCGCGGGACATTCGGACATAAGCTCGCTGGCGTCCTTTACCTTAGGGAACGCGGTAACGTCGCGGAGGTTTTCGGCCCCGCAAAGTATCATCGCCAAACGGTCAAGGCCTATTCCCATACCCCCGTGAGGCGGTGCGGCGTACTTATAAGCGTTTACCAGAAAACCGAATTTCGTTTCTATTTCCTCGTCGGTAAGTCCCAGAATCTCAAACAGCTTCTGTTGAAGCTCGGAATCGGTGATTCTTATGGAACCGCTGCAAAGCTCGGTGCCGTTAAGAACAAGGTCGTAGCATTTTGCGAACACCTTCCCGGGGTCGCTTTCAAGATATTGCAGACACTCGTCGTTGGGCATGGTAAAGGGGTGGTGCATGGCGTCCCAATGCTTGGTCTCATCGTTGTATTCAAAGAAAGGAAAATCGGTAATCCAAAGGAAGTTAAAGCCGTCGGGAATAATATCCAGCTGTTTCGCCGCCTTGAGACGCAATGCTCCCAAAACAGGAAGAACCACGCTGTTTTTGTCGGCGACAATAAAGGCAACGTCGCCCTTTTCACAGCCTAAGGCTTTTAAAATTTCCTCAAGCTCTCCCTCCGCCAAAAATTTTCCGAAGGAGCAGCTCGGCGCTTCCTCCACCCAGCGGATATACGCAAGACCTTTGGCGCCTATTCCTTTAACGAATTCGGTCAGCTTGTCTATTTCCTTGCGGGTAAGGGTGGAAGCCGCGTTTTTGGCGACGATTCCCCTTACGCTGCCGCCGTTTTTCACCGCGTCGGCAAATACGGAAAATCCCGTGTTTTTAACCGTTTCGCTTAAATCCTTTATAGTCATATCAAAGCGGGTGTCGGGCTTGTCCGAGCCGTAAAGCGCCATCGCGTCGTTGTATTTAAGGCGGGGGAGTGGAGTGGGCAGCTCTATGCCCATAATTTCCTTCATCAGACGTTTGATCAGCCCTTCGCCCACGGCCAGAATGTCCTCCACGTCCGCGAAGCTCATTTCCATATCTATCTGGGTAAACTCCGGCTGTCTGTCGGCGCGGAGATCCTCGTCGCGGAAACAGCGGGCAAGCTGTATATAGCGGTCAAAACCGGCTATCATAAGAAGCTGCTTATATATCTGTGGCGACTGGGGCAAAGCGTAAAATTTCCCCTCGTGTATTCTTGAAGGAACCAAGTAATCGCGGGCGCCTTCGGGGGTGGATTTTATCATCATCGGCGTTTCTATTTCGATAAAACCGTTTTCGTAAAAATAATCTCTCGCGGTCTTGGCGATCTCGGAGCGCTTTATAATATTGTCCTGAAGCGTTTTTCTCCGAAGGTCGAGATAGCGGTACTGAAGCCTGAGTTCTTCGTTCACGTTTGTGCTGTCTGTGATCTCGAAGGGGGGAGTCTGCGCTTTTGAGAGGATACGCAAATCGCTGACCAATATTTCCACATCGCCTGTTTTTATATCTTTGTTCACACTTTCACGGTTCCTTAAAAGGCCTTTCGCCATAAGCACAAACTCGCTTTTTACCGTTTTTGCCTTTGAAAAAACCTCTTTATCGGTGGTATCGTCGAAAACTAGCTGAACTATGCCCGTTCTGTCGCGAAGGTCTATGAAGATAAGGCTTCCCTTATCTCTTATGCGCTGTACAAAGCCGCCTACCGTTACCTCGCTTCCCGTTCCCGATACTTCGCCGCAATAATGGGTACGGTGAAGCCCTGTCATTAAATCAGCCATTTTGGTTTTGTCCTTTCTTGTTGTGCTGTTTTTCCGATTTTTCTTTATTAGTTACTCAAGTATACCACAAAAAGCTTGTTTTTTCAAGTACAAGATATTAAACCGAGGTAAAAATTTATAATAACAGCCTGTTTGTTTATAAACAGGCTGTTATATAGTCATATTGTTTAACTTTTAGTCAAGAAAATTCACCTTGCCGCTTTCGATATCGTAAACGGCGCCGCATACTACGGTGCCCTCGGAAAGCTTAAGGCTGTCTTTGATGATCTTTACGCTTCTTTCAACGTTAAGAACGCACGCTTTGTTTTCGTCCTTTTCATCGCCCGCCGCTTTAAGTATTTCGTCGGTAATGGTCTTTATGTAGCCTTCGGGCTTGCTGCTCAGCGCTGCGCCTACCGCTCCGCAATGGGTGTGACCCAAAACAACCACAAGCTTGCTTCCCAAATGGTCGGCGGCGTAATCCACGCTTCCCAGCTGATGATCGTCCATTACGTTGCCCGCCACGCGAATGGTGAAGATCTCACCTATTCCCGCAGAGAAAATACTTTCGGGAATCACTCTCGAATCGGAACAGGTGATCACTATCGCATAAGGGAACTGTCCCTCGTCACAGGTTTTTTTCCTGATCTGAGCCGAAACGTCGCCGGGATTCGAAGCGGAATCGAGATAGATTTTGTTTCCTTCTTTCAGTTTTTCCAGTGCCTTTTCGGCGGGCATTGCATTATTGTTCATATTGTCCTCCGTTCCTTTTTTTATGATTTTTTGGAATTTTTTGGAATTAAATGTACTATTAGTATATCATATCGGCAAAAAAATGTCAACTCTTGATTTGTTGCATATACGTTATTATGTAATTGAAATTTGAGAAAAATTTTGGGGGCAGTTTTCCGTGGTGGATAACTGCCCGACAAACAGGAATTCTGTTTATTGCATTTAATTACGATGATCTGTTTCCATAACACAGAAAAAATAGTCCAATGTCTGCACCAGTCTATTATACTCATATAGCTTTCTGATTTCAGAAACCGTCATCCATCTACAGTCTGCAAGAACGACAACGAAAACGCTCGGAATTTATGCCGACAGGTTATGCGGCATTCGCAATAGAGGTGAGTATAAGAACCTGTCCACATAGGAATTGGCACGCGTCTTTTCGGCAGATTTTGCCGATGACTGCGTTTCGTCATTTGCTTTGCTGTCGGCGCGTCCTTGCGCCGACTTTGGGCAAATGACCGAACACCTC
>CATLBH010000078.1 GCA_949878745.1 uncultured Ruminiclostridium sp. | reverse complement strand
TCTATTTTCGCCTTCATTTTATTTCACCCTCCGGGTGCTGCTTTTGCAGCTGTTTTATATATCTATTATACTATATTTTTTGCCCGTTGGGTAGGTTTTTTTGAGGGTTTGTTTTGCGGATTAAGGTCTTTTTTATTTGAACCATAAAATCTTCCGTTTTTGACCAATATTTTATTCCCCAGTTTTCAAAATTCCATTCATCGCTGTAAGAATTACACTCGTAATCAATGTAGTAAAGTATTTCCCCCCTAACCACAAAGTTGGTGGGGAAGTAGTCGATATTGAGCTTTGCGGGATATAAAAGCTTCAGCATAGCTCTTATCTGTTCAAGATAGCTTTCCTTGACTTCGCCCTTAAGCACCAAGTCGCAGATTGTGCTGCCCTCGATATATTCCTTCAGGATCCGCTCGTTTTTTTCGTCGAAGTCTATCATTTCGGGAATCCTTATCCCAACTTCCTTTAACCTTCGATAGTCGTTCAGCTCGGCTTCCAGCTTGTTTCCAAATTTATAATAATCGCAGGGCTCGTGGTGTATCTGCTTCAGCACAAACTCGTTTTTACCGTCGGTAACAAGATACGAATAACCGCCCTTGCCTTTCCCGAGAAGCTTTATTTCGGTAAAGCTTTTTTCGTTTACATTTAAGCCGTTGCGCGGCATATTACACTCCTCTTGCCTTTCGTTCCGTTATTTTTCGGTACTTTTATTTACGCTGTCCACTATATTTTTAAACTCGAGAGCCTTGTCGACGCTTCCGTCTATCTTAAGCTTTCCGGTAAAAAACGCCTTAACCGGGTCAAGCTCTCCGTTGGCAATTTTTATAAAGTTATCGGCCGAGGTGATGAGTCTTACGTCTCTGTCGTGATAGTCATATGGCTCAACGTACACCTTGCCGTCCCTTGCCTCAATATAAAAAACGCCTTCTCCCTCGCCGGTAATTTGTACTTCCACAGCCAGATGCTTGTTATAGTCGCTGATATCGGCGCCCTTACACAGATCCTGTACGGTTTTTACGATTTCCTGATAGTTCATTTTTTTGGTCCTTTCAAATTTATCGGTACTGTCATTGCCCAAAATGTAATACCGTGATTTAATTATATATTTTTTTATCGGAAAAGTCAATATCATATCTGTTATCGGATTGGAGTTTTAACCGTATTTTTTTATATGATTCATGATCGGCGGTCTTAAAGAAATTCAGCGTATACTCAAAAAGGTCGTCCGTTTTATATGTTCGCAGGAGTAAATCTCTCAGCGCCTTGTCGGTTTTGGCGATAAGAGTTATTTCCTTTGCGGAATTCAGCTGATAGTCCGTCATTTCAAAAAAACGCTCATAATTTGTGTCGAAAGATAAAAGCTTTTTTGCGAGTGCGGCAAAGACCATGTGTTCCATAATAAGGAATATCGGTTGTTTTGTTTTTGTCCAGCATTCCCGAAGCTGTTTCCCGATTTCTGCCGTTTGCTCCGTTTTTGCTTCAAGCGGCGTTTCCGAGTCGCTCCATATCAGCTTTACCAATTTGAAAGTCAGACCGTCGGCAAGGCCGTAAACGTTCCTTTGCGTCCAATATATCGCTTCCGGCGTTCCGGGATCGTATAACCGTTCAAATTGCTGCTCCGCCGTGCCGTCCCATCTCGGAAGGGAATTGATAACCTCTTCCGCTTTTTCCCTTTGTCCCGCCGCGTAAAGCAGCTTCGCTTTCATAATACGGGCTTCGTATCGTATTTTTTCGTCTTTGCACAAACTCAGTATTTTTTGACAAATTATATCCAACTCGGTATAATTTGAAACCAACACATCTCTTTTCTTGATATTTCTTCCGCCGACAATATTCCACATATATTCGTTCATTATTCCGAAATCGCAGGGGTAGGCCGTTTTTGCTTGGGTTATCAGTTCTTTTGCCTTTATGTTTTGTCCGTTGGCGGTTAAAAGCGAGTATTCCTTTAAAATTTTATCTATTTCGCATTTTTCTTTAACAATATCGTATCCCAACAGCTCGTCGACGCTTATGTCAAAAATTCTTGAGATAGGTATCAGGAGTGTTATATCGGGATTTGATGCTCCCGACTCCCATTTACAGACCGCCGCCGTGGAAACATTGAGCTGTTCGGCAAGATATTCCTGGGTAAATCCGTTCTTTTTTCTGAAGTTTTTTAAATTTTCGCTGATTTTTAACTGCATAACTGCCTCCTATATGTTGTTATTTATGACCTTTACCCAAGTATAAGTATAGCATATCTTAAGATGCGTGTAAACTGAAAATCAGGAAACCGCTTTTTAACCGGAAGTTGATTTTAAACAAAGTTTATATTTCATTCCTTGAACAAGCGGGGTATTACTTGACAGGACAGACCGAATTTGATATAATGTTTTAAGATTTACGGCCAAGACTACAGACGGAGGTGTTTATTATGACTTTATACGAGAAATTCTGTTGGTACAAAAGCCCCGAAGGGTCAGAACAAATGACCCCCTAAGAAAAATACAAATATATATCGGATTGGGCGGGTCGCGCAAGGGGGACGAATCCGAATGTATTTGACGAATTGAGCGAGACACTTTTAAAAAGCGCCGAGTATGGCGAGAGCGAATTTGCCGATTGTGAAAAGCTTTTTAAGAGCATCGTCGACGGTTTTTTACGTCAAAACAAGCTTCTTTACGCCGAGTTGTCGGAGCTTGAAACGTCCGGAGCGGTGAATGCTGCGGTTTTTGACGCGCTTAAGCGGTTCGACGACGAATTGTCGGGGAAAACTCACGCGGAGTTTTTAAAGGAGACCGTCGAAGCGGTTTTTAATGATTTTGGGGCACTTAGGCGTACCGATATGAGAAAAAAGTTCGCGGGAAGCGTGACCGGCTCTACCGGAACTGACAGCGTGGAGGTTTTCGGCTATGTAAATTTTCTTAAGGATTGCGACGCGTCCGTGCAGTGGACTTTGTTTATGCCGGGACTTGTGGAGTATCAGCAGCGTGACAGTGGGATAAAAGTACAGAGCTTTGAATATATGAAATTTCCTCCGCTGAGGTTTATCGGATTGGAAAAGGATTTGTCGCAAAATTCCGAGGAACTTAAAAAGCTTTTAAATACCCTTGATAAGATGAGCGACTATTCCTGCGGTTTCGATTATGACGCGATTTTGCTGCACCATTTCGGGAAAGGTGTGGACGTTGAGGAGTGCCACGGTATTTGGGGACGGTTCTTTAAAGCGGGTACTCCCGTTCCCGACGGATACGGGTATGTGGATTTTGATTCGCGAAATGACGGGAAATTCGGCGTTCCTTATATTTCCCAATTTGCGTTCGCCAAATTTACGGGAGACGTTGATTCGATGCTGCGCGAAGAGGGATTTGACGCAAATGCCATGTATGATATAACGCGAAATATAATTCTCGGTCAAAATGTATGTATTCCTTATCCGGATAAGTATTGGACGGCGGAGGTATATCTTGACGGATTGGGAAAGGACAGCACCGCTTATTTGTTCAGCGTGGAAAAATGAAGGGAGCATATTATGCAGAGCGTAAGAATATATGAGATGCCCGATTGTAAAATGGTCTCTTCCGAAACGGGAATGTTCGGAGACGGAAAACTGGAAAGCTTCGAGGATTGGTTTTCACATCAAAAACCAAGCTTATTTCCTAAGAATTTTTTGTTTTGGGACGGCAGCGGATTCCGATGGCTTTATTTATACGAGGGGGGAATGGACGTACCGAAGGAATTTGAAATAATTGACTTTGAAGGCGGTTTATATGCCGTGGCGACGGATATTGACCAAAAAACTGATATGGAAGCCATGAAAAAAGAGGTTGACTTTTTTTTGGACGAAAACGGATTTGAACGGGATCTGTCGCGAAAAGAGCTTGGCAATGTTATAACTTCGTCTGCCGCGCATAAAATAATGGGGTATAACCAGATGGATTATTATTCTCCCATAAAATCCAATTTATAAAAAATTTAACTTTATTTATTGAAATTTGACAAAAGAAGTAGTATAATAAGAAAGAACGTTTTACCGCCATTGTTTTATGTCTTTTAAGAACATGTTTTAAATTACATCAGGAAAGGAATGATCAAAAATGAAGGCTGATTTACATTGCCACACTACCTTGTCCGACGGCTCTTTGGGAATCGAGGAGGTGATCGCCCAAGCAAAGCGCAACAATATAGATTACCTTGCCATAACCGATCATGACTGCCTTTCCTCGGTGTCAAGGGCGGTGGTTTTAGGTCAGCGCTACGGGATAGAAATAGTCCCTGCCGTGGAATTTTCCGCCTTTGACGGAAAAAGAGAGAGTAAGGCGCATATCCTTTGCTATATGCCGCAAAAGCCCGACAGGCTTGAGGGCCTATGCATAAGAAACAGCGAAATGCGCCGCCAGAGAGGTAAAAAAATGGCTATGAAGGTGTTGGAGCGATATCCGATAACCTTGGAAAACATAGTCAAATATTCCGCGGGTAGCAAGGCTATTTATAAAGGCCATATAATGCACGCGCTGATGGATTACGGATTTACCACCGAGCTTTACGGTGAGGTGTACGATGAGCTTTTCGATTCCAAAACCGGTATCTGCGCTGATGAGGTGAGCAATGAAACCATAGCTAACCCGGAGGTGCATTTCGTGCTGGAGCTTATTCATTCCTCCGGAGGATTGGCGGTACTGGCGCACCCACGGGTTTTTGACAATTTCGAGCTTATCGAGGAGCTTGCCAAAGACGGAAAGTTAGACGGGATAGAGGTTTGGCACCAGAGCCTGAAACCGGGGGACGAAAAAGTGCTATTGGATATGTGCGGAAAATACGGTCTTATTCCCACTGGTGGCAGCGATTTTCACGGATTTTACAATCACTATCCAATCTCGATAGGCTATAATTTAACTCCCGAGGAATCCTTGAGAAAAGTTCTCGATCATAAATAGGAGTTTTTGTACTTTGTTCAAATTAAAATAAAAGAAGGTTACATAATGGACGTTAAAGAAGAAGCGCTGAAAAAACACTGTGAATGGAAGGGAAAAATCGAGGTGATTTCCCGCGCTCCCATAAATACAAAGGAGGATCTCGCCTTGGCTTACACTCCCGGAGTGGCGGAGCCTTGTATAAGAATACAAAATGATCCTAAGCTTTCCTTCGAGCTTACCAGAAGGTCTAATCTTGTGGCGGTCATAACCGACGGAACGGCGGTTTTGGGCTTGGGCGACATAGGGGGGCTTGCGGGTATGCCCGTTATGGAAGGAAAGTGCTGCCTGTTCAAGGATTTCGCGGGGGTGGACGCGTTTCCCCTTTGCATCAAGAGCAAGGACACGGACGAGATAGTCCGTACTATAGAGCTTATAAGCGACAGCTTCGGGGGTATAAATCTTGAGGATATAGCCGCGCCCCGATGCTTTGAAATTGAGAGAAAGCTAAAAGAAAAGCTTGACATTCCCGTTTTTCACGACGATCAGCACGGCACGGCGGTTGTAGTGGGAGCCGCGCTAATCAACGCGGCGAAATGCGCGGGGAAAAAGCTGTCAGAACTTACGGTAGTGATAAACGGCGCAGGGGCGGCAGGTATCGCGATAGGTACTTTTCTGCTCAGTCTCGGAATAAAGGATCTTATAATGGTGGATTTGTGCGGCATAATAAACCGTGATGAAAGCTACGATAATCCCGCTCACACCGAAATGGCGCTGAAATCCAATATAAACAACAGAAAGGGAACTCTTTCCGACGCGGCGAGAGGGGCGGACGTTCTGATAGGAGTTTCCCGTCCCGGACTTTTTACCGAAGAAATGATAGGCTCAATGGCGGATAAGCCCATAGTGTTCGCGATGGCCAATCCCGTGCCCGAAATAATGCCCTCCGACGCGAAAAAGGCCGGAGCGTACATAGTGGGAACGGGAAGAAGCGATTTTCCCAATCAGATAAACAACGTTCTGGTTTTTCCCGGTATTTTCAAGGGCGCTCTTTCCGTGAGGGCGAAGGAAATAACCGAGGATATGAAACTGGCCGCGGCTTACGCAATTGCTTCCTCCGTGCCGGAGGCGGAAATAGCTCCCGAAAATATTATAGCCAGTCCGCTTGACAGGTCGGTGGCGGAAAAGGTTGCCGAAGCGGTGGCTAAAGCATGGAAAGAATAAAAACGGTGTACCGTTTATGAAAAAAGTTTGTTTCCCAAACAACGTAATTTGCACCCAAAAAAAGAAAGGCGGATAAAAAAA
Source organism: uncultured Ruminiclostridium sp. (assembly GCA_949878745.1). Taxonomy (GTDB): domain Bacteria; phylum Bacillota; class Clostridia; order Oscillospirales; family Ruminococcaceae; genus Ruminiclostridium_E. Next base: position 540 of record CATLBH010000078.1, on the reverse strand, counting down.
TGACTTTTGAATACACACCCAAGGGAGTATGCTCCCGCAAAATGATAATCGAAATCGACGGCGATACCGTAAAAAGCTTAAGCGTTATCGGCGGCTGCCACGGAAATTTACAGGGAATTTCCAGCCTTGTAAAAGGAATGAAGGTGGACGAAGTGATAAGCAGGCTTGACGGTATAGACTGCGGCGGGAAGGGAACCTCATGCCCCGCTCAGCTCGCTTTGGCGCTTAAGCAGTATAAGGAGAGGCAGTAATGCGAGATGTCGGCGTAATTGACGAAACGGCAGAATACTGGGACTTATATGATATAAATATCTCCCTTTTCAGAATTGTGTACCCAGTGGGAAATGACATATAAAGATATATGGTATATGATAGATAAAGATTTTACAATCAAATATATAAATCGGAATTTAGGAGATAATAGAATGATATTGTTAATTGTTGATACTCAAAATTTAATTATGACTAATGATTTATACGAATTTGAGATTTTTGTATATCGTATTAAAACACTAATCAAAGAGGCGCGCAATAATGGTA
>CATLBH010000077.1 GCA_949878745.1 uncultured Ruminiclostridium sp. | reverse complement strand
TCCCGCCCTTGTGACGGTGCACGAACTCCACATTGCCATAAATTTAAACCTCCCGCGCCGTTATCATATGTCTTTCCGTTTTTCTGCCCGTCGTTTTTACGCCGCAGCGCATTTTGACGGAAGCTTCGGTTCGCTGCCATACCTCGAATTTTTTGGCCGTGCAGTAAACGTTCTTTTTTATTCCGGAAGCCACCGCGCCGCAATACACCCGCGCCTTGCTCTGTACCGTGACGATATAGGTTGCCTCCTCCAAAATCGACCTTACGTTTTTGTAGTAGTTGATTTTTTGGAGCACTGACTTGCATTTTTCCTTGTCGTTGGCATTGTCCCATATCGTGACCTTGAAGTGGTAGGGTTTGCCGCCGTATTCGAACCATTCAATTACCTTGGCGACGGGATAAATGCTCGTTAAAGCCCTTTCCACCGCGTATCTTGTACCTATAAAGCGAAATATTTTATACGCCTCTTTTATTACCGACCTTTTTTCCTCAACGGTAAAGCTGTAATCATACCACTTTATGTTAAAATCATACGCCAGAGCGTCAAGGGCGATTTCGGGAAGCTCGTCTATTCGGCTGTATATCAGCGCGTATTCGCTTAAGGAAAGGTTTTCGTCCAGCTTGGGAGCTATCGCCCTCGCTGCCCCGTCAAAATCGGAATCGTTTCTCAAAACGGGCGGAAAGGTGTTGTAAACGCTCATTACTCTTCCTCCATTCCGCCGTTGATAAGGTTAAAGCCCTCCGATTTCGCCACCTGGCGGCTTTCCAGAACCGTATAAATCGGCTCCCTAATCTCTGCCCTTTTCGCTCCCGCCTGCATAATCAGCCGTATAAGATAGGACGGGTTAATATCCCGTCCCAATTTTTCCGATTGCCATAACACAAATTCCTCCGCCGCCGACCTTATGCTTTGCTCTATTTGCGCGGCTATCGGCGTATCCTCTCGGCTTATATAATATGTGAAATCAATGTTATAGCTTATTATTTCGGGGGCAATTACGCTTACCCGGTCGGTAAGCGGGCGCACCTTTTCACCGTTTACCGCTTCGAAAACCGTTTGAAGCATTTCCTCTCCCGGAACCTCCCCGTTTTTCAGCAGCACGCATACTTCCACATATCCCGGCGCCGGAGCCGTGGCGTTAACATCGGAAATAAGCGGCGAAGCGGCCTTGGCGTAGGAAATATAAGTCTGCTCCGCTCCCGCCGTGGAAGCGTTGGTCATGGCGTACCGCATACGCTCGTAAAGCGCCTTGTCCGTTTCTCCGTCCGCTCCTCCCTCCGACACCGTGATGTTTTCGCACCTGTCGTAAAATCGAAATACGTCCACAAGATTTTTTATCTGACCCTTCGTGAACCCGTTCCCAACCGTCCCGAAGGCTTCACACCTTGCCGCCGCGTCGGCATATGTTTCTCCGATATTGATATAGGCGGTGTCCTCCGTGGCGAAATATACTTTCCCGTCCGCCGTCACTCTCGTTCCTTTGGGTATAACCACCGTGCTTATCTGCGGCGCCGATATGTAAAATCTCATTGTTACCGTGGCGGTGGAAGCGCCCAGCCTTTCAAGCCCCGTAAACAGTTCGCAAAGGGAATCAAGCTGTTTTCCCCTCGCGAATCTCGGCACATTTGCTCTCGCCGCGTCGTTTATCAGCGCCCTTTCCCGCGCGATCACGTCCGCCACCCAAAGTATAAATACCCTCACCGGGTCAGCGGGGTAAAGCGTTCGTCCCGTTAAGCTCTCATATTGTGAGATCAGCTGATTTACAACCGTTTCCGTATCGGTTTCCACAAAGTTTATATCCGGAAAGCCCATATAATAATCCTTTCTTTAAAGCGGTTTTATTGCTCTCTTACTTCCGCGTCGATCCTTATATACGTTTCTCCCGTAGCGCTGTCCGCTCCGAAATCCACATTCAGAATATTGGCTCTCGGTTCATAAGTTTCCGCGTTTTCGTAAATATCCTGTACAATAAGCGCCTGTGCCGCGTTTTGGGGTCGGTGCAGATACTCGGAGCCCAAACCCATTTCCCGCGCAAGAGGAAGCGAATAACGTACCGTTCCTATTAAAAGGCTTAAATTCTGCATTACCTCCTGCTCAAGACTTTTCGGCGCAAAAGAAAACGCGGGTTTTCTGCTGTCAACGCTGATTTTCATTTCGCTTTACCTCTTTTCGTAAGAATTCAGGGTTACATTCATCTTGACCGCTATAATATTCCCTTTGTTGTCAATCCTGAAATCGCTCTGTGAAAGCTTGGTTATTACCCATTTGTAATTTCCGATACGCTCCGTTCCCAAAATAAAGTAAAGCGTTTTTCCCCCGTTAAGGTATTCCCTGAGTTTTTCTACTTCCCGCTTCGGTTTTATACCCAGATGAACCGACAGGAGCATTGAAAAGCTTATTGTTTCCGCCCCGTTTCCCGTAAATTCCGCAAGCGGCGTTTTTAAATGCCTTGCGTGTTGAGTGTAATTCGCGCCGCTGTCGTATTTAAGCCCGCTGAAGGTTTTTACCGCCCTGCTCGAAGCCGAAAATACCACCTCGCCCAATGTTCCCACCGCCGCCATCAGATACCTCCCAAAACAAAACCGTCGCTTTCTCCGTAAGGCAAGAAAAGACACACCACCAGCTGTCCCACAAAGGGAAGCCACGGGTATACGGTAACCGTTTGCCTATGCTTCTTTTTTTCGATAACTCCCTGAATGGGGCACTGCTGTATGGGCGCTCCGCAGGAGCAGAACTGAGAACAGCCGTTCAAACACTGAATAGGCGCGTTTTCGTTTATTGTTTCCCGCTTTTCATACCAGATAACCTTTTCGTTTTTGATAACGTCCTTTAAGCTTTCGTAAGAATCGCTTACATAGCTTTCGCCCATACTAAGCCCCCGATTTTGCGAATTGTACCGCGCTTCGTAATTCCATTTGTTTTCAGCGCCCAATTCCTCAACCCACTTTTCGACGGTGATAAGCGGCTGATTTTGCAACACCTTAAGTGCTCCCGAAATAAGAGGTTTACCCTCGGTGTCCGTTTTGTCCTCGAATGCAACTCTCACCGTCCTATTATTTGCGTCAACCGAACTCACTTTTCCGACGCGGACAATGTTTTCGTAAGAAACTCCCATCAGTATCCCTCCAACGCTTTTGTACATGAGATCTCCGTGGTATACCCCGAACCCGTTACGTTATGAGTCGCGGTATCTATTATATATTTTCCGTCAAACATACCGTAACCCTCCACCGACACGGTACAGCCCGCAGCGATTCCCGTGTTTCCCACCAATGTGAACCGCGCGGTGGTCTCTTTTTTGTTTTTCTGCCTTAACCGCTTCATGGCAAGCTGTCTTGCCTCTTCCTTGGTACCTGCCTTTTCATTGACTTCAAGCACCTGCCCGCTTCCGTTTCCGTTCTTTGGCGTGTAAGTGTATTCTATCGTGTTCCCCGTGGCGGGATCGGTATAGCTTACATGACAGCTGCTGTACGCGGTATCGTTTAGTCCCGTGTTAAAACCGAAAGTCTTTACGTCGCTTTTGCCCTTGACAACGGAAAACGCCGCGTCCCTTTGCTCATAATCCTCCCCGTCAAACAGAACAAGCATTTTTGCGGTGCATTTGAGTGAAACTCCCGCCGCCCGGCATAAACCGCTTAAAAAGGTTATGTCGCTTTCCTGAATCTGCTCCCTTCGGGCATACAAAGGATCGTAAGCGGATAAAAACATACATTCAAACCCGTTTTGCGCCGCGATCTGCTCCGCCACGGCGGACAGCTTTATGCTTTCCCACGCCTTTGTTTTAAGCTGATTCCTTAAAGTGGAGGTATACGACAGCGCCGTCGCTTTTATTGTCACCGTTTGGGGCGGTCCCTTGGCGGAGATTTCGTCCGCCTCGAAGCTCCCGCAGTCGAGTATATAATCCTTACCGTCGGAATTGAAATTCAGCTTGGCTATAACCGCCTGAATATTCAGCCCTTTGTTTGACGGTGTTCCCGCCTTTACTCCCCTGCCGTTCAGTAAAATATCGTCAACGCTTACGGCGGCGGTAACTTGATCGCCTATACCTATAACTATCCTGTCGGGCTTTGTCCTGCTTATTTCAAGAACCGTAAAGCCCGGCGCGTAGGAATATACCCAGTCGTGAAGCTGGATCCCGTCATAATCCTTTGCGCCGTTTTTTACGGCAACTGTATCGCCGATGGAAATATTTACCTCACCCGAACCGTTTTCGGATTTTTCCGAATTTCCCGCCGTTCCCGGCAAACCATCCGTACCTTCGGATATTTTGCTTATCTGAGATTCGTTCACCCAGCCGTAAACGTTTGAATTTCCCTGAACCTCGCAGAACGCACCTCCTATAAGATGGTAAGGGTGCGGTGTTCCTTTCGCAATATTGGTGATTTTCGCATATCCCGCAGTACATATTCCGCCGCGCGGTACTGTTTCGGTGGAGCTGTAAAAATGCGTTCCGCCGTTAAAATACACGATATCCCCGATTTTGTAACCGCCCGTATCGGAACCGTTTTGCGAAAGCGTTTCGGGGGAGCTGTTAAGCCAACCGCTCAACCATTTCCCGTCCCTGTCGTCTATCGTTATACGAATATCGTCGGCGTTGTCCTCCGCGTAATCGGTATATGTAAAGCTTATAAGGTCTTTGTTTATCTCGGCGGTTACGTCAATTCCCTCAACCTTTAGCCTTACTTCCGTTCTTCTGGCGGTGTTTATATTGCTCATTAAGGTTATTTTCCTTTCTTCCATGGGGGCAGATTCTCTGCAATATTTGCGCTTTCGGGAACGTCCGGTATATTTAGGGTGATTCCCGACGAAAAAATGTTGGTTTTTGCATGGTCGGGGTTGGTTTTGAGTAAAAGGTGGGTGTGTATTTCGCCGCCCAATTCTTTTAAGGCTATGTAATCCCATGTGTCGCCTTGAGTTGTGGTGTAGGTTTTCATTTTTTGCTCCTAAAAATATTAATATTTTTTAAAAAGCTATTTACAATGCGCATAATGCGTGCTATAATATATGCAGGAGGTGAGGAAATGAAGTTTCGGGAAATAGAAAAAATGATACTTAAAGATGGCTGGTATTTCAAAACCGCTAAAGGTTCACATTATCAATACAAACACCCGACAAAACCGGGAAAAGTAACGATACCGAAACACGGCGGAGACCTTGACCCGAAAACTGTAAAATCAATTCTGGAGCAGGCGGGGCTGAAATAAGCCCCTAAGTTCCATATAACCAGGAGGTATATATGCTAAAGCTTGTTTATCCTGCAATTTTTTCTCCATTGGAAGAACAGCCGGGATTTTGTGTAACATTTCCCGATCTTCCAGGCTGTGTTACTCAAGGCAACAGCCTTTCCGAAGCTATGGAAATGGCACAGGACGCTGCGTCCGGCTGGGTTCTCGATGAACTTGAGGACGGAAATTCCGCCCCCGCCGCTACCGCTTTACACGACGTCAAAAACGTGACCGAAGGTGATAGCGTGAGTCTGGTTTTGCTTGATATTGATTCTTACGCCGAAAAATACGGTTCTAAAGCCATTCGCAAAAACTGCACAATTCCCGCTTGGCTTAACACCGCCGCCGAAAAAGCAAACATTAACTTTTCCGCCGTATTGCAAGAAGGATTACTTCATCAACTGAACATTGAAGGCTGACAAATACCCGTCCCGCTTTAAGCTCGGACGGGTATTTTTAATTAAACGCCCTTCTCCTACCGTCCTTTTCTATCTCCTCCATAACCTCCCGAATCCTGTGAGCCAATTCCTCGTTGCTCTCTCTTAAGCTTTCGGGATCGCCGCCGCTGATATTCTGCTCGATGGTAATCGTAACATTAACGGGCGCCCCGCTTTCGCTTCCCGCCGACAGTTCGGGAGCCTTTACGGAAGCCGCCGTATTTACTCTTTGAAGCATGGGCAAGAAAGAAACTATCCGTGTATACGTATCAAAAATGTCTTTTGTTTCCTCGGCGGTATATACTTGGTATCCGCAGGCGTTGGTGACTATTTCCGCTCCGTTTTCTCCCGCGAGGAAGGTGTCGGCGGAGTAGCGGGTGCCGGTGGCGTAGGCGTGGGAAATTACTTTTATATCTTCGGGTTGAAGTGACAAATACCCCGCTCCCGAACCGTAGACATTTTTAATAAGTCCGCTTGTTGCGGCCGCTATTTTAGTTTCAACGGGAATGATAATAGGCTCTATTTCGGCATTCCTTGCCATTTCATTAACAGCGTTCAGCAATCCCGACATTTGGTTTTCAACATCTGCCCTAACCCTGCTTTCCTTTTCGCTCCTAAAAACATTTGCCGCCATTTCATAAGAAGTGTCTAAATCCATTCCACCGAACGCAAAGCCATTGACTGTATCTAAAGCCCCTTTTGCAGAATATAAAAAATCCCATCCTAAATCACGTTGATTTTTGTTGTCATCTACAATCTGATTTATATTTGAGTTGAGCTGTCCTCTTATGAGATTTAATGTTTCGCTGTATTGAGATTTAAAATCATCAAACGCTTGCTGATATGCCGTGTTGGATACGACAGAAGCCGTTGCAAGTGCGCTTTATACCCGCTTCGGCAAGCTTTCGGGAATATTTGTAAACTGTCTCTTTCTGCTTTTCAATAGCGTCATTGGTTTTCTCTATCTGCTTATCATGTTCCGCCATATTGTCGGCAATGTCCTGATAGGTTTTGATACGCTTTTGTATATGTTCCATTTCCTCAATTGCGTCTGTAAGCTGAAAAGCTAAATGCGGTTCGGAAATACCAACAGACACTTTTGCGGCGGCGATTAACTGCTCGGCAGTGCATTTACAC
>CATLBH010000076.1 GCA_949878745.1 uncultured Ruminiclostridium sp. | reverse complement strand
TCGCTAAATGCGTGACGATTTCAAGGAAAAAAGCGCAGGAATACTAAAGTATTCCGAGCATTTTTGACGCAGAAAGCGTCCGCAGTTAGTAGAAATTGTGCAAATTGCGACTTTTCAGATAGCCCCTGGTATTAAAACGTATTTGGCGGGTTTTTATCGTGAGCTTTTTCTTTTATCCCGAAGCGGCGGCTTCGCCCGCTTCTAACGTTTGTTTTTACGCGACTGATTATCGGGTTGTTTATTGCTCTTAACCGGTGGCGGTGGGGCTTTGCCCCACACCCCACTTCCTTTTTGGAGCCCAAAAAGGAAGCGAAAAAAGTATTGCGCGGCTTCGCCGCTTTTTTTATTTTTTTATTTTTTACAGCCCCTCTTGATTTTTTTAAAAAAATGTGTAAAATTTCTGTAATGTCCCCTTTTATTTATCGTCATTACTAATGAAACCCGAAAAAAGAGGTGAAGCAAATGGACGATGAACGAATTATAAAAATGTTTTTTAACAGAGACGAAAACGCCATATCCCAAACGGCGGAAAAATACGGCGCCTACTGCAAAAAAATAGCCTTAAACATTCTCTCCGCCGAAGAAGACGCGGAGGAATGTGTAAACACGGTTTATATGAAGGTGTGGCAAAAGATCCCCCCGGAAAAGCCGGATATTTTTCCCGCCTTTCTGGCCAAGCTTACCCGAAACGCCGCCATTGACTCTTATCGGGGGAACAAGCGTATTAAACGGGGAGCCAAGCTTATCTCCCAAGAGCTGTCGGAGTGCCTTTCGGACAAGGAAACCCCCGAAAACGCCGCCGAACACAAAGAACTGGTTCGGACAATAAATAAGTTTTTGGGCGGCCTGTCAAAAAAGAAACGAAAGCTTTTCGTTTCCAGATACTGTTACTGCGAAAGCTTAAGCGAGCTGTCCTTCGGCTTCGGGATCACGGAGGACAACGCGGCGGTGATTTTGTGCAGGATACGCAAGCAGCTAAAGGAATATTTGAAAAAGGAGGGGTTCGAGATATGAGAGAAGATGAGTTTTTCGCTCTGTTCGGTGAAATCGACGGTAAATATTACGAGGAAGCGAGAAGGGGAAAAAAGCTTTTGACCGAGGAGCTTACGCCCTTTGACATTCCCAAGAAAAGACCCGTCCCCCTTTTTCGTATCGGGGCGGTTTTGGGAGCGGGGCTGATTTCAACCTGCCTTCTGATTTATTTGGGGGCAAACAAGGGAGGAGGGGAAAAAGACAATATTGTTCCGCCCGACATCTCCTTTTCGGAGAGCGTTTCCTCCCAAAAAGAAAACACGGGTGAAACTAAGGAGGTAAGCGAGGAGGAATTAGCGTTTATAAGGGAAAGCCTTAAAGAAGGCACGGAAACGGAGGAGCAGGAGACGGAAATTTCGGCAAGCCTGTTGGATATCGATTTTGACGGAGATGATGAAATAATAGCCGCCTGTTGGACAAGGGCGTTCCCGATATATGTGTTTGAGCGGGGAAAAGGGGAAATCCTTTTGACGGGAAGCTTCGCCGAGGACGAAAACCGCGCCTGTCTCAACAAAAGCAATTTCGGCCGCCTTATTCCCTGTATAAACGGAGAGGAAAAGTATTACTGCTACTCATACAAGTACGTCGACGACAGTATTAACGCGCGCGGCGCGGCGGCGATAAGGTACGAGGATGAAAAAGGGTATTATACGGAAAACCTTTTGACCTACGGAAAAAAGCGGGATTCTTCGGGAAACTGGAACACCTTTTTCCGAAAAGGGGACGGCGAAAAAGCCGCCGATATCGGATACGAGGATTTTTCTTTGCTTTGGGAGCAATATGAGGGGCTGCCCGTCATAAGCTTCTATGATATAAATCAGATGACCGAAACGAAAAGGGAAAAGGAAAGACACGACCTTACGTATTCTTACGGCACCTACAATATGTGCTACTCCCTGATAGAAGTCGGAAGTCCTTATCTTATAGACAAAGAGGGGAATATACGCAACCTCGAGGGAGAAAGTCAATGGGAAGCCGAATACGACCCCTTTGAAATAGATTTTCTTATGAGCCGGGGGTCAACGGAAAAGCTGGGGGCAAAGGATAAAACCGTAAAATATCGGGACGAAAACATAAATATAGAAAACGGGATATCCTATCAGGTTGATGACTACTGCCTGTTGGTGCTTTGGAACCCTCCCGCCGAAGAGCAGGAGGCTGTCGCTTTCGAGTACGACCCCTCGGAATATTACAATACGGCGCTGTTTTTAATGTGCAGGGGACATATGGGCGCGCTCCCTCTCGAAATCGACAAAATACCGGACATTAAAGGAAGCGGGACGGGGAATATCGGACTTTCCGAAGTAGAGCTGAGTATTTATTCCGCTTTGTATCCGAATTTCAACAAGTCCCTGCTTTTCTCCGAGGAAAAGAACGGGTATCGGTTTGAGACGGTGGCTACGGGGGTGACTAAGGACAGCTCCGCCGACCCGAACAGATTGTATTTCGGCAACGTGTACACGTTGATTTCCAAGGTTGGGGACGACAGGGTGATGGGGAAAATCTCCACCGATATCCGAAGCCTGTCATTGGATGAGGACTATTCTTCCTTTAGGGTGGAAATGTTCGAGTTAAAGGACGGCACGATGTTTTTCTTGCCCAACGCTTCAACGGGAGTGTGCTCCTCTCAGTTTTTCGCGGTAGATAAGGGAAAGAACGGGCTTTTTAAGGTGTATTGCTTAACGGGTGATTCGAAAGGGGCGCTTTTGAAGCTTGATCCGGAGCCGGGGAATTGTTATTTGACACGCAAAACGCGAAAACGGTAAATCGCGGGAAAACCGGAATTTTTACGGCAACCACTCGGGAAAACGCCTTGTTTAAACGGATTTAAGCAATTTTTAAATGACGATAGCGGAATTCATTCGTAATCTAAGCTGTCAAAAAATTTGAGGGCATTTCGCCCTCTTTTTTGTTTTTCGGGGGTTGTTTGAAAATTTTTATAAAAATCATTTAAGGACTGTTTTAATTAAAACGAAAAGTGTTTAAATGCGGACTACAAGCGGGTTAGAAATTTATAAGCATTTAAACAGTCAAGCACAAAACTCAAATATATATTACATTTTTTGCGCGGAAGGCGAGGAAAATTTTTTGTGTTTGCGAGGAAATATTTCCTCGCAAAATAAAACTTAGCAAATTGGCTATTTAAGCGCTTTTGCAAAGACTTACTATTTGTTGAAAAATAATGGGGTATAAATATATGATTGAATTAAATTTCCCTTACTGTATCAAGTTTTCAACACCCATTTTTTGTACACTCTGCACAAATGCCCCTTTTTTAGTAATTGCCTTAGCTACAAAACGAATTTAGAAATTTTAATTATTTAACATAACTAAAATTTAATTTTGTAGCAAATAGTAAATATGTTTTAAGAAAAATCTACGCTTTCACGTAGATTTTTTCATTATCATTCTGATTACGGTACGTTCTGACAGCTTGTATTTTCTTCCTAATTCGGCGGCATTATTGCCGTTATACTGCCGTTTCAGCTCTTCGGATACCTCGCTGCGCTTTAAGGTTGATAAAGTAGGAATATATATTTTGCTACCGCCAAATTGTTTTGCAAGCTGTATAAGGCCTTCTTCCCCGATAAGCTCCGCGATCTCTCTGTTTTTCCCTTTAAGCTTGCCTATGTCCATTCCCCTCCCCTTTCCTTTTAGCCTGCCTAACATACCGCTTTAAAGCGTCAATCAGCCTTGCTCCCTGCCTTTCGGAAAAGCCCCTGAAAATATCGCTTTGAGGATTCACCTTAAGCCCCAGCTCCTTTTGAATAATGCCGCAAAGCCTGTCCTTAACCTTAGCCTGAGACGGCGAAAGCGCCGCCAGCTCATACATTAAGCCGAATATTTTCTTTATCTGAGCCTCGCTGATAAACGCCTTAACTTGCTCATCGGCGGCAATCACCGCCGCTTCCTCCGATTTAAGGCGGCTTATGACAGCAGCCGCCTGTTCCTCCGTAAGCTCCGAAACCGACTCTTTTTCGGTAAGCTGATATATAAGGTTATGTAGGTTATCCTGCTTGTTTCCGCGCTCCACAAGCCCGCATTTCGCGCCTATAACGTATATAGCCTGTATCTGTTTCTTGGTTGCCGCTGCTGCCATCGTGCCGCTCCTTTCTATTTGACTGTGATTTTAGTAGTGTCTTCGACGGAAACCGCCACGGAGATTTCCTTTATGTATTCGTCCGCGTTTCCGTCGTTGCCGCTGAGCTTCATTAGCTTTAAAAACGTGTCGTAAACAACGGCCTCAGCGAACAAATAAGCGTAGTCCGAAGCGTCGCTTTCGGAAAAATCGCCGATTTCCTTTAGATTTTTTACGTCGGTTTCAAAGTTCGCGCCCTTAAGTTTTTTCGTTAATACCGCCTTTTGTTCGGCGGAGCAGGGCAGCTTCGCTATAACCTCAGAGGGCTTCGCCTTGGTGTAATCTCCCGTGTACAGCCCGATCAGCATACGCTCCACTGCGGCGGATTTCACCTTGTAGGTCGGCTCGTTTTTTTCCTCTATAAAGTCCGGGAACACGTCGCCGAGAAGCTTTTTAAGATAGCCGGGCGACTCGAGTGTGAGCTTTTGGGCTTGGGTGTAAATTACGCTGCTGCCGCTTCCGTCGTTGTAGGAAATAGATTTGTTTTTGCTGTCCTTCAAGGCTTCGTTGCCCATAACCGAGAACCATGCTTCAAGTTCTGATTTCTTTGCTTTAAGCTTGGCAAGATCGGCGTTTGTATCGGCCAATTCCCTGACTTTTTCTGAGTATTCCGCGCTGTTAAGCATTGCCTTGTACCTCCTTTGCCAAACGCTGTGCACAGGACGGACAAATGTCTATCCCCATTACGCTTACTGCGCTCCGGTTATCTCCGCAAAATCGGCATTTCGGGGTGTGCTTTTTTATGGTCACCGTTCCGTCGTCCTCGGCGGCTATATCCACCGGATCGCCGCCGTCAAGTCCCACATAAGCGCATATGTCCTTGGTTAAGCTTACGCCGCGTTTTGAAGTAAGCTTCTTATGTTTTAATACTCCCATCTGCAAACCTCCTTACAATTTTTCTTTTTGCTTTTGGTTTTAATGCTCTTGATGTTAAAATCAACGTTTCGGCTGTCCGCGCCGTTGACAAACCATTCGTAAACAAAATCGGCAATATCCTCCCTTAATTCCTTGTCGTTTTTGTATCCGGAGCATTTCGCGCTTACGTCCACTTTTATTGTAAGCCTCAATTTTAAACCTCCCTTCCGAATTTCCCCGCTCTGCATTTTTACGGGCTTGCGACCGTCTTATATCAATTTTTCATCAAGTCTATGACTTGATGAAAAATTGCACAAAAATCACTAATCTTCGGTCTTCCTCGGTATTTTGACCGAAGATTAGTATTAGGCTGAATTAGGGCGGGGCTTATATAAGACCATTGGGAAAAACACAAATACCTGTTCCCGCAAGCTTCGGAGTGAATATCGGCGGATTTGTGCTTAATCCGCCAAAAGCAACTTTTGAGGGCGTTACGGAAAATTTAAACGCGGAACTGCTTACTCATTATCGGGAAAACTTTACGGAAGTGCTTGCACCGTTTACTTTACAGCCAACGAAGGCGGAGCTTTCGGAAATAAACGATACGATAACGATAGAAACCGTCTAAAAGGAGAATAAAATGATCAAAGGTAAATCTACAATACAACTTTTCAGTGCAAAAACGGGAAAATTAGAGCATTAAGAGGTGAATACCAATATTGTCACCAAAGCTATTGAAGATATTTTAAATTATAACGATCCTTACGGACTTGGCGTGAGGCGAACCAAAACATATTTTCCTCAAAAAACTCTTCATCCTTTCACTACAACAGCCTTTGGCGGGGTGTTTTTATGGAATGAAAATATTACGGAGGATCCCAATATCACAATGCCTCCCGATGGAATCCTTGAAACCGGACACGCCGGAGGGCAATACAGCGGGAAGAATCAATATAGAGGAACATATAATGCCAATGAGAGCGGATCAATGTCGGAAGAAGGTCGAAAAGGATACCGACACGTTTGGGATTTTGGAACCGATAAAGCAAACGGCACAATAAAATGTCTGTCCTTAACCTCGGCACTCGGCGGCAATCTTGGTTACTGCAACGAGGATTTTAAAAAAAGGAACGAATATACTTTGTGTGCGTATGTGCTTGGAAACAATTTTAAATCAGCCGGACTAAATTACGAAACTGAAACCTCTTTGCTCCCTGTTCTTTATGGAGTGTCACTAAACAATCTTTATGAAGTGTATGAAATTAAGGAAGAGCAGAATGAACTAAAAGTGCTACTTAGGGTTGCGGTAAACAGAAACGGTACATATATGTATGAGGTATGGGAAGTAGCTATATCGAAGGTTCAAAACAGGCTTTCCCTCTCCTCAAATCCAGCGTATTTTTCAACTTCGCAAAAAACGATTATAAGCAACACAAACCCGCTGAATTGGTATATGAGCACAAATCCGGCAATGTATCTATATAACGAAAAATTTTACCGATGCCAAGTTATCAGGATTCAAAATGAATCTACGAAAGAATATGAATATTACATGAAAATACTTCGCTGGTCTAAGGGCGGAACAAGGGAGGAGGATATTGATGTACTTTTACCCGAACAGCCTTATACTCATGACGACCCCGGATTTTATTTTGAAGGCGTAATTTATTACAGAACATCACGTGAAACTTTAAGCAAATGTGATTTGTCGGGAAATATGCTAACAGGCAAAATAGGGCTTTGGGATTATAGAAATAATACAAGCGGAGGTTGGTACAATGTTTTCTCTATCCGTGTTATGCCGGACGGAAATTTACATGTAGTATATGGTAATAGTGGTAGTTACAGTTGGCGCGGCCGTATAATAATTGATAAAAAAGGCACAGATTCCGTTTTACCTTGCGTCGGCAACGATACTCAAAGTTCAAAGGTAGCAACGTCTTCCGTTAAATCACCTTTTCTTTATCGATTTGCGTATGTAACCGTTAGCGAATTGAATGGAAATTTTATTATACCTACGCTTGATGTTGATCCGAGGTATCTGGCCACTATCAATAATTTGGCTACGCCTGTTGTTAAAACGGAGGCGCAAACTATGAAGCCAACTATAAAAAAGTCAATAGGAAAATGGAAAAAAGTTGAAAAAAATTTTTTTGGCAAAAAAGCACAGCAAAGCAAGCTATCTTCAAATAGCCGGATTAAGATATAAAAATTAAGATAATCAGG
>CATLBH010000075.1 GCA_949878745.1 uncultured Ruminiclostridium sp. | reverse complement strand
GAAAATAACTCCCGAAATTACCGCATGGCAGAACCGTCCCTTGGACGCGGTTTATCCCTTTGTTTTCATGGACGCCATTCATTACAAGGTTAAGGAAAATCACCAATATATTACCAAAGCTGCATATGTAGTGCTTGGCATTCAGACAGACGGACACAAAGAAAATGTTTTTTTGCCCCTGCTGCGTAACATAAGTGCATAAAAAAGCGGCGTTCCCGTTCTCCCGTGTATGGATAGAGGAACGCCGCGTCTGCGTCGTATCCGGTTTTCGTTTATTTTTTCTCAAAAGAGGCAGAGATAAAACAACCGCAGTTTTTATTATAACCAGAATCTCGAAACATAATTAAAGGGATTTTGCGGTACGCCGTCCTTATTTACCGCAAAATGAAGGTGAGGGCCGGTGGACCAGCCTGTTGAGCCTACCGCCGCAATGGCTTCGCCCCGGCTTACGGTTTGTCCCACGGTGACATAAAGTGCGCTGCAATGGGCGTAGAGGGTGGAATAGCCGTTGCCGTGATCAATTACCACATATTTTCCGTAGCTGTATCCGGGTATGTAGTTTTCCTTGGCGGTAATTACCACGCCGCCCTTTGAAGCGTAAATATTGGTTCCGTTTATGCCGCCGCCGGAAATGTCGATGGCGTTGTGGTTGCCGTTTCTCCAGGCGTCGTATCCGAATTCGGTGGTAATCATATGAAATTTTGTGTCCACGGGCCAGAGCCATTCGCCTTCCTGATAGACCTGGCTGCTGTTTTGCTGGGCAAGCATTATTTCTCTCTGAATCTGCTTTTCATAATCCTCTATTTCTTCCTTGTTGGCGGCTTTTTCGTTTTTGAGCTGACTTTGTCTGTACTCGAAATTGCCTATTACCGTGGAATAATAGTTGTATTCGTCGTTAAACTTGTCGCTGAGCGCCTGCGCCGCAGCCTGTTCTTTTTCAAGATCAGCCTTTGCGCTGGTTAGCTCGTTCATATCGCCGTCAAGCTTTACATGGAGGGTGTTTAAGTCCTCCGCGTCCTTTTTTAGCTGTTCGAGCATTTCTTCCGCCTGAGCTATGGACTGTTTAAGCTCGTTCATAAGTCTGTTGTTCTGGTCGGTAATATTGAGCATCATTTCGGTTCTGACCAACAGATCGTATATATCCGAGGATTCCGCAAGAACCGAGAACATATCGGTATTTTCGCTTATGTATAAGGCATGGAGCATATCGCCGAATTCTTCGAGGTTTTTTTCGTTTTCCGCTTCCAGATCGCTTATGTCGGCTTTCTTTTTCTCTATGTCCTTTTCTTTGGCTTCTATCTGAATATCCAGATTGTTTATTTCCGCCTGTTTGGTTTCAATATCACGTTCTTTGTAGTAAAGCAGGTTGTTGTAATTATCCACCTGTTCCTTGGCGTTGTTCAGCCTTTCCCAGGCCAAATCCTGAAGCTCCTCGTTTTCGGAGATATCGCCGTCAATTTGAGACATTTCGCTGTCTATTTCCTTGTTGCGGTTCTCAAGGTCTTTTATTTTGTCTTGTTTATCGGTAATTGAGGTTGACGAGGCGGCTCTCACGCTGTATTCACCGTCGGAGACGGCTGCCGCGCCGAAGAAAAGCGACAAGGCTACGGCAAAGAAAACGGCTTTTTTGCCCTTTAATTTCATATGTATTCTCCTTCCTTAAAAATATCCCATACACGTTTTAATTATATAATTATTTAAAATATTATACCTTAAGATGTTTTCCCATACTGAACACCGTTCCGATAGCGCTCAGCAGCGCCCCCACGAGACAGTTGAACGCCAGCATAAACCACATAACGTCGTCAAATCGGATCACTTGTGAAAGCCCCAATACCTGCCAGATAGTAAGGTCTCCCGCAAAGAAGGAAACTAGCGCTTCATAGGCGATCTTGGTGAGAAACCACGAAACCGCTCCCGCCACAACCCCTATAAACATTCCCTCGATAAAAAAGGGAAATTTAATAAAGGAATTCGTGGCGCCCACGCTTTTCATTATTCCGATTTCCTTTCGGCGGGCAAAAACGCTGGTTCTTGCCGCGTTGTAAACTATGACTACGCTGACTATCACCAGAGCCACCAGCATGGCGCCGGCGATAATGGTAAGAGTGGTTCTGAGACTCACCAGAACGGAAGCGAAATCGTAGGGGGCGCTCACCTTTTCAACGCCTTCTATTGATTCAAAGGTTCTTTTGACCTCGTTCATTTTTTTTAGGTCGTTTACCGTAACGCGGAAGGTGTCGGGCATGGGGTTTTCCTTTAAAGCGTTGAGAACCTCCGAATATTCCTCCATTTTTTCCTTCTGCTCCTCAAAAGCTTCTTCCTTTGAGTAAAAAACAACTCTTTCGGTGTAAGGATTGTTTTTTATGGTTTCCTCTATATGTAAAAGACCGTCCTCGTCCGCTTTATCCACATATACAAGAACCTCGTTTTTATCCTCCGCGTTGCCGATAACGACGTTCAGATCTGCCGCTATAAGCATGGCGAGACTTATCAGCAAAAGGCTCACCATAATTATACAGAAGCTTGCGAAGGACATCATTCTGTTGTGCCATACCGAAACTATACCTTGCTTTACAAGATATGAAAAGTTACTTCCCCTCATCTTCGCCCTCCATATACTCCTCGTCACCGCCGATATAGTTGTCAAAGACAACGGAGCCGTTGCTGAGGTTGATTATTCTGCCGCCGAAATACTGAACAAGATCGTGCTCGTGGGTTACCATAAGCACGGTGGTGCCGCATCTGTTAATATCCTTCAGCAGTTCCACGATCTCATAGGAAAGCGCCGGGTCAATATTTCCCGTAGGCTCGTCGGCTATTATAAGCTTGGGGTCACAGGCGAAGGCTCTGGCTATGGCGACTCTCTGCTGCTCCCCGCCCGACAGCTGAGTGGGCTTGAACTTCGCCTTGTCCGCCAGCTTTACCAGATTCAGAACGTAAGGCACTCTTTGCCTTATATATTTGTTTGACCTATCGGTTACGCGGAGCACGAAGGCCACATTGTCATACACCGTCATATCGGGAATAAGCCTGAAATCCTGAAATATCATTCCCAGCGAGCGGCGGAAATAGGGCACCTTCTTATTCTTCATTTTTGACAGGTTATAGCCGTTAACAAATACCCGCCCGTTGGTGGGGAGTATTTCGCGGGTAAGCAGCTTAAGCATTGTGCTTTTTCCCGCGCCGCTGTTCCCGACTATGAAAACGAATTCTCCGTCGTTTATGCGGATATTTACGTCATGTAAAGCGTCAACGCCGTGTTTGCCGCCGTCCTTGTAATGCACGTCAACATTTTTTAATTCTACCATATTGATTTCCTTATTTTAGTTTTTTGACACCTTACCGCCTGTATACTTTAAACGTACAGGGGCATAATTACTCACAGGCCGGGCGGGAAAATTTTCCACCCGTCATAAGAACACATAACCCCCACCTATTAGTGAGGGAAATGTAATCAAGCCTGTGCTGTCCGTATACCTAAGGAACCCCTGATAAAACACAATCGCCCCGTTCAAAGCAGCGTGCTCACGCGGCTGATTGTGTTACGCTTCGCTTTAATCAGCGGTTCCCGAAGCGAAAAAATCCGTTAAAATTTTACGGGGTCGGCGGAAAGATATTTCTTTACCATAAGAGCAATCTTAAATATGATCGCGTGATCGAATTCTCTCAGATCGAGACCCGTCAGCTTCTTGATCTTGTCCAATCTGTAAACCAGCGTGTTTCTGTGGACAAACAGCTTGCGGCTGGTTTCGGATACGTTAAGGTTGTTTTCAAAAAAGCGCTGTATGGTAAACAGTGTTTCATGATCCAAAGATTCGATGGATCCTTTTTTGAACACCTCCTTAAGGAAGGTTTCGCACAGGGTGGTGGGCAGGTGGTAAATAAGTCTCGCTATGCCCAGATTGTTATAGCTTACTATGTTCTTTTCCGTATCGAACACCTTTCCCACCTCAAGAGCCATCTGAGCCTCCTTAAAGGAACGGGCAAGGTCCTTGACCCCCGTAACGGGGGTGCCTATTCCCACGTTGACTCTGGTGAAGAACTCGCTGGAAAGGGTATCGGAAATGGAGCGGGCAAGCTTTTCCAGATCCTTTACGTCAATGTTGTTCTTTATTTCCTTTACAAGCACGATGTCGTTTTCGGAAATGTTGAACACAAAATCCTTGTTCTTATCGGGAAAAAGATTCTGTATTACGTCGTAGGCGGAAACATCGTTGGAGGTGATTATGTTCACAAGGAACACCACTCTGTTTATATCCGCGTTAAAGTGAAGCTCACGGGATTTTATGCCGATATCTCCGGGCAGAACGTTGTCAAGAATGATATTTTTGATGAAGTTGTTTCTGTCGTATTTTTCGTCGTAGTACTGCTTTATGCTGGAAAGGGAGATAGCGATTACCGAAGCGTACTTTGCCGCCGCTTCGTCCGTGCCCTCCACGAATACCACATAATCGGGTCTTACATGAATACCGAAGGCTTTATAGGTGTAGCCGTCCTTGGTGTATGTGTCGTGAGTCTCGTTAAGCTCGATGGTAAAAAGCTCGTCAGTGGTGCCGATTTTTGTCAGATCACTGCATGCGACGATAGTGGCGTTTTCGTCTATTACGCCGATAACACGATCGATAGCGTCCTTCATCTGGTGTACCACACCCTGAAACAGTCTGTTTGACATAAAAATAACCTCTTTCCTTGCGTTAACGCCGCTTTTATGTAGGACAAAGCCGCGTTTTATCGGGCTTGTTTCTCTTTGACTCTCCCTTGGCTCCCTATTTTTGTTTTTTTGGGAGCAAACGGGCGTCCCCGGAAATCAAGCGCAGCTGCCTTGCGCGTACGATACCGCTTTCCGACCGATTTACGGAACTGCCGTTTGGAAAACGTTGCTTCGGGAGGCAATTTTCCGTAAGGTCGGCGTCCTGTAAAAAAATCGGTATTACGCCGTCTGTTCTCGTCAACGCGCAAATTCTTTCAAGCCGAAAATTAAAGCGCAGCTTATATTACCTTTCGGGACGTTTAATAAACAGCTTGGATATTTATATCTATTTTACAAGAAAACAACAAAAAAATCAAGTCTTTTTTATGAAAAATGTAAATTTATCCTTTATTTTTTCTGTAATATTGCCAAAAAATAAAAAAAGTGCTATAATATAAGTTAAAATCCGAGAAAGGGGTTATGTTTTTTGAACGGCAGAAAAATATCATACGTACGCTTTACGCTAAGGGAGCGAATGTGCGCTTTGTAATTTTTTTGAATGACACAAATATAAAATAAGGATAAAGGATAGATGAAATGAATAATAAAAAGAAATTTTATATAACCACTCCCATTTATTACCCCAGCGCTTCCCCTCATATCGGTCATCTTTACACTACCGTAGCCTGTGACGCAATCGCCCGCTTTAAGAGAATGCAGGGCTATGACGTAATGTTCCTTACCGGCACCGACGAGCACGGTCAGAAAATCGAACAGAAGGCCAAGGAAGCAAACGTTACACCGAAACAGTATGTGGATGAGATAGCGGAAAAGTTCCTTAAGCTCTGGAAATACGTAAACGTCGACTTTGACCGCTTTATAAGAACCACCGACGATTATCACGAGGAATCGGTGAAGAAAATTTACAAAACCCTTTTGGATAAAGGATATTTGTATAAAAGCGAGTACAAGGGCAAATACTGCACCCCCTGCGAAAGCTTCTGGACGGAATCACAGCTTGACGCCGAGGGAAAGTGCCCCGAATGCCACCGCGAGGTGAAGGAAGCCACAGAGGAAGCGTATTTCTTTAAGCTTTCCGCCTTTAGCGACAGGCTTGAAAAGCTGCTCACCGAAACGGACTACGTTCAGCCCGAATGGAGAGCCAAGGAGCTTGTTAACAACTTTATAAAGCCGGGTCTTGAGGATGTATGCGTTTCAAGGACAAGCTTCAGCTGGGGAATAAGACTGCCCTTTGACGAAAAGCATATCGCTTATGTTTGGATAGACGCGCTTTCCAACTACATCACAGCGTTGGGCTACGAAAACGGAAAATACGACGATTTTAAGGATTTTTGGCCCGCCGACGTGCACATGGTGGCAAAGGATATAATGAGGTTTCACGCCCTTATCTGGCCCGCCATGCTGATGGCTCTCGACCTGCCCCTTCCCAAGAAGCTTTCCGTACACGGCTATATCAATTTTAACGGAGTAAAGATGAGCAAGTCCATAGGAAACGTGGTCGATCCCTTTGTTTTGGGGGAAAGGTATGGGGTGGACACAATACGCTATCATATTCTTCGTGAAATGCCCTTCGGTTCGGACAGCGACTATTCCAACGAAATAATGATAAACCGCATAAATTCCGACCTCGCCAACGATTTCGGGAATCTTGTTTCAAGAACCGTGGCGATGGCGGTTAAGTATTTTGACGGAACATTGCCCTCGGAGCGCGAGGAAGGGGAATTTGACGCCGATCTGAAAGCCATGGCGGAAAACCTTGCCCCGACGGTGGAAAAATATATTGACGAAACCAAGCTTTCCTTGGCGCTTACCGAAATTATGACGGTGGTTTCCAGAGCCAACAAGTATATTGACGAAACCGCCCCGTGGATACTGGCCAAGGACCCCGCCAAGTCGGCGAGGCTCGCTTCGGTGCTCTATAATCTTCTGGATACGGTGAGAATATGCGCGGCGCTTCTGCTGCCCTTTATGCCCTCCATGATGCCCAAGGCGCTGGAGCAGGTCGGCGCGGGGGAAAATGACATAAAATACGAAAATCTGTCGAAATTCGGCGTCCTGCCCGAGAACGTAACGGTTAAAAAGGGCGATGTTTTATTCCCACGTCTCGATGTTGAAACGGAAATCGAGTATCTGAACTCGGTCATTGCCCCCAAAAAAGAGGAATATAAAGAAGACGAGGATTTGGACAAGGCCAACGTTATCGGCATCGACCGATTCGCGGAGGTAAAGCTCAGAACCGCCGAGGTGAAGGCCTGTGAAAAGGTAGCGAAATCCAAAAAGCTGTTAAAGCTTCAGTTGGACGACGGCAGAGGCGGAAGACAGATAGTTTCCGGGATCGCCCAATGGTACAAACCCGAGGAGCTGGTGGGAAAGAAAATCGTCTTTGTTGCCAATCTGGCTCCCGCGAAGCTTTGCGGAGAGTTGAGCGAGGGAATGGTGCTCTCCTGCGAGTGCGGGGACGATGTAAAACTGTTGACCGTGGATAATGAGGTGCCCAACGGAAGCGCCGTTAGATAATGTAAAAGGATAGTATTTTTTAGAGTTATTCATATTATATTTTATATTTTAGGTTTTTACTCCTCCGGTAAAACCTTGCCCTATAACGCGGAGATTTTTTAACGCGGAGATTTTTTAACGCGGAGATTTTTTGCGGCGAGGTTTTGTTGGGGGAGTAATATATTTTTTTAGGATTTTTGGCATGTGGGAGAAAAGTCCGTTAAATGAGGCATAAATAGATGGTTCAAGTCTACGGTTTTAATTGTTTTTTGAGATTAAAAAATAAAAAATCGTAAATTCTCAAAGTAAATGCAACAGTAGCAAGTAAGCTGCATTAAGTGTGAAAAACGGCGGCATTAACTTTAAGAAAAAAGCCAAAAATAATAAAAAAGTAAGCTAAAAACAAACAAATCAATA
>CATLBH010000074.1 GCA_949878745.1 uncultured Ruminiclostridium sp. | reverse complement strand
CCCTGTATTTCCTCTTCTGTCAGGGTGACAATGTAACGTGGCATATTTGCATCCTCCTATACCTTTTCCTTAGAGTATAACATATTTGCACGTTGTTGTAAAGTTATATTACTAACTGGATGCGCTAGTAGGTTGCGTTATGAAAAAATTATGTTTCGAGAATTTTCCGCTTACGTAAAAATCAAAAAAGACTGGTACGCTGTAATAGACGATATATCCTTTTCGCTTGAAGAGGGGGAATTCGCCGTTATAGCGGGAGAATCGGGCTACGGCAAGACCATCCTTTTGAAAAGCGCAATGGGCTTTATAAAAAATTTCTCAGGCGAGGTACTGATAAACGGAAAAGACATATATCAGACAGACGTTTCAAAGAACCTGTACACATAGGAATGGTGCGTGGATTTTCGAGCAGATTTTGTCGAGGACAAGACAAAATTTCGCCAGCTTGCTGTCGCAAGTCAAGAAATTTTAACGCAGTCATCGGCAAAATCTGACGAAAATCCATGCACCATTCCTATGTGTACAGGTTCTTATAATATTCTCTAACCCCATTATTTTCCGTAATTCTGGATTTTGCTATTCCCAGCGTCTTAAAACCTTTTCATTCATTTCTTTGCTCAAGCCATGATATATATTTTATTACATCATTAACTGACATTAATGAATTTGCAGATTCCATTAGAAAACACTGGTCGATAAGGAATCAGTTGCATTGATGTTTAGATGTAATTTTTCGGGAAGATTCTTCAAGAGCGAGAAAGGACAATTCCCCACTTAATATGAATATACTGCGTAAAACTGCCTTGAATTTAGTATCTCAAGCTCAGCATGGTAGAATCAGTAAGAAAAAGTTAATGTTTAAAGCCGCCTTGGAGCCAAATTGGTATCTTGATATTCTTTTCTTCCTAAAAAGCAAATGCTGTTGCCCTTGCCTTTTTGCGGCTGTTTGTTGACAAATGTGCGGGGTAATGATATAATTAAAATGAACAAATTCAAAATATACTCACCTATAAAATAAAAAAAGACTGAACAAACATATTTCTCCCCCGCCGCAAAGTTTTTGTAAATTTTCCTTTTACTTTCACAAAAAAATGTTATAATTACGAAAAACATATTACGTATCTTGCGAAAACAGCACTTATCCTGTATTAACAGATTCTTAATCAAAAGAAAGGACACAGTCGAATAAAAAATGAATAAAACAATAAAATCCATAACGGCATCGTTTACGGCGACGGCGATTTTTATCGCCTCTTTTACTGCCTGCACAAAAAAAGAGGAAATAAACGGGATCGACACCTCCGCACCGGTGGCGCGTATCGAAAATCCGCCCAACGGAAGAAAGGACTTGTTTACCATAAAGTACAGCGACTTTTTCGGCGAATATAATTTCTTTATGGCAAGGGGAGGATATACCGAGGAAAACGACGCGGAGCTGGCCTTGACTCAGCGGGACAATGTAATAAAATACCTGGCTCAGGAAAGAATTATCCTTTATTTGGCAGAACAGGCGGGAATAACCGAAGAAACCTTCACCGAAGAGGAAAAAAAGACCATTGAGGATACGGTCAAGGAAAACGTGGACAGCTGGTGCAACAGCTATCGCGCCGACGCCATAAGCGAATTGGGAGAAACATATACGGAAGAGGAGCTTTATAATAAGGAATTCGAGCTGTTTTCCGATTTTCTTGCCGAATCCGGACTTACCGCCGACATTTTTCGCACTTGGGAAGTCAACGGTCTTATAAGAGAAAAGCTTATAGCCGCCGTTTCCGAGGATTTGTCAGAGGAAACGGTGACCGCCTTTGTTCAGGATACCGTGGAACAGGCAAAGGACAAGTACGAAAACGATCTTGCCACATTTGAAAAGTCATATACCGCTTTTTATGTTCCGAAGGGCTCCCGAAGAGTTCAGCAGATTTTGGTAAAGATAGACGAAACCTCGATCAGTGAGGTTGCCGCTTACCGAAAGGACGGCGACGACGAAAAGGCGGAGGAGGTACTCAACGCGGCGCTGGAAAAAGTAAAATACAGGATAAACGAGGCCTATTCAAAGCTTCAAAACGGCGAAAGCTGGGAAACGGTACAGGCGGAATATAACGACGAAACCGACACCAACGGCACGGACTACACGGTGTACCCCAAAAGCACCACAGTAAAAGCCGAGGTGATAAACGCGGCAATGGGCATTTCGGAGATAGGCGGTTATTCCGATATTTGCAAAAGCGACTCGGGTTATTTTATCATTCATTATTCGGGCGACGCCGAGCTTTCCGAGGAAAGGATAGAGGAGCTTCACCGTCAGGGGCGGGAATTCCTGGCCAACGAGGAAGCCTACAATAAAATTACTTCATTTATGGAAACGTATCCATATATTTACGATTACGAGCTTCTGGGACTGGAAGAGGGCAGTCTGGAGTTAACCTCCGCCGCGGAGCAGACGACGGCACAGTAATGGGAACGGTATTCCGCCTTATATACCGCAAGGCGAAACAGTGCGGTATATTACGTAAAGGAAAGAGACTTGGAGAAAAACAAGCTTTCACCGTTTCTCGCTAAAACCTCTGAATCGGAGGTGTAAAAAATCCTTTAGCCTTCGGGGATAACCCCGAAGGCTAACATATTCTTATCATAACAGGGGAAGCCCTCTCTTGCAGGGCTTCCCCTCTTTCAAAACACACCACAGAGGCGTTTTGAAATTCACCTTTTCGGCATATTTTGACACTGACTGCGTTATACTAATCTTTAATTATATTGTAGACGAAGTTGGAAATATGATTAAAGATTACACCCGAAACACTAATCTTTGGTCAACATTTTTTGTCTATAATCTGACCAAAGTTTAGTATTACAGCCCCGATTTTTCTTTTAAGGTTATTTATCTATACCGAAAACTTAGAACCGCATTTTTCGTCAAGAAAAAAACTGAATTTAACGCTATAATAAGAATATGTTAAAAGTGCTTTGGACAATATCTCGTTTCAGCTTATAAACGCAAAGGAGGGAATACCAAAAATGAATGACGAGAATACCGTATTCCGTTCCCTTGCGATAATCGAAGAAAAAATACACGGCAGACTGACCATTGAGAGTCTTGCGGATAGTCTTCACTTTTCCAAATATCACTATCAGCGTATTTTCCGTGAGGCGGTAGGCGAAAGCGTGATGAGATATGTGGCCAAGCGCAGAATAACTCTGGCGGCGGAGGAGCTTGCGCAAAGCGACGAAAATGTACTTGAAATTGCCCTAAAATACGGTTACGATTCCCACGAGGGCTTTACCCGAAGCTTTAGGGCATATATGGGTATAACGCCGACGGAGTACAGAAAATATCACGCCTTAACAGGCTTGCCCCAAACAAAAATCCGAAAGGAGAAAAACGCTGTGGCATATTCAAAAGCAACCGAAGAAATTATTCGGGAATTAAACGCCCTGATAGTCAAGGCAAAGGAGACCGCAGGATATATAAGAGCCAACGGCGAAGCTTCCTCCGAATCCGATTTGCCCTATTCCAAGCTGTGGAATTATATTGCCGATAAAACGGACGCAATGACTTATAAGCTTAATGAAGCGTTGGAGCGCGTCAATGCAATTGAACAGTGTACAGACGAAATAACGGCAATGCTTATTATAATAAAAACGGTGGAATACGCGGTATTTCAGTCCGATACCGTTTCCTTTCAGGCGGGGCTGATGATATCAAGAGTAAAAAAGGAGGAACGCGAATTATTTAAACCCGTTATAAACAAATTACACTCCTTGTCTCATAACGCCGTAATAAAACTATGCGGAATAACAAAATTTTT
The DNA here is from genome assembly GCA_949878745.1 of uncultured Ruminiclostridium sp. Taxonomy (GTDB): domain Bacteria; phylum Bacillota; class Clostridia; order Oscillospirales; family Ruminococcaceae; genus Ruminiclostridium_E. The sequence continues at coordinate 3,949 of CATLBH010000074.1, read as the reverse complement.
CAACGAATTGTCATCGCTGATATTTGAAGATATGAGAGCCCGCGCGAGGCAAAAAATACTGCAGGCGGCCGAAGCGGGCAGGGCGGTAAACGAGCTGTCGGCGGAAAGCGATGATTTTCCTTTTACCTATATAACGGAGAGTATTTCGGAAATTACAAGGGAGCTTGTCTCGACTCCCCTTGAGGATATAACCGTAGAGTTGCTGGAGGATTACGCCTCAAGGCTGGAAATTATCTCTTTTTCCGCCGACCTTGACTCAATCGGAGCTTTTCCCGACAAAGAGCTTTTTACCGGAATTTCGGTTTTTAAAGAGCGTATCATGGCCGCGGCGGAGTTTTTCGGGAGCCTTTCCGATGATGTTATACAAGCCTTTGAACACCCCCGAAAGCCGCAAATCGTGTCGCCGAAAAAACACTGCGACTATGCTTTCAGGGAAAATATGCTTTTGTTTTATCTAAAGGGGGAAAGGGAAAAGCTTGATCCGTATCTTACCCCTGATCAAAAATCCGTTTTTGACGGCGTTTTTAATAAGATCAATATAGTAATCCGATTGGTGAACCGCAGCCATACGGTACATGAGGATACTGTGCTTATTATGGAGAGGGAAATAGAAAAGATTATGACAGAGGTTTACGAAGCCGTAACGCGGGAGTCCGAAAAACTCGGCGACTATGGGGATTCGCTTAGATATATCGCGGAGGAATTAAGATTGTGCGGTATTTATCGACGCACGGTGTTTCTGAATTAGAGGGTTACCTGGAAGATCAGGATTACGCTTGCGGACAGGCCTGTTTTATCCGTGATTTTGCTCTAAATTCTTTCCAATACCTCCCCTATATCTTCATCGATACAAATCCCCCTTCCTCTTAAATCCCCAGGAATCGAAGACGTACATTTATTTACGCGGCAATATGTTGCAAGAGGATTTTCCGCGGCCATTCTCAGAAAAGGATATTTTATTATCCCCGGCGTATTCATACCTACGCCAAGTTCCAAAAGCAGCATATGTCCGCCCCCGTTTCCTTCCGTAAACGCCTTGTATCTTTCGGCGGCGGAATACCAGCCGCTGTCCTGAACAAATCCGTCGTCGGTGCGAAGATTCATAGTCATAGGCTTTCCGCAGAAGGGACATTTCGGAACAAGCTCCGAAGGGATACGCATTTCCTTTTGCTCCCTTACCATACGCCTAACCCTGCGCTCATTGTCAAAGGTCATTCCTCCGCACCCGCATACGCACTGCCATAATCCGTAATCACCCTGTGTATAGAACAGGCGCTTTTTGTCAAAGCCCGCCTTTTGAAATTGATGGTCAACATTTGTGGTAATAACGAAATAGTTTTTGTCCTTTACCAGCTTTAACAGCTGTGTGTACGGCTTACCTGCTTCCGCTTCATATCGGTTAACATAAATTTGCCTTGACCACCACGCCCAATACTCTTCGGGGGAAGCAAAAGGATAAAATCCTCCCAAATACATATCGGTTATACCGTATTTTTCGTGAAAATCCGAAAAATATCTGTAAAAACGCTCCCCTCTGTAAAATAGACCCGCCGATTCCGACATTCCCGCTCCCGCGCCTATAAGTATGGAATCGGCCGTTTCAAGCTCATACCTTAAGCGGGTTATCCTATCCGAGCAGTCCTCGGTAAATGTTAAAGTCGATTTCCTTAAATACATTGAATATAACCTCGATTTTGCTGTTTGTGCATACTTTGTATTCCTCTACCGCTTTAACGGCGATTTTTGCCGCTTCCTCATTGGGAAAACAAAATTCGCCCGTTGAAATACAGCAGAACGCAATACTTTTAACGTTGTTTTTGTCGGCAAGCTCAAGACACGAACGGTAACAGCGGGCAAGCGCTTCCCTGTCTTTTTCCGTAGGACTGCCGAAAACCCTCGGACCTACGGTGTGTAAAATATATTTACAGGGCAGATTGAACGCTTCGGTTAACTTCGCGCCGCCTATTCCCTCACTGTGCCCCTGCTCCTTCATTTGATTATAGCTGGCAAGGCGGAGCTGTATCCCCGCATAGGTGTTAATGGCGTTATCGATACAGCCGTGACAGGGGACAAAACAGCCGAGCATTTCGCTGTTGGCGGCATTCACGATTCCGTCACAGCGCAGCGCGGTTATATCTCCCCGCCAAAGATATATACTTTCTTTTACGGGCTTCAGTGAAGAAAAGTCGGTAATTCCCTTAAGCCTTATTTCCTCTTTCAGATATTCGTCTTGTACCTTAATAAAATCCTTATCCGCGTTTTTCGGCATACGCAGGTTGAAAAGAGAACGGAGCAGCTTTTTCTGCTCCGCCTCCCTATGAGGTATACCGATATCCGCGTATTTTTCATCCTCGGCGAGAAGATACTTTATTAGAAATATGCGGCGCTCAGCCTGTGTCATAGTATTTGTCATCTTAATTTTTAAAAAACATACCCGCGGTCATATCAAGGTAATTCAATCCGCCGTATTGGGGATATCTCCTGTTTACCTCCGCTTTGAACTCCTCCGCGTTTTTGCTGTCCGAAGCGATTTTCTTAATATCCTCGAGATAAGCGATTTTGGTTTCCGCGTCCTTAAGATCCTCGGGGGTGTAGTGCGAGGTCAATATAAGATCGTATCCTTTTTCGATATATCCCCGAAGCTCACCGATTATCGCGTCGGCGTGATCTGCTCCCGCAACTATGGAGTGACAATCATGTCCGAGCATATGCGTATAGACGGCGTTTATCTCGGGTATTTCGATGTCAAAGGCCTCATTAGTCTGTCTGATTATAAAATCGATACCGCCTATCGTTACCTTTCCTTCTCCGATTATGTTTGTGATTTTGTGCACCGAGCCGTCGAAGCTGTCGCCGAAGGCGGCGGCGAAATTATCAATAAGCGCTTTTCCCCCGCCGTTTTCGGAATATTCGGCGGCGTTTCGGGTGGCGTATTTGGGCGCATCGGGCAGAAACGTTCCTCCCGCCCCGTGATAGGACACCAGAACGCCCGCCGTTTCAAGTCCGCCGAGATATTTTTCCAGCTCGCTGTTGTTGTCAAAAAAACAGGGGGATTCGATAATTACGGCCTTGCCGTTCTTTTCCGCAATGAAAACCTCATCACTGATAAGGTCGTTGGTTTTGTAGGCGTGCAGCTTAACTTCGCCGAAGTCGTAAACGTTTGCCTCACCCTTGCCGAGCTTAACGGTTTTAAATGTGTTCTTGTTCATAATGATACCTCCGAGAGTTGTTTTTTGGGAGCCTTCCTCCCTTTGACTACATTATACATCACGCGGAAACTCCTGTAAAGTACGCACTTTATTGTGGTATAGTTACCTTACGGTGACAATTGAACGGTTACCTTTTGGTAACATTTTTTAGTTGGGGGCACTGAGCGGGCTTAATCCGTAAGGTTTGATCCTAAAAAAATTTATTGACTTATTCCGAGGCCGATGTTATAATTTATATTAATCGGAGGTAACGATATGGAAAATGCCGTAAACACGATTCCCGCTCCCGGAAAGGAGCTTCCCGCCTGTCCCGTGGAAACCACTCTTATGCTGATAGGAGACAAGTGGACGGTGCTTATACTTCGCGATCTTTTAACGGGTACAAAAAGGTTCGGAGAGCTGAAAAAATCCTTGGGCGGCATATCGCAGAAGGTTCTCACCGCGCAGCTTAGGGCTATGGAGACAAACGGCCTTTTGGAACGAGCGGTATATCCGGAGGTCCCCCCACGGGTGGAATACACGCTTACCGAGTTGGGCGAAAGTCTTAAGCCTATTCTCGATTCTATGAAGAGTTGGGGAGAGGAATATAAGCTGAAAAAATTCTGATCCGTTGTTTAGAACCTGTCCACATAGGAATGGTGCGTGGATTTTCGAGCAGATTTTGTCGAGGACAAGGCAAAATTTCGCCGGCTTGCTGTCACAAGTCAAGAAATTTTAACACACGAGGTGTTCGGTCATTT
>CATLBH010000073.1 GCA_949878745.1 uncultured Ruminiclostridium sp. | reverse complement strand
ATACCAATACCGTATTTGCGGTGGGAGAGGGCAGCCTTACGCCGGAGCAAAGGTTTGATTTATTTATCGAGCACCTTTTGAATTACGGAAGGAGGGAATTCTCCTGTTACCGGAAAATCAAGTGGTGAAGAGCAAAAGCGCGGCGAGAAAGGCCATTGAGAGCACTTATTGCGGCGTTTGCGACATTGTGGAGTATGAGAGCTTTAAGGAGAAAAAAAGTTCCGTGACGCGGCATATGGAAACAGCTAAAGCCGAAAATGTGCCCTGCCGTCTTTCCTTTGAGAAAATCGCCGCCGTTTCGGGTTCGGACACGGGGGCGGCGGTAACGCAGGGGGTTAAGCTGTTTATTGCTCCTGAAACCGAAGTTAAAAGCGGGTCGAAAAGTATAAGTGGAAAGATTATAACTAAAATGACCAAAGGGACAGCGGTTAAAATGACTGGGAAAAGCGTGAATAATGACGGGTATACTTGGGCGGAGGTTATTTATAACGGTAAAACTTGTTGGTGTGATAAGCAGTGGGTAAACTGCTGACGTGAAAAAAGGCCTTGTTTCGGTTGGTGGGACAAGGCCGTTTTTTTATTACATTGTATTTTGAAAAGTGATGGCTTTTCATGTTGTTTTTTGTGTTGCACGAATGTAAAAAATATGGGAAATTGAGAATATGTTTGGGTATATATGTGCTCTTTTTAGGGACAGGTAAGCAAAGAAAACCCGCATTGTAAAAGCAAATTCTTAAACAATGCGGGTTTTCTTGGTTTTAATTATGCTGATATATACGGGACTTTGTCCCACACCCTACTTCCTTTTCGGTGTCCGAAAAGGAAGCGAAAAGAACATTGCGCGGCTTCGCCGCTTTTTATTTTTTTACAGCTCCGTCGTTATTTTACATTTTTACGGCATAAAAATAAGCTTCAAATTCAAAAGAACTTGAAGCTTATTAATACAACTTATGCTCTTACATCAAGCAGCGATCCCACGCCCGAAGAAGGCATAGGCACGCTCTCGATAGCGTCGATAAGCTGTGCGCTCGCCGCTTCCTGAGTGTCCATCATATTGGTAAACATTTTCAAAGAGGCGGCAGACTGTACGCTCTGCAAGCCCATATTTACGGACATTGCGGCGATTGCGGATACATAATCCATATAACTGCCCTCCTTTCCTGTTTTTTACAAGAATATTTTACCACAGCGCGGGCAAAAAGTCAACAGCTTAAAGAACGGTTTTTTCGTCGTTTTCTTTTTTCAGCATATTACACAATTCTGTAATTCCCATCTTGCCTATATCCCCGCGCTTGCGGCAGCGGACAGAGGAGTTCTTTTCCTCCACCTCGCTGTCTCCCACCACCAGCATATAATTTGTCTTGTTCATCTGAGCCTCGCGTATTTTATAGCCGATTTTCTCGTTTCTGGTGTCGATTTCATAACGGATACCTATTTCGTCAAGAGCCTTGGCGATTTCATAACAGAAATCGTTGTGGCGGTCGGCGATGGGAAGAATCTTTACCTGTGTGGGAGACAGCCAGAGAGGAAGCGCGCCCGCGTATTTTTCAAGCACGTACGCCAAAGTTCTTTCGTAGCAGCCTAAGCTTGTACGGTGGATAATATAGGGATTCTTCTTCGTGCCGTCCACGTCCACGTATTCCATATCGAAAAGTTTGGCCAGAAGCATATCTATCTGTATCGTTACAAGGGTGTCCTCCTTGCCGAATACGTTTTTGTACTGGATATCCAGCTTGGGTCCGTAAAAGGCGGCTTCGTCTATACCTATGGTGTACTCCACTCCCAGATCGTCCAGAATGGTTTTCATTGTGGACTGAGCCAGCTCCCACTGCTCCGCGGTTCCCTCATACTTGTTCTTGGGGTTGGCGGGATCCCACTGGGAGAAGCGGAAGGTACAATCCTCAAGAAGTCCCACGGTTCCCAGCATATACTTGGCCAGCTCAAGACAATTCTTGAATTCCTCCTCAAGCTGTTCGGGGCGGAGGATATAGTGTCCCTCGGAAATGGTGAACTGTCTTACTCTTATAAGACCGTGCATCTCGCCGCTGTCCTCGTTTCTGAAAAGAGTGGAGGTTTCGGTAAGGCGCATAGGAAGATCGCGGTAAGAGCGCTGACGGTTCAGGAAAACCTGATACTGGAAGGGACAAGTCATGGGGCGGAGGGCGAAGCACTCCTTAGTCTCATCGTCGGGATCGCCTAAAACGAACATTCCGTCAAGATAGTGATCCCAGTGCCCCGAAATTTTATAAAGCTCCCTTTTCGCCATATAAGGGGTCTTGGTGAGCTGACAGCCGTGCTTGGCCTCCACGTCCTCAACCCATCTCTGCATTATCTGAATCACCTTTGCGCCTTTGGGGAGCAATATGGGCAGACCCTGTCCGATATAATCGACGGTGGTGAAGTATTCCAGCTCCCTTCCGATCTTGTTGTGATCCCTCTTTTTGGCCTCCTCCACCTTGTCCAGATATTCCTGAAGCTCGGAAGCCTTGGGAAAAGCGGTGCCGTAAATTCGCGAAAGCATCTTGTTTTTCGCGTCGCCTCTCCAGTATGAACCGGTCACCGACGTAAGCTTAAAAGCCTTTATCGGTGAAACGTTCATAAGGTGAGGGCCGGCGCAAAGGTCGGTAAATTCCCCCTGTGTATAAAAGCTTATATCCTCGCCCTTGTCGGCGTGTTCTCTGCAAAGCTCCACTTTATAGGGTTCATCTTCGTCCTCGAGCTTTTTCATAGCTTCGGCGGGGGGAAGGTAAAACTGAACCGGCTCCGCCCCCTCCTTAACAATTTTCTTCATCTCCGCCTCGATTTTTACCAGATCGTCGGCGGTAAAAGGCGTCTCCACGTCAAAATCGTAGTAAAAGCCGTTTTCGATGGCGGGCCCAATAGCGAGCTTCGCCTCGGGAAAAAGTCTTTTTACGGCCTGCGCCAGTATATGGGAAGCAGTGTGGCGGAACGCCTTCCTGCCGTCCTCGTCGTCGAATGTAAGTATTTCAAGCGAGGAGTCCTTATCGATGCAAGTTCGCAGATCACACACTTTTCCGTCTATTTTCGCGGCGCAGGCGACTCTCGCCAGACCCGCGCTTATGTCTTTGGCAATGTCGTAGGCGGTGGTTCCGCTCTGATACTCCTTTACGACGTTGTCTTTCAAGGTGATAAGCATCATCAATTCCTCCGTTTTATTTATTTTTTATATTTTTTTGGGAGCACTTAACAATATTAAATTTACAATGCCGCCTTGATTATTTTATCACTTTATGGGGAAAATGTCAATGGAAATCGCTGATTTTGGATTTTTCCGTTTCGGCAGTAAAAAAGATGGTAAAATTGCCACAAAAAACCTTGCAATATATTGAAAAATTTGTTATAATATTAAAAGCAGGTTAAATTTTCAGAATTGGTTTCGGAGGGCAGTATTATGGACAATAACCTACACGAGCTTGTATTTGTATTGGATCACAACGCGGATATAAAAGATCGGTACGACGATGCGGAAAAGGGACTGAAAGCCCTTATGGCTTCACAAAAGAATATCGGAATCTCCACCGCCGTTACGCTTAACGTTTTCGGAAGCGAGTATCTTACCGTATTTGACAACACGCCTATTGAAAAGGTGAAGTTTTCCAAGGAGCTTTTCCCCTTGAGCGGCGTATGTCCGCTTATCGATTCCGCCGAAAAGGCGATTTTCGACGTGGGCGAACGTCTGAACAGGACGTATGAGGGCTGCCGCCCTTCAAAGGTGATCGTGACTTTCGTCACCTTTGGAAGAGACAACGCCAGTAAAAAACACACCTACGGCGAGCTGGCGGAAATAATAAAGCGTCAGTCCGAGGTGTATAAGTGGAGCTTTTTCCTTCTCACCGACTTTTCCATCAATATGGAGAAAATGAACATTCCCGAAGACAATACCATTATAATAAAGAAAAACGAACCCGATTGCTTCATAAAGGCGTACGCGGAGCTGGACAAAAAAATTTCCGCTTTAAGGAAAAAGACGTATGAGGAAAACAGTCGGGGATAACCGTACAGAAAAATAATAATTGCAAAGAAAGGACGCATAAATGACACAGGCACAGATTACGGAGATTGCGTCAACAGTTAACGCCGCTTCCGATTCCATCTACGAGGCTCTGAAATACATCTACTTTATTTGCTGTGAGGATTTTTACAAGATAAACGTCAAGGATATTTTCAAGATTTCTTTGAGTAACGTTACCGACAGCAGGATATTGAGCAACCTGGGCTTCAAGCTGTATCCCGATATGATAGGCGACCTGGGCGATCCCCGTTTCGAGGAAGTTAAAAAGCTTATCAGCTATGCTTTTGCCGTAAGGCTTCCTTTTATAAAAAAATACCTTCCGCCAAAATCCAGCTTTACCGACGGCGATCTGAAGGATATGTTCAGAGCCGTCTGCAACACCGGAGCGGCGAATCTGGACAATATTGTCAAGTCGGATTTCAAGGCAAACCTTAAAACGGCCGCTAAGCTTAAGGACGAGGACGAGCCTGTGTTTGACACCGAATGGTTCAAAACATGGGTATACGCCTACGGAAAAGAATTCGCGGTGATAAACAACAAGAATATGTTCTTTCTTGGCTGCACCGACGCTCTGTTTGCCTTATACTGGGCGGCGCTTACGGACAAGCTGGTGGACATTATCAAAAGGTCTATCGTTGTGTATTAGAAATTTTTTTCATTAATTACGAACGGCAGGTGTACAATCGTTGAAAAAAACCAAAAAAATATTTTTATGCTTTACCGCAATTATCGCCCTGTTAATAACGGGCTGCGGAAATGCTAACAATGTCGAAAGCGAGAAAACTCAAATGGATCTTAGCAATGAAACCGTCTATACTGCAAACAAAGAAAATGTAAAGCTGCTGGGGCGTACATATTTTGACGAGGATATTTTGTATTGCGCCCTTTCGGGAACAGGGGTCGAGTTTCGTTTCACCGGAACCCGCTGCTCAATAACCGTAAAAGGAGATTCCGGCAGCGCGGACGAGGGAGCGAAGGACAATCACGCGCGAATAGGAATTTATCTGAACGGCGATAGAATCATAGACGATATGATAAACGAAAGCGAAAAAATCTATGAGGTTTTTAACCGCGAGGAACCCGAAGAGGCGGTTGTTTCGGTGGTTAAACTGTCCGAATCCCCTATGTCAACCCTGGGAATCAAGGAAATTAAATGCGTGGGAAGCCCGATCGAGCCCACCGAAAACAAGGATATGCTCATTGAGTTTGTGGGAGACTCCATAACCTGCGGCTACGGTATTGACGACCCGGATAAGGATCATCATTTCGTCACCGCCACGGAAGACGTTACCAAGGCTTACGCTTATCTTACCGCCAAAGCCCTGGACGCCGACTACAGCATGGTATCCTTCAGCGGCTACGGTATTATTTCGGGATATACGGACAACGGCAAAAAGGTTACCGCCCAGACGGTGCCGCAGTTTTATACCAAATTGGGCTATTCCTGGGGGCAAAACGGAAGTTTTTCGCCTCAGAATACGGAATGGGATTTCAGCGGGCGTAAACCCGACCTTGTGGTTGTGAATCTGGGAACAAACGACGACAGCTACACTCAGAACGACGCGGAAAAACAGGCGGAGTATTCGGAAAAATATACCGAGTTCCTTAAGCTTATAAGAGAAAAAAATCCCGACGCGCGTATTCTCTGTATTCTCGGCGTTATGGGAGACAGGCTTTATCCCTTTGTAGAAAAGGCGGTGGAGGATTTCACACAGCAAACGGGAGACGGTAAAATATCGTCCTTTAAGCTTACGCCTCAGTCGGCACGTGACGGATATTCTGCGGACTGGCACCCCTCGGTGAAAACTCACGAAAAAACCGCCGAAAAGGTGGCAGAGGAAATAAAGCGGTTAATGAATTAATCTGTACCGTTCTTAACCGAAATACACGAAATTCTTCGGCTATGCCGACGTAATACGAAAGCGTAAGAGAACGCCGACCCGGCCTTCTCTCACGCTTTTTTGCTGCACAAAAATATTGTTTTATCCGTTAAATTAAAACTTTTCTATTTTATAAATTTCCGCGTTGCCTTTTTTACCTATTTTATCCGCCGCCCCCACATATAACAGTATTTCAAGCATAAGCTTTGCGTCCGTAGCCTTGGTATACTTCTGAAGCTCCTTTACCGTAAATTCTTCGGGAACACCTTCGGGAAGAAGAGAAAGATAATCGGCAGGCTTTTCAAAATATATCTCCCGTCTCAAAGCCAAAGGGGTTTTGGTAAAAGCTCCCCTTTTCCGTCTTTTTCCCGTCTTTTCGGAAACATAATTAACCCTTTCCACGTCCAATTCGGCGATGCATATTGTAAGATTCGGGTTTGTCAGAAAGCTTTTTATACGGTACAGCTCAAGGAAAAACTCGGTCAAGCTGTTATTGTACCTGAATCGCCCTTCCCTGAGAAGCTCGCCGCTTATGTCGTCGGCCGAGATAACCCTTGTGCGCTTTTCATAGGGGTATACCACCGTTACATGACAAACCGAAAGCATTACCTCAAGTTTTTTGTTAAGTTTTCCGAAATTTCCCGTCTGAATCTCAAAAATTCCGTTTTCGGTAACAATATCGGCGTAAAAGCTGCCTATCTTTGCTTCCTGATCGTAATCGTTGGAGAAGTAGTTTTTCAGGACGGAGTGGATCCGTTTTTCGTTAAGGGTTCCTATTCCTCTTTCCGAAACCGATTCCGCTCCCGCCTTTTTTCCTTTTTCCTCCCTCGCTTTCGCGGCTTCGGCGGATTTTGCCATGGCCCTTCCAAAACGCGCGGCATTCGGTTCGTTTATGGCGTTTTCATGGGGGGAATAAGCGAAAACTTCGGATTGCTCGGCCTCTATGAAACGGGGGACGCTTATTTGCTCGTTGCTGCCTATGATTCCGACGGCCGTTTTCTTTAGCTCTTCGGCGGCGTTTGACACGGCATAGGCGCGGTCGGCGGCGCAAAACATGGAAAGGTCGTTGAGATTGTCCCCGAATACCACCACCTCGTCGGGGTTAAGCATTTCTCTGAGCTTATTTACCGCGTTCGCCTTTGAGGCGTTAACGGAAAAAACCTCCAGCCATAGCTCGTTTTTTCGGTAGCAGTCAAAGTATTCGGTATAAGCAAATCCTTTTTCGGCGCCGAAAAGCTCTTTTTTTACCTCGTCGGTAAAGGAGGGATTTATAAATCTAAGATAGTGGACGTTCCCCTCAAACAGCTCGTCGCAGCTTGAGCAGGATCGTAAGGATCTGTCCCCCTTTAAATCGTCGAGAAAACTTTTAACGCGGCTTTTTTTGCTTTCAAGATAGCTCGTTCTCTGATTCCCGTCTATATATGAAAATACTATGGGGGCTTCGCCGTACTGTTCCACGGCTTTTTTTATCGGGGAAAGATCGGTGTGTTCCAATCCGTTTAACGATATAATTTCACCGGTTTGTCCGTCCGCTATAATAACCCCGTTCATAAGTATGACGGGCAAATTTATTTCCGCTTTTTTCATACGGAAATCGGCGGGACCGAAACGTCGGGCGGTGGCGTAGGTGAACATTGTCCCGTTTTGGGAAAGGCGCTTAAGAAGCTCGGCGGCGCGGTCCTTTAAGCCTGATTTGCCGGTCAGAAGGGTGCCGTCAAGGTCGGATATGTATAAAGTTTTTTTACTTGGCATTTTTTAGGCTCCTTACAAATACAGAGGGGGAGAATGAACAGTTTTATTTTATCTCACCCCGCAGAATTTGTCAACCCTTTTTATTGCTCCCCCCAGGGCAACAGCATTTACTTTTTTAGAAAGAAGCAGTATAATAAGGGACATGGAAATAGAAAAATTAAAAGAAGAAATAACGAAAATAAAAGAGCCACGGAGGACAGGATATGGAAATATCCGACAC
>CATLBH010000072.1 GCA_949878745.1 uncultured Ruminiclostridium sp. | reverse complement strand
TATTTCGGATTTCCGTTTGTTTACGTTATCCTGTTAAACCCGTAAGCGGGATTCCCCTCCTCGTCGGTTGAAAACACAATCTCCGCCAAATCCCAGTCGTTTGGCCCGTCCATTCCTTTTATAAGGGCAAACATACCTTTAGAGTCGGAGAAAAGTCTTTCTATGCTTACCAACTGTTCTTTTCTTGTGTATTTCAAAAACTTTCCATCCATGAACTCACACAAACCGTCCTCCCGCGCCACATATTCCGTGCCATTAAAAATGGTATAATCTGAATAAGGAAATTTTGGGTTAACGGGAAATTCAAAAACCGTTCCGTCCTTAAGGTCTATACTGGTCAACGATTTCATTCCCTGCCTTCTGAAATAAAATTTACCGTTGGCAATACATTCGCCCGTCGGAAAACCTATTTCATTTGAGGATTCGTTCAATACATAGTTTTTTTCGTTATCCGAAAGACAAAGATAAGTAGTGCGTAATCCGTCTGGATCACATTTACTAAAGAAATTATAATGGAATCCGTTGTAATTTATAATACAATAGCTTTTATACAAAGGCGTTATTACTCCGGAACCTTCGTCAAGCTTATAAACGGTGACTTTTTCGTTTTTGGAAAGGTGAATGTAGAAAATCCCTTCGGAGTTTACATATAAAGGTTGGGAAATATAGAAGTCTGTAAGGCGGGTCAGTTCTTCGCTTTCCAAATCGTAACTGAAAAGAAAACCTTCATGGTCAATGTAATCATAAGGGTCTATCGCTTTACCGTCGGAAATAAAGTAAATTTTGTTGTCATAAAAATTCAGCGAATTGGCGGGAACCTTTGCCAGACATTTTGACTTTTCACCATCATAAACATACAAATACTGTCTGTCTTTGGGATTAGAAAAATACACCTTTCCCGAATCAAAACAAATGGGGTTGTAACCCCAGTTTTTACTGTTCAATCTGGAAGATTCATCGGGATTTTCGGATAAAGGTATACCGGAAAATTCCGTAACCGACACCTCGCTTTCGGGTAAAGACGGGTGCTCCTTGCTCTTGGGAGCGGGAAGATTCACGATTCTCGGCGGTTCCTTTTCTTCGCCTTCTGAAACGGCTTCTTCTAACTTCATTTCGTTTGAGGAAACGCTTTCGGTTTTAGATAGGGTTGGTTCGGCGATGGTGTTTATATCTGAAAAGCCGCTTTTTCCGCAACCGCAAAGAAGCACGGCGGTAATAATAAGGGCTATAGATTTCTTTTTCATTATCAATCATTTCCTTTCTTGTACCTTTACGCTAACGTTTCCTCATATGAAACCCTGTCGCAAAACATAGTTACAAATAAAAAATATTAAAGACAAAGTTCAACAATATACAAATATTGCAAGTATTTTCAAGAGAATTTTTTTATTAAGCTATGTATTGCCAGCAAGGTTTCATTGACGAAACGATAATTTTAACTTAGCTGCCTATTTTATTTGTAACTTGTTCAAAATTAGAGTTAAAAAGATGTCGTAAAATTTTTTTGTTTTAAATACATATTTTTGTAACATTAAATTTCATTTGCATTAAACTGATAATGTGGTAATTTTATTTTACCGTCCAATTCAATAATAACTGCAAAAGGTTTGTTCACAAACTCAATATCCTTTACAGAGGGAATTAGAATGTTTTCTTACTGGTATCGATTCGGAAAATGAAACAGTTACTCCACAGAACTTGCATTCCCAGTAATAATTATTTACTCCTTCATCAATGATGCACTCTTCCCATCTTACATTTTCTTCGTTAGTACCCGAAACCTTGACATGATGAACACGTGTGAATTTGTGCTCATAACCGCCGAACACCTTAATAACCTGCGGGTGCTTACAATCTATATCAGCCATAGTTGCAATACCCGAATCACCCTCCGCATTCACCGACGCAGCTATACCTACCGTCATTATCGCCGCCATAACTGCCGCCGTTACCTTTTTTAAAATCTTTTTCATTGTTTTCTTCCTCCATTTGATGTTAGATTTTTCCTATGTCTTACGGAACTTTGATTTTTTCGGCCGATTAAAGCCGTTTCACGAAGCCGACAAATTAAACATATTTTATCGGGCTGCGCGGCGAATGCTGCTTCTTCCCTCCTTTATTTAAATTTATCGTCACGTCGGACGCTAAAGCTGCCGACCGAGATACGAAAAAAGATTACGACAACGGATTTAAAAACGATTTACAGCTTTTCTCCTCGTCCCGAGCAAAAGGTATATATGCCGTACAAATCATAAGCTAACAAATCAAAAACATATTTCTTTAATTTTTTTAAATAATTATATAAATTTTTTAGTTTAACTGTATATAATTATAAATCACTTTCCAAATAATGTCAAGTGTTTTGTAATAAAAAGAAACTTTATTGAAGAATTACATAAAAAATATTTTATTTTTCGTAAATGTTTACCATAAAAATTAAAGCGTACCTGAAAAAAGATAAAATTTGCCCTTCCTATAATACAACACTCCCCAGCCCCGCAAAATGTTACAGAAAAATTTTCCAAAAAATTATTTTGCCAAATTCAACAAACAACTATACCCGCCTTTGTTTAATTTGCACAATATCAAAATTTAATTACCCCCATAAACCCAAAAAGATAAAAAAGCGCGGCATATCAAAATGACACGCCGCGCCGAATTATACTAATCTTTGGTCGGATTACAGACAAAAAATGTTGACCAAAGATTAGTATTACACAATAATCCTTCGCTTTACTCGCTTATATTATTAAAACTCAAATATCTCCAACCCCTCGCACTCCTTAAGCGCCGCTTCATGCCCCACAACGCAGACCGCCCCCTCTTCGGCCAGCCTATCCAGCACCCTGCACTGCTCTTTCAGCTTATCCTTATCGGTGCCCAAAATCTCCTTTCTTATCCTTATCTGCTCCTTTTCGTCAATCCCCATAAACCAAAGCGAATCCGCGTACGCTCCCTGTTCCGATGGAGCTCTCAAAGGCTCGCCGTTTCCGATTTCGGCAATTATAAAGTTCTCTATCCCCTCTTCGCCGTCGCAAAGCTCTTTTACATAGTCAGACAAAGTGTTGTAGGTTTCCAGCGAACGGGCGGGGGAAGGGTCGCGATAGGAATAACAGAACATTCGCCCGCCATAGCCCGGAACCTTCATTCCCGCGCCGTAGGCTCCGCCCTGTACTCTTATCTTGTTCCATAAATAGTCGTAGGAGATAATGGTGTCCAACACCTTAAGGCTTCCCGATAGCTTTTCTCCCATATCCGAAAGATGATAGCCCTTAACCGCGTAAGACACCTGACTGGGCACCTTTATACCCATTCTGGCGGGAAGCTTCGACTTGTATTCCGCCTTTTCGGGGAGCGCCTTCCCCTCCGGGAACGCGGAGATAAGATCTGATATGTCTATCTCATTAGTGTCGGTAACGCTTGCTATAAGCCCGTTTCTGATAATTGCCTCATCATATACCCGCTTTATCAGCGACTTGAATTCTTCTATATTATCGTTAAAATTCTTTACGAATCCGTGTATATAATTTATAGAGGAATAACCGCTGACAGCCTCCTCCGCCGCGTCCGCCGCCGTAAAATGGGAACAGGCGGAGAGCGAAGCGAGAATATGTCCGCTTCCCATGGCCGACTGTCTTTGGGCTTCGTCCACCTGAGCGGCCTTTTCCTTTATCTTGTCGTTATGGTCAAAATCGGTGTTGAGAATTATTTCCTCCAAAAGCTTCTTTGCTTCCGAAAGGTTTTCTTCCAAAAGCCCCGCGCTCACCGTGAGACAGGGGGTGCACTTTTCCTTATCCCCTCTGGGCTTTACCGACAAATAAAAATGAAGGCTTCCGATATAGGTCTTTATCCTCTGCTGAAGCTCCAATACCCCATAATTTTTTGTGGGCAATTCCTTATAAAGCTTGGGCATAAGCGTTATTTTGGTCAGCTCCTCCGAAGTTAAATTTGTAAGGGGGAAATAGAGCTTTATATGAACGATTCCGTTGGTGGGAACCTTGTGATAGAGCACTTTTGCGCCGTTTACGTCCTTTTCCTCCGTCCCCGTGATCTCGGGAAGCTCGCTCACCTCGCTTAAGGGAAGCTTGGGGAGCTTCGCTCTCGCTTCGGGAGCGTCAGGCTCGACCTGCCACTTGTCAAGGCTTTCCTTCTGAGCCTTAAGCTCGTCTATCTGCGCCCCGGAAAGTTTTTCCGTCTCGGACTTTAGTCTCTTTTCTTCCTCCGCCCTTAATTCGCCACCTAATTTTACGGAGGGAAGTATGCGAAGCGCGGACAATTCCTTATCGTCCCCCAACAGCTCGGCCAACAGCTTTTCAAAGCCGTCTCCCTCCGCCATTTTTCTGAGATTTTCAATGGTTTCGTTGTATACCAGATAAGTCATGGGGTCGCCGCCGTAAAGCCAGCTGTTTTGAATCAATACGGCGCGTTCTATTCCCTGAGGCTCGGGAAGCTGTTTCAGCTTGTACGCCATACTGTTTATGGAAGCGGTAAGGGATTTTTTGTCTATCCCCTCCGAAATAAGCTTCCCCGCGGCTTCGTTGATGATCTTTCTTATTTGTCCCTCGTCCCCATCCTTGATATTGCGCGCCACCATCATAAGATAAGGCTGAGCGATTCCGTCCTCCACAAAAAGGGAGAAATCCTCCGCGAGACCCGACGACAACACCGCTCTTTTTACAGGGGACTCGTTTGTTCCCGCTATCGCGTCGCTCAACACCTGCGCCGCCAATATCTTTTCGTTTTCCTTCCAGTCCGCCACTATCTTGGCCAGCACAAGCACGGTTTTCTTTCCGTTGTCCTCTCCCTCCGCGATTTCGTAGGCGTCGGTACCCTCGGCCGCCACAGGCTTCTGAAAGTTTATTTCGTGAACGGTGGGGCTTTTTTCGTATTTTTCCAGATACGAGTCGATAAGCCCCAACGTTTCCTCCAAAGGAACGTCTCCGTCAAGGAAAATCCTCGAGTTGGTGGGGTGATAATAGCTGTTGTACACCGCCTTGTACTGCTCGTAGGTAAGGTCGGGAATCACGCGGGGATCGCCGCCCGAATTAAAGCGATAACAGTTGTCGGGGAATAAAACCGCGTTAATGCCCCTGAAAATAATGGAATCCAGATCGGACATTGCCCCCTTCATTTCATTGAACACAACGCCCTTATACAATGGCTTTCCGTTCTCATCAAACTCGGTGTGTATTCCCTCCTGTCTGAAAACGTTGGGATTGGTTCTCAAAGCGGGAGCAAATACCGCGTCCAGATACACCGATGTGAGGTTGAGAAAATCCCGCTCGTTTCGGCTTGATACCGGATACATTGTTTTGTCGGGAAAAGTCATCGCGTTAAGAAACGTGTTCATAGAGCTTTTCAGAAGATCCACAAACGGCTCCTTAACGGGATACTTATCCGAACCGCACAGCACGGAATGCTCCAAAATATGAAAAACGCCTGTGCTGTCCTCGGGAAGAGTCTTAAAGGTCACAGAAAAGGTCTTGTTAACCTCCCCGTTGTCTATCCAGCAAAGCTCCGCCCCCGTTTTTTCGTGAGCCATTTCCACCAGCCTGCCGTTCAACTCCTTTTCCTCTCTTATCTTAGTTACCCTGAAGCCGTTCAGCTTCGTTCCTTCGGTTAAATTCATTGTTTTGTTTTCTCCTTCCTTATTATAAATATAAATTATTATCCCTTAGGGAACCGCTGATTAGAGCGAAGCGCAACACAATCAGCCGCGTGAATGCGCTGCTTTGAACGGGGCGATTTTAATCAGCTTTTCCTTAGGCATACGCCAAAACCCTTACCGTACAGCGGAGGAAGTCTCCGCAGCAATATACGCCCTGTTCTCCCTGTCGATAAACTCCAAAAACTCCTCCTCGGGCAGCGGCTTTGAAAAATAATACCCTTGGATATAATTTATCCCCATTTCCTTCATCACCTTATACTGCTCCTCAGTCTCTATACCCTCGGAAACGATTTTCAGATTCATTCCCTTAATCATATTTGTGGCGGCGTCCATTATATATTTGGTTTTTCCGCTTTCAAAATACGCGTTGGTCATCCCCTTGTCAAACTTCACTATATCAACGGGCATATCCGCGATATAGTCAAGATTCGACTGACCAGTTCCGAAATCGTCCAGCGAAAAGTTAACGCCGTATTCCATAAGCTCTCTCATATTTTCCAGGAGCACTTTTTTTGAGTTGGCCGAAGCGGATTCGGTTATTTCAAGGTTAATAAGGTCGGAATTTACGCCGTATTCCTCCATAACGGCGATATAATCCTTGGCCAGATGGCTGTAGGCGCACTGTACCATGGAAAGGTTCACCTCGATATACCTTATCCCGTACTTATCCGGAGAATTTTCGCTTAAAAAACGGCACACCTTTCTGAATACCGCCTCCCCCACCTGTAATATGGAGCCGTTTCTTTCGGCTATTTCTATAAAACTACCCGGCGGAATAATAAGTCCGTCCTCGTTGCGTATTCTCACCAAAGCCTCGGCGGAAGTAAAACGGTGCTGCTTGGTGGAAAAAATCGGCTGATACCACACCTCTATGCGGTCGTTTTTCAGCGCGTCGGCTATAAGCTTCTCCGTTTCCTTTTCCTTGCGCAGCTTGGCGGCGAACTCCCCGCTTACCTCGATAAAGCAGTTTTCTCCCGCTTCCCCGCTGTTTTGCTTAACATATCGGATAAGGTAAAGAAGGTCCTCCGCGTCCTCGGCGAGGGAAGAATCCGAAAGATATATCCAACAGGGGCTTACCATTATTCCCCTGTTTTTGCTCCAACCCGTTTCAAAGCGCTCGCGGACAATTTTTACTATATCTCCCGTCTTTTCCTTTTCGGGGAAAATAAGAAGTATTTCCGTACCAGTGTTTTTGAAAACATATACGCCGGGAATTGAGGAAAGATAATTTGCCGCTTCGGCTATTACCTCTCTTTCCACGTCCGTTCTCATGGTTTTAAA
The DNA here is from genome assembly GCA_949878745.1 of uncultured Ruminiclostridium sp. Taxonomy (GTDB): domain Bacteria; phylum Bacillota; class Clostridia; order Oscillospirales; family Ruminococcaceae; genus Ruminiclostridium_E. The sequence continues at coordinate 1,042 of CATLBH010000072.1, read as the reverse complement.
GGAATTGCGATCCAGTACTATTGCCAAAGCGGCAAAGGGCTTATGAAAATCGTAGAGCTGTTTGGTATACTGCAAAAACGCACCGTGATTAAAAAGTCCCGTCTGTCTGTCTATATTGTTGCCGGGGTTTTCCAGCACGATGTACAGCACCATTATACCCAATACCCCCGCAAAACCAACCAGAAGCAGCTTGGGGAAACAAAGCTGGAGCAGAGCCGCGATCATCCACACCCCCAGCCACATAAACACAGACATTCTTTTTCCCGCCGACAGCTTCCCTTTTTCCACTGTCATTTTTATCACCGTTCTCAGAAAGGTGAGAAATGCGAAAGCATAAGTGACGTAAGCGGAAGGGCCATAGGAATATAAAACCCCCTCCGACCCGTCAAAATAAATGTATATGGGAAGAGCGAAAATAACGGCGGACGTAACCAAAGCGAAAACGCCGTACCCCACCATTTTTCGGCGATACGAGTCTTTGTCCGTATATAAATCGGTACAGATGTACAGTAGGGCGAAAAAACTCTGCCCCAAAAGTGTAACAAGATACAGCTTACATACAATGTTCACCAAAAGCACGGGAAGATGATCCTTAAAGCTTATGACCGCGCAGGAAAGTATATCGGCGCAGACGCTTATAATGGTCATTACGAACGCTCTCATAAAAGCCTTTTCGGTTCTCAGCTTTATGGTTTTCTGTTTTTTGTACAGAAACATCAGTATGAGCATCAGCAGCAAGCCGCAGCACTGAACTTGTATCGGCATAAAAAAATATTCACCTTATTTCTTTGCGGATATGGGAGAATACTTAACCCATTATAATATTATACATTTATTTCCCTTGTTTGTCAAGATTTTGGTTAATTATATGAATGCATTTGTAAATCTTTCCCCCCCTACTTCTTGAATAAGAACCTGTCCACATAGGAATGGTGCGTGGATTTTCGAGCAGATTTTGTCGAGGAGAAGGCAAAATTTCGCCGGCTTGCTGTCGCAAGTCAAGAAATTTTAACACACGAGGTGTTCGGTCATTTGCCCAAAG
>CATLBH010000071.1 GCA_949878745.1 uncultured Ruminiclostridium sp. | reverse complement strand
GGGTGAATTATGCCATTTTGCGGTTTGTGAATGTATTTGTTGCGAAATTTGATTTGTTTTTTTGGGGGGATTGTATCAGACTACAATACAATTGATTTTATGTTTGAGTTTTGCGGATTTGGGTTTATAAAAAACAGCTCGCCGGTGTTTTTCTCGGTTTTGTTTATCAGGTATTTCTCAATGCCTTCCTGTTTTAATATTTCGGTTATTTTATTTATCATTTTTTTGACCATTCCTTTCCTTTTGAGGAAGTGTTTGTGCCTTTGGCACAAACACGACGGGTTTAAAAAATCTTTGATTTTTCAAACTTACCACCTTAACCCAAAGAAATTTTAGCCTTGATATAGGGACCGCCGTCGGAGACCTTGACCCACTCCTTATAGCCCTTGCCGCACATACCGGTTCCACAAAGCTCGCAGGTTTCGCTCATCATCGTTATGGATTTAAGGAGATCGGGCACGTAACCCGTCATAACTATCGGGGCGAAGACCTTTCCCGTGAGTTTTCCGTCCTTTATTTCCTTGGCCATGCTCACCATCATCTGGATTCCCCAGTTTTTGGGGTCCTCCATACCGCTGCTGGGATTGGAAAGGAGGAAGCCGTATTTTACGGAGGCTATCATATCCTCCACCTTGTCATTGCCCCCTAAAAAGTATGTGTTGGTCATTCTGGTATAGGCTTTTCTTTCGTAGCTTTCGCGCCTTCCGTTTCCTGTGGAATGAAAATCCAGCCAGAGGGCGCTTTTTGCGTCGCAGAAGCCGCCCTTTAAAATGCCCTTGTCTATAACAAGAGTATCGTGAGCCTCCTCGCCCTCGTCGTCAAAGAAATAAGTCGCGGTCTGGCTCACGGCGGAAGGGCTGTCGTGCATGGTAACCAAGGGAGAAGCCACCTGTTTTCCTATATAATTTTTGGCCAAAGCGCGGTCCTTGGCGAACATATCCATTTCCACTCCGTGCCCGAAGGCTTCGTGGACTATCATTCCCGTTACCTCCGGCTCGCATATGCACTCATAGGTTCCCGGAGTTATGGGCTCGGCGGTGAGAAGCTCCAAAGCGGCGTCCACCGCAAGATTTAAGCCGCCGTCAAGCTCGTCTAAAACCTCCGCTCCGCCGGAAACGGAATAGCCCTTATAGCCCTGCCGTATATTTTCTCCGTCCTTCGCCACGGCGCCTACCATGGCGTTGGCCCACATTACGTTCTGGGTCAGGTCGCGGTTTCGGCTTATAAAAATATCGGAGTATTTGCGGTACCCAAAGCCGCATATGCAGTCCACCAGCTTTTCGCTCTTTTCCATACCCGCTTTTCTTATACCCGTCAGCTTTTCAATTATTTTCTCTTCCCCCAGTTCTTTGGGGGCGACTTCATATTGGGAGGATTTGTCGAAGGTCAAAGGCTTATCCTCCGGGATACCGATATTTTCGCCTTCGTAAAGCCTTACGGCTTCTTCAACGTTTTTCAGGATATCGGGTATAAGCTCTTCGCTGAGACTGTTAAAAGAGTATTCCGCCTGTCCGCTTTTATCGAAAACACGGATAACGAAGCCGCGTTTGTTGTGAACGTCGCTGGGAACAATGCTTATGCCCGTGGACGACACGCGGTAAGATACGCTTTCGCTGTCGGAACCCAGAAGGGAGCAGTATTCGTATTTTTCGCACAAGCGCTCCACCAGCTTTTTAGCCGTGGGTCTTATTTTTTCAAGGTATTCGCTTTTTTTGACTTGCATTTTGTTTATGATTTCCTTTCTTTAACGGAATGTTATTACAATTGGTTTGAGCCGTTTTATATGGGCGCCAAAAAGTCGGGTTACACCCTCTCAACCCCAAACGAAACCTTCTCCCCGTTAATATCCCAATCCGCGGTATAACCCGCCGTGTTTCCGAACTCAACGCTTACGGTGAGAGTATTCTCCGAAATTTCCTCTCTATTCCTTTCGATAATTCCCTTTATTTTTTCATTGTCCGAACAGTGGATACGAATATTATCCATTACCTCAAATCCCGCGTCCTTGCGCATGGTCTGAATCTTGCTTATTATCTCGCGGACAAAGCCTTCCTCAATAAGCTTTTCGTCAAGCCGGGTGTTCAGAACAACGGTAACTCCTCTGTCGGAAGCCACAGCGTAGCCCTCCTTCTGTGAAACGTCTATCAAAAGCTCCTCTTCGGTAAGCTTTATTTCGCCCGTTGACAAAGCGACGGTCATAACGCCCGTATTCTTAAGCTCCGCCATTGCCTTGGCTCCGTCGAGTTCGGAAAGGGCGGTTCTGATTTCGTTCAGCTGTTTTCCGTATTTTGCCCCCAAAAGCTTAAGCTGAGGCTTAAAGGAATAAACCGTATACTCGGAAACGTCCTCTTTGAATTCCAGTTTCTTTACGTTAAGCTCGGAGGTGACTATTTCCTTGAACATATCCTCAAGCTTGTTTTCCGACTGTACCGATATTTCGGACAAAGGCTGGCGGCTCTTTATGGCGGCGGCGTTTCTGGCGGCAAGGCCCAAGGTTTTTATCTGCAATACCGTTTCCATATTGGCTTCAAGTTCTCCGCCTATAAGACTTTCGTCACATACGGGGTATGAGCACAAATGCACGCTTTCGGAAGCCTGTTTATCGTTGGAGCAGACCAAGTTGCGGTAAATATCCTCGGCCACAAAGGGGGTCATTGGGGCGGTAAGCTTGGCTACCGTCACCAAAGCGGTGTAAAGGGTCATATAAGCGTTGACCTTATCCTGGGTAAGCTCCTTCTGCCAGAATCTTTCGCGGCTTCTTCTCACGTACCAGTTGGACATCTCGTCCACGAAATTCTGAAGCGCGTTTGCCGCTTCGGGGATACGGTATTCGGCCAGATTTCCGTCCACGTTCTTTACAAGTGTGTTTAATCTCGACAAAAGCCACTTATCCATTACGGACAGCTTTTCCGGCTCCAGCTTATATTTTCCCGCGTCGAAATCGTCTATATTGGCGTAAAGGACGAAAAAGGCGTAGGTGTTCCAGAGAGTGGAGATATATTTTCTCTGTCCCTCGATTACCGCCTTTCCGGAAAAGCGGTTGGGGAGCCAGGGGGCGCTGTTGGTATAGAAATACCAGCGTATAGCGTCGGAGCCGTATTTTTCCAAAGCCTCGAAGGGATCCACCGTATTGCCCAAATGCTTGGACATCTTCCGTCCCTCCTCGTCCTGCACCAGACCCAGAACAAGGACGTTTTTATAAGGCGCCTTGTCGAACACAAGGGTGGAGATGGCCAAAAGGGAATAGAACCAGCCTCTTGTCTGATCCACCGCCTCGGAGATAAAGTCGGCGGGGAACTGGGACTCAAAAAGCTCCTTGTTTTCAAAGGGATAGTGGTGCTGGGCAAAGGGCATCGAACCGCTGTCGAACCAGCAGTCTATCACTTCGGAAACCCGGCGCATTTCCTTTCCGCATTCGGGGCAGGTAATTGTTACCGCGTCGATATAAGGCTTATGAAGCTCTATATCCTCGGGACAGTTTTTGCTCATGGATTTCAGCTCTTCTATGCTGCCTATTGCGTGGCGGTGACCGCATTCGCATTCCCAGATGTTCAGGGGAGTGCCCCAATATCGGTTGCGGCTGAGCGCCCAGTCCTGGGCGTTGGCAATCCAGTCGCCGAAGCGGTTTTTGCCCACGCTTTCGGGTATCCAGTTCACGGTTTCGTTGTTGGCTATCATTTTGTCCCGAACGGCGGACATTTTGATGAACCAGCTGTTTCTCGCGTAATAGATAAGGGGAGTGTCGCAGCGCCAGCAGAAGGGATAGCTGTGCTCGAAGGGCGGCGCACTGAATAAAAGCCCTCTTTCCTTAAGATTTTTGAGCACTTCCTTGTCCGCGTCCTTACAGAAGGTGCCCGCCCAAGGGGTTTCCTCGGTCATTTCGCCTTTCGCGTCCACAAGCTGAACCAAAGGAAGCCCGTAATTTCTCCCCACGTTGGCGTCGTCCTCACCGAAGGCGGGGGCGATATGAACGATACCGGTACCGTCGGTAAGAGTTACGTAGCCGTCGCAGGTAACGTACCAGCATTTTTCCTTGGGGGAAACGAAATCGAACAACGGCTCATACTCTTTGTATTCAAGCGCTTTTCCCTTATAACGCTCCAGTATCTCCCAGCCCTCTTCAAGAACGGCGGACACAAGCGCTTCCGCCATATAATAGGTATATTCACCGCTTTTTACCTTTACATAGGTCTCGTCGGGGTTTACGCAAAGGGCCACGTTTGAGGGCAAGGTCCAGGGGGTGGTGGTCCATGCCAGGAAATAAGCGTCCTCGCCCTTGGCCTTAAATCTCGCTATAGCCGATCTCTCCTTTACGTCCTTATAGCCCTGAGCCACCTCGTGGGAGGATAAGGGAGTACCGCAGCGGGGGCAGTAGGGAACTATCTTAAAGCCCTTATACAGTAGATCCTTTTCCCATATTTGCTTAAGCGCCCACCATTCGGATTCGATAAAATCATTGTGATAGGTGACGTAAGGGGCGTCCATATCCGCCCAGAAACCCACGGTGCGGGAAAAATCCTCCCACATTCCCTTGTACTTCCACACGCTTTCCTTACATTCCTTTATAAAAGGCTCGAGACCGTATTTTTCGATCTGCTCCTTTCCGTCAAGACCCAATTTTTTCTCAACCTCAAGCTCAACGGGGAGCCCGTGAGTGTCCCAGCCCGCCTTTCTGGGCACGAACGCGCCCTTCATGGCGTGATAGCGTGGGATCATATCCTTGAACGCGCGGGTTTCCACGTGTCCGATATGGGGCTTTCCGTTGGCGGTGGGGGGGCCGTCGTAGAACACGTAGGAGCGGTCGTCCTTGTGAACGTCCATGGACTTTTCAAAGATGTGATTGTCGTTCCAGAATTTCTCCACTTTCTTTTCCCGTTCCACGGGGGAAAGAGAAGGATTTACTTTTTCGTACATTGTTTTCTTCCTTTCGTTGTTTATATGGATTTATTAAAGCTTTTTTATCGGGAAAAACATATAATTTTTTCCCGTGGACGGACAGGTAAAATCCTGCACCGCCCCCGCGAGGGGTATGTTATTTTCTTTCAGATAATTTAAAACATCCGTAAAAGTGTTTTCGTTTTCACATTCGGCGCAGATATACTCATAAGCGGGAATTACCCATTTTGTCCAGCCGGGAGGAGCCTCCGCTTCGTCGCGGCATTCCGCTCCCGCCAGGTAAAGCCCGCGGCTGAAATCCTCCCATGGGTCGAAGGAACGGGAAAAGTCGGACATCGCTCCCCAAATTCCGCATAAATTGCCGTTTTCGTCTTTTTTCACAAGCGGCTCTATCTCTTCGAAATGCGAATTTGCTTCCTCCCATAGCTTTTGTATAAAGCCGTCTCCGTCAAGGGTGGAGCCTTCTTTTCCGATAACGGTAAAGACTTCCTTTTTGCATTTTTCAAACTTCATAAATTTCTCCTTTAGGTTTTTTATCGGGGTATCTGAGATAATAATAATCGTTCTCCTCCATATACTCCGTTTTTTCAAACCCGTGCCTTAAATAAAACCTCTCCGCGCCCTTATTGTCCTTATGACAGCCCAACGCTATCGGCCGCGCTCCGTATTTTTTGTAGCAGGTTTCTATCGCTTTTTCCAGAACGTAACCTCCGAGTCCCATATCCCGATATCCTTTGTCCATAACAAAACCCATCAGCCGATAAAAGGGTGTTTCCTTCATTTCGGGCGGGTCGGTTTCCCACGCTATCGCTTCTCCCAGAAGGATAAGACCTATATACTTATTTCCCAGTTTTACGGCATAGGTGTCGCCGATACAATTATGTTCGGCTCCGTATTTTGTCAGCTCCATTATTGTGTCGGCTTCATCCGCGAAGTCGGTGCTGATGTCCTCTCTTTGAATCCTTCTTGCTTCGTCTATATTGGAATCCGAAAGAGGTTCGAAGAATATTTCTTCTTTTGGGGGCATTTTTGCGTACCGTTTTATAAGCTCCCTCGCTTCCTCGGAGTCGGTCAGATTCCCTTCGATACTTACTTTTCCGAAGCGTCGGGAGGAGAGAAAAAGTATTTCGGGGTCGATATTTTCCTCTACCTGATAACGGAACGCGGAGACAAAATTATCACGGTCGGTGTTGCTTACGACGATAAACTTTTTCCTTACCGAAAGGTATTTACCAAGGCGGGAATATTTTCTCTGAAAATAACACTGGCTCCGCTCGTTAAAGGCGAAGAAAAGCGAACAGGGATAGTCGCAGTAATTCGGCACTATAAAAAACGTCAGATCGCTTTCGGATACCGCTTCGTAAATTCCGTACACGGGGTCGTTTAAATAGGGGCAGCTTTCCGCCGATTTAAAACAATCGTACCCGCATTTTCCGCAGGGGGTGATATTAAGAGCGGAAAAGTCGAAAAGCTTTACACGCCCGTTAAACTGCTCTCCGACAAGCTCCGCGATTTTCCAGCAATTTCCGCCGCTTCGCCCGCTGAAGGAAATTACGCAGATATTTGCTTTTTCTTTCATATTCATAAATCATAGTCCTCCGGGTCAAGCAGCATTGATTTCAGAACCTTTTGTTCCAGAATATCGTTGTAACAGCCGTTTGTCAGCTTTGTCATCAGCACGGCGTTTGTATTTTTTATATAGTCGGCCTTGCTCTTGTGCTCCTTCCATGCATACCATACGGCGGAGGCTTCTCTTTTTGCGTTTTCTGTCGGCACCACCGCCATTATAATGTCCAGCGCCTTGCGCGGATTTCCGTCGGGGGTGAAGCGGAAGCCGAAGGCGCGTTCAAGCTCTCTGCTTACAAAATCCAAATGCTCAAGGCTTTGATCGACTTTCGGCGGGATATAGAAGTCCTCGTCCTCCCAGTACAGAATACACTGCCCGTCGGAATACATACGCTTTTCCAAGGCTATGGGAATTTCCTTTATCCCGTGCGCTCCGTGCCCCTGTTCTAACATTACGTTTTTAATGATTATATCGTCGTTTTCGATATAATCCCCGATAAATTCAAGGGCTATTCCTTTTGATTCCCCGCCTCGGTTAATAACGTTTATACCGAAGCGGCTCCCCATTGCGCAGGGAATGAAGGACGGCCGCAAAAGCTCCAGTTTCGGCGGCTCTTTTTCCTTCTTTTCAGGTTCGTTTTCAAAGGAAGGGAAAAGATAAAGCCGCTTTTTGCCGTTTTCCATATTACCGTGATTCCTTTTCCGTTTCCGAATAAAAAACTCCCTATCCCGAATAACGGGACAAGGAGCACTTGTAACCACCCATTAGACCATTCCGACAAACGGCTTTCCTTAACGCGGAAAAGACGGCGGGGCTTAATCGGCGACGCCTTTCAGCCTGCAACTACAAAGTGATGTTCGGAAAAGGCTTACTTCTGCCGCGTTCGCACCACCCGCGGCTCTCTGGGAGTTTCGGCCGTAACCTACTGTCTTTGTCTCTGTTTTTGTGTGTTGATATTCATTAAAATTACATATATAATAACACTTTTTTCGGCTAATGTCAAGAGGGTGTTCACATTATTTCAGGGCAACAGCGCTTAGCTACAAATTAATATTCAATCTTATAATCCCTGCCGGATAAACTGTAATTTCCATATCAGTTAAATGACATAAATAACAATCTTATACCTTCCAATAAAACTATTACACTTGGCTGCTAAAGTATATGTATCCGAACGCTCCAAAGTAAAAAAAGTTTCTAACTCTTTTGCTTTGTCTAATTTATATACTTCATTTCCGGTCGAATCATATAAGATTATATCTAAATCCCCGCTTATAATGTCAGACTTGAATGAAAATTTTATTCTGTCGCCCGCTTCTCTCGAAAACGAAATATCAGAAGTTGTAGTTATTTTCTCCGAATAGCTGTTACTTATATTGCCTAATACTTTTGGTCCGGTTATTAGATAGATGCTTATTGTGCTGACTATTACAAAGATAATAATTATAAGACTTTTTTTCATTACAATGTCCCTTTCAAACACTGATTTACCGCTCTGATTGAAATATAGGGAACCGCTGATTAAATCGGTGGGTGTATATTGCGCGGCAGATTTTTCGTCAGATTGTACAAATTCGACGCAGGCGGGCTAGCGCCCGTCAAGGAGAAGTTGTGCAATCTGACGGAAAATATGC
>CATLBH010000070.1 GCA_949878745.1 uncultured Ruminiclostridium sp. | reverse complement strand
GCAGATTTTTCGTCAGATTGTACAAATTCGACGCAGGCGGGCTAGCGCCCGTCAAGGAGAAGTTGTGCAATCTGACGGAAAATATGCAAGCAAGATGTGCGCATCCGATTTAATCAGTGGTTCCTTAAGTATTTGAACTCATTACCCCAGATGTAAAACCGTTTACATTAAAAATATGTGTTGAAGCAATCGATTGTATTGTGTAGCCTGATGGGGCGTAATAGAAGGCCATTGCACTTACCGTTCCTGATGAGTTTTCAACTTTTGTATCACTACGTCCCGTTGTTTTATTAATAACAGTAAAAGTCGATTCGACATAAGTAGAAAGAGTATTTTCATTAGGATTAGCGGAGATAGCTGATGCACCATTTCCTCTTGTTCCTGAATTTGATGAGTAATACGTGCATTTAAATCCCCCTACCCAGCAATCTTCTGCGAAAACAGATAATGCCAATGTTGTGGTTGCCGCTACCGCCGCAATTGTTGAGATAATAATTTTTTTGATTTTCATAAAGAAATTTCTCCATTGTATTTGTTGAGACAAAGCTCAATGCCATCCGCCATATCATTTTCTATACCACATAAAACGTTAGATAGAGCAGTTCTTCATAATATGAATATGAAGTAAAATTGATTTGGCGATTTGTTTTAGTTCTTTATTCTGTAAATTGCTGTAAATAGATGATCAATATATTAACAAATTGTGGTAATGTTGTTTATAATAAGCCTTAATGTAATGATGTTATTTTTTTTTAAACGTGGCTTAATATGTTGACATAAGAACTACATTGATCGTCGGCAAAGAAATCAAAACCACAGTAAAAGGAACAATGTTAATGAAATGCCCTTTTTCATCTTTACCACTCCTTTCTTATGAAAACGACAAAATTTTCTTTTCTATTATGTAAAATACATTTTTTGTCATTTTGTTACACCTTTTTTCAAAATTTTTTTAATAATCAGTTTTTTTGTATAATATAACAATTTTTATTATATATTTTTGTTAATGCCGACAATAAAATTGAATGCGTTTAAAAATAAACGGGGGATCGCCCGAAGGCAGTCCCCCTGTTTCGCGAATCAATCCTTGCTCGGTTCCAAAATGGCGTAATTTCCGTCGCCGCGCTTGTAAACTACGTTGATCTCGCCTGTGTCTCCGTTCTTGAACATAAAGAAATTGTGGTCGAGCATATTCATTTGCAGTATGGCCTCCTCTTCGTTCATGGGGCGAAGAGTGAACTTTTTGCGCTTAATTATTTCGTAGCGGCTCTGTTCCTCCACCGTCTCGCTGTCCTGAACGTCGAAGGCGTTGGCCTTCAATCTTTTTTCAACCTTGGTTTTGTTCTTTCTTATCTGACGGATTATTTTATCAACGCAGGCGTCGAGAGCGTCGTTCTTGTCTTTGGCTCTTTGCTCCGCGCGGAAGATCAAATTTTCATATTTAACGGTAAGCTCGATTACAATATCGTCCTTGAAGGCGGATACCGTAAGCTTCGCGTCGGCTTCGTCGCCGAAAAAGCGGTCAAGCTTGGTAAGCTTCTTATCGGCGTACTCGTTAAAGGTCTGAGGAACCTGCATTTTCTTAGCTGTAATTTGTAATTTCATAACCTTTCCTCCTTTGAAGTGAGAACAAGTAAAATGTACTTGGGGTAGGGTTGTCCTCTTGTACACATTATAGCATAATTTTTATAAAAAAGCAATGCTTTTGCACAAAGTTAACAAAAAATAAAGGAGTAAATTTCGCCGCATAGAGAGGAGGAGACGGAAAGGAGCTTACATATTTCGGCGAAATTTTACCCCTCACTTATATAAACAGGGTTTAAGGTGGAAATGTTACAAAAAATAAAAAATTTTTCTTTTTTTTAAAGTTTGGTTGGTTTGTGAGTTTTTTTGGGGTGGGTTTGGTATAAGTGACGATGGATTATCACTCTTTTTATTTGTAAAAAGAGGGGGAAGTCTTAACGGTTCGGGGTTTGTATAACTGTTTTTATTAAAGCTTTTTTGTTCGGTAGTGTCGATGTCTTATTGGGTGTTGGCGGTAGTGGGGGTGATTTTTTTGGGTGGATTTTAGCGGTGGGGGGAGATTGGCGGCGGCGCAGCCGCGAACGGAGCCGAAGGCGGAGTGAGCCGACGCGGAGCAAATGCGGAGCGTCGACAAATTTTCCGTTAGGAAAATTTGGGCTGCGCCCCCTGCTGTTGGGCAGTTATTGGTGTAGGGACGGTTTTGCTTGGTGAAACGGTTTGCGGAGTTTGATACGCAAGGCAAAAACAAAGTTTTTCACGGGTACGCAATCATCGGCAATAATTGATGGGACATCAAGAAAATCGGACAAAAAAGCTTTATTGGGAGCAGTTATATAAAAGAAATAACCCACGAGTAAAACACAGCATACGATAATAGCAATCATCGGCACAGCATTTTATGAGAGAGAAACCTATATTGACAATAAAACGCCCAGAGGGGGGGTAAGGAAGGGATTCTTAAGGTGAAACCTAAGGGGGGGAGAGTGGGGGACAGGCTACGCCGAATCAGTATATTTACGTTAAAAACAAGCGACATTATAAATAAAACCAACGCTGCGTAGCCTGTTCACCATCTCCCCCCTTTTGGTGTCACCTTAAGCCCCCCGCGGGAGCGGTCCTGCACGGCTCGTGCATTAAATAAAGCATTACATAAAGAAATCAACTTTCGAAAAAAACCATTAAGCCCCCTTGCGGCAAGCAAAACTTATCTGTTACCGCCCCCCACGAGAGCGCCCCCTAAACGTCCCGTGCAAAACAAGACATTCTAAAAGTAAATCGACCTTCGATAAAACCCTCTCCCCCCATCGGCATCATAAAGCTTTATTCCCAATATCCCTACGATAATGAGCCTTTTCAAAAGAAATTTTCCCCACCAATGTATAAGCCTTGTCAAGCGCCTCCTTTAACCCGTCGGCAGTGGCGGTAACTCCCAAAACTCTACCTCCCGAGGTAAGGAATTTCCCGTTTTCCAGCTTAGTTCCCGCATGGTAAACAAAAGCGTCCCTCTCCTCTGACTGTCCTTTTTCGTCGAGACCGCTTATTTCCTTCCCCGTTTCGTATTTTTCGGGGTATCCGCCGCTGGCCATAACCACGCAGGCGCAGGACTTGCCGCTCCACTTTACCTCTAACGCGTCAAGCTTTTCTTCCCATATCGCTTCCATAATATCCACAAGGTCGGTTTCCAGCAAAGGCAGCACCACCTGAGTTTCGGGATCGCCGAAACGGCAGTTGTATTCGATCACCTTTGCGCCGTTGGGTGTGAGCATAAGGCCGAAGTACAGACAGCCTTTAAAGGGTCTGCCCTCTTTTTCCATTGCCCTTATGGTGGGGAGGAAAATTTTCTCCATACACTCCGCCTGTTTTTCGGCGGTATAAAGGGGATTGGGGGCAATGGTGCCCATGCCGCCGGTGTTAAGTCCCTTATCGCCGTCAAGGGCGCGCTTGTGGTCCATGGAGCTTATCATGGGCTTTACGGTTTTTCCGTCGGTAAAAGCCAGAACGGTTACTTCGGGTCCTGTAAGGTATTCCTCGATGACTATCTCGCTTCCGCTTTTGCCGAATTTTCCCTCAAGGAGCATTGACTTTACCGCGTCCTCCGCCTGTTGGAGATTTTCCGCCAAGATAACGCCCTTGCCTAACGCCAAGCCGTCGCACTTTATAACGGCGGGGAAATTGTTTTTTTCTTTTATATAGGCAATGGCCTTTTCCGCGTCGGTAAAGGTTTCGTATTCGGCGGTGGGGATTCCGTATTTTTTCATCAGCGCCTTTGAAAAAACCTTGCTCCCCTCCAGAATCGCGGCGTTGGCTCTGGGGCCGAAGGTTTTAAAGCCTTTTTCGTTTAATCTGTCCACCATTCCCATTACCAAAGGATCGTCGGGAGCCACAAATACATAGTCGGGCCGAAGCCTTTCGGCAAGCTCGAGGATTCCGTCGATGTCCGTAGCTTTAACGGGGAAGCACTCGGCAATTGTGGAAATTCCGCCGTTGCCGGGGGCGGCGTAAAGCTTATCGACTTTTTTTGAATGGCTTAAGGCGGTTATTATGGCGTGTTCGCGTCCGCCGCCGCCTACCGTTAAAATTTTCATTTTGTGTTTGTTCCTTTTTATAAATTTTTAGGACTTGTTTTTAACTGCTTTTACAATAAGAAAGTTCGGTTTTATATATTCCTTGACGATCGAGGGCAGCTTTTCCACCGCCCACGGCTTGGGCAAGGGCTCTTTTACCTCGGTTATGATAAAACCGCTTTGAGCCACTGAAGTAAGTATTTCCCCCATGGGGCGGTGATATTTTGTGACCTCCTCACCGAACCAGTGTACTTTTCTTAACCCGCTTAGGTTATAGTCGGAGAAGGTGTAGGAAATCTTGTTTCCGTTTTCGTCCAAGTTAAAGTGCCCCATATTCTCATCTATGGAAGCGGTCATAATGGGGTGTTCCTGGGAGTACAAAAGAACGCCGCAATCATTCAGAAGATTAAAAATATCCTCCGTCAGCTTTTTGAAGTTCTCCGCGTAATGAAAGGCGAGGGAGCTGTAAACAAGGTCGAATTTCATATTTAATGAAGAGATTTCCGCCATATCCATTAGTCTGTACTCGATATCCGGGTGGGCGGATTCTTCCTTTGCCACCGCAAGCATTTTTTCCGAGATATCCGTTCCCACAACCTTTTTTGCGCCCTTATTGATAAATTCCAGACAGTTGTGACCGTACCCGCAGCCGATATCGAGAACGGTTTTTCCTTTTAAATCGGGCAGCGTTTCATCCATGGCGGGCTGCATAAGGAGGTCGTTAAAGTTGGTACCGCTGCTTCTGAGCTCGCGGTAGCCGTTAAAAAAATTTTCGTTGTCGAAAATGTTCTGTTTCATACCCTTTTCTTTCCTTTTTATGAGCATTATCGGCCGTTGTTTTTGTTATTTGCGCTGTAAAAATTTACCGAGTTTTTTGTCCTCGAAGCGGATATGGGTGACGAGAACGCCGATCTGGTTGTTCAGAGCGGCAAGATCTTTCATTTCGGCTCCCGAGGGGGGAATGTTCGCAACCACGTCGTTAAGGTCTTTTTTGTACTTTTCGTGAAAAGCCTTATGAGAGGTGTATTCGGGGTAGCCGTTTTTTTGCTGAAGCTGTTCCTCGTGGATAAAGTGAGTTTTTACGTAGTTGGAGAGGAAGGCTCCGGTTTTTTGCACCGAGGAACGTCCCTCGCCTTTTCCGCAGGCGTCCAGAAGGTCGTTTACCGCCTTGAGCAGCTCGCGGTGTTCCTTGTCGATAAGGGCGTTTCCCGTTTCAAGGTCTTTTGTCAGTTCGTATCTCATTTGGTTTGTGCTCCTTATTGCTTATCAGTGGTGGAAAAGTCTTATTCCCGTAAAGGCCATTACTATGCCGTATTTGTTGCAGGTTTCTATAACGTGGTCGTCCCGTATGGAGCCGCCGGGTTCGGCGACGTATTTTACGCCGCTTCTGTGGGCTCTTTCGATATTGTCGCCGAAGGGGAAGAAGGCGTCGGAGCCTAAGGAAACGCCGTTCAGGGTATTCAGCCACGCTCTTTTTTCCTCGGAGGTAAATATTTCGGGCTTGGTTTTAAAGATATTTTCCCACGCGCCGTCGGCGATAACGTCCATATAATCCTCGCCGATATAGTTGTCTATGGCGTTGTCGCGGTCGGGGCGGCGGATATTGTCCACAAACTGTAAGTTCATTACCTTGGGGGACTGACGGAGCCACCAGTTATCCGCCTTGGTGCCCGCGAGCCTTGTGCAGTGGATACGGCTTTGCTGTCCCGCGCCGATACCGATAGCCTGACCGCCGCAGGCGTAGGCCACCGAGTTGGACTGAGTGTATTTCAAGGTAATCATGGCGATCGCCAGATCGATTTTCGCGCTGTCGGGCAGGTCTTTGTTTTCGGTAACTATATTGCCGAAAAATTCCTCGTCTATTTTAAGCTCGTTTCTGCCTTGTTCAAAGGTGATGCCGAATACCTGCTTGCGCTCGATCTGTTCGGGGACATAATTTTCGTCTATCCGAATGACGGCGTAGTTGCCTTTTTTCTTTGATTTGAGTATTGCCAAAGCCTCGTCGTCGTAGCCGGGGGCGATGATTCCGTCGGAAACCTCTCTTTGAAGCATTTTGGCGGTGCATACGTCGCACTTGTCGGAGAGGGCCACAAAGTCGCCGTAGCTGCTCATTCTGTCCGCGCCTCTGGCTCTCGCGTAAGCGCAGGCTAGCGGGGACAGCTCGCCCAGATCGTCCACCCAGTAAATTTTCTTTAAGGTGTCGGAGAGGGGAAGTCCAACCGCCGCGCCCGCGGGAGAAACGTGCTTGAAGGAGGTTGCGGCGGGAAGCCCGGTGGCTTTTTTCAACTCTCTCACCAGCTGCCAGCCGTTAAAGGCGTCCATAAAATTGATATAGCCGGGTTTTCCGTTAAGGACGGTTATGGGAAGATCCTTTCCGTTCTCCATAAAGATGCGGGAGGGCTTCTGATTGGGGTTGCAGCCGTATTTCAGTTCGAGTTCGTTCATTTTGTTTTTTCCTTTCGTTCTACTTGTTTTTATTGACGATCCTGCTTTCGGATTTGCCCGTTTCAAGGTCAATGTATCGTGTAAACAGGGAAACCTTGTTATCCTCGTTAAGGTTTTCCCAAAGAAGGGCGGTAAATCCGTCGATGTCAAGGTCGGGTATTTCAAGCTTTTTCGGTTCGCCTTCAAAGGAGGGAAGGGGATCGCCGTTTTCTTTATAGGTGTGTATAAATCTTCCCTCGCCCCTTATGGGATTGTTGTAGGCGTAATTGTAACGGAGAACGGAGTCGGGATTACCGTCTTCGCTTTTTAAAATACTTAAGGCGTAATTCATTCCGTTGTTTTCAATGTGTACTATTCCCGAAATTCTCGGCGTGTAGTTGGGCGCGTCGTCCTCAAACTCCCTTGTTCTCAGGGACTGTTCAAATGTGAGCTGACTGTCCATTCCCTCGTATATTGTGTCGGTCTGATCCCCGTTGGTGACGATGGTTTTGTTTCCCATTACGCGGACGGGGGCGTATATGATAAGGTGGGGGTCAACCATTTTGGAGGGGTCGAAGGCTTGGGTGCGTATTCCTTCCCCGTCCTTTACAAATACGCGGTTGCGGCTGTTTACGCTTCTGCCCATAATGAAATAGGCTATTACCGCGTTTTTTTCGTCGGGGGTTCTTCCGATGAGAATACCTCTTCCATGGTATTCAAGGGAGTTTAGTTCTTCTTTGATCGTTTTGATTTTCATGGCTGATCCTCCTTTAATATTCGGTAATTCAAAAATTTCCCAGATAACAGTTGGCGCTGTATTTTATTGTGACTTTCCCGTTTTGCCCGAATTTCTCGAAAGCGCTTTTAAGCTCGCGAAGAAAGTCGGAATAACCGGCGTCGGCTTCGCTTATGGCGTAGGAACGGGAAAGGGTGTCGCCTATGAAGGCCGATTCGTCCATTTCAATATTGTTTTCCGCGGTAAACAGTTCGGTTTCGGAAAAGTATTCGTTTTTCAGGAACCTGTCGCCTTCCTCCGAGCTTCTTTTTCCCACGTGTCCCGAATGGAATGCGCCGCAGTATTTTTGGCATATTTCGTCCCGCAGTTTTGAAATTTCGCAGCCCGTGTAATTCCTTTCGTTGTATATCACCGCCAGTTTTCCGCCGGGCTTCAGAATGCGCTTACATTCTTTTTTGAACAGCTCCTCGTCAAACCAGTGGAACGCCTGTGCGGCGGTCACAAGGGCAATTGAACCTTGTTCAATTGACGTGTTTTCGGCGGAAGCGTTTATTACGGTTATTCCTTTGAGACGGCCTAATTTTTCCGACATATCGGGGTTCGGCTCCACCGCCGTTATTTTCCACGGCTTTTTCAGGAGACAGGCGGTAAACTTTCCCGTTCCCGCGCCTATGTCGGCTACGGTATCAGCGTTTGTCTTTTCGTAAAGCCAATCAATAAGACTGTCGGGATAGGACGGGCGGTATTTGTCGTAAAAATCGGCTTTTCCCGTGAATTTTTCCTCGTTCATCGGACACCTCCTTTTAATACTAATCTTTGGTCAACATTTTTTGTCTATTAGTATAAGAACCTGTCCACATAGGAATGGCGCGTGGATTTTCGAGCAGATTTTGTCGAGGATAAGGCAAAATTTCGCCGGCTTGCTGTCACAAGTCAAGAAATTTTAACACACGAGGTGTTCGGTCATTTGCCCAAAGTCGGCGCAAGGACGCGCCGACAGCAAAGCAAATGACGAAACGCAGTCATCG
>CATLBH010000069.1 GCA_949878745.1 uncultured Ruminiclostridium sp. | reverse complement strand
ACGAGGTGTTCGGTCATTTGCCCAAAGTCGGCGCAAGGACGCGCCGACAGCAAAGCAAATGACGAAACGCAGTCATCGGCAAAATCTGCCGAAAAGACGCGTGACAATTCCTATGTGGACAGGTTCTAAAGCAAGAAAAAACAATAAATAAAAGCAATAATCGCAATAAACACATTTTTTCTTGCAAAACCCGTGAACTTGTGCTATAATAAATCTATATAATTTTCAATAAAAAATCGGACGGAAAAAACAAATCGTCCCACAGGCGCAAAAAAACGTAAATATGTGATTTTTTGCATATAATTACTCAGAGTGTAAGGCGGGCATATCCGAACACGCTTTGCTTTACCGCCCGAATTAAATTTTTTACTTTATATAAGGAAGGTATACTTTATGTGCGGAATAGTTGGATGCGTAGGCGAAAAGCCCTGCGAAGACTTTCTTGTCAATTCTCTGAAAAATCTCGAATACCGCGGCTACGACTCCGCCGGTATCGCCGTATTTGAAGGGGACAAAATAAAGACCGTAAAAGCCAAAGGCTCCATAGGGAACGGCCTCGTACCCAAGCTTGAGGAAGAGGGCCCGCTAAAAGCCGTGGCGGGAATAGGCCATACCCGCTGGGCCACCCACGGCGAGCCTTCGGATATCAACGCCCACCCTCAGGGCAACGCGAGGGTAAGCGTGGTACACAACGGAATCATAGAAAACTATAGGAAAATAAAAAAATTCCTTATGGGAAAAGGCTATTCCTTTGAAAGCCAGACCGACACCGAATCGGTGGCGAAGCTTCTGGATTACGCCTACAACGGAAATCCGCTTGAAACCATCGCTTCCGCCATAACCCAGCTGGAAGGCGCTTATTCACTCGGTATAATTTTTCGTGAACACAAAAACAAGGTCTACGCGGTACGCAAGGAGTGCCCCCTTATAATAGGCATAGGAAAGGGCGAAATGTACGTCGCCTCGGATATGACAGCTATTTTGGAATACACAAAGGAATACTACACCCCCGAAGCGGGAGAGATCGCCGAGGTAACCCAGGACGGGGTAACCTTTTACGACATTCACGGCAATGTGGTGAAAAAAGAGGTACAGATTGCGGAATGGGACGTTACCGCCGCTCAAAAGGGCGGTTATGAACATTTTATGCTTAAAGAAATACACGAACAGCCCGCCGCCCTTAAAAATACCGTCACCCCCCGTATCTCGGAGGGGATTCCCGCCTTCGAGGAATGCGGCCTTACCGACGAAATGCTCAGAAGCTATAAGAATATTTTCATTGTGGGCTGCGGCTCAGCAATGCACGCCGGTATGGTTGGAAAATACGTAATAGAGGATATTGCCCGTATTCCCGTGACGGTGGATATTGCCTCGGAATTCAAGTACAGAAAGCCGCTCATTACCAAGGACGACCTTCTGGTCATCATCTCACAGTCCGGCGAAACCGCCGACACCCTTTCCGCCCTTAAATTGGGGAAGGAAATAGGCGCGGACACCCTGGCGGCGGTGAACGTGGCGGGGAGCTCAATCGACCGCGAAGCCAAAATGTCGGTAAAGACGCTGGCGGGACCCGAAATCAGCGTTTGCTCCACAAAAGCCTATATGGTACAGTGCGCCTTTATGTATATGTTCGCTTTCCGTCTCGCTTACGCAAGAGGCAGGATCGATAAAGCCAAATGCGCGGAATACACCGAAAAGCTTCTCCAAATCCCCGAGCTTATACAGGAATGCATCAGCCGCAAGGAACAGTATCAGAGAGTGGCGGCGAAGCTGGTCAACGCCTCCAGCCTTTTGTATATCGGCCGCGGCCTCGATTACGCCTTAAGTATGGAGGGAAGCCTTAAGCTTAAGGAAATAAGCTACATTCATTCGGAAAGCTATGCGGGCGGTGAGCTTAAGCACGGAACCATTTCCCTGGTGGACGATGAAATGCCCGTTATCGCCGTAGCGACACAGACCGCTTTATACCCCAAAACCGCCAGCAATGTGGAACAGGTGAAGTCCAGAGGGGCGAAAACCGTGGTTATCTGCCGCGACAGCGCCGATGTGAATCAAAATATAGCCGACCATATAATAAGACTGCCCGAAACCGACGATCTTCTTATGCCCTTGGTAACGGCGGTGCCCTTACAGCTTCTGGCCTATTACACCGCTCTGGACAGACAATGCTCGATAGATAAGCCGAGAAATCTCGCCAAATCGGTAACGGTAGAATAAAAAATAAACAGGAAAGAAACGGTTGCATATGGAATCTGAAAACAGACCCAAAAGCGTCTGGAAAAGGCTCAAGGAAGCCGATAAGCCCATTGTTATGTACGGTATGGGCGACGGAGCGGAAAAAATAATGAAGGTCATGGACGTTCTGGGGATTAAGCCGAAGGAGTTTATGGCCAGCGACGAGTTTGTCCGCGGCCACAGCTTCCTGGGCTATCAGGTGAAAAAGCTGTCGGAAATTCAGGCGCTTTATGAAGACTTTATAATAGTAGTCTGCTTCGGCAGCAGTCTGCCCTCGGTTACCTCACGTCTTTACGAGCTTTCGGAAAAATACGAGATTTACGCCCCCGACGTTCCCGTGGTGGGGGAAGAAATATTCGACGAAGCCTACGCCGAAGCGCACGGCGAAGAGTTTAAAAAAGCCCGTAAGCTTCTGGCGGACGAAAAATCAAGAGAGGTTTTCGATTCTCTGATCAGCTACAAGCTGAGCGGAGACATAAACCTGCTCCGCTCCTGCGAAACTCCCCCGGAAGAAGCGGAGTCCCTTCTTAAAATAGGCAGGGAAGAGACCTATGTGGATTTGGGCGCTTACAACGGCGACACGGTGGAGCGGTTTTTAAGGCTTACCAACAAGGAATTTGCGGAAATTTACGCCGTAGAGCCCGATTACCGCAACTTTTCCCGTATGGTGCGCCGAAACTACGCCCTGGGTCGCGGGATCTTCCACCCGATAAACGCGGCGGCCTGGAACGAAAACACACGGCTTACGTTCCGCAAAAGCGGGGGAAGGAACAGCTCTGCCTGCAACCAATACGGAAGAGGGCCGCAGGTTAAGGTGGAAGGCATAACCGTTGACAGACTGTTGGGCGAAAAAAAGCCCACTCTTATAAAAATCGACGTGGAGGGCGCGGAGCGTGAAGCTCTGGAGGGCGCTTCGGAAACCATATCAAGGCACCGCCCTCGGCTTATCCTCTCGGTATATCACCGAACCGAGGATTTTTTCGCCCTTCCCCTTTTTGTAAAGGAAATGAACCCCGGATATAAGCTTTATTTAAGACATCACCCTTATGTGCCCGCGTGGGATACAAATCTGTACTGTATATAGAAAAAATCGAGAACATTGATAACATCGGGAATATCCGAAAATATGTTCAACATTAAGGAGCCGCTATGAAAAAGATAACCATTGTTTTACTGATATTTCTTGTTATAGCAATAGTGGGCGGAGTGGTTTTTTTCGCCTACGAAAGCGGAGACATAACCTATGTCTGTGATTACACCGAGCTAAGCTCTTCCCCCACCGCTTCGGCGATGGTGGCGAAACGGCTTTACAGCTCTAATATCGATCCCGAAAAAATGGAGGAGCTGTCCGCTTCCCTTCTTACCACCGCCTTTACGGAGGACGAGCTTCTTGAAGCCGCCTTAAAATCTGGAAAACCCGAATTTTACCCGTGGTTTTCATTTCAGATAACAAGAAAAACCGCCCGTAACCGTGTCATACTTGAAGGACAGCAGGGGCAGACGCTCTTCGAGGGACAGGATTCTTCAAGGTACCGCGTGGAAAACCTCCGTATGGAAGTGACCTCCGAATCCCCCATAAACGCCGATGAAACCGTTATATATTCGGCGGACGGCCTAAGCGACGAAAGCCGAAGAGTGGTGCCCATTGTGGCGGAAGACGGAAGCAGCCTTGCGGTATTTCTGAACAAGGCAGGCGCATACGACATATACTTAGAGGGCGGCTCGGGCACCGTTATGGTACAGTACACCTATGACATAGTCACAAACGACGCTCTTATAAGCCGAACCGTTATGAAGGATCAGCTTATACAGTTTTACATAAACATATCCTTAGGGGAGGAAAGCAATGTTTCCGCCACATATGAGGTGGTTGACGCGTATCAGATAAGCGATGTTTATTAAAATAAAAAATCCGAAACCTTTTTATTTTGAAATTATGACTGATTTTCTCCCGTCCCCGAAGCAAATCCGTTTTTAACGCCTTTGCGCTTACACCTTTCTTATCTCAAAAATAAATTCCAAGCTGATTATCCCCAACCCTTTTGTAATTTTTTTCTTTTTTTGGGGGCACTGCCTCCCTTTTGGCGCCGCGTTCTTTTGAAAAAATAACGTCGGCGTTATCCCACCGAAGGCGAAGGAGTTTGGCACCGCGAAGCCGATTTCTTTTTTCTGCCGTGATTCCGTCGTCGCCCCTTGATTTTTACGTCCGTCAATGATACAATATACAGTAAACCGGTAAACCCAAGAAAGGAAACAACAGCATATGAACGTCCCCCACAATACCAACGCCAAAACCCTAACCGTAACCGGAAAAGGAAGAATTTCCGCTTCCCCGGATCTCGTCTCTCTTTCCTGCACCGTTTCGGCAAAGAACAAAAATTACTCCGATCTTACCGCCTCCGAAGCGGAAAAAACCTCGGAGCTTATAAGCGCTCTTGCGGGTGTGGGTTTTGAAGAAAAGGACATAAAGACCTCGGATTTCTCTCTCGATACCGAATATGAAAACTGTTCCGCCCCTGACAACAAATGGGTCAGGCAGTTTGCGGGTTACTCGCTGCGCCGCGAGATTAAGCTTGAATTCGAGCTGGATCCCCAAAGGCTCAACGATGTTATAAACGCCGTAACCTCCTGTAAAAAAGCCGATCCCGCGTTTCATATAAGCTTTACCGTTAAAGATAAGGACGGCCTTTCCGACCTGCTGCTGGAAAAAGCGGTAAAGGACGCCGCCCATAAAGCCGGTGTGATTGCCGCCGCCTCGGAAATGACCCTCGGAGATATAATAAATATCTCCTACGGCGCTGATAGATTCTCCTTTGACTCACCGACTCTTTTCCGCGGTGCCGCGGAGGGAGCGGAGCCGCTCAGATGCGCCGCGAAAATTAATATGGTTCCCGAGGACGTTGTTTCGGAAACTGACGTAACGGTGACTTATCACTTGGCATAAAGTCACACAGAAAAAATTGCGAAATATACGTACTTTTTGCATATATAAAAAATACGGTTCAATATTTGGTGATTTTTTTTATTGACATTTTTCGGGTATAATGATAAAATTAAATTAAAATTTTTTAAAACTCGCTTAGTGCGACGGCAGTATATTTTTAATTTCATATTTATAAGGAGATTAAAAACAATGAACACACGAATAGGACGTAAACTTCTTATCACAATAATTATTTGTATCGTTTTGGCATCAGCGCTTATCAGTACAATAATTTTATTCACATCCAGCTCAAATAACGACACTCTGATGATGAGTCACTCGGAAATCGGTTTGAGGATTCTCCAGCATCGTCTTGACGAACAGCAAAGGCGTCTTAACCAAATAGTTGAAGATATGATAGAAACGAATACCGCTTTGTCGGATGACGAAAATACCATTGAAAGCTTCTGGAACACGGAGAAAGAATCCGATTTCGATTTCGCGGCGGTATTGAACAGCGACGGAAGCGTTATAATGCAATCCGATAATTACATACTTTCCGATTTTAATTTAAGTAAGGTCGGAACCAACGGTTACAGCGGATACGTTTCCGATTCTTCCGCGGGAATAACCATGCAGTCGGTAAAACCCCTCAGCAACGGCGGAGCCATACTTGTGGGAATGTATATGAATCGCGACGAGTGGCTGGACGGAATAAAGGCCGAGATAGACTCCGAGCTGACTCTGTTCCACGGGAAAATACGCTTTGCCACCACCCTTATGGACTCCGAAGGCAACAGAGCGGTGGGCACAGAAATGCCCTCTTATGTCGCTTCGGAAGTTATTTCAAAGGGCATACCTTATAACGGAATGGCGGTTTTGGACGGACAGAATCATTATGTTCACTATCTTCCCTTTAATGACATAAACGGAAAAGTTGCGGGGGCTTTCTTTTCCGGAAGCTCTTCGGCTCATGTGGATGAGCTTCAGCTCACGATGATAATAATTGCCATTTCCGTTGTGGTGGTTGTTGTCATTCTCTCGATTATTCTTATAGGCGCACTTCTCTCGAAGTCGGTTCTTCATCCCATAAAGGAAGCGGAGAAATTGGCCGCGAATATGTCAAAGGGCGATCTCAGCGTGGACGGACAGGAACATAAGTACGGCAACGACGAGATAGGCGATTTTATGCGCAATCTCCAATTTACCGTAAAGACTCTCGGCGAATATGTTCAGGATATAAATCATGTCCTTCTCGGAATGGCGGACGGAGACTTCACGGTAGAGCCCGCGCTTCAGTATCTTGGCGACTTTTCGGAAATCAACCGCTGCTTCGATAAAATAGAGAATTCTCTTACCGAAGTGATAAGCACCATCGGACAGTCCTCCAACGACGTTATGACAGGTTCAAACCAGATAGCGGAGGGTTCGAAGGTACTGGCAGACGGCACCACAAGACAAGCGGCGGCCATCGAAGAACTGTCCGCCACCATCAATGAAATAACCAATAAGGTACAAAGCAGCGCCGACAACGCGGCGGAGGCCGATAAGATATCCAAGGAAAGCTCCGGAAAGATCGAGTATCAGAATACCGAGGTCGAGCATATGCTCAAGGCCATGGACGAGATCAAGCAAAGATCCGACGAGATTCAGAATATTATCAAATCCATCGACGATATTGCCTTCCAGACCAATGTACTTGCCCTTAACGCGGCTGTTGAAGCGGCGAGAGCGGGCGAAGCGGGCAAGGGCTTCGCGGTGGTTGCGGACGAGGTAAGAAGCTTGGCGGCCAAGAGCAGCGAAGCCGCACAGCAGACGGGCGAGCTTATCACCGCCACAATAGACGCGGTGGATAAGGGAACTGAAATAGCTCAGAACACCGCTGTTATCATGAAGGAAGTTACCGAGCTTTCGGAAAGAACCAGCTCCTACATAAGCGATATTTCCATTGCGGCGGAGGAACAGGCCGACGCGATATCTCAAATCAAAATAGGAATAGAACAAATTTCCACTGTAGTACAGCAAAACTCTGCTACCGCTGAGCAAACCGCGGCCGCATGCACCGTCCTCAACGAACAGTCCGTTCAGCTTGAGAACCAAGTAACCAAGCTAAAAGTGGTAGAGGCAAAGCATATCACAGAACAGTAAAAATCCTCTAAAAGTGTTTTAAAGGGGCTGTAAAAAAGACCTTACCCTTCGGGGATAACCCCCCGAAGGGTAACATTTTCCTATCGTAACACGGGAAGCTCTCTCTTGCGGGGCTTCCCATTTTTTAAAATTTACCCCTTGCGGAGGCGCCTAATACTAATCTTTGGTCAACATTTTTTTGTCTATAATCTGACCAAAGATTAGTATGAAAACCCTTCTTCCTTTTATACTAATTCCCATTCGAAAGTGTACAAAAATTCAAGCAAAAACTTTGATATAAGGTTTTTGCGAAAAAGTACTCGGCTGTTTTTTTAAAGCCCCTTTTTACATTTTTTAAAAAACAGCATTATTATTAAATATTTATGAGAGGAAAAACAATGATCCCCGAGAAAAAACAAATAGCTATTCTGGCGGACATTCACAGTAATTTTGAAGCTTTTCGTACCTGTATAGAAGAAGCCGAGAAAAGAAATATACATCATTATATTTTTTTGGGCGATTATCTTGGCGATCTGGCCTGTCCTCAAAAAACTCTTAAACTGATGCGGGAATTAAAAAATAAGTACAAATGTATTTTTATCAGAGGCAACAAGGAAGAATATTGGATAAACCACCGAAAAAATAAAGACGAAATATGGGAAAGCGGAAAAAGCGGCAGCGGTATGCTTTGTTACAATTACGAAAATCTCACGGAAAAGGATATAGATTTTTTTGAGAAAATGCCCATATCACAACTGATAAATACGGCGGGCTGTCCGCCTTTTACGGTTTGCCACGGTTCACCGTTTAGGGTAAACGAAAGTTTGAGGTATGATTTTGATTATATTGACGAGCTTACAAAAAAACTTCCCACCCAACTTACGGTATGCGGACATTCACACATCAGGGCGGATTATACCAGAAACGGCAAAAGGGTAATAAATCCCGGCTCTGTGGGAGTGTCTTTGCGTACTGACGGAGGAAAAGCCTTGTTTATGATATTGCACGGCAGTGAAGAAGGCTGGAGCCCGGAATTTTTATCTTTGGAATATGACGTGGAAAAAGCCATAGAGGATATGGACAGGGAAAAACTTTATTTAAAAGCGCCTTGCTGGTATAAAATCACCAAACATATAATAAAAGAGGGCGGAGATGATTCCTTTGTAGCGGTTCTGACGCGCGCCAATAAAATTTATTTTGAAGAGACAGGCATAAGTATATGGCAGGACATTCCGGAAAGATGCTGGGAAAAGGCCTTATGGGAAATTTTAAGGATTTGAGCTAAAAAATATAACCGTATTATAAAATAATACTAATCTTTAATCATATTGTAGACGAAGTCGGAAATATGATTAAAGATTACACCCGAAACACTAAGGAACCGCTGATTAAATCGGTGTGTGTATATTGCGCGGCAGATTTTTCGTCAGATTGTACAAATTCGACGCAGGCGGGCTAGCGCCCGTCAAGGAGAAGTTGTGCAATCTGAC
>CATLBH010000068.1 GCA_949878745.1 uncultured Ruminiclostridium sp. | reverse complement strand
ACAAGTCAAGAAATTTTAACACACGAGGTGTTCGGTCATTTGCCCAAAGTCGGCGCAAGGACGCGCCGACAGCAAAGCAAATG
Source organism: uncultured Ruminiclostridium sp. (assembly GCA_949878745.1). Classification (GTDB taxonomy): domain Bacteria; phylum Bacillota; class Clostridia; order Oscillospirales; family Ruminococcaceae; genus Ruminiclostridium_E. The sequence goes on along the minus strand of CATLBH010000068.1, from coordinate 8,720 downwards.
ACGAAACGCAGTCATCGGCAAAATCTGCCGAAAAGACGCGTGCCGATCCCTATGTGGACAGGTTTTAAGGCTCGTATTCCTTCAATTCCTCCAGAAACTCCTTATAGTCCTCTTCGCTCCAGTAAAACGTAAGCTCTTCCTCGGAATACTTTTTTCCGCTCGTATTCATAAAGTTTTCGCCCACGTCGTAGCCTAAGCGGTTAAGCACCTTTTCCGCGAATTCGCGAAAAAACATTCCTATTCCCGTTATTATATTTCCATCTTCCACAACCGGTTTATGCATAAAATGTTCTTTTTCCACAAAGGAAAAAGTTTCCGCCATCTGCATAAAATATCCCGACGTGAAATCCTTCCCTTGCAGAAGTCCCGCTTTTGAGAGGAGTATGGGGGAGGAGGAAATGGAAGCGATAAGGGTATTCGCTTCCTTTCCTCTTTTCAGAAAATCTATCAGCTTATCGTCGTACAGCGGAGCCAAGGGAAAGATCGTTCCGGGGAGTATAAGACATTCGTAGTCTGAAACCTCGGCTTCGTCGACGGTTTTGTCGGGAATCACGGAAAAGCCTTCTTCGCTGGAATAGGGCTTTTTTTCGGCGGCGATGACGTCGATTTTTTCCTCGAACCAGACGGTCAGGCACGAGGTGAGACAGGTTATTTCCTGTAGGGAAAAGTTAGGGTAGATAAGTACCGCATATTTTGCGCTCATATAGGCTCCTTTCGCCGTTGTGTCCAATGCTTTTAACTTTTAAAAATCGTTGTGCAGGTATTGTTCAAGCTCCGTTATCCATCGGGGGAGGGGAGAGCAGGCGGTATAAAGTTTTCCGTTTCGGTATTCGCCCGCAAAGACGAAGCCGTTTTCGTTATCGTAAAGCTGTACCTCGTTACAGTAGGGAAGAATTTTTTTCAGATCTTCAAAACGGCTGTTATACCGCCTTTTTACGTCCTCCTCCGGAATATCGTGGCCGCCCTTTTGAACGCGGTTTTTAATGCGGGAAAGGCTTTCCTCCGCGCTGCTTACTCCGATGTAAAACAGTCGGATATAATAGCCCTTTTCCCCGGCTTCGATTATCGTTCGGAGCGTTTTCTTCCCCGACAGTGTGGTTTCCTGTGTGAAATTTACGCCTTTGTTCAAACAGTCTGAAATAATGCACAGGGCTTCTTTTCCGCCCTTTAGTTTGTTTCCTTCTTTTGCCGCCGTCAGCTTGTCCGCGTCAACTATTATGCCGAGTTCGGTATCGGTTTTTGACAAAACGCCGGAAAGGGCGCTTTTACCCACTCCGTTTACTCCGCCGATAATGGTGTATTTTTTCATTGGAATGTTCCCTTTTCATTCAGTTCCCGTCTATATAAGCCCTTCCGTCGGTTACGGTAATCCTCCCCTCGCAGAACAGCTTTACCGCTTCGGGAAGAATAATCCACTCCGCTTCCTCCATAACTCTTTTTTGGAGGGTTTCGGGGGTGTCGGTGTTTTTCACCTCCACCGCCTTTTGCAGTATTATGGGGCCTCCGTCGCATTCCTCCGTTACAAAATGAACGGTGGCGCCGGTGACTTTTACGCCTTTTTCCAGCGCCGCTTCGTGCACGTGAAGGCCGTAAAAGCCTTTTCCGCAGAAGCTGGGAATAAGGGCGGGGTGAACGTTTATCATTTTGTGGGGGAAGGCTCGGCAGACGGTTCCGTCAAGGATCGTGAGAAAGCCCGCGTACACCACAAGGTCGGCTTTTTCGGCCGTGAGCAGCTCCGCCATGGCTTTACTGTACGAGGCCACGTCGGGGTATTTTTTTCTTTCCAGCACCAAGCCATTTATACCGTTGTCTTTGGCTCTTTGAAGGGCGTAAACGTCGGGCTTCGAGCTTATTACGCAGGTTATTTTACCGCCGCCCAGACCGTTGGCTTTTTCGGCGTTTATAAGGGCTTGCAGATTTGTGCCGCCGCCGGATACGAGTACAGCTATGTTCATTTTGTTATCCTTTTTATCCTTTCGGTATTATTTCGCGTTATCGGACAAGGCGCGGCGAAAACCGAGTCAGTGCCCCCAAAAAAAGAGGGGGAGCAAAGGCGGGGGCTCATATAAGCTCTATACCCTCGCCGCCCTTGACGATTTCGCCTATACAATAAGCCTTTATTCCGTGACCGCCCAAAATTTCCACCGCCTCGTTGGCTTTGTCGGCGGGGACAACACAGGTCATTCCTATGCCCATATTGAAGGTATTATACATATCTCTTTCGGGAATGTGGCCCGTTTCCTGCATATAGCGGAAGACGGCGGGAACCTCAAATGAGCTTTTGGTGACTCTGGCGGTAAAGCCGTCGGGAAGGGAGCGGGGAACATTTTCGTAGAAACCGCCGCCGGTAATGTGGCTAATGGCCTTTACCTCCACCTTGGAGATGAGGTCGAGAACGGGCTTTACGTAAATTTCGGTGGGGATAAGAAGTGCCTCGCCTAAGGTTCTTCCGTCGGGAAGCGTTTTTTCGAGAGCCTCTTTGGTGGTTATGTCAAAAATCTTTCTTACGAGGGAAAAGCCGTTGCTGTGAACTCCTGTGGAAGCCAGTCCGATTATAACGTCCCCTTCCTTTACCTTGGTGTTGTCCAGCATTTTGGATTTATCCACAACTCCGGTGGTGTAGCCCGCTATGTCGTATTCGTCCTCGGGCATCATTCCGGGATGTTCCGCGGTTTCGCCGCCGATAAGGGCGCAGCCCGCTCTTACGCAGCCCTCGGCGACTCCCTTTACTATTTCCGCCACTTTTTCGGGCACGTTTTTCCCGATGGCGATATAATCAAGGAAAAACAAAGGCTTGGCGCCGCAGCAGATTATATCGTTAACGCACATGGCCACCGCGTCGATTCCTATGGTGTCGTGCTTGTCCATAAGCATAGCCAGCTTTAGCTTGGTGCCCACTCCGTCGGTGCCCGATACCAAAACGGGCTCTTTCATATCGGCGATATCCAGTTGGAACAGGCCGCCGAAGCCGCCTATTCCGGTGAGGACTCCGGGAATAAAGGTGCGCTCCACGTCTTTTTTCATTAGCTTTACGCCTTCGTATCCCGCGGTAACGTCCACTCCCGCCGCCTTATAGCTTTCGGAAAAACTGTTTTTCATTTTATTGTCCACCTTTCCTCTTATTCTTTGCCGTTCCAGCAATAGGTACAGAGCTTGCATTCGGGAATGCCCACCGCCTTTACGGTGCCCTCCAAGGACTGGAATTCCAGAGAGGTCAGCTTTAGCCGCTTACAGATTTCCGCTCTTAAGCGTTTTCCCCGTTCGGTGTTGGTATCGCTGTATTCCCCGATGTATTTTACCCCTTCGGGGCCTTCGAACTCGTTTATTATGCTTCTCGCTATAAGGTCAAGCTCGGAGGTGCTTCTGGAGAAGTTGAGATATTTACAGCCGTACATAATGGGGGGACAGGCGGAGCGCATATGTACCTCTTTGGCTCCGTTGGCGTACAGAAACTCCACGGTTTCCCTCATCTGGGTTCCTCTTACGATGCTGTCGTCCACGAACAGGAGCTTTTTCCCCTCTATAAGCTCATGAACGGGGATAAGCTTCATTTTCGCCACCTTGTTTCTCATGGACTGATTTTGCGGCATAAAGCTTCTGGGCCAGGTGGGGGTATACTTTATAAAGGGTCTGGCGAAGGGAATTCCGCTTCTGTTGGCGTAGCCTATGGCGTGGGGAACGCCGGAGTCGGGAACGCCGCAAATGTAGTCCACGTCGGGCAGGGTGTTGTTTTTAATATCCGCTTCCGCCATTATCTCGCCGTTTCTTGTTCTCATGGTTTCAACGGTCACGCCCTCGTACACCGAATTGGGGTAGCCGTAATATGTCCATAAAAAGGTACAGATATTGAGGTCGGAGCCGCCCTCGCTCAGGGTGATTATCTTGTCGGGGGTTATTTTCACTATCTCGCCCGGCAAAAGCTCCCGATACAGCTCGTAGTCCAGCTTCTGGAAGGCGAAGGACTCAAAGGAGCAGCAGTAGCCGTCGTTTCTTCTCCCGATTATAATGGGGAGACGGCCTTTTCTGTCGCGGGCGGCGATTATCCCGTCGGAGGTGAGGATAAGAAGGGAAACCGTGCCGCTGATTTTTTCGCGGGCGAATTTTATTCCCTCCTCGAAGGTGTTCTTTTGAGAGATTAAGGCGCCCACTATGGAGCTGGTGTTTATGTTGCCGCTGCTCATGGTTTCGAAGCTCGCGGCATTGGCGGCGATAAGCTCTTCGGTAAGCTCCTTCGCGTTGTTTATTATTCCCACGGTGCATACGGCGTAAAGTCCTAGCTTGGAGCGCAGGAGAATGGGCTGGGGGTCGTTGTCGCTGATACAGCCTATACAGAGATTTCCCTCCATGTCCTCCACGTCTTTTTCAAACTTCGTGCGAAAAGGTGAGTTTTCGATACTGTGGATACTTCTCTGGAAGCCCCGCTCGGGGGAATACGCGGTCATTCCTCCGCGTCTTGTGCCCAAATGAGAATGGTAGTCCGTTCCGAAAAATACATCGCTTATACAGTCGTTGTGCGACGCCGCACCAAAAAATCCGCCCATTTGTTATCATTCCTTCCTTTTAAGGAGCGCTTGTCCCCGAGGCCTCGGGGAGCCAAGCGTGTTCTTTTTTGTTCTTTTATGTTTATGTTTTCTTTTTTAAGGCGTTATACTAATCTACGGTCAACATTTTTTGTATATAACATTACCAAGGATTAGTATTATTCGCCCATAAGCCTTTTCATAATTTCCGCGTAGGCGTCCTCTACGCCGCCCATGTCTCTGCGGAAACGGTCCTTGTCCAGCTTTTCATGTGTTGTGCTGTCCCAGAAGCGGCAGGTGTCGGGGGAAATCTCGTCCGCCAATATTATCGTGCCGTCGGAGGTCTTTCCGAATTCGATTTTGAAGTCGATAAGGTCGATGTTGAGCTTTTTAAAGAAATCAACCATAAAGTCGTTTATCATAAAGGTGTATTTGGCGATAAGGTCGATTTCCTCCTTGGTGGCAAGGCCGAGAGCCAGAGCGTAATAGTCGTTTATGAAGGGATCGCCAAGATCGTCGTTTTTATAGCTGAATTCCAGTATCGGGCACTTAAGGGCGGCGCCCTCCTCAACTCCCATTCTCTTTGAGAAGCTTCCCGCGGCAACGTTTCTCACTATTACCTCCAAGGGCACTATGGAAACCTTTTTGACCACTGTTTCCCTGTCGTTCAGCTCCTCGACGTAATGGGTGGGCACTCCCGCTTTTTCAAGCATCTTGAACATATAGTTGGTCATTCTGTTGTTTACCACGCCTTTTCCCGCTATGGTGCCTTTTTTCAGACCGTTAAAGGCGGTGGCGTCGTCCTTGTAGGAGACGATAACGAGATCGGGATCCTCGGTGGCGAAAACCTTTTTGGCCTTTCCTTCGTAAAGCTGTTCCTTCTTTTCCATTGTTTATTCCTCCTGTTTTTGGTTTTGGGGGCAAATTACGCCCCTTTTATATTGTATGTTTTTTTCCTGTTATTTTCAATAACCGTTCGCTTTAGTTTTTGAATGAATTCAACCCGATTCGGGGATTCAAAAGGGGGCATTTTGGAGCTTTTCATCCTTGGCGTTAACCTCTTCCGTCATTTCGGCGCGCTTTGATTTAAGCTTTTCGGAAAGCTCACTGTCGGAGAGGGACAGCATCTGAACCGCCAATATCGCCGCGTTTTTGGCGTTGTTTATTCCCACGGTGGCGACGGGGATCCCGGAGGGCATCTGGACGGTGGCAAGCAGGGCATCCATTCCCTCGAGGGTTGACTTTATGGGGATCCCGATGACTGGCAGGGTGGTGTTGGCGGCTATCGCGCCCGCCAGATGCGCCGCCATTCCCGCGGCGGCGATTATTACGCCGATTCCGTTTTCTTCCGCGAGGCGGGAGTATTCCGCCACCTTAGCGGGGCAGCGGTGGGCGGACATCACCCTCATTTCAAAGGGAACGCCGTATTCCTTTAAAGCATCGGCGGCCTTTTGCACTACGGGAAGATCGCTGTCGCTTCCCATAATTATCGCGACTTTTTTCATTTTGTTCTGTTCCTTTCCTTTGTATTTGTTTTTATTTGTTTATGAAAACAAAAAGCTGATTCCCCGTCGGAAAATCAGCGGATATATGTTCATAAAAGCCGCGGAAAAAGCGGCAGAATGACATTCGGAGACTCTGGGCGTTACAGCTGTGGCGCTCATTAAAAAACAAGCTTTGTAATTTCGTATTCTGCGACTGTTCATAAATGAAAACGCTCCTAAATGCTAAATGTTTTTAACTCTACGATTATTATACATAAATTCCCTTATAAATTCAACCCCTTTTGTAAATTTTCCGAAGAAAATTTAGAGATAATTTTCCTTTGTATTTTGTGTAATATTTTGTAATTTTTTATCGTAAAAAGTCGACTGTGTAATTATTACAAATCGGTAACAAAACACACACGTTTCTATGTTGATTTTGTAATAATCCGAAGATATTTCGGGTGGTTGGAAAAAAACAGTTTTATAAAAACGTTTACATTTGTTAGAGGAAATTTTTTCGGCGTTTTATACAATTATGTAAATTTATTTTTAAGATTTATTTACGTTTAATTTAAGTAAAAACAGTTTAAAGATAAAAAGTAAGTTTTGTTAACGCATATAGATACCGATAAATAAAGAATTGTTAATCGATTTCAGAATTTTAAGTTAATTTTAAATTTTCACATTTTTTTCATATAGCAAAATAAACAAAGAAAAAAATGCAGGAAATAATGTAAACGATATCATATCCATTTCTGTTAATTCCGGGAAATAAAAAATGAAAAAAACTCTTGCAAAAGTGAAACTTTTATAATATAATTTAGGAGAAATCTGGAATCGCGGCTTCGGCTTTTAATTTGATTTTTTTAACAGAACATATTCTCATATTTCATAGAATAAGTTCTTGGGATTTCGGGTTGCGGCGGCTACATTTCCGATCGGTTGTATTCAGATAATACCAAAAGATCGCGCGGCTTTGAAAAACCGAAAGACAAAGAGATCGGCGAAGTTTGTTTTTTGCAGGTTTGCAACAATGCTCCCTCAGGCTTAAAGAGAACCTGTCGGACAAGTTTTTTTGAAAGGAAAAAAATGATGAAGAAAAAGATTTTTGCGGCTATCCTCGCTTCCGCCATGCTTTTGTCGTTTGCCGGATGTACACAGGACAACGGCGGTAACGAACAAGGCGATCAGACAACCGAAAACAACGGAGACATCACCACCGCTGCCGATGGCGACGGCGCGGCTGACAACAAAACGCCTCATCAGGTGGATACGGGCTACAAGCTTGCGGACGACGAGGGCAAGGTGCTTAACATTCACTGTTGGAACGAGGACTTCAAAAACTATTTTGAAGCTTACTATAAGCTCCCCGAAGGCGTAACGGTAAACTGGATCGTAAACACCAACGACGGCGGCGTTTATCAGCAGAAGCTGGACGAAGCTCTGTTCGGTCAGGGTGACGCGGGCGTCGACGATAAGGTTGATATGTTCCTGGCGGAAGCGGATTACATTAAAAAGTACGCTTGCTCCGACTTTACCTCCGCGCTTACTTACACGCCCTCTTCGGATATTTATTCTTATACGCTTAACGCCGCTACCGACATAAGAAACAATCAGCTTAAGGGACTTTCCTTCCAGGCGGCGCCTTCCGTTCTTATTTACAGAAGATCCATCGCCAAGGACGTTCTCGGAACGGACGATCCCGACGAGGTACAGAAGCTTCTGGACAGCTGGGATAAGTTTGACGCGGTGGCAGCCGACGCAAAGGCCAAGGGATACATAATGACCGGCTGTGTTGAGGAAACCCTCAGATGCTACACCAACAACGCCACCACAAGCTTCCTTTCCGACAGCAACGAGTTCCAGGTTCCCGCCGAGTTCACCACATGGCTCCAGCAGGCCAAGAACTATGTTGACAACGGCTATACCCTTACCTGCAAGAGATGGGACGATGAAAAGTCGGTTCAGATGGGTACGGACGGCAAGGTAATGTGCTTCTTCGGCCCCGCTTGGTACTACAACTTCTGCATGGGTACCGCCAAGGAACAGACCAACGGCGACTGGGGCGTATGCGTAGGACCTCAGGAGCATTTCTGGGGCGGCACATGGCTTCTTAAGGCGACAGGCACCGACAACACCGGTCTTGTTGAGGATATTATGAAGGCGTTCAGCGAAAACACCGAGATCATCTCTCAGCTTTGGGAGCAGAAGTCCGAATTCTCCTGCAACAAGGCTGTGATGGAAAAGTACGCGGCCGACACAAGCTACGGCAACGACCTCTTGGGCGGTCAGAACGATGCGGCGATCATGGCGGAATGCGCGAAGAACATCACATGGGATCCCGCTCTTCATACTCAGTATGACCAGACCTTCCAGGAAACCCTTCCCGGCAGAATGATCGAATGGTTCAACGGAGACCCCAAGACCGAGGAAGAGGCTTGGTCCAACTTCTATAAGGATCTTAATACCGTTGCCCCCGACGTTGTTACTCCCGAATAAAAAAATAAGCTAAGCACCAAAGAGAGGTGAGGCGTTATGCTCGCTTCACCTCTCTTTAATAATAGTTATTTATTATTTCAAAACTAAGGAACCGCTGATTAAATCGGTGTGTGCATATTGCGCGGCAGATTTTTCGTCAGATTGTACAAATTTGACGCAGGCGGGCTAGCGCCCGTCAAGGAGAAGTTGTGCAATCTGACGGAAAATATGCAAG
>CATLBH010000067.1 GCA_949878745.1 uncultured Ruminiclostridium sp. | reverse complement strand
GAAAAACCAAATCATATTTCTTTTTTGATTTTACAAGGGATTCTCCGCTATAATACTTTTCTACTGTAAAATCGGATTTATTATCACTCCTAAAGCAAGTTATACTATCGTTTATTTTTTCAACAACCTCCGATTCATCATCACAAACAGCTATGCGAATCATCCCTTTTCTCCTTTCTATCGAGTTATACTAATCCCTCTTTAAACTGTTGGATTAGTGTTTCGGGGGCAATCCCTTTTTAAACTGTGGGTATAACGTCAGTTTAAAAAGGGATTGGTATTAGGCGGTCTTTTACCCTGCGTTCTTTTTCTTTCCCATAAGCATGAGCAATGCAGTTGTTATCAGTGCAAGCATAATTGCACATGAAATCCCCTCAAAATCAATCAAATATGAAACAATTGCAATTACAATTTCCAAGCACAATATGATTTTTGATTTTATCCCGAATTTTCTTTTTTCATTTTCGCTGAGTGGGTTGTTTTTTGTATCAATGGGAGCGAGTAACCAAATTATAATTGAAGCACAAAATGCGAGAATGGTAAGCGGTATTATTATAACTTTATAAATCGATTCGAGTTTTAATATTGTAAGGGCTAAAACAAATGTCAGCATTGACTGAACGAAGCATCTGATTCTTGTGTCAGCGTGGTAACCTCCCGATTTAGATCTGATTGTTGATAAAAATGTTATAAATATCAGGCATTTCCAAAAGCTGTGCATTAGTATACCTATAATTAAGGCTGCAACAAAAAACAGGCATTTTATTAAAAGAATTTCAAGACCGTATAACGATCTCATATTTTTCTTCGCTCATATTCCCTGACGCCTGTAAAGAAATTTCATCAATTTATCTATAACCCTGTCCATTATCACATCTTCCTTGAAAATTTTCTGTTCAAACATATTGATTTTATGTTATTATACATTACCGTAAGTTAAAAGTCAAGATTATTGTGTCTAACCACTATAAAATAGATTTCAACGGTGTAAAACATAAAAAATAAACTCGACCGAAGTCGAGTTTATTAGCTGCGGCGATTCGCTGCTGTCTAACCGCTATAAAAAAGATTTTAGCGGGGTAAAAGGCAAAAATTAAAGCTCGACTAAAGTCGAGCTTGTTGGGCGCAACAACACGCTGCTGGTGGGAGCGGGTGGATTCGGACCACCGAAGCCGAAGCAACAGATTTACAGTCTGCCCCATTTGACCGCTCTGGAACGCTCCCGTTATATTTTTAACATAAATGGAGCTGGTGGACGGACTTGAACCCCCGACCTGCTGATTACAAATCAGCTGCTCTACCAACTGAGCTACACCAGCATTTGCTCCGTATCGCCCTGTTGGCGACTAATATATTATAGCACGTTCACTTCGGTTTGTCAAGCGGTTTTTTGAAAAAAATTCGTTGAGACGGCGATTTTAAGTGCTTATGTGTTGTAGATCAGCTTGTACAGCCGATTTACAAAAATTGTCGAGATTGAAATTTTTTTGGGATTTTTTGAATTTTCGACATAGAAATGCCCCGTTAAAGCCGATATGGGTATTATTGCCATTTACACGGTTTGATATTCAGACTCGAAAAATCCGAGACACTCAAAAACGAGATATCTCGGATTTGTTTTTAAAAATAATAAGCCGCTGCGATTTCCCACCGCCTTGTCGTTTTTTATTTTACCAACTCCTTAAACTCCTCGGACATCTTCTTCTGAAGCGCCTCCGCGTTATCCATGGTATCGCCTACGGCGGTGTAATAAACCTTAAGCTTGGGCTCGGTGCCGCTGGGTCTTACTATCGCCTTGTTTCCTCCCTCAAGATAAAGGCTTATAACGTTGGATTTGGGAAGATCGATTTTTTCCTTTGCGCCCGTGGAAAGGTCGGTTTTTTCGCTTGCCTCGTAATCCGCCATTCCGATAACCTTGAAGCCCGCCACCGATTTGGGGTAATCGGTGCGCATTTTATCCATAATGTCGTTCATTTTCTGCATTCCGCTTTCGCCCTCGAAGGTGAAGGTGTCCAGTTTGTTGCAGTAGAAGCCGTATTCCTCGTACATCTCTCTGCGCACCTGAATAAGGCTCTTACCCTGTGCGCGGTAGAAGGCAGCCATTTCACAGATAAGCATCGAGGCAACAACCGCGTCCTTGTCCCTTACGTATCCGCCCGCAAGATAGCCGTAGCTTTCCTCAAAGCCGAAAATGTACCTGTCCTGTTTACCCTCTTTTTCAAGGAACCCGATCTGTTCGCCGATGAATTTGAAGCCCGTGAGAACCTCCACAAGTTCCACGTCGTACTTGGCGGCGATTTTGGAGGTTATGTCGGTGGTCACGATGGTCTTTACCGCCAAAGGAGCTTCGGGCATTCTTCCCAGCGCCTTTCTCTCCCTCGCCACATACTCCAGAAGCATAGCGCCAACCTCGTTGCCGCTGAAAAGGGCGTATTTGTCGCCGTCGGGTACGGCTATGCCTACTCTGTCGCTGTCGGGGTCGGTGGCTAAAAGAAGGTCGGGTTTTTCCTTTTCGCAGAGTTTTAATCCCAGTTCAAGGGCTTCCCTGATCTCGGGATTGGGATAAGGGCAGGTGGTGAAGTTTCCGTCGGGGTTTTCCTGTTCGGGAACGACAACCACGTCTTTTATGCCTATTTCCTTTAAAATGCGGCGAACCGGCTTGTTTCCCGCGCCGTTTAAGGGAGTGTAAACAACCTTGAGACCCGCGGCCGCGCAGATTTCGGGGTGAAGGGATTGTTTTTTCACCTCCGCTATGTAGGCGTCGATAACGTCCTGTCCTATAAAGCTTATAAGACCGCTTTTTACGCTTTCGTCAAAATCGGCGGTTTTTACTCCTTTAAAAATATCGGTTTTTCCTATATAGCCCAGAATTTCGTCGGCAGCCTCGATAGTTACCTGACAGCCGTCGCCTCCGTATACTTTATAGCCGTTGTATTTGGCGGGATTGTGGCTGGCGGTCACCATAACACCAGCGTCGCATTTAAGGGAGCGCACCGCCCAGGAGAGCATAGGCGTAGGCATAAGCTCGCTGTATATATGCACTTTGATACCGTTTCCAGCAAACACTTCGGCGGCGGAGCGGGCAAAGTAATCGGATTTTATGCGGCTATCACAGCTTATGGCAACGCTTTTTCCGCCGTGATTCTTTACATAGTCGGCGAGTCCCTGGGTCGCCTTGTTCACGGTGTAAACGTTCATTCGGTTGGTGCCCGCGCCGATAACGCCGCGTAGCCCCCCGGTGCCGAATTCCAGTTCGCGGTAAAAGCGGTCGGAAATTTCCGCCTCTTTTCCTTTTATACTCTCCAGTTCGCTTTTGAGATCCGGGTCGGCCGACGCGTTTTCAAGCCAAAGATTATAAAGCTGATTGATGTCCATAGCAAAGTTCTCCTTTTTTAATTAATTTATACTCGCCTCTATTGCAAATGGTGCATATAATGTCGAGCAGAAATTTTGCGTGTCGAGGCGGAGGACGTAGGCTTGCTGCCGCAAGTCAAGGACGACAACAAGAACACGCGGAATTTATGCCGACAGGATATGCGGCATTTGCAATAGAGGTGAGTATAATATACATTCATACGGCTTAGAACCGATTTTTAACCAAATCAATGATGTTGCCGCCAAATAACCGATGCTTTTAGTATAGCATATATTTTTCCAAATTGCAATATTCTTTTTAATTTATGTTTAGTTTTATTATTTAACTCCGTTTTCGTTCCGGTAGCGTAAATTTGCTCCCTAAAAAGAAATATTCCGAAAGGTTTTTACTTAAAATTGCTCTTAAATTTAAGTAAATAATAACTAATAAAGCCGCTTCTTTTTTGTAAGTATTTCCAACTTGACAAGCGGCGCTGTATACTGTTATAATAAGCTTAAATTAACGGACTGTCTCCATACTTATGACGAAACCGCTACAAAAATCTGAAAGGAAATTATCAATATGAGCGTACAAATTATCAACGGCCAGTCGATCCCCAATATCCCCTGGCAGGACAAACCCGCCGGCAGCAGCGAGGTTATCTGGCGCTATAACGAAAACCCCATTATCCCCCGCGATCTTCTTCCCAACTCCAACTCAATTTTCAACAGCGCGGTGGTGCCCTATGAGGGAAAATTTGCGGGCGTTTTCCGTGTTGACGACAAGACCAGGAGCATGGACATTCACGCTGGATTTTCCGAGGACGGAATTCACTGGAACATCAATCCCGAAAAGATCGAATGGATAAACGACGATCCCGAAACCGCAGAGGCAAACCCCTGGCAGTACGGCTACGACCCCCGCTGCGTATGGATCGAGGACAGATTCTGGATCACCTGGTGCAACGCTTACGGCTGGAAACCCACTATCGGCGTGGGTTGGACCAAGGATTTCAAGGAATTCCATCAGTGCGAGAACGCGTTCCTTCCCTTTAACAGAAACGGCGTAATGTTCCCCCGCAAAATAAACGGAAAATACGTAATGTTCAGCCGCCCCTCCGACAGCGGACATACCCCCTTCGGTGATATGTACCTTTCACAGTCTCCCGATATGAAGTACTGGGGCGAACACAGACACGTAATGGCGCCCGGCAGCGGCTGGGAAGCCAAAAAGATAGGCGCGGGCCCTATTCCCATTGAGACGAGCGAGGGCTGGCTCTGCTTCTATCACGGCGTGCTGGAAAGCTGCAACGGATTTGTTTACAGCTTCGGCGCCTGCCTTCTGGACATAGATAAGCCCTGGAAGGTTATCGCCAGATGCAAAGAGTATCTTATCAATCCTCGTGAAATTTACGAGTGCGTGGGCGACGTACAGAACGTTACCTTCCCCTGCGCGGCGCTTTGCGATAAGGATACGGGCAGAATCGCCATTTATTACGGCTGCGCCGATACCTGTGTAGGAATGGCGTTTACCAAGGCAGACGAGGTTGTGGACTACGTTAAGAAGCATTCTTCGGTTTAATCTTTATTTGACTGTTTAATACTATTTGCAAATCATACCGTAGGCAAATTGAAATTTAAAATGATTTGCAAATAGTTCATCGGGTGTAATTGCAATTCAATTATAGACAAATAGATTGAATTGCAATTAGTATAACAGGGAACGCCTTCTCTTGCGGGCGTTCCCTGTTTTATACGGATTTGAATTTTTATTTATAAAGTATTGCAATCGGCGATAAAATTTGTTAAAATATAGCTGGATAAAAACAAAAAAGAAAGGGCTCAGAAATGGCAAAAATGAACTCAAATTTCCTTAACCTGAAGGAAAATTATCTTTTTAAGGAAATAAGCAAGCATGTAAATCAATACGTCGCCGCTCACCCCGACAATAAGCTTATCAAAATGGGAATCGGCGACGTGACCCTTCCTCTCGCCCCCGCCGTAATAAAGGCTATGGAGAAGGCAAGCGCGGAAATGGGCAAAAAGGAGACTTTCCGCGGCTATGAGGACAGCGGACAGGGATACGAATTTCTCAGAGAAGCCGTCAAAGGCTACTACAAAAAGAGAAACGTCGTTCTTGACACCGAGGAAATATTTATCAGTGACGGCGCGAAATCCGACAGCGGAAACATAAACGATATTTTTGACGATTCTTGTAGGGTTCTGGTCACCGACCCGGCTTATCCCGTTTACGTCGACTCCAACACTATGGGCGGGAAAAGCATAATTTACGCTGACAGCACCCCCGAAAACGGCTTTGCGGCTATGCCGCCCGAATGCGGCGCCGACCTCGTTTATCTTTGCTCCCCTAATAACCCTACGGGCTCCGCTTATACCAAGGAACAGCTTAAGGAATGGGTGGATTATGCGCTTAAAAACAAGGCGGTCATTATCTACGACGCGGCGTACGAGGCGTTTATTACCGACGAAAATCTGCCGCACAGCATATTTGAGATAGAGGGGGCGAAAAAGTGCGCTCTCGAGATATGCTCGCTTTCAAAGACAGCGGGATTTACCGGAACGCGATGCGGATATACGATTATCCCCGAGGAGTTGATGTTTGAAGCGCCCGACGGAACGGAGCACAGCGTAAGAAAAATCTGGGCGAGAAGACAGGGAAGCAAGTTCAACGGCGTTTCCTATCCCGTACAGAGAGCGGCGGAAGCCGTATTTTCCGACCAGGGACAAAGAGAATGCAAAGAGATAGTGGGATACTATTTAAATAACGCTAAAATTATGATGAAAACCTTCGACAAATTGGGTATAGAGTATACCGGAGGAGTTAACAGCCCTTATATCTGGTTTAGATGTCCGGGCGGAATGGGCAGCTGGGAGTTTTTCCATAAGCTTTTGAATGAAGCCGAGGTTGTGGGCACTCCCGGAGAAGGCTTCGGAAAAAACGGGGAAGGCTGGTTCAGAATGACCGCTTTCGGTTCCATGGAAAAAACGGTTGAGGCCATGGGAAGGCTTGAAAAGATTTTGGGATAAAAATATTAAAAATTTAAATTGCTGTAACAAATCTTTTGATTTTTCATATTATGGAATGTAAAATTTTTCTACCGAAAACGAGAAGGCTTGACATAAAATGAAAAAAAGAAAATATTATGGTGACATTTTACAATTTGGCAACCTTGTCTTACAACAATATCTCCACCGATTCCAATATAGTGACCGGAGCACCTACAGATTTGTATTATACGGTTGATCCCGCGACCGGAGAAAGATGCGTGGTGCCCGGAGTTGCTGTGCTTAACGTTACGGAAACGCTTTAATAAATTTTTTTATAAAGCATTAAAAAATACGGCGAAGCCGCGCTTGGGAAAAGTTTTTTCCGACTTCAAGCGGCGGCTTCGCCGATTTTTTGGGGGCACTGACTTATACCGAAAATCAAAAAAATTCAAAAACTAAAAGGAACGAAGCGGCAAATGTCTTTTTCGCTTCCCTTTCGGACACCGAAAGGGAAGTAGGGGAGGCCGAAGGACGGGGGGCAACGTCCCCAAATGCACTTACATATCCTCAAATCGGGGCTGTAAAAAGTCTTCAGCGTTCAGGGATAACCCCGAAGGAAAACAAGTGATCGTCAAAACAGGGGAAACCCTACTTCCTTTTTGGTTCCCAAAAAGGAAGCGAAAAAAGAATTGATTGTTTTTTTAACCTTTTCTGTTATAAACAGCTCCAATAGAAGAAAGCCAATTCGCAAGCTTGGAAGAAAGCTGTTTTTCCGTCATTCGCCATTTCCAGTTTCCGCCGACGGTGGAGGGGGTGTTCATTCTGGCGTCGGAGCCCAAGCCGAGAAGATCCTGCATAGGCACTATTACAAGCTTTGAGACGGAAGCGTACAGCGTTTTTATCATCGCTTTGTTAAGGGGAGCAAAAAGACAGCTTGCCCTGCAATATTTTTTCGCCACCGACGCGGCCGAGCGGTTTTCCTTTGCCCAGCCCATTACGGTGTCGTTATCGTGAGTACCCGTATAGGCTACGGAATTTTTAACGTAATTATGGGGAAGATGATCGTTGTCCTCGTTTTTTGGATTGAAACCGAACTGCATTACCCTCATTCCCGGGAAACCGGTATCTTTCAAAAGCTGTTTAACACTGTCGAACACCTCTCCCAAGTCCTCGGCTATAATGTTTACGTCTCCCAGCTGTTTTTTTACTTCGTTCCAGAAATCCATTCCCGGGCCCTGCATCCACTTTCCGTTAACGGTGGTGGGATCCTCGGCGGGTATTGAACAATATGTGTCGAAAGCGCGGAAGTGATCTATACGGAGAACGTCGTACATCTCCGTGGCTTTTTTAAGTCGGGCTATCCACCAGATGTAGTCTTCTTTTTTCATGGCGTGCCAGTCATAAAGGGGATTTCCCCAACGCTGTCCTGTGGCGGAGAAATAATCGGGGGGAACTCCCGCCACTGCCGTAGGGTTACCCGCGCCCTTAAGCTGGAACAAATCGGGGTGAGTCCATAGATCGGAGCTGTCCAAGGAGACGTAAAAGGGCATATCGCCTATTATTTTTATCCCGTTTCGGTTGGCGTAGCGGCGAAGCCTGTTCCACTGGTCAAAAAATATATACTGGACGAATTTCCAGAAGCCGACTCTTTCCACATGCTGTTCGGCGGCTTTTTTCATGGCTTCGCCGTTACGGTTGGCAAAATCCTTGTCCCAGAGCCAAAAGGGCTGTAAATTATAGCTTTCCTTTATGGACATAAAAAGGGCGTAGTCTTCAAGCCAAGCCGCTTCTTCCTTTACAAATGAAAGATAGCCAACGTCCTCGCTGAAATGCTTGTAGGCTTCGTTAAGAAGGGACATTTTTGTACGGTTAACCTTTTCGTAATCCACAAAGTGCGGGTCGGCTCCGAAATCCGCGTTAAGGCAATCCTCCCTTGTAAGCAGCGCTTTTTGTACAAGATCGTCCAGATCGATTAAAAGGGGATTTCCCGCAAAAGCGGAAAAAGCCTGATAGGGACTGTCGGCGAATCCGGTGGGGCCTAAGGGCAATACCTGCCAATACTGCTGTCCCGCCGCTTTAAGCCAGTCTATAAAGCGTTCCGCGCCGCTTCCGAAGGTGCCTATGCCGTAAGGCGAGGGGAGACTTGTAATGTGCATTAAAATACCACAGCTTCTCATTTTGACCGCTCCTTTTTTTGAATTCTTCGGCAAATGCTGTATATGTTGTATATAATTATATACGGAAAAGCGGGGAATGTCAATAGTCGGTTTTGCTTTATGATAAGCTTTATAGGCCTTATTATGTATTGCTTTGAACAAAAAGCACACCCCGAATCCGAGGTGTGCTTTTACTATTCAGCGTTTACGCTTTCGCGTGTAAATAGGTTACTTTCTCTTCTTAGAGATAATAACCGCCGCTGCGGCTGCTGCCGCGGGAACAAGGG
>CATLBH010000066.1 GCA_949878745.1 uncultured Ruminiclostridium sp. | reverse complement strand
GTTTCATGGGCAGGCTGCTGTCCACGCAATGACAGCAGTGCCCAAAAAGTCAAATCCACAAGAATTTCTCGTGCAGGTTCTTTTCTGAAACCTATTCTTGTACAAATTGCCAATGCTCTCATAAAATTTAAAGAACACTCCGAGTTTCGGGAACGCTACCGTAAAATCAAGGCTCGCCGAGGACATAAAAAAGCTATTATTGCTATATGCCGTATGCTCCTGACCGCTATCCGGAACATATTGACTAAGGTTGTGCCTTATTCGGCAAAGGGTTATCTTGCTGACAAGCTTACCAAACATTCTATTGTTATCTCCAAATCCGAAGGACTGGAGCTGCTTAGAAAGAGGTACTACATCTTCAAAGAGGAGCTTGCTGATGTAGTCACTTAGTCTGCCTTTCAGCTTTATATATTTGTATATCCACAAGGCGGTTCCCGCCGAAAGAATAATAGTATCTTATAAAAAACCGTACTGCCGACACTGCCCCTAAAAAAACATCAAAAGGCTGAATATGAGATTTTGTTTTTCCTTTGTTTTGACGAACCGATACAAATTTTCCATGGCGAATTCCTTTCTTTTCGACAGTTTTCCGCTGCCGACGTTTTGTTGTTTGCGCCGCCAAGTTTTCTTGTCGTTATTATAGCGTTGCCAAGTTTACTTGTCAAGTGTTTTTTATTTATTTTTATGTTTTTTCAATTTTTACCAAATCCTCCGAAAAGAATATTTACAAAAAAAGTACAAATAAATAACCACAAAACCACGGTAATTTCTGTATGAAAGGATAGTAAAAAGATGAAAAGCTTAAATGCAGCCAACATAAAATTGCCCCACATAAACCCGTTCTTTAAGATAACCGCAGCGGCTCTGTTGATCTGCGGAATTCTTATGGGAGCCACGAGGATAACCTCCATGCCCGTTTATTCGCAGCAGGGGTCACGGGGCACCGAGGTGGAGGAAATCCAAAGAGTTTTAAAGGAATGGGGCTTGTTCCGCGGCGAAATAACCGGCTATTTCGGCACGGCCACCGAGTCCGCCCTAAAATCCTATCAGCGCAGCAACGGGCTTCCCGAAACCGGTGTGGCCGACGAAGCTACTCTTAAAAAAATGGGTATAACCATAGGTACTCCTCCTACCGCCACAGACGCAAATATAAACCTTCTCGCCCGTATAATTTCCGCCGAGGGACGCGGGGAGAGCTATGTGGGACAGGTGGCTATCGGCGCGGTAATACTCAACAGAATAGAACACCCCTCCTTTCCCGACACCTTACAGGGAGTAATATATCAAAACGGCGCCTTTACCGCGATCGTTGACGGACAATTTAACGAACCCGTATCCGAATCCGCTTATTATGCAGCGAGGGACGCGCTTTCGGGCTGGGATCCCACGGGTGGCTGTATATATTACTTCAACCCTCAAAAGACCAGCGACAGTTATATGCACAGCAGGGAAGTGGTAAAGGTTATAGGAGACCATTATTTCTGCCTTTGATTGCTCTTTAAAATTTGCTCTTAAAAAATGCTCCCGTAAAATTGAATTGGCAAAAAATGAAACTTTTTTCCGGAAATCTATGACTACTTTATCACGGGTAAGTATGTAAATTTTTCTAATTTACGGTGAACAAGAGAAAGGAAAAAATAAAATGACGGATATAATAGCCAATGTAAATACGGGCGTAAATCTTGAAGTAATGCCCATAATAATTGTAGCGATAGTGGTCATTGCCGCTGTTGCCGCGGCGGTGATTATTTCAATGGTCTCAAAGAAGAATAAGCAGAAGAAAAAAGAAGCGGCAAAGGCTGCGAGAGCGGCTGAAAAAGCGGAAAAAGCAAAAGAGTCCGGCGAGGATAAGAAAGAAAAAGAAGACGGCGGGAACGAATAAAGAATAAAAGATAAAAAAGGAAAATCGGTTTGGATTTTCCTTTTTTTGATAAGTAATCCAATCCCTTTTTAAACGGTGGGTATTACGTCAGTTTATAAAGGGATTGGTAAAAAGACGGGGATAGGGGTATTGTTTGGACGGAAGCTGCGGCGCAGCCGCGAGCGAAGCGAGCCGAGGTGAAGCGAAGCGGAACCGAGAGAAATTTTTCGTCAGAAAAATTTCGGCTGCGCCCCCTGCGGTTGGGCAGTTATCGGTGTAGGAGCGGTTTTTCCTGATGAAACGCATAGTGGGGCATAGATATGTACCGTATGAAAAGGCTTTTTTGAGGGGCGTTTTCCGACAACTTTTTCTGCGAGAACAATACGTTTTTATAACTGCCCTTAACGGAAGCGGCGGCAAAGATACACCATCATATGTTTCGCGCCTCATCAGGTAAAATCGTCCCTACGCCCATAGCTGCCCAACCGCTGGGGGCGCGGCCGAAATTTTCCCCTTCGGGAAAATTTCTCTCGGTTCCGCTCCGCTCCACCTCGGCTCGTTTCGCTTCGCTCCACTCGCGGCCGCGCCGCCTTCCCCCGAAACAATCCCCTTTCCCCAAAAATTATCGACAAAAAACATCTCCAACGCAGAAAGGACAAAAAATGACTCCGATCCTGACAATCAAACAGATGACCCAAGCTGAAATAAACTCCGAAAAAAACGGCATAACCAGAGTAAAACTGATGCAAAACGCCGCAAAGGCAATTCTCGACTTCCTAGAATCCCGATTTATACTAAGCGAAACAAGCATAGCCGTCATCGTCGGCTCGGGCAATAACGGCGGCGACGGCGCGGCGCTGGCGAAGCTCCTGAATAACAAAGGCATAAGAACCGCGCTTATCGCTCTCGGCGGCTTACCGAAAACCGACACGGCCAAAGCCTGCCTTGAACAAACTAAAGGCGAGCTTCCCCCGATTTTCAACGAAAACGCGGAAAATATATTAAACCGAGCGGACATTATAATAGACTCTGTTTTCGGAACGGGTTTTCACGGAGAACTGCCCGAAAACCTTATCCCTCTCTTTAAAGCGGTCAACCAAAGCGAGGCGGTAAAAATATCGGTCGACATTCCCAGCGGAATAAACGGAGATACCGGAATAATAGCCCCCCACAGCTTCCGACCCGATATTACATTGGTGCTGGCGGCTATGAAAACGGGGCTTTTAAATCTTCCCTGCGCCGATCATTGCGGCGAAACGGTCATACTCGATATAGGCATTACCGAGGATTGCTATAAGGAATATGACGGCCTGTTTACGGAGGAAGACGTGAAAACGCTTTTCCCCCGCCGTCCGAAACACTCAAACAAAGGCGCCTTCGGGAAGCTCTTAAATATTGCCGGCTGCAACAAATATATCGGGGCGGCGGTGCTTTCCTCAAAAGCGGCTCTAAGAAGCGGGACGGGGCTTGTTTGTCTTGCCTCGGTGCCCAAGGTTACGGGTATCGCGGCGGCGGTTATTCCGGAATGTGTTTTTATCGAGTTGAGCGGGGATAAGGATGGGTATATTCTAAGGAACGCCTTCGACGAAATTGCCCCCGAAATAAACGGATTTTCGGCGGTAAGCTTCGGCTGTGGTATGGGGAACACGGAGGAAACGCGAAAAACGGCGGAATTTCTCCTGAAAAACGTAAAAGCGCCTTTAATTATCGACGCGGACGGAATAAACGCCGTTTCCGCAAATATAAATATATTAAAGGACAAGAGCGGACCGCTGATTATGACTCCCCACCCGGGCGAATTCGCGCGGCTTTCGGGGACGAGTGTTTCGTGGGTGCAGTCTCACAGGATCGAGGCCGCAAGGGATTTCGCTTTGAAATATGATACGGTATTGCTCCTTAAAGGGGCGAATACGGTGGTTGCGGCTCCGGACGGAAGGGTAGCGGTGAATACTACCGGAAACAGCGCGCTGGCAAAGGCGGGGTGTGGCGATGTGCTGACGGGGATAATCGGAGCGTTGGCGGCGCAGGGGACGAAGCCTTTTGAAGCGGCGGTATTGGGCGCATATCTTCACGGAGCGGCGGCGGATCTTCTGATTAAAGAACAGGCGGCGGCTTCGGTGCTGGCAAGCGAGATAACAGACGCGCTGGGTAAAGTAATATAAGCTTTTGTCCCAAAGAAAAAGAAGAAAGAAAAAAAGCGGCGGAACCGCCAATGCCTTTTTCGATTCCTTTTTGCACCGCAAACAGGAATCGGGCAAAGCCGCCGATTCCGCTAAAAATTTGTTTAGCCGAATTATTACTTATTTACGGAGGAACACCCAGATGCGAATAAAAACAATTCTTTTTACCGCCGCCCTCACACTCGGAGCCCTTACCCTCACCGCCTGTGAAGGACAAAACATCTTATCCCCCAAGCCCCCCGATCTCAACAAGCTTTTTACCTTTTCCGCCTCCATATCATGCGAAACCGGCAATTTTTCCGCCCTATTCACCCGCACCGCCATGGGAAGCTGGGACATAACGCTAACGGAGCCTTATGAGCTTCAGGGAATAACCTTCTCCCGCACCGGAGACGGAGTAAACGCAAGCCTGGATAATCTATCCGCCAAGGTTCTTTCCGACGGATATTCAAATTCCCCCCTGACCTTCATAACCGATTCCATAGAATCCGCCGTAAGGGACAGTAGCGCCTCCGTGGTCTACGGCGATCAATCCTATGCGGTAAATTCGGGAGACACGGTAATGTATTTTCAACAGGGCAGCGCCGTACCCAGCGCTTTTGAAATACCCGAAAAACAGATTAAAGGAGAAATAAGCGAGTTTAGCGTTATGGGGGAAATTTTCAGAGACGGAGCAGATGTGGTGCTGATGCTTTAACTGGAAAAAACGGTATTTTAAAAAGCGGTGCTTTTTAATACCAATCCCTTTTTAAACTGCCGAAATACACACAGTTTAAAAAGGGATTAGTATAGGGATTAGTATAAGAAACTGTTTCAATAGGAACGGTGTGCGGATTTTCAAGTATAATTTGTTGATGACAAGGCAAAAATTCGCAGGCGGGCAGCTTACGCGATAAGCCCGTCAAGGATTTTTAATACTAATCTTTGGTCAACATTTTTTGTCTATAATCCGATCAAAGATTAGTATAACACACGATGTGTGTTTAATTCAAAGCTATATTGACAGTCAGACGGAAGAGTATAAGAAAGAATACTCGTCAATGTGAATAAAACAGGTCATTGAACAGGGCAAAGCCGAAATGAAAAAAGAATCGAGTACAGAAACCGCAAAACGTCTTTTAAAAATGAGCAATTTTAATGATAATATCATTTCGGAAAGTTCACAATTGCCCGTCGAAGAGGTTCGCAGTCTGAGGAAAAACGCAAATACACAGTCTTGAGAAAGGCTTAATTCCGGTATACGGCGTTACCTTAAATTTATGCGTATAAAAAACGTTCGCTCAAAGCGGACGTTTTTTGCTTTCCAATAAAATCTTTTACCAATTTCGGCTTTAATTGGAAAACGGTATCGCTTTTTTTGAAAAATCCGAAAAAATTTTATATCTTGACTATTTTCTTAAGCTATGCTAAAATAAATATATCTTCTATTTTTTCACGGACGCCGAAAGGAGTAAAAGGAGTATATTTATGAATGTGGTTAAATTCAAGTATTTTGATGATTTTCACTGCCTGGGTCCCGACTGTAAAGATACCTGCTGTAAAGACTGGCATATACACATTACCAAAAGAGAATATCTGGATTACAAAAAAATGAAATGCAGCCCTGAGCTTCGCCGTTTGCTCGATGACAGTTTTAAAAGGATAAAAACCATTTCCAATGATGCCGTGTATGCCGAGGTTAAATTTAATGAAGATAATAAATGCCCCCTTTTGGGCAAGGATTCCCTTTGTATGCTTCAAAAGGAATTGGGTGAAAACGCATTAAGTTTGACATGCAATGTGTTTCCCCGCATACGTTCTTTTGTGGGCGGAACTACGCTGCTTGAATCCTGCACAGCTACCTGCTATCACGTGGTGGAACTTCTTATGCAGCATCCGGAGGGACTGGAGATAGTCGAGGAGGAGTACGACAAAAAAGATAAATACATAAATAAGGGGCTCACCTCCGGTTACAGCGTAAATAAAACCAACAAAGAATTTCCTTATTTCTGGAATATCATAAACGCCGAGGTGGATATTCTGCAGAACAGGAACTTCACTTTTTCCGAAAGAATGCTTATCTTGGGATATTTTTGCCAGAAAGCAAACGAGTATGTTCAAAAAGACACTATGGATAAAATTCCCGGTCTTGCGGCTATGCTTCTTGATAATGAGCTTTGCCGAAAGATATCCGACTCTTTGAAGCCGCCTTATTCGGAAGGCCGAATTGCTTCCGAGTCTCTTAATATGCTGATCGGTATGCGCGAGCGAATAAAGACGACTCCATGGCTTACCGTATCAAATAATCTATTTGACCGTGTATTTGAACGTTTGGAATGCAGGCCGGTAATTAAAGACGGAGAAAAAATATATAAATTTAACGTCCCCGAATATCTTAAGCTTATCGAAACCTTCCGAAATTTAGAAAAGGAACGCTCATACATTATTGAAAATCTGCTGGTAAATATGATTTTTTCATATAACCCTCAAAAAGGTTTATGGGGAAATTACTTTGAAATGGCGGTATTTTACAATACTCTTAAAGTATGTGTCCCCGTATTTTTGCCGGAAAATTACAGTGACGGCGATCTGGCGCTTGCTTTAACCAGTACGGTTAAAATGATACTTAATTCGGATATTGCCAATATTGAAACAGCCTGCAGCTTCATACAAAAAGATCAATACACCCTTCCTTACGCGGCATTCCTGATATGCTGATTTATTTTCCGATACGTTTGCTTAGGTAATCGGTAAAAAATGATTAAAAACGCCATCCGCTATGCGGGAGGCGTTTTTCTTCCTCATTGTAACTAAATTTGTACTTATTTAATTGTGCAAATTTGCCAAAAACATAAAATTTTAAAGTTTTTTTCAATTTTTACTAAAGTTTTTTCTATTCCTGCCGATATAATTTCTGAAAGGCTCAGGGAACAGAAAAACCAAGCGAAATAAAATCGCCCGGTCATCTAAAATCTTTCTCGGGTCTTAAAAAGCGAAGTGCACACGCTTAAATTCACCAAACCGCCGTAAAATTTTAATGCGGCGTTAAGCTTCCGAAAGGATTTCGGAAGCGGAAATCAAGGAGGAAAATACTATGCCGATGGTAGTACAACACAATATGTCCGCTATCAATGCGAACAACAAGATGAACGTTAACGTAGCCGGTCTTAAGAAGAGCACCGAAAAGCTTTCTTCCGGTTACCAGATCAACCGCGCGGGCGACAACGCCGCAGGTTTGGCTATTTCCGAGAAAATGCGTTCTCAGATCCGTGGTCTTTCTCAGGCTACAAAGAACGCTAACGACGGTATCTCCCTTATCCAGACCGCTGAAGGCGGCCTGAACGAGACTCACTCCATTCTCCAGAGAATGAGAGAGCTTGCCGTACAGTCCGCTAACGGTACTTACACTCAGGAAGACCGTGACGCTATCCAGCTCGAAGCTGACGCTCTCAAGAGCGAAATCGACAGAATCTCCACTTCCACCGAGTTCAACACTCAGCAGCTCCTCGACGGTTCTTTGAGCGGCGGCGGAAACACCTCTACTTACGGCGCTCTCTACGGAATGAGCGAGATAGGCGCGGCTTTCGGCGGCGGACTTATCACCACCACTTCTACCGTTGCCGGAATGGCTGTTGACATCACAGTTGGCGCTTCCGGTGAAGGCGGCGAAAACGCTATTTGGTCCGATGACGGCTTGACCGTAAAAGTTAACTTGGTTGCAAACAAGTCCTATACCGACGATGAGATCAACGAATTGATCAAAAACGCTACCGTTTCCAAGGGTGCAGGTATGACCGCTCCTTACGGCAACATTACGTTCAAGAGCGAATACGGTGTAATTCAGGGCGTAGCCGGAACAACAACCGCAACAGTAGCCGGAACACGCGGAACTAAGGCTGTTGACGCTTCCGCTTTGGTTGCAGACGCTACCAACGGTGGTATTGGCTCTTCCGATACCATTACTTTCACAGCCAACAGCTACGGCGATTCTAAGATGAGCGCATCTCAGTTTGCTAAGATTGCCATTTCCACCGACGTTGCCGCAGGCAAGGAAAGCGTTGAAGTTACCAAGGCTGCCGTTATAGGCACAAGCGGCGCTGAAATCAAGCTTCACTTGGCTACCGGTGTTGAATATTCCGAAAAGGATATTCAGAACATCCTGAAGGAAGCCGGATATGATTACGAAGTTAGCCTTACTGACGCTAAGGCTCCCGACGCTTCCACCAACGGAACCATCAAGTTCAACGTTAAGGGTGATATTACGGCTGCTACAATGACCGAAGGTACCGGCGTAGGCAAGGAATTTATCGACTCCAACGGCCAGGGTCTTACCTTCCAGATCGGCGCTAACGGCGTTGAGGATCAGAGAGTTACTCTGAACATCGACGATATGGGCGCTGACGCTCTTGGCGTAGCGACCGTTGACGTTTCCACAAGAGACAGCGCAAACAAGGCTATCGACACTATCGACGCCGCTATCTCCAAGGTGTCTATGCAGAGAGCCGGCCTCGGTGCTCTTCAGAACCGTCTTGAGTACACCGTTAACAACCTGACCACAACCAACGAGAACCTGACCAATGCCGAGTCCACTATCCGTGACACCGACATGGCTACCGAGATGATCAGCTACACCAAGTTCAACATTCTCCAGCAGGCTTCTCAGGCTATGCTCGCTCAGGCTAACCAGCAGCCTCAGGCAGTTCTCCAGCTCCTCGGCTAATAGCTTAAAAGCTGCGTAAACTGACACTTTTTTTAAAGTCTTAACAACGAATTATTTGTTTACTCTTGAATGATTTGTTTGATTTAAAAACGCCCCCCGTGAAAACGGGGGGTTATTTTTTTCTTTTTTATTAAATTATACTTGTATACTTGACATTTTATACTAATTCTCAATATAAATCAGACAAAGGCGGCGGGTGGAGCGTTCCTAATCAAGGAAGTCCCGACGCAGGAATATGCGCATATTTCAAGGAGGGCTGACGCAGAGTAGGGACGCTCCAAT
>CATLBH010000065.1 GCA_949878745.1 uncultured Ruminiclostridium sp. | reverse complement strand
AAAACTCTTGATAACGTTGTTGAAAGGCTTTGTGATACCATTTGTTCCTTACCTCTTGATATTATCAAAAGCATTACCGGTAGAGATTGGATTTTGTCATGTTTTTAATTGGTTATTAGTATAATCTTTGGGACACTTTCGGAAACGTTTTTGAAAACAATCGGGAAGAATTTTCAAAAAGAACGTTTTTTTGTAAAAAATTACGGAAAATTTTAAAAAAAGACTGGAAATTTGTGTGTTATTCTGTTATAATAATAACGTTATGATTGGTAAGTCCCGCATTAAGTTTTTTATAATTTAAGGACAAGCCGATTTTAAAAACTTTAACACTTTAGGAGGATTACTCAAATGGCAAAAAAGTATTGTTATCTTTTCTCAGAGGGCAATGCTGACATGAGAGAGCTTCTGGGAGGTAAGGGCGCGAACCTTGCGGAAATGACCAATATCGGTCTCCCCGTACCCCAGGGCTTCACAATCACAACAGAGGCTTGTACACAGTATTACGAAGACGGACGCGAAATTAACGCCGACATTCAGGCGGAAATCAACGAGTATATCGAAAAAATGGAAAAGATCGTCGGCAAAAAGTTCGGCGACAAGGAAAATCCCCTCCTCGTTTCCGTTCGCTCCGGCGCGAGAGCGTCAATGCCCGGTATGATGGATACAATCCTTAACTTAGGTCTTAACGAGGACGTTGTCGCCGTTATGGCCGAAAAGTCCAACAACCCCCGCTGGGCATGGGACTGCTACAGAAGATTCATTCAGATGTATTCCGACGTTGTTATGGAAGTCGGAAAGAAATATTTTGAGCAGCTTATCGACAAAATGAAGGAAGAAAAGGGCGTTAAACAGGACGTTGAGCTTTCCGCCGACGACCTTAAGGAGCTGGCTTCCCAGTTCAAGGCCGAATATAAGGCCAAGATCGGCGCCGATTTCCCCACCGACCCCAAGGAACAGCTTATGGGCGCGGTAAAGGCCGTGTTCCGTTCTTGGGATAACCCCAGAGCCAACGTATACCGCCGCGACAACGATATCCCCTATTCCTGGGGTACCGCCGTTAACGTTCAGTCCATGGCCTTCGGCAATATGGGCGACGACTGCGGCACCGGCGTTGCCTTCACCCGCGACCCCGCCACCGGCGCTAAGGGTCTCTTCGGCGAATTCCTCACCAACGCTCAGGGCGAGGACGTTGTTGCGGGCGTTCGTACACCTATGCACATCAACGAAATGGAGCAGAAGTTCCCCGAAGCCTTCAAGCAGTTCGTTGAGGTTTGCTCCACTCTCGAAAATCACTACAGAGATATGCAGGATATGGAGTTCACCGTTGAACACGGCAAGCTTTATATGCTTCAGACACGTAACGGCAAGAGAACCGCTCAGGCGGCTCTGAAAATCGCCTGCGACTTGGTTGACGAGGGTATGAGAACCGAGCAGGAAGCCGTTCTTATGATCGATCCCCGTAACCTTGACACCCTTCTCCACCCTCAGTTCGACGCAAAGGCTCTTAAGGCCGCCACTCCCATCGGAAAGGGCTTGGGCGCTTCCCCCGGAGCTGCCTGCGGCAAGATCGTATTTACCGCCGAGGACGCCGAGAGTTGGAAGGCGAAGGGCGAAAAGGTTGTATTGGTACGTCTCGAAACCTCTCCCGAGGACATCACCGGCATGAAGGCGGCTCAGGGTATCCTGACCGTAAGAGGCGGTATGACCTCCCATGCCGCGGTTGTTGCAAGAGGCATGGGCACCTGCTGCGTATCCGGCTGCTCCGAAATTGCCATGGACGAGGAGAACAAGAAGTTTACCCTTGCGGGCAAGGAATTCCACGAAGGCGATTGGATCTCCATTGACGGTTCCACCGGCAACATTTACGACGGCGTTATCGACACCGTTGACGCAACCATCGCGGGCGAATTCGGCAGAATTATGAGCTGGGCCGACAAGTACAGAAAGCTCAAGGTAAGAACCAACGCGGATACTCCCGCCGACGCGAAGAAGGCGAGAGAGCTGGGCGCCGAGGGTATCGGACTCTGCCGTACCGAGCATATGTTCTTCGAAGCCGACAGAATCGCGGCGTTCCGCGAAATGATCTGCTCCGATACCGTTGAGGAAAGAGAAGCCGCTCTCGAAAAGATCCTTCCTTATCAGCAGAGCGACTTTGAGAAGCTTTACGAGGCTCTCGAAGGCAACCCCGTTACCATTCGTTTCCTTGATCCCCCTCTCCACGAGTTTGTTCCCACCGAAGAAGCCGACATCAAGAAGCTGGCCGACGCTCAGGGCAAGTCTGTCGAGACCATCAAGAATATAATCACCTCTCTCCATGAGTTCAACCCCATGATGGGTCACAGAGGCTGCCGTCTCGCGGTAACATACCCCGAAATCGCGAAGATGCAGACCAGAGCGGTTATCCGCGCCGCCCTCAACGTTAAGAAGGCTCACCCCGACTGGACCATCGTTCCCGAAATCATGATTCCTCTGATAGGCGAAATCAAGGAATTAAAGTATGTTAAGGACGTAGTCGTAGCGGTTGCCGACGAAGAAATCAAGAACGCGGGCAGCGACCTCAAATACGAGGTAGGCACCATGATCGAGATCCCCAGAGCGGCTCTCACCGCCGACGAGATCGCCAAGGAAGCCGAGTTCTTCTGCTTCGGCACCAACGACCTGACTCAGATGACCTACGGCTTCTCCCGCGACGACGCAGGCAAGTTCCTGAACGCTTACTACGACGCAAAGATCTTTGAAAACGATCCCTTTGCGAAGCTCGACCAGACCGGCGTAGGCAAGCTTATGGAAATGGCCATCAAGCTGGGCAAGGCCACCCGTCCCGAGATGCACATAGGCATCTGCGGCGAACACGGCGGCGACCCCACTTCCGTGGAATTCTGCCACCAGCTTGGCCTCACTTACGTTTCCTGCTCACCCTTCCGCGTGCCCATCGCGAGACTGGCGGCGGCTCAGGCGGCGCTCCGCTAAAGAAATCATAAGATAATTTCGCATTACGGTGAAAAACCGCAGAAAAGCGATAATGCCTATCTTTAACAGAACCAATGGCAAGATTTGACCGTAAGGGTTTGTCTTGACGTTGGGCAACAAGAAAAATTAACTTCCCCCCATCGTTATTGCTCTGGCTAAACGGTGAGGGGAAGTTTTGTGTACCCCGGCAGAAAAAATTTTATTTTTTAAAACTTGTCCAAGCTACTTGAATTTGAGTTGCAAAAGTGATATACTATAAATACTATCTTTATCGGACAGGCACAATCTGATTCAAGTTAGCATATAATTAAACTACTTGTAATTCAAACTTAATTTCCGATTAAAGTCCGGACAAATTTTGCTGTCAATCGGAAATTATTATTTAGGGTGAATTCTTTTAAATTTATTGTCTTTAAAAAGCTGCGCCCGAATATTAATCTTTGGTAGTCCATATTATTTGCTTAAACTTAACCAATGATTAGTATTAATTGTGCTTTGAATATTTTGTCAGAGGTTTTAAATATGTGTGTATACATCGGTATTGAAGACTTGGTCGCAAACGCTTTTATCGAATTGGTTGAAAAGTCTAAAAAAAAGGAAGTGCTGTTTAGTCAAATAAGTAATTACGGCGCTACGGTAGTAAAGCTTCTTTTGGCGGAAGGAAAAAAAGCGGTTCTTGTTTTGTCAGAAGAAAAAACTAATTTCTTTTTACATGACTATTGTGAATATTTTGAACTGTTTGATTCCGAAGAGGGAGAAGGCTTTCGATTAAAGAAAAACGTTACTGTAGACCAACTTTGGGAAAGGTTCCGCGGATATCTGTCTTATGATGTAATGATGGCCTTTATGAGTGAAGCGTCTGTAAAGGAATTGGGCGTTTAGCCTTATACAAGAGTTGAAAATATTTTATGAAAAGATTTAAAGACCCAGTATATGGGTATATAGAGATCGACGAATTTGTTGCCGAAAATATTATTGACACCGCTGAATTTCAAAGATTGCGTCGAGTCATTCAAACAAGCTATTCGCCATTATACGCTTCCGCTGTTCATAATAGATTTGTACACTCTATAGGCGTATATTACTTAGGCAAAATAGTGACTTCGGTTATCAAAAAACCGGACGAGTTGTCTGAAATGTCAATTGATTTGACGCGATATAAAACTATATTTGAATATGCTTGTTTACTTCACGATGTGGGACACGCTCCTTTTTCACATACAGGCGAGTTTTTTTATTTAGACGACGGCTCGTCAAGGGATAAACTCCATAAAGAAATATTAGATTTAACCTCTGACGTTTCACTGAAAGATGAAATCGTAAAACGCAATTATAGCGCTGCACCTCACGAAATAATGAGCGCCATTGTGGGGTTAAAGATATTTAAATCATTATTTCGGAGCGATGACGAACGCGGTTTTTTTGCAAGATGTATATTAGGCTATAGTTATTTTAATAACGTTAATCCTGATAAAAGTTTTTTGAATTGTATGATATCAATGCTTAATTCCTCGTTGATCGACGTTGACAAACTTGACTACTTAATTCGCGATGCTTTCATAACAGGATTTGATACAGTTGCAATTGATTACGAGCGTCTATTAAAAAGTATTAAAATTATTTCAAAAGATGATAAATGCAAGCTTGTTTTTTCTAAATCCGC
The DNA here is from genome assembly GCA_949878745.1 of uncultured Ruminiclostridium sp. Classification (GTDB taxonomy): domain Bacteria; phylum Bacillota; class Clostridia; order Oscillospirales; family Ruminococcaceae; genus Ruminiclostridium_E. Next base: position 4,521 of record CATLBH010000065.1, on the reverse strand, counting down.
GGTAAGCATCATTGAAAATGTTGTGTTTGCGCATGATGCGGAAAGGAAATGGATTCAGAATCACCCTATTGTTCAATATGAAGCGTTTATTTTAAAACACGCGATGGAAAGACTTAACCATGATTTTTCGCTTTTTTGTTATGAATCACTTTCTAAATCTGGAAAAAAATTAAATAAAAAATTTAAAATTTCGTTATTAAGTGATGGCGATGTTATCTTTTTAATGAAAAATTGTTTTGATGACGAATTGATTGACGAATATTTTACCCGAAATAAAAGACGTCATCCGTTATGGAAATCGGAATCAGAATATAAAGCTATTTTTAAACCTTTTTCAAGAGAAAATTTCGAAAAACTTGAAAACGAATTTGAAGAATTGGCTAAATACCTCAATTATAATAATATGTCCTATGTAATAAACGACCAAGCTCTTTTGGCGTTAGAAGAGGATATTAACAAATCCGAAGCTCAGCTTAATAGTAGTGATCAAACCTTAATTAAAAGATATAAGAAACAAATTGAGCAAAAAAATAAACATTTCAGATGGCTTTCCTGCCTAAAAAATTTTTCACAAAGCCAAGGTATTGATTTTGACTTTGTAATTATTAAAGCAGACCAATTTAATAGCGGGTTTGGCAAAGTAGCTTTTGATGAATTGGAAATTTATTTCCCAGAGTTATCTGACACTCTGAAATTCAAAGATGTAGCCAATACGCTGTCTTCGGAAAAAAGCGAAAGAGATAAGTTCTATTATATTTTTTACAGAAGAACAAAATCGCCTGTTAATGTAAAAAAACTTGCAAGAGATTTAAATCATTTGGCCACAGAGGAATGCTATTGATTTTATAATGATCATTTCAAAGGATCTTGAAAATCAAAGCGAATACTTATAATGGCATAAATAAAAATTTCACCGTATTCAAACGGGATACGGTGAAGTTTTATTGATATGAAAATATAAAAACCTGCGGCCGATTTATGCTAATATTAATCTTATACTAATCCCTTTTAAAACTGTTGGATTAGTGTTTCGGGTGCAACCCTTTTTAAACTGTGGATTTTATCAAAGTTTAAAAAGGGATTGGTATTAAATAAAGTTTTAGAATTCGTTAAAGATTGGATTCACATCCGCTAACTCAAACTATACCTCTTTCCGCTTTTTAAAGGAGCAAAAACCCAAGCGCGCACAAATCCCTTTTTTCATTAAACCCACACAGTTTTAGTTTTTTTCATCGAAAAGGCTTGCAATTATTCCAATTTTATGCTAAAATAATATAAGTCAATATCAGATGTCGCTGTAGCTCAGCAGGATAGAGCGACCGCCTCCTAAGCGGTAGGCCGGAGGTTCGAATCCCCTCAGCGACGCCAGCCGAAAGGCGGCACCTAATACGCTCTCAATTTCACGGGAGCGTATTTGTATGTCTTTTTTCCAAAAATCTTTTTGGCAGCGATGATACACACATCATTTGTAAAAATTCCCACAGCCGTGCTGTGGGAATTTTTACAAATGGGAAACGACTTCGTCGATCGCCCTCCGATCTCCTTCTCAACTCGTTTCCCTCCCGGTTTTTTGAATTTACCTAAAGGAAATTCATTTTGCTTCGCAAACCGAAAAATACAGGTTAGCGTCTTCAAGCAAGGTTGGATATAATTTTTTACTTTTTAATCAAAAATCTTTGTATACCACTCCCTTTTTAAACTGACGTAATACTCACAATTTTATAAAGGAATAATATTAAAACGAGGTGATAACCACGCAAACCGATATGACCAAAGGCAAAATAATGCCTTCCATGCTCCTGTTTTCCGCCCCCATGATACTGGGCAACCTTCTGCAGCAGTGCTATAATATAGCCGACACGCTGATAGTGGGAAAGCTTGTGGGTCCCGACGCTTTGGCGGCAGTGGGATCCTCCTTTACCCTGATGACATTTCTTACCTCCGTGCTGCTGGGCTTATGTATGGGCAGCGGCGCGTATTTTTCCATACGCTTCGGCGAAAAAGACGAAAAAGGCCTGAAAAAAGGGATTTTAGCCTCTTTTCTGCTGATACTGTCAATAACCGTTATTCTTAACGGTGCGGCGTTTCTGTTTCTGGACAAGGTGAAAGCCTTTATGAACGTTCCCGAAGAGATATGGGGATATATGCGGGATTATCTGGCGGTTATTTTCGCGGGGATATTCGCCGTTTTTCTTTATAACTATTTTGCCTCCCTTCTGAGGTCGGTGGGAAATTCCCTTGTCCCCCTTATTTTTTTGGCAGCCTCAGCCCTGCTGAACATAGGGCTTGATCTTCTTTTCGTTCTTGTCTTTGACCGAGGGGTTAAAGGCGCGGCGGAAGCCACCGTGATTGCTCAGTACGTTTCCGGCGCCGGAATTTCGGCATATTCTCTGAAGCGCCTTCCTTACCTGAAATTCAAAAAAGGGGAAGTAAAAATCACCGGGGACTGCCTTCGGAAAATCACGGGATTTTCCTTGCTCACCTGTGTACAGCAGTCGGTTATGAATCTCGGTATCCTGCTGGTGCAGGGAATAGTAAACGGCTTCGGCCCCGCCGTTATGACGGCGTTTGCCGCGGCGGTAAAGATAGACGCGTTCGCGTATATGCCCGTTCAGGATTTCGGAAACGCTTTTTCCACTTTTATCGCCCAGAATTACGGCGCAAAACAGCCCGAGCGTATTCGAAAAGGGCTGAAAGGGGCGGCGCTGGTCTCCGTGAGCTTCTGCGCGATAATATCCGCTGCCGTCTGTATATTTGCCCGGCCGCTGATGTTGATGTTTGTCAAAGCGGAGGAAACGGCGATAATCGCCGAGGGCGTTCGCTATCTTCGTACCGAAGGCGCTTTTTATTTCGGAATTGGCTGTCTGTTCCTCCTTTACGGATTTTATCGTGCGGTGGGAAAACCGCGCATGTCAGTGGTGCTGACCGTTTTCTCCTTAGGCACAAGGGTTGCTTTGTCCTACATACTTTCGGCGATACCGGAAATAGGCGTAAAAGGAATATGGTGGTCGATCCCCATAGGCTGGCTTTTGGCCGATGCGGCGGGAATAATATACTATGCCGCCAGTAAGAAAAAGCTGCTCCAATAGAGCGCCTGAAAATCGGTAAAAATCGTAAAAAACGTTAAAAGGTATAAAAAACCAATTCTTCTTTCGCTTCCTTTTGGGATCCGAAAAGGAAGTGGGGTTTCCAAAGGGGCAACGCTCCTTTGGTCATTCTCGCAGGAGCGAAACACCCTACTCTAAAGGAGCAAAATTTCGGACGGAGTCCGAAAAGCGTTTGCGTGGAGACTGGCGCGAAGCGACAGCCTCTTAAGCGTCTTCGAAATGGATGAATTGCAAAATAGTCCGGGGAACTGTTCTGCAAGAGTGGAAGCCCTGCAAGAGAGGGCTTCCACTGCTACGATAAGCACCCGTCCTCATTCGGGGTTATCCCCGAAGGGTAAAGATTTTTTTCCCGCCGCTCTTAAGTGCCCCAAAAAAGAAAAACCTAAATAAACACCCGCCTTTCGGAATTCCCACCAAAAAAACAATAAGCCACCGCCTTTCAAAGCAACACGCTCATATTTTAGAACCCCGGTATTAAACCGATTCTATCCACTGCCTATCGCACCAACACGGCTTCCCGCCGTACATAATCTCAGCCCATATATACCCCCCGTCCGCCTTTGTTCGCCCCGTAAGCTTCACTTCGGCGCCCGGCTTAAGCTTGGCAATCACATTTCCTTTTATACTTGCCTCCGCCCTTACGTTGAGCGGGGCTTTTGTTTTGCCCGTTCCGCAAACCGAAGCTCCCAAGCCGAAGCTTTTTTCGGTCACTCCCGTGTCGTCCTCTATACAAGGGCACTGACACCACCAAGCCCATTTTCTTTGAGAAAACTCCGTTTTAACAACCCCGTCGCCAAATCCGCTAAGCGTGCACTCCACGACCCGTCCGTTTCCGATATACACCCCCACGTGCCCGAAATCCTTTGTCATCACCAGAACCCCTTCCTTGTCCGGCATATCCGCAATACCGCCCTTATATTCGGCGGCTTTATACATTGCTCCGACTCCGTAATCCAGATTTCCCTTATATCCCGGGGCATTTTTGGCGGTGCCTATTCCGCCGAAATAATAGGATTTAACCAGCCCCACACAGTCGCACCCGTAATACCCCTTACCGATCAATCCGCTCAAATGCCCCTTCCGTGCGGCGGGATACTGCTCCTGATAGCCTTTGATTCCCGAAAGCAATTCTATGTAGCCTTCGGTGACCTCCCGAAACAGCCCTCCCCACATATAAACCGTTTTAAGTTTAAGCGCTTCCTTACAGTGCTTCACAAGCCCCGAATTCGTATAATTCATATTTTTATTTTCCTTTCTCTTTAGACCTTAAAGGCCTGATTCATATTCTTAACCGCGCTCTCTATCATCAAATCAACGCTTTCCTCGTCAATTTTCAAATTCTTCTCCGCCAGAAAATCCAGCACATACTTTTTCTTTTCCTTCCCCTTCCCAACCCCCGAATAAATCTGTTCGG
>CATLBH010000064.1 GCA_949878745.1 uncultured Ruminiclostridium sp. | reverse complement strand
GCGGCAGATTTTTCGTCAGATTGTACAAATTCGACGCAGGCGGGCTAGCGCCCGTCAAGGAGAAGTTGTGCAATCTGACGGAAAATATGCAAGCAAGATGCGCGCATCCGATTTAATCAGTGGTTCCATAGTACGGGCATCTTGCCAACTCGTTTTCGTGGAATTGCCAAAGTCTCAACTGACAACACAAATCTTGAACAGAGCGTTTACTTTATTTTCAACATTGCCGCGATATTTTATGAAGAAGGGTTTTCGTCCAGATATTCCGCGATTGCCCCCAAAAAAGCTTCTCCGTATCTCATAAGCTTGGCGTCGCCCACGCCGCTTACGTTTAAAAATTCCGCTTCGGTACGCGGTTTCTTTTTCGCCATATCCTCCAAAGCCGCGTTGGAAAACACCATATAAGCGGGGAGCTTTGCTTTTGCCGCTTCCTTTGTGCGTATTTCCTTGAGCCTTTGCAAAAGCTCGCCGTCGACAGTTTCGGAATCGGGTCTTTTTAACCGAACGCTTTCCGCCCCGCGTCCCGACAGTGCCCCCAAACCCAAGGAGGAAATTTCGGAGGCCTCGAAAAATTCAGGCTCCCCATAGCCTTCCGCGGCGTCTTTTCTTTTGACGGGCACCTTTACGGTTATTTTTTCTCTGTTTTTTACCGCGTTATGCCCCTTTTCGGTGATGGAAATATTTCGGTATTCCTCGTCGTTTCGGCTTAAATAGCCCAACATCACGAGGGTGTTTATCGTTTCGGCTACGCTTTTCCGCTTTCGTCCAGACATTATCCCGAAGGTAGAAAGGGTGGAGAGGCCGAACCTTTCCGTTCGGTCGGTTTCTTTCCCCGTAAGCACGTCGCTTATGGCGCCGGCGGCAAATTTTATCCCCCTTTGGCTCAATCGGAAAACGCAGCTAATTATCTTCTGAGCGTCCTCGGTTATGTCCTCCTCCCGAAACTCGGCGCCGCAGTTGGAGCAGCCCGAACAGCTTACGCACTTTTCCCCGAAATATCCCAGAAGAAAGGCTCTCAGGCATTCGTTGGTATTACAGTATTCCACCATGGCGTTCAGCCGCTTTCTGTCCATGGCTTTCGCCTCTCTGAGCTGTTGTGGAGTAAGCTCTTCCCCAGACATATTGTCTATGAAAAACTCGGCGGTTTTCACGTCGCCGGGACAGTACAAAAGCACGCAGTCCGCCGCCGTTCCGTCGCGCCCTGCTCTCCCCGCCTCCTGATAGTAGGCTTCGGGGCTTTTGGGCATACTGTAATGAATCACAAAGCCCACGTTGGATTTGTCTATTCCCATTCCGAAGGCGTTGGTGGCCGCCATTACCCTAACGCGGTCGTAAATAAAGTCCTCTTGGCTTTCCATTCGGCTTATGTCGCTCATGCCCGCGTGATACATTACAGCCGGTATCTTGTTAACTTTACACAGGTCGCATACGAATTCCGTCTGTTTTCTTGTGGAGCAGTAAATAATGCCGCTTCGGTCGGAAAATTTTTCCAGTAGCCGCATAAGTATTTCGGGCTTCTCCTTGTTGGAAGCTTTTATAACGCTGAAAAAAAGATTTGGGCGGTCGAAGCCCGTCATGATCTCCATGGGGTTCACAAGCCCCAATTTTGCTTTAATATCCTCTCTCACTTTATCGGTGGCCGTGGCGGTAAAAGCGCCCACCACGGGACGTTTGGGGAGAGAGTCGATAAAAGCGGAGATATGAAGGTAGCTGGGGCGGAAATCCTGCCCCCACTGGCTTATACAGTGCGCCTCGTCCACCGTTATCATGGATATTTTCCCTTTTTGGGCAAAGTCGGCGAAAGCTTCGGTTTCAAGGCGTTCGGGAGCCACAAAGACGATTTTGTACGCCCCGTCCGTCATCATACGAAGAGTGATCAAATATTCCTCAAAGGACAGGGAACTGTTAAGAAAAGCCGCTTTTACGCCGTTTTGAGTCAGCGACATCGCCTGATCCTTCATAAGGGAGATCAGAGGGGAAATCACTACCGTTATCCCCTCAAGCATAAGGGCGGGAAGCTGATAGCAAACGGATTTCCCCGCCCCAGTAGGCATAACCGAAAGAAGATCCCTTCCGCTCAGCAGACAGTCCACGGCGTTTTCCTGTCCCGGCCTGAATTCGGAATGGCCGAATATCTCCTTTAATATTTTATGCTTGTCCATTTCAACGTTTTGCCTTTCTCGGAAACGGTATTATTTTTTAACAAATCCGGTTCGGTTTCGGCGGGAGCCTTTGCCGAACAGCTTTACCCGCGCGGCAAACCTCTTGGGGCCGTTCATTCCGTCCAAAGTAATTTTCAGAAGCCTTGACACACTTCCGAACACCAAAAGCTGTTCTTCCTTGGTAAATTCGGGATCTGCACAGAATTCCGCCCTTTCGTAATAGGGAACAGCCTCGCGGAACACATTCCCCGATTTCAGGGCTTTGTCCGCCCTGAATCCGAATTCCTCCGGCGTTTCTCCGCTTCGGCGGTAAACTCCGTTAATTTCCAGAAGTTTAAGCGAAAACAACAGCATTTCCCTTACCGCTTCCCCGGATTCTCCGCTCTTAAAGAACTTTAATTTTCGATTTTGTTTTTTGTTTAGGGAGCGCATTATACCCGCCGCCGCCATTCCCGTCAGAAACATCGCCAGCGGTATACCCAATATCAAAAGCAGCCATCTGAAAAAGCCGTAATTTACCATTTCCCCGTTTCCGCCGCCCGAGAAGGGGTCGTCGGGCTCCGTGAGGGAAGAAGCGGAGGCGGTTGTCTCCTCGTTTTTCGAGGTTTCGGCCGAGGAAGCGGAGATTGTGGCCGAAGTGGTTTCGGAGGTTGTTTCGGACGTTTCGGAGGCGGTTGTGGTTTCCTTTTCCGCCGCCGACGTTCCGACGGGAGTATACGCCGACATTCCGCCTCCCGGAGTGGGGTCAAAGGGAAGCCAGCCCACATTGTCGAAGTATACCTCCACCCAGGCGTGAAGATTTTTTCGAAGGACGGTGTATTTGTATCCGTCGGCGGTTTCGGCACAGTTTTCTCCGCCCACGGTAAAGCCTGTCACATATCTGGCGGGAACTCCGAAATGTCTCAGCATAAGGCACATGGAGGAAGCGTACATGGCGCAGTGTCCCGCCTTGGTTTCAAACAGAAAATTGTACAGCGGCGAATTCGTTCCCGAAAAATTGTCGGCGGTGAGGGAATAGGCGAAATCCCCCGAGGTAAAATAGTCCTGAAGATAGCTTGCGATATAGGCTCTCGAATAAGCGTTGTTTTTCGCTCTGTATGTAATGTCCGCGAAGGATTGCTCCTGATCTTCTGGAACGCGGTCGAGAAGCCTTGCCACGGCGTTTACCACGGTGCGGTTCTCTTCTTCGGGAACGGAGGTGTAATAGTCGTACACAAACCTTTCGTACACATAAAGGTTTGAAGCGAATTCCTCCTCTTCAACGGGCAGAACCGAAAATTCGTCGCCGTAGACGTAGCTGTAATAAGTCTCTCCGAAGCCCGACATTCCCTGCGTTTGCATTATCATATCCATGGGGTCGCCCACTGGGTACAATATCATGGTTTCCATGGAATTTATTTTGCCCCTGTCCGCCAAAGCGGTAAAATCGCCTTTGACGGAAAAGTTTTCGCTTCCGCGAAAGGTGTAAATAAGCGGGATACCCGCGAATAGCACCGTGTTAAGTCTCTGGAGATAGCCAATTTTAACGCTCTGATTTTTTATAAAGGGGTTTTCTCCGTATTCCTCCCCCCCTCTTTGCTCCATAATCCGCGAAGCCAGATAATACTCTATTTCGGGGGTATAATCGGCCAATGTCTCGGATATGGGGATTCTGGCGCTGTGAACGCCCGCGTCTATGTTTACCGCGCCCGTATTGTAATAGGATATGTTGTTATAGTTGATTTCGGAAATGGATTTCCACCGTTTTCCGTCAAATTCATAGCCTATGTCTCCCCGCAGATAAAGCTTGTCTTTTTCCCGCACCGTGACTTCCAGAACGGGGGTGTTGCTTCCCGAAGTTTCCTTGGGGTTTATTCCGTTGGAGATATTTATGCTTCCTCCATCCGCCGAGAAAAAGCCCTTAAAGGGGGAAGGATTTACGCTTGCGAAAAACTCCGAGCCCCATTCGCCCAGGCCTTGTACGGTAACGGAGACCTTTTCCGTTAACCGATCCAGCCTTAAATTGCCCCCTAACGGAAAACAGGCGGCAGTAACGGAAAATATCAGAAAAAAGGAAACAAACATAACCACGCTGTCCGAAAAGTATCTGTTAAAGTGAAGATCGTCGGATTTTATTCTCTTTGCGGGGGAAGCTTTTTTGACGCTTTCCCTGTACTGCCTGTCCATAAGGGACACGTTGGTGACGCCGCCCGCCGTCAGGAAGTAGCCGGAAGAAAACGCCATCGAGGCGCTCCACATGGCTATTACCCCTGCCGCGAAAACACCCAATGAGGGCTTATATGCGGTGTGCTGAGACAAAAACGACGGAATGGACATTATGGCGAGATAGGTCAGTATTATTTCGGGACTGAACCGCTGATAACAGGAGACGGCGAACAGAATCCCGAAAATCGCGCACAGCACCAGAATGAAAGGGAAAGGATCCGCCTGAGCGTCTCCGTCCTTAATGAATTTGTCCGCGTCGATAATACTTCCGTCGGCCACCCTGAGAACATACCCGAAAAAGCCAAAGCCCCATTCCAGCATTTTTTTCCCGGGAAGCAAGAACGCCGCCAAAGAGAACAAAAGCACTCTCCCTCTACCGAACAGGCCGAGCATTATCATATAGAAAACGCAAGTTAAGCCCGCCGTAAGCGCCGAAGCAAAAACGTGCTCTTTAACGTTCAGCATCTCCGTAAAATAATGCGCCCCGTAAAAGCAGGTTATAAAAGCAAGGAGCGCTTTTGCGGAAAACATACGCAGAAAGCGCCTGTCTTTTTTCTGATACGGGAAGCTGTAAACGGCAAAATTGTCGTTTTTCTTTTTTTTGATTCTCATTTATACTCCGTTTTGTTCCAAAACCCGTTTAGGTAAAAACGGTCTAAAATTTTCCGTAAAGCTTTCTTACAGCGTCGCCGATCCCAGCGTCTATGTCAAAAGGGTCAAGCTCCGCCGCGGCCACGTTGCGAAGGGTCTCCAGATACCTTTGTACTCCCTTTTCCGCTTCTCCCAACAGCAAAATCTTTACCTCGGACACGGCGGCCAGCTCCTCCGCCAGCTTGGCCAGCTTATGGTCACCGTGGGGGGTTATAAGAACGGCGGTGCTTTGGGTGCTGTCGGTAAAATGCTGTTTACAGACGGAATAATAACTGGGCTCGCCATTATAATTTCTCACTGTGGCGGTCTTATAAGCCGCGCCGTACAAATGACTGAGATGTTCCGTGTTGATATCCGTTGAACGGCCTTTATCCGCGTCGTAAAAAGAAATTAGGCTTCCGCAGTCGTTTTTCAGATTGTAAAGCGCTACGGCAAGGGCGGATTCGAGAACCGCGTCGGTATAGGCCGCCTTTTCCTTGTCCGTTTCCCCGCGGGAAATAAGATCGCAGACTATCACCGCCCGTGAGGACAGATTTTCGGCGTTTTGCCACACCATATAATCGTCCTGCTTGGCGGACAGCTTCCAGTGGATATTTCTCACGTCGTCGCCCTCGGCGTATTTTCGCGTAAAGCTTCTTTCTCCCTTGACGGAATTCAGCGATTGTTTATCGTTCTCCTCGTCGCCGGCCGTCACGGTTCCGCCGACGGCGGTTATGTCTATGATACGGGGGGTGACGGTTATTTTTTTGTGCAGTCCCAGCTCTTTTCTGAGCCTGAACAGCTTAAGGTAATCGTAAAAATATACCGTATCGAAGGATATGTCATATTCGCCCCTGTACTCCGCCGTATAGGTAAGGTTAAGGTTTTTCGCCTGAAAGGGAGCCAAAGAAAATATCAGCCTCGCGTCTTTTTTTTCGGAAAAGCCCGGCATTGAAGCCTTGATATAGGTGGTGGAGGAAGGGAATAAAAAACGATTCTTAATGAAAATTCTGACTTTAAGGGACTTGTTTTTCTCCACCGTGTCCTCGCTTATATCAAACTTAAAGGAAAACGCGGCTTTCGCCGCGAAGGTAAAAACAAGCGAAAACAAGGGCAGAATCAGCAGGGATATCAGGATAACGGAGGAAAGATGTCCCGCGTAAGCCTGAGAAAACACCACCGCCGCCGCCAAAGCCGCGATATAAGCGAAACGGTAAACCGCCATTTTACGACCGTTCCTTTCCGAAGGGATACATAATTCCGCTTCGTATATCTCTTATGACTTCCTCCGCGGTTACTCCTCTTATTTTAGCGTCCTGTTTAAGATGTATTCTGTGGCTTAAAACATACGGTATCATAATGCTCACGTCTTCGGGAGTGACGTAGGATCTTCCGTTTACCAGCGCCAGAGCCTGGGTGCATCTCATAAGGGCAAGGGAGGCGCGGGGGCTTGCGCCCAGCTGTACCGAAGGGTGGCTTCTTGTGGCGGAGACGAAGCTCACTATGTACTGTCCTATGGAAACGTCCACGTTTACCTGTCCCGTAAGCTCGGCGAACTGTTCCAGCTCTTCCGCGGCACACACCGCTCTTACGCTGTCCATAGGCTCGTTTCCGCTTCTGTTGGTAAGTATTTCAAGCTCCTGTGAAACGGTGGGGTACCCCATGGTTATTTTCATCATAAAACGGTCAAGCTGCGCTTCGGGAAGCGGAAAGGTGCCGACGAATCCCAGCTCGTTCTGAGTGGCTATTACCATAAAGGGGGAGGGGAGATGGTAGGTGGTTCCGTCCACCGTCACGTTTCTTTCCTCCATAGCCTCAAGAAGCGCGGACTGGGTTTTCGGGGAGGTACGGTTTATCTCGTCGGCCAGAAGGATATTGGTCATTGACATTCCCGGTCGGAACTCAAAGCGGTTGGTTTCTTTATTGAAAAGGTTAAAGCCCGTTATGTCTGAGGCGGTAACGTCGGGGGTAAACTGCGCCCTTTTGAAGTCCAGCCCCGTGGCTTTTCCCAGCGCGGTGGCTAAAGTGGTTTTTCCAGTTCCCGGCACGTCCTCTATAAGCACATGGCCGCCCGCCAGAAGAGCCACTACCAGAAGTGTTATGGCGTTTTTCTTTCCCACTATTACTTTTTCTATTTCGTTTATGGTCGCGCTTAGCTTTTGGCTCACTTGGCTGCTGCTGATTTCCATTGTCTTTTGTTACTCCGTTCGGTTTTATTTATCGCTTATATCATATTGTTTTTTAAACATCACGGATTTAATTATATCATATTTCTTTGGTAAAATCAAGGCTGTGGGGGAAACTGTAAACAAATTGTAATAATTATACAAAATAATAAACGTATCCGAAGGGCTGCAAAAACCGTTCGGATACGTCTTTTTATATGTATTTTATTCGCCTCTGAACCTTTTTCTTATCCAGCTTCCCCCCTCGGACAAATCGCTCTCTTTCCAGTTTCCGTCCACAGAGGCGCTTTCCCTGAAGGCGGAGGAGCTTTCGTTCTTATTGGCCAAGTTCCAGTTCATATAGCTTATGCCGTATTTGTCCAGTAAATCCAGCCACTGCTTCGCCTGTCCGAAATCGTTGGCTCCGTTTCCCGACGCGTCGCAGGTGCCGAATTCGGAGACAAAGACGGGCAGACCTTTGTTGTAGCAATCGGTAAGCCTTTGTCTCAGCCAGTCGGTATGAGTGGCGGCGTAAAAGTGAAGAGCGTAAAGAACGTTGCTTTCCGTCAGCGGGTCGGCGGCGGCCTTGTCAATGTCCTGGCTCCAGGTGGGGGTACCCACTATCACCACGGAATCGGGGGCGTTTTTGCGGATAACAGCTATAACCTCCTCTGCATAAGGCTTAATGTCTCCCGACCAGCTTATGTTTCCGTTGGGTTCGTTACAGATTTCATAGAGGACGTTGTCGTAATTTTTATATTTGGCGGATATTTCGTCAAAGAATTTCAGGGCTTCGGCCTTGTTGGTCTGAGGATTTCCGTCGCTTAAGATGTGCCAGTCGATTATAACGTACATACCCAGCTCCGACGCCGCTTTTACGCCCTTGTCTATAACCGCTTTCAGCGATATCTGATTTCCGTCGGCACAGTAGCCTTTCCACTCCTCCGTGTACATGGCAAGTCTCACTGCGTTGGTATTCCAGTCATCTCTTAATGTTTTAAAAGCGCCTTCGCTGACAAAATCGGGATACCAATTTATTCCGTGAGTACTCATTCCCTTAAGCTGAAAATTGTTTCCGTTTTTATCCACCAGCTGAGCGCCTTTTACGGACAGCTTTCCGTGCTCCTTTACAAGTCCCGATGCGGCGGGAGCGGGAAGGGGTACGGCGGGAGGCGTTGTCTCTTGGACTGATGCCGAGGCTGCGGAGGTCTGATCTCCGCCTTGATTAAAGCCTATTACGGGAGCTCCGCCGTTGGTGGCCACGGAAAGGAAGCCGCTTACTTTTGTCGGCGAAGCAAAGTTAAAGCCGAAAGAGGCGGTGCCGTTTTTTTCGATTGTTCCGTTGTAGCTTTCGTTGGTTACCGTAAGGGAGGTGCCGTTCAAGGTGAAAACGCCGTTCCAGGAGGAAGTTATCTCAATGCCTTTGGGCACAGTTATTCTCACCGTCCAGCCCTCCGTCGCGGAATCGGTGCCATTGGAAACCGTAAAATTACAGGTTCCGCAGTACTTTCCCTTTTCCTCCCATAGGGAGGGGATATCGCAGCGGGCGGTAAAAGCTTTCGGAGAAATGGGCGCTGTTGTGGTGGCAGCGGTAATTTCCGACGGGGGGATAACTTCCTCCGTAAAGGTTATTTCTTTTACCGTGGTGGTATTGAATGTTTCCGTGCTGTCGGTTTTTTTCATTTCCGCCTCCGTTACTGTTGTTTCCCTCACCGCGGTTAAAGACGCTTCCGTTGCCGCTGGAGTTTCTTCCGGCAGTTCCTCGAACGGCTCCGAAGAAGGGAGGGTTTCAGTTTGTGTTTCGGGAGCAGCTGTGTGGGATTCGGCGGAAGCTTCCGTTTGTTTTTCTGAAACGGTTTCGGCGGGAGAAGTTTGCGCCGAGCTGTCGTAAATCGATTCGGAGAGAGTAAGACTTTCGGAAACGGATTCTGTGGGGGCGGTGGTTTGCTGAGTGCATGATGTAAGTGTCAGGACTGCCGCCAATATCAGAGCGAGCGGGTTTTTAAAAAGCTTTTTCATATTTTAAAGTTCCTTTTTCAAATTGGGGTAATACGGTTTTTTCAGAGCGTTCTTATGTTTATATTATAGTGGATTTCGGGATGAATGTCAAGGTTTGAAGGAAAGAGCGGATTTTATGTTTTTGATATTTTTGAGAACCTGTCCACATAGGAATGGTGCGTGGATTTTCGAGCAGATTTTGTCGAGGACAAGGCAAAATTTCGCCGGCTTGCTGTCGCAAGTCAAGAAATTTTAACACACGAGGTGTTCGGTCATTTGCC
>CATLBH010000063.1 GCA_949878745.1 uncultured Ruminiclostridium sp. | reverse complement strand
GGCTTGCTGTCGCAAGTCAAGAAATTTTAACACACGAGGTGTTCGGTCATTTGCCCAAAGTCGGCGCAAGGACGCGCCGACAGCAAAGCAAATGACGATACGCAGTCATCGGCAAAATCTGCCGAAAGGACGCGTGCCAATTCCTATGTGGACAGGTTCTTAAAACTGTTGAATTAGTGCTTTGGGTGCAATCCCTTTTTAAACTGTGTGTATTTCGTCAGTTTAAAAAGGGATTGGTATAAGAAGGGATTGGCATTAGGTTTCAAACCTGTCAATAAGCGATTTGAGCATATCCGCCTGATCGGAGAGTCCCGATGATGTGGAAGTGCTTTCAGCCGCGGTTTCGGTGTTGGTTTGTACCACGTCCGAGATACAGTCGATCTCTTCGGTGATTTTTGTAACCATTTCTTCCTGTTGACGTCCGGATTCGGATATATCGTCAAATATTCGCTTCATTTTTACGGTGCATTCATTGAGGGATTTCATTGAGGAAACGGTTTCTTTGGTGATAATCGTACCGTTATTTACCGCGTTTACGGCTCGGTCAATAATATCTGCGGTATCTCCCACCGCTTCCGTTGACTTTTTGGCAAGATTACCCACTTCTTCCGCAACCACAGCAAATCCTTTTCCCGATTCACCTGATCTTGAAGCTTCAATGGAAGCGTTCAGCGAGAGCATATTGGTCTGAAAAGCAATGTCTTCCACGGTTTTTATTACTTCTCTTATCATATTCGAAGCCTCGTTGATTTCATTCATCGCATTTGTCAGACTTTCCATTTTACTGTTTACTTCCCTGGCATAATCCGACGTTTGATCCATTAAATCACGGGCGTTAACGCAATTCCTCGAATTTGTGCGCGCCTGTTGTTCTATGCTCTTGATTTCCCGGGCGAGGAGATCAATTGACGCCGACTGTTCTACCGACCCTTGAGACAATGTGTTTGAAGCTATTTGCACCTGTTTGGCTCCCGAATTGACCTGTTCCGCCGTTACGGCTATATCGGTTATAACTTCCGTAAGCTTGCTTTTAATCGTAACGAGATTTTCGGAGAGAATGGCAAAATCGCCGATATAAAATCCTCTGTTTTTTTCGATATCCACGGCGAGGTTTCCGTTGGCCATTTCACCGAGGATACGCCTTATGTCGTTTGTGGTGTTCTGAAGAGTGAAACAAAGAGCGTGCACCGCGTTGGCGATATTTCCTACCTCGTCTTTTCTGTGGGTGTATTTTTCGACGAATTCCGCCGCGTCCAGGCGCACTCTTCCAAGGGAGCCCACCGCTCTTTCCACGGACTTCAGAGGGGATATCATTCTGCTTATAAAATAATAGGCGGTTACCGCAAGTATAAGCATACTCGCTATGCAGATGTATATAAGTATTATTCTGAGATTAAGCGCGTCGGAGAGTACCTCCGAGGCTTTGTCAGACATGATGAACGCCCAGCCGTATTCGCTGATATCGTTAAAGGCGGCTATCATGTCCACGCCGTTTTCGTCTTTATAGCTGAAGGAGCCGCAGCTTCCCGGCTCCGCCACGGTTTTTGAAATAATATCGGCGACAAACTTTTCTTCCGCCGGCGTGGCTATTTTGTTTTTATCCGGGTGAAAAATATACTCTCCGGTTTTTATGTTGACGAGAAAATATCGCGCCTCGGTCGACAGTTCATAGGACGAGAGGGCGTTAAGCTGATCTACAAGGCCGTTTGTAAAAATCCCTATTCCCCCGAGGCCTATGGGATTTCCGCCATCGTCCTTTACCGCTTTGTACATTGATATTATCTGTTCACCGCTGGCGGGCGATATTATGATACCGGCGTTATACACGCCGTCGGTGGAGAGAATCGCGTCATGAAGAGGCTTTCTTTTTTCCTCGTCGGGGCGCGTAACTGCTCCTATAACCTCCCCGTTGGTGTGGGTAAGCACCTTCGTGTCCCAGCTGCTGGCGTAAATGCCTTCCAGGTTGGTAAGATTTCCGCTGAAATCTTCCGTATATTTCTGAGCGGCCGAAGCCGTTTCCCCGTCGGCGGGATCCCTCATCAGATCTCGTATCTGTCCCGCCTCAAGATAAGCGGTAAGGATTGAGCCGGTGGACTCTATGTAATTCCCTATTATTTCCGAACGGTCGGCAGCGGAGGTCTGCATATTGTTCAGAGCGCTTTCGCGCGCCTAGTTTGAAACAAATCTGTCGGTTACAATAAACAAAAACGTAAAAACCACCAGCTGAGCGGTAAGTACGGCCGCTGTTATTTTAAGGCCAAGGCGGCATATTCCCTTTTGCACAATCATTACTCAGTCTCCTTTTTTTATTTTATATGGAGTGCTGCAAAGGCAGCCTTTTCTATTTTAACATATTTCGGTTAAATTTTCAAGTTTATATTGTCTAATATTTGTCTTTATCTCATCATCTCATTTTTTCTTCTTCTCATTCCGAATAATTCACAGTTGAAATATGTTTTTAAAGTTCTTATTTGTATTCTATCACAAATTTGAAGGGTTTTCAACGTTTTGTTTAAAAACGCTCTTGACCTTTGCGGGTAAAAGTGTTAATATATAGTTGAAATTATTCGACCGCCGGTCGAAAACCAAAAAGGGGGGAATAGTATGATACCCGCTTTGATTGCGGCGGCCGCCGCGGGAGGAGCATTGGCGGCGGGAGCTTCGGCCTGCCTTATAGGTGCCAGGGTATTGTTCAACCGCGTTATTCCGCGCCAAAAAGAGGTTAGGGTGGACGTAAGCGAAATGGCGGACGGGGAGAAATGGGAGGAATACATAAAGATTATACATCGGGAAAGGGATAAACTGCTCCAAAGAAAATCGGAGCAGGTAACAATAACCACCCGGGACGGCCTCACCCTTCACGGAGATTACTTCCCTTCGGAAAACCCTTCCCGCCGCACCGCCATACTGGTTCACGGCTACACAAGCTGCGGTATGAACGACTGTCCGGCCATGGCGGAATATTTTCTTGAAAAAGGCTGGAACGCCCTCATAGTCGACCAGCGCTCTCACGGGAAAAGCGAGGGCGATTACGTGGGCTTCGGGATACTCGACCGATTCGACTGTCTTAAATGGATAGATTACGTCGGGGAACTGTCGAACGGCGAGGCGGAAATAGTCTTGTACGGCGTTTCAATGGGAGCGGCCACAGTGCTGATGGCGAGCGGTTTGGATAATTTTCCGAAAAGCGTTAAAGCCATAATTGCCGACTGTGCCTTTACTTCGCCCTATGAGGTGTTTAAGCATATTCTTAAAAGAGACTATCATCTTCCGCCCCACCCAATAATGGACATTAACGACGGACTTTGCCGCAAAAAGGCGGGGTACGGCTTTAGGGAATGTTCGACTATTGACGCGGTAAAAAAAGGCGTCTGCCCCATTCTGTTCATTCACGGCAAGGAGGATAAGTTTGTGCCCACTTATATGTCGGAAGAAAATTACCGTGCCTGTACGGGAGAAAAAGAAATACTTCTGATGGAAAATGCGGGTCATGCGGCTTCCATTTATGAAAACGCCGAACTTTATAAAGAAAAGGTCACGGAATTTCTGGAAAAATATTTTGTCTGAAATCGAAAAAATTTTTTGTCGAAAGCTCGGTCTTTGCCCCCAAAACGGCAATTTCCCGCAACAAAGGATATATTAATACAATTTTATAAACATACCCCCCTATAAACCATTTTCGACCGCTGGTCGAAAAAGAAAGGTCGATGTAAAATGAAAGAATTTACCATCAACGGCACGGTTATGAAATGCTACCCCCTCACCGCCGCACAAAGACTGCATTTCTATACCATAAAATTCGCCAAGCCTCAGGTATTGAACATAGGAACCGGACTTTACATCAAGCAGGAAGTTGACTTTGACGTTCTGAAACAGTCGGTGAAGGAAGCAATTGCCGATTTCGACTCCATGAGGCTTCGCTTTATTCAGGACGAGGACGGTACGGTTTATCAGTACGTTATCCCCTTTGACGAAAGAGAAGTGGGATTTTTCGATTTTTCCGGCTGGAGCGAAAGCGACGCCCACGAGGAAATGACTAAGTGGACCCATAAGCCTTTGGAACGCTTAAACTCGGCCATGAACCGCGTTGTTATGATAAAATATCCCGGCGGATATAACGGAATTTATCTTAAGGTCGACCATATGACCATGGATTCAAGCTCCATTATCGAGTTTAACAAACGAGTGTTGGAGCTGTACTGCGCCAAGGTTTACGATTATCCTCAGCCGAAGCCGCTTCAGTCCTATATAAAAGCCGTTGAACGGGATTTGGAATATGAAAGGAAGGACAATCCCTCCCATATAAACGACGAGGAATTCTGGAAATCTCAGATAGAGGGCAGCGAGCCTATGTATACCGACTTTACCGGTCCCGGAAGGCTTCTGACCCAGCGCCGCGAAAGCGGAAACCCCGACCTGAGAAGCGCGGTTATTACCTCAACCACCCTTGACGCCGCCATTTCCGTTTATCATCTTGAGGGGGAGCCTTCGGCGCGGCTTCTCGATTTCTGCGCGGAAAATAAGGTATCCATGGCGAGCCTTCTGCTTATGGGGCTTCGCACAGTGCTTTCCAAATTCAACAACGACGAAAAGGACGTGTCCGTTAAGACCAACGTGGCGCGGCGGGGAACGCTTCTTGAAAAGCACAGCGGTGGCACGAGGATACACTTCTTCCCGCTTCGGACGATTCTTGAGCCCGAACAGACCTTTATTGAGGGCATAAGAACCATTCAGGCGGAGCAGAACAGGATTTTCCGCCATGCGAACTATGACCCCATTGAACTTAACATGAAGCGCGCAAAGTATCGCAAGTTCACCCCCGGAGCCAGTTACGAGAGCATTTCCCTTACCTATCAGCCCCTTACTCTGCGGGAAAAGAACACGGAAATGCCCGATATAGATTACAAGACCTTTTGGTACTCCAACGGAGTGGCGGCTCAGCCCCTTTATCTCACGGTAATGCACCGTCCCGAGGACAACGGGCTTAACTTTAATTTCGAGTACAAAAAAGATGTGGTAAGCGACAGCGAGATGGAATTCCTGTATTACTATTACTGCCGAGTTCTGTTCAGAGGGATCGAGGACAAGACGAGAACCATAGGACAGATACTCGAAATGATATGAAAATGACGTTACAAAGGCAAGAAAGGCGGATTAAAATATGCTTGAAGAGCTTAAGGAAATGATGTGCAATTACATCGAAGCAGCCCCCGAAACCATAACCCCCGAATCGGAATTCATAAACGATCTGGGCTTTAATTCCTTTGATTTTATGTGCCTTCTGGGCGAAATCGAGGAAAAATACGGAATACATGTAAACGAGGAGGAAATTATAGGGCTTTCCACCGTAAAAGACGCTATGGATTATATTGAGAAGCTTAAAAAGGCCTGATGACGAGAGTGTTTTTGGTGCAATGATTGAAAGGAAAGTGTGCAATATGAAAACATTGTTTGATCTGGTAAGCGCGGCTCGGGACAAGTTTGAGAATCACCCGTTCATTAAAGAAAAAACGGTTTCGGGCATAAGCGAAATCACTTTCGGCGAATTTTACGCCTGCGCCCTTAAAATAGCCGCTTTTTTAAAGGACAGCTTCGGAAAAAGCGTGCACTCGGCGGTGATAGGACCCACAAGCGGTTATTATCTTATGAGCCACATAGGCGCTATGTGCGGGGGGAACGTAAGCGTTCCCATCGACGCGCTTTTATCGGTAAACGATATATGCGAGCTGCTCACAAGGGCGGACGTGGACGTACTTTTTTACGACAAAAGATATGAACAGGCGATTCCCGCCATAAAAGCGGCCTGCCCGTCGGTAAAAATGTTCGTGGCACTGTCAGGGGAGACCGAAAACGGTCTTACCGTGGGGGCGATACTTGAAAAATACCAACCTTTGGTTATGTCCGAAGAAGAGCTTCCCGACGAAAATACTCTTGCCGCAATACTGTTTACATCGGGTACAACTGGAAAAGCGAAGGGCGTTATGCTGTCTCATGGAAATTTTATCGACAATGCCTTTTGCTGCGACAACGAAAGCACAGACAAGGACGTTTTGCTCACCGTGCTGCCTATTCATCACGTGTATTGCTTTACCTGTGATATACTTTTGTCGCTTCGATATGGCACCACCGTCTGCGTAAACGATTCGCTGATGAAGGTGGCGCAGAATCTTAAGCTTTTCTCTCCCACCATAATTTTATTAGTGCCTATGATAGCGGCTACAATATGCAAGCAGATAAAAAACGCCGCCAAGGCGAATCCCAATATCCCCGTACAGGCTATTGCCCAAAGCGTTTTCGGCGGCAGACTTAAGATAATTTACAGCGGCGGCGCCTACTTAAGCCCCGAACTCATTTCGGAATACGAAAGCTTTGGCATAACCATAGCGCAGGGCTACGGAATGACCGAATGTTCCCCCCGGATAACCTCCGGCGACCTGTCCCGAAAGTCAAACGGCGACGTGGGAAAAATAGTGCGCGGCTGCGAGGTAAGAATAGTGGACGGCGAGATAACCGTAAAAAGCCCTTCGGTAATGCAGGGATATTACAAGGACGAAAAGGAAACCGCCGAGACCATAAGGGACGGCTGGCTGTACACGGGGGATCTTGGGTATACCGACGAATACGGCCGGCTTTACATAACGGGAAGAAAGAAAAATCTTATCATTCTTTCCAACGGTGAAAACGTTTCTCCCGAAGAACTGGAAAACAAGGCGGAAGCTTTCGGAATCGCTCAGGAGCTTCTTGTTTACCCCGAAGACGAAATATTGACGTTGGAACTTTTTTTGGGCAGCGAGCTTTACAAGGACAAAACAGAAGAAGAGGCGATAGCGGAAGTAAAGGCAAAGGTGGCCGAAATCAACAAGACCCTGCCTTCCTCCAAAAATATCCGCCGGATAAGAATAAGAAACGAAGAGTTTGAGAAAACCACTTCAAGAAAGATTAAGCGGAATCAGAGCAATCAAGGTGACATTATATAAAAAATTAAAAACAATAACGGGCTTTACGCGCAATAAACGTAAAGCCCGTTATTGTTTTCAGGGGTGAATGAAAAATTATACGGTTACCGAAAATTTTATCTCCGGATTTGAGGGAACTGTTTTACCCGTTTTCGTATAAGTCACCGGAGCGTCGGAAGCGCTTTTGGGCAGTTCGACGTCGGTATGTTCGGTACTTAACTCGATTTCGGAATCGGTATTTCCGTCTCCGTCCTTTTCCTCCTGTGGTTCGGAAGGAGATTCGGATACGGGAGATTTGCATGCTTCCTCCAATTTTTCTTCGGTCTCGGTATGGTTTTCCTTTATGCGCTCCGCCAGCTCTTCCCGTTCGAGACGCTCTTTTTCCTTCGCTTCAACCGCTTCCTCCTTAAGAGCCTCGTCCGCCTTCGCTTTATATTCCCAGGCGTCCTCGTTAAAGGCTTCCACATAACCCATGGCTCTTTTCATTGTGGCCGTGTCGCCTCTGGCGCGGGCTTCCTTAAATACCTTCATGGGGGTGCGTATCTCGTTCATCGCGACGTTGGCGCCGATAAGATTTCCCGTCGTTTTCGCTATCATGCTCTTCCTCCTAAATATAAGCTAAATATAAGAAACTGTTCCAATAGGAATTGGAGCACGTCTATTCGGCATATTTTGCCGCTGACTTGCGTTTTGTCATTTGCTTTGTTGTCGGCGCATCCTGGCGCCGACTTTGGGCAAATGGCTAATACTAATCTTTGGTCAGATAATAGACAAAAAAATGTTGACCAAAGATTAGTATAACACATCCTGTGTTAAAAATCCTTGACGGGCTTTTCGCGTAAGCTGCCCGCCTGCGGATTTTTGCCTTGTCATAAACAAAATATGCTCGAAAATCCGCACGCCATTCCTATTTGAACAGTTTCTAAGGTAAAAATTTACATCAGCAGGGTGGTATAAAAAGACATATCGTTGTCGTTTTCTTCTTTTTTCTCTTCACTGCCGCCGTTTTCCGCCTGTATCTCGGCGGCTTTTTGCTGTGCCTGCCGAATCAGCGCTTCCACCTTGTCTATTTCGTCATCGTCGCACATATTCGTTTCACGACCTCTTTTAACGTCGGATAAATCCGTGTTCAAAAAGCTCAGCACCATCTGAATCTGGGCGGGGTTTTTCGCGGCGGCTATTTGTCTTAAGCGCTTGCCCTCGTTGACTGCCACGCTTCCGCCGTGGGTCTCGGTGGTCATATCACCGTTTTCGTCGATCTTTACCTGCATACCCTGATAGCCTTCAAGGTTTTCCTCGTTATCCTCCGCCATTCTGTCCGCCTCTTCGAGGTTATCAAACAGCCTTTGAAGCTCCTCTTCGTCTTTAAGGCATCGATTCAGATAGCTGCCCGAAATCTGCGTCATCCCCTTGGCCACGGTTTTATAATTTTGCTTAAGATAAGACATAAGCTCGTCTTTATTGTTAAATTTCAGCTCTCCCGCTTTGTTTTCCGTTTTTGAAAGCTCACCCGTCTCTTTTGGGGGCACACTGTCCGGTTTTTCACCGTCGGTTTTTTCGGTTTTCTCCGCCTGTGCTTTTTTTAAGTATTGATATGGGTCGTAATTTATCCCAAGACCGTTTATCGCCATTTTACTGACCTCCTTTCAGGCAAATTTATACTAATCCCACAGTTTTGAAGGGATTGGTATTACAACCACCTGTCATTACGCCTTATCTTCATATTCTCTTTCGGCGGTTTCGTCCTTTTCCTCAATCCTGTTTCCGTCCTTATCGTACATTCCGTCGGTTCTGATATCCTCTTCTTCCCCGTTGTTTTCGTCTTTTTCCTTGATTTCTCCAAGCGTTTTGTCGGTTTCGGAGGCGTTTTTAAGCTTTCCGTCCGCTTCGTTCAGAGCGGCGGCTGCTGCGGCTTTGGAATTTTTCACGCCCTTGTTGACTTTATCCAGCTCCGCCTGTTTTGCCGTAGTATCCGCGCCTCTTTTGGCGTCGGTTTCAATCTCGGCCGTAAGCTCGTTTGCTCTTCCGCTCAGCTTTACGCTGACTTCGTTCATGGAATCGGCAACGTCAATGGAGTTGGAAGCGGAAATAATCGCGCCCGCTGTTGCCTTTGAAAATCCCGTATCAAAACCGTCTGCCTTTTTTGCGGCCTCACTTGCCGCTTCCTTATCGGCGGCTTTTTGGGCGGATTCCTTGGGAGTTTGTTTCTCCTTGCGAAGCTCCGCTTGTCTTTGTCTTATCTGAGCGTTAAGATCGGCAATCTGCTGCTGAAGCTGCTGTTTTTTCTCGGTTTTGGCTTTGGGGTCCATATCCTTGTTTTCGGCAAGCTGCTGGAGCTGTTTTCTCAGCTCTTCGATTTGGCTTTGAGCGTTCTTGATAATGCTGTCCTCGCTCTGCTGCTTGTTTACTCCCGTGCTGCTATTGCCCTGTGACTGAATTCCCGTGATCTGCATAATATGTACTTCCTTTCGCAATGTTTACGTTAGATTAAATAATCGCTTTGATAAAACTCTTTCATTGTTATAAACCTTCGAGTTTTCCTCTCTTATACCAATCCCTTTTTAAACTGACGTAATACCCACAGTTTAAAAGGGGGTGTCCCCGAAACACTAATCCAACAGTTTCGAGAGGGATTAGTATTAAATATGAATATAAATGTTCGGTATTTTACCGCCGCAAATTTCGGCGGGGACTTTCCCGTCCTCAGCCGAAAGCGGCGGCGCAAGAAAAATACCGGCTATGGTGTACGCCTGATGAAATCGGCAAAGGTGTCAGCCGTTTCATCTGTATATTTATTCGGCAGAAAAAAGTTAAACTTTAGTGTCATGGCGCGAACGGTACTTTTTTTGGCGCGAAATATGATTAAAGATTACACCCGAAACACTAATCCAACAGTTTAAAGATGGATTAGTATTAGGGAACCACTGATTAAATCGGATGTGCGCATCTTGCTTGCATATTTTCCGTCAGATTGCACAACTTCTCCTTGACGGGCGCTAGCCCGCCTGCGTCGAATTTGTACAATCTGACGAAAAATC
>CATLBH010000062.1 GCA_949878745.1 uncultured Ruminiclostridium sp. | reverse complement strand
AGTGGTGTCAGAAGATGAGTCTTCCGCTTTTTTGTTTACGGTGATTGTGCATTCCGTGTATTTGCCGTTTGAGGCGGCCGCCTTAATGGTTACGGTTCCTTCCTTAACGGCTTTTACTACGCCCGCGTTGTCTACAGTGGCAACAGCGGAATCGCCGGAGGTCCAGGTGATTGTTTTATCGTCCGTAGTGTCGGCGGGAGTTAATGTTGCCTTAAGAGTTAATGTTTCGCCTACTTCCAATGTTTTGGAGGTAATGTCGAGGGTTACTGCGGTAATGGGTTTTTCGAGCTTCTCGACGTTTACCGTACATTTAGCCGTAAGGGTGTCATTTACCGTTACGGTAATTTCCGCTTGACCTTCGGCTACTGCCGTTACAACGCCGTCGGCTACTGTCGCTACTTCCTCGTTGGAAGAAGCCCATACGGTTTTTGTTATTTTATCCGTGGGAGTTCCTTCGTCAGAGGTCAAAGTGGGGATAAGCTTTTCGGATTTTTCGCCGGCCTTAAGTGTAAGGGTTTCGTTGTTAAGCTTTACGCCGGTGGCCTTGATTTCCTTGTCGGTAACGGTTACTTTACAAGTAGCCGCTGTTATTGTTGTGTTTCCGTCAACCGTAGCGGTGATTGTTGCGGGGGTATCGGCAGCGGTAGCTTTAACGGCTACAACTTTTGCCGTTCCGTCGCCGTTATCGGTTACTGTTATGCTATCATCGGTAGTTGCAATCTTAATTGTGGGTTTATCCGCGTCTGCGGGTAAATATGTACATTTTACTGTACCCTCTGCGCCTACAAGCAGTGCTATTTCGGATTGTTCAAATGCAATGCTTTCAAGGGCGGGGTTTTCTACTGTTACTGTACAGGTGGATGTTACTGTGGGCTGTGCGGTGGAAGTTGCCATAATTATTGCCGTACCTTTGGCAACGGCGGTTACTTTGCCTGTGGTTTCGTCAACTGTTGCTACGTTCTCATTATCGCTTGACCATTTAACACCTTCTTCATCGGTTGTATCATCGGGTTCATATTTTGTTACAGACAAATCCGCTGTTTCGCCTTTGGTAAGGGTAAGAGTAGTTTTGTTGAGAGTTATACCGGTTAAAGGTACATTGGGTAAAACCTTATAAGAAACTTTATCAAACCACAAATATTGTATATCTGTCCAATCTCCTGCTGGTGTCGCATTGATGATTATGCTAAACGGCCACTCTCCTTTTGTTGGAGCAACTGCTTTAAATGTATAAATTGTATTGTTACCATCGACTTTAGAAGAAACTTCAAGTCCTGTTTCGTCTTTTCCCGCTGTTGTATTCAGTACGTTGTCCTTAACAACGTCAAAATAACTATAGTCAGTCGTATCATTTTTTGGCTCCGCGATTTTAGGAATCTTATACTTAATCTCGTATTTTGATTCGGCGGGAATATCCTCTGAATTATATGTAATAGAGAAAGAATCGCCTATGCGCATTTCTTCTTTTACTTTCTCAGAGAAAGTAAAATTCGCAGCATTTATTTTAACAGCGCTGTCATCATAGGTTGCTCGCACTTTAACTGTTATAGTACTGTTTGCTGCCACCTCTCCTATAAGTCCTAACTGTTCGTCTGTAAATGCAATGTCATGCGCTTTCGATATACCAGGCGCATTTTCCCCTAATACAAAATCCCAAGTTGAATTCGTTTGTACTGCTTCAACTGTAGAAAAATTTTTATCGACTTCATCTACAGATACTGACATTAGAGTCATATCTTTAAGATTTTCCTTGGCATCGTAAAATCTTACAGTCAATTCACCCTTTCCAGTTTCGGTTTTGAAACTGTCATTATAGCCGCCCTTGTTAGTTAAAGACAGGGTATATTCATTTGTCCCCTTTTTAATAGCAATTTTTTGGCTACCTTGAAGTCCCCAATTCGCTGTATGGGCGTTTAAGATAATATACGAAGATGTTTCTTCTCCGTCAGCAGCGAATGACGCCAAGGTTAATGAAGTTAATGTCATTGCGCCTGCCAACAATCCCGCCAATAATTTTTTCATTTTCATGAAAAATTATCCTCCTTATTAAAAAAATCTAAATTTCGAAGCCAAAAGTTATACAATTTTCATAACTTCAACTTCCGATAATAAGAATTATACAGATTTTTTTGTAAAAAGTCAATCGAAATTATCACAAACTTGTGGAATATTTTAGGGCTAATTGCACAAAAGGTTACTTTAAAATATCGAAAAAAGATGAAATGGTTAGTTTTTTAAGCAAAAAAGAAACACACGGAGGCGGTTAAGCCATGGTGTGTTTCATAAGGGGGTGATGTGATATAGTACCGCCACTTCTTAAGAAAGGAGGTGAGTGAAGTATATCGGCGGCACTGTTGTTATTATACACCGCCGGTTACTGTTTGTCAAGGGGGAGGGGAAAATTTTATGTTTTTTGCCTTAATTCTTTGTTTTTCGTTTTTTTTCAATAAGCTTTCCGGTATACAAAAAAAGCCGGGCGAAAAACAAGCCAGTGCCCCCCAACAACGGAAAACGAAACTACCGATAAGACTCACCGCTTTGCGTCTTTAGAGTTAAGCAATGATTTTGTGGTCTGCGCTTTCAATCGGGGGGGCACCTTTATGTCTTTGAGCGAGGGGTCGATCTGGGCTTCCAGCACGTTTTTCAGCATCTTTTTCAGCAAAGGAAGCATAAGCTTTTTTTCTTTTTCGGTTATTCCGTTCAGCAATATCTCATCAAGCGCCTGATAGGACTCTTCGAGATACTTCTGGGTTTCAAGCCCCTTGGGGGTTATGGAAATAATCGTACAGCGCTTGTCAGCCGGGTCGACGGTCAGGGTCAGAAGCTCGTCATAGGCCATTTTTTTGAGGGATACGGATACCGTCGCCGCGCTGTACTTTATATCATGGCAGAGCGCAAGCTCGGTAACGTCGTTGTGCTGAGAAAGACTGGTTAGAATGGCTCTTATGCACTGAGACACTCCGGTGGCGGGGTTTCGGGACTCGATTTTTTTCGGGGTAATGGTTTTCAGCCTTTTGGAAATGTCGTTAATATAGGAGGATATTGTGAAATCGCTCCGTTCCAAAAGGGAGTTCTCGAAAACGCCGTAAAGCTTTTGATTTAAAACGGCTTTCGAGTTCTCGGAAGGTGGTTTTTTTGAATTTGGCATTGTTTGGGACTCCTTTTATAAATTTGTATACTAATTATTATATACTGTTTTTTAAAAGGTGTCAAGGGATTTTTGTTTTTTTTAAGGCTTTTCATTAAATATTCAGGAAATTACAGGGGGCGTAAAAAAGCCGTTGCCCTTCGGTGATAACCCACGAAGGGCAGCGGCTGATTATAAAAAAGGGGGGAAGCCCTTTCTTGCGGGGCTTCCCCTCTTTAAAACAGTCCGAGGGAAGGTTTTTAAATTCGGCGCGTTTACTTGCTCTCGGTTAAAATTATTTCTATATCAACGGTTCTTTCTTTTACCAAATTTCCGAAATAGCCGCCGTTATCGGAGGAGGACATTCTTATCACGGTAACAACAACCTTATCTCCCGCGCTAAGGCCTTTAGTAGCCTCCTGTACATCATAAACGCTTTCAACCTCCGCGCCGTTCACCTTAACGATAAGATCCCCTATCTGCAATCCGCTTTGCGCCACGGGCGCGTCCTGATTTATCTCCACAACCAACAATCCCGGGGAGGGAAGCCCATACAGCTGAGCCATATACGTATTGGGAATCTCTGTGGTAACGATTCCCAGAGCGGGGCGGCCGGTAACATAGTGATAATTTATCAGGTCGCTTATAACCGGCTTAGCTTCGTTAATGGAAATGGCGAAGCCCAGATTCTCGATACTCGAATCGTCCGCCACAAGCTTTGAGTTCACCACGCCAACAACGTTTCCGTACATATCGAACAGCCCGCCGCCGGAGTTTCCGGGGTTTATTGCCGCGTCGGTCTGAATGGAGCTGAGTTCATAGCCTTTTCCGTTGGAGTAACGGTTGAGTCCCGAAACAATACCCTTGGACATAGATTTGTTAAGCCCGGCGGGGTTTCCTATGGCGGCAACCTCCTGGCCTATCTTAAGTTTGGAGCTGTCGCCCAAAGGGGCGGCGGTAAAGGGTTTATCCTCATCACGGCCGATTTTGAGGACGGCCAGGTCGGTGGCACTGTCGGAGCCTATGACTATGGCTTCCATTTCCTCTTCGTCGCTGTACTTATCGGAGACAGTGACGGTGACTTTGGCGGCGTTCTGTACGACATGGGCATTGGTGACAATATAGCCGTCGGTGGTGAAGAGGATTCCGCTTCCGGTTCCTTGTCTCACATACTCAGAGGAATCGTTGTAGTAGCCGTTATTCTTCACATAGTTCCCCACAACGACAATGCTTTCGTTGACGGCATCATAAAGCTGTTCATAGGAATAGGCCTTTGTGGTATTTATATTGGCCATATTTTCCATGGTGGAAAGGTCGTCTGATATTTCGATATCGGGTTTCACGTATTCGGTGGTAGTGGCGGCGCTTTCGTCGGGGTCGGCGTTTTCGGAGCCGCCGGGTTTTTCGGGGGGATCGGCGCGGTCGTGGGATTCGGTGGAGATTTCGGTATTGTCGTTGAGTCGGCTGGCGAGGTAGGAGCCGCCGAAGCCGCTGGCGCTTCCGAAAACTATGGCGGCGACGATAACGCCTATGACTAAGCCGGTGCTTGTTTTCTTTTTCTTGGGCGGCTTTTGGTTATTGTCGGGGTAGTATTGAGGGTTCCGGTTATTTTGAGGATCCCGGTTGGGGTCGGTGGAGAAGTTATAGGTTGGCTGATAGCCGTTATTGTTATCGTACATATTAGCTACTTCCTTTCGTGTGGGAGCTTATGTATTGGGCGTCTTTCGCATATCGCGTTTTTCGCTGATTGGGTTTTTGCCCCCTGTTCTCTGGTGGGTTGATTTGATGATTGTATTATAAAACATCTTTGTGAAAAAAAAGTGTTTGATAATTTACAGATGGGCAAAAGTGGGGAGAAAAGGGGGAGGGGTGATTGTGAAAAGGGTATTTGGGGGGGATTGGGTGTTTTAGGGTATTGATTGGCGTGGATTTTGGGGAAGATTAGTTTGTTTTTAGGATTGATTGGCGGGGGGACGGCGGCGCGGCTGCGAACGGAGCGGAGCGGAGGGAGCCGAGGTGGAGCGGAGCGGAACCGAGCGAAATTTTCCGTTAGGAAAATTTCGGCCGCGCCCCCTGCGGTGGGGGATTGGGAGGGTAGGGACGATTTTGCCTGATGAGGCGCGGGACTCGGAGTGGGTCGGTTCGGCGGTTTTCAATGAAGGGCAGCTGCGGGGCGGATTAGTGTTACCGCCTGTTACTGCCGATGACTACCCTTCC
The DNA here is from genome assembly GCA_949878745.1 of uncultured Ruminiclostridium sp. Lineage (GTDB taxonomy): Bacteria > Bacillota > Clostridia > Oscillospirales > Ruminococcaceae > Ruminiclostridium_E. The sequence continues at coordinate 4,685 of CATLBH010000062.1, read as the reverse complement.
TGAGGACGGGCTTTCAAGCCGTGCCGGCGGTATCCGCTTACGCGTTTCATCAGGAAACACCGCTCCTACACCGATATCTGCCCATCAGCGGGGAGCGCAGCCGAAATTTTCCTGACGGAAAATTTCACTCGGTTCCGCTTCGCTCCACCTCGGCTCACTCCGCTCCGCTCCGTTCGCGGCTGCGCCGCGGCTTCCTCCTAAACAATACCTTAAATCCAAACAATCCAACCCCCCGCCCATACAATTTCAACGCTTTTTCTTTTACATTACCCGTTTCGTCGGGGCTTTGCCCCGAACCCCACTTCCTTTTTGCAGTGCAAAAAGGAAGCGAAAAAGACATTGCGGCTTCGCCGATTCATCTTTTTTCTTTTTACTTTTTTACCGCCTCCAGCGCAATCCCGCACTCAATCCTTTTCCTCTGCATCTCACAAGCCAGCCTATTCGGCTTCTGCACATCTCCCTCATACTGAAAACTGTTCGCGTTACACCCCCCCGAACAATAAAACCTCGCCCAACACTCCGAACACCCTTCTTTACTGTAAATATGCGTTTTAGCGAAATAATCCTTTATTTTATTATCGATAACCCCGTCAAATATATTCCCCATTTTCCACTGTTCCATACCCACAAACTGATGACAGGGATAAACGTCTCCGTCCGGCGTAACCGCCACATACTCGTTCCCGCAGCCGCAGCCCCTTAATCTTTTAATGGCGCAGGGTCCCTGATCCAAATCTATTTTAAAATGGAAAAAATTAAACCTGTCGGGATTTTCTCTCATGATTTCATAAAGCCTGTCATACTCCTCAAAAACCCGAGGCAAATCCGCTTCGGTCAAGGCGTAAGGGAATTCGGGATCGGTAACCACAGGCTCCACCGAAAGCTGTTTAAAGCCAAGCTCCGCCATATGAAGTATGTCGCCGGCGAAATCGAGGTTGTATTTTGTGAAAGTACCTCTTATATAATAGTCCGTCCGCCCCTCCTTGGTTCTTCCCTCCACCAGTTTTTTGAATTTGGGGACAATGATGTCGTAGCTGCCCTTATGATTGGGGGTAAACCGTATTCGGTCGTTGACCTCCTTCCGCCCGTCCAGCGACAGAACGCAGTTTGACATTTCGCGGTTTATAAACTCCGTTTTTTCGTCGTCCAACAGCATTCCGTTGGTGGTTATGGTAAAGCGGAAATTTTTGTTGTGCTTTTTTTCAATGCTTCTCGCGTATTCCACCGTTTCCACAACGGTATCCCACGCCATAAGCGGCTCGCCGCCGAAAAAGTCCAGTTCGAGATTCTCTCTTCCGAAGGATTTTTCTATTAAAAAGTCGATCGCCTTTTTACCTATATTTGGGGGCATTGTCTTTCTTCCCGTCCCAAAGTCTCCCGTTTCCGCGAAGCAGTATTCGCATCTCAGGTTACAGTCGTGGGACACGTGAAGGCACATTGCCTTTATGGGCGCGTTAAGGCTCTTGTCGGCGTACTGCCTGTACTCGTCCTCGGAAAACAGTATTTTGTCCCTGTAAAGCCCTTCCAGCTCTTCCAGACATTCGGCTATATCCTCTTTGGGGTATTGGGGCAGCTTTTCCGCCAGAAGCTCGGCAGTGCACCCAAGAGAATCGCCGCCGCTTTCGGGTCGGATAAAGTCCAGCATATCATAGATTATTTTATCCACTAAATGAACTCCGCCGCTGTTCACGTCAAGGACAATATAATTATCTCCCTGTTTGTATTTATGTATTCTCGAATCCATATAAATATCCTTTATCCTTTCGTTTTAAAAAAAGCAAAGGGAGGTTTCCCTCCCCACAGCGTTTTGTTTCTCAAAATTACTTATTTGCCTCACAGGTCTGGTTTGCGACTGTGCAGGAGGTCTTGCAGGCGGACTGACAGGAGGTCTGGCATTTTCCGCAGCCGCCCTTAGCCGCCGTTTCCTTAAGGTTAGCCTTATTAACGGTTTTAATGTGCTTCATAAAGTTGATTTCCTTTCGCTTTTTATTTGCTGCCGAAAACAAAGGCGTCGGCACTGCATTGTTTTTTATTATAGCATATACAAGAATTTTTTTCAAGAGCCGAAAAAATTTTTTTGTTTCTTTTGTGCAGTTTTTACAGTTAAATTTACTTAAATTAGGTTACAGAGTTACAAATGCTTACTTAGCCTTTAGCGTTGCGTGTTTAAGCAGCCTAACGCAAGTTTGTGAACTCGTTATAATTCTTATTATCGGTAGTTGAAGTTATGAAAATTGTATAACTTTTGGCTTCGAAATTTAGATTTTTTTTAATAAGGAGGATAATTTTTCATGAAAATGAAAAAATTATTGGCGGGGGTGCTCGCCGGGGCGATGACGCTGTCGGCGGTTACTTTTACGTCGTTGACGTTGAGCGCGGCTGATGAGCCTAGTGAAAAAATCCTATATGAAGTGGGACAGCTTAGCCAATTATCTGTAGGTAAAAGCTATGTAGAAAATGCAACCACATCTATAACCATCACGGTAGACGGAATTTTTTTAGAAGGTGGGGTAAATTATATTTTTGCGGTTCCGGTAGACGATACTTATTGGGCTAAATCTATATGCAACAGCAGTCCTTTAACAATATCAACAGAAAAACTTGATGATTTTAAAAACGGGCTGAATCTTTTTAAATTAAACGAGGCTTATTCAAAAATCAATACAATCACTTTAAAAGTGGATAATCAACCTGATGTTGTCCTGTATAATATAAAGAATGATATTGGTACGCCTTATGATAATAATGGTTATCCAAATGGCGAATGGGCGCAAACGCTTAAAATAACTCCTGAGATAATTACCGAGTTAGGTGTAGAGAATTCTGACGGCCTTAAGCGCTTAAAATTTAATGCTCAAATTTCAGCAAAAGAAACTGGCGCTTTTATTGGTGTTCACCCTGTATGTAAAACAGATGGAACTTTTTCTTGGGGTGGTACATATGAAGTCGGTGATCCTAATTGGGAATACGGTTTATATTTTGCCGGAGAGAATCAAAGTGACACTCTTGACATAGGGACATTTTCATTTGATTCCTCTAAGTTTGATTATAAGAGCGACTATACTGTTGAAGACATAATTAGTGATGGATTTTATATCCAGTTTAAAAATATTACAATTTCGAGAATTTCCATAACAAAAGAGGAAGTTCCTTTAACTGGTATAACACTCACCCCAAAAACTCTTACCCTCAAAAAAGGTACATCTGAAACATTGACTGCAACCCCTGTACCCAACGATACAACTGATCCAACAACTGTTACTTGGTCATCATCAAATACAAGCGTAGCAACAGTTGAGACAAACGGTCTTGTTAAAGCAGTAGGCGTAGGTGATGCCGTTATTACAGCCACATCTACCGCAAACAATGAAATAAGCGCTAAATGCAACGTAAAGGTTGTCAGCGACATCGAATCTATTTCTCTTGACAAAACCACCCTTGATTTAATAAAGGGCGGCAGCGAAACGCTTAAGGTAACATTTACACCCGATACCGCAAGCGACAAAACCGTTATTTGGACATCTACCGATTCCACAAAGGTTGAAGTGGCCGACGGCGTTGTAACCGCAAAGGCTTCCGGTACAGCCACAATTACCGCCACTTCCAAGGAAAATCCCGAAGCAACCGCCACCTGTACGGTTAATGTAACCAATCCCGCTAAGGCTATTTCCATAGAAGACATAAGCGTACTTGTCGGAGGAGATAAGGTTATAAATCTTACGGTTGATCCGGAAGATGCCGACGAATTAGAGGTAACATATAAATCCTCTGACGAAACTATATTTACAGTAGCTAATGGCAAGGTTCACGGTGTTAAGGCAGGCAATGCCCAGCTTACGGCCGAAGCGACCGTAGGCGGAAAAAAACTTACCGCCGAATGTGCCGTTACCGTTTCCGACCAAGTTGTTCCCGCAACATCCATAAAACTCAGCAAGGAAACCCTTGCGCTTGATGTTGATGGAACGGCAACCCTCACGGTTACATTTACCCCCGCTAACAGCACAGATCAGATTACATGGACTTCCTCCGACCCCACTGTAGCCAAGGTTGAAAGCGGAAAAATCACCGCCCTTAAGGCAGGAAAGGCCACTATAACCGCAAAGGCAAACGAAACCGTTTCAGCTTCCTGCGAAGTTACTGTTTCCGAGAAGAGCGTTCCCGTTGAAGAAGTAACCCTCGACAAGGAAAAAGCGACGGTTGAGGAAGGCGCAACAGTAACGCTGAAAGCGACTGTATTACCCGAAACCGCAACCGACAAAACCGTTACATGGACATCCTCCGATGAAAAGGTAGCAACAGTTACAGACGGCGTTGTAACGGCAGTTGCCAAGGGCGAAGCCACTATCACCGCTAAGGCGGGAGAAAAATCCGCAGCCTGCACGGTTACCGTTACCGCCAAGGCGCCCGAAACTATCCCCGTTGAAAACGTAACCCTCGACAAAACCTCGGCCGGCCTTGAAGAAGGAAAAACCGTTACCCTTAAAGCGACGGTTACTCCCGATAACGCTACCGACAAGACCGTTACATGGACTTCCTCCGACGAGGCGGTAGCTACCGTTAAGGACGGCGTTGTAACAGCCGTTAAGGCAGGCGAAGCCGTAATTACAGCCAAGGCGGGCGAAAAAGAAGCCAAATGTACGGTTAAGGTTACCAAAAAAGCGGAAGATACCAAGCCCGAAGAACCC
>CATLBH010000061.1 GCA_949878745.1 uncultured Ruminiclostridium sp. | reverse complement strand
TCATACCTTATTAGGTATGATGTCAGTGGATTATAGTATGACTTTGCAAACAAAGCATAACCAGTTTTATAAAAATCTCTCTTAATGTAAATTCGTATAAAATGTGTCCTTATACAAGTATAGTCCAGGCGGTAACGTGTTTTCCTTCGTAATGATTGTGCTCCTTATCCCAGATGTAAAAAAGGGAGTAAGGAATATTATCGGTCAGATACACAACCCTTGTATCGAAACCGTGAAGGACGGAAAAAGGCTCAAGCTTTCTTATTCCCGAAACGATCGAACCGTGATAAAAATAATTCATTTTTATAGTCCGCCTTTCTGCGAAAGGCACCAATTCGGTTATGAAAAAATGCTTTCGCTAAAATGTCTAATATAATATAATGCAGTTGAGGGAAACGGTCAACCACAGAAACCGAGGAGGAGAATGGCGGGGCTGAATAGCGGCAACCCCGCATTTTTATTATCCCGTGCCGGCTCCTTTTTAAAGCCGCTACTTGTACAGATTGCCAACGCTTTGATAAATTCCGAGGAATACCCAGAATTTCGAGAACGTAACCGCAGAATCAAAGCTCGGCGGACGAGCCGCCCGTTACTCCCGTTCAACTAAATTTTTTCCGCTTTAGGGGGACTTGTTTTTGTGCGCTCTTTTTTCAGGCTGACCTTCAAAGAGTATTTTCAAACTTTTCCTTCTGAGATTGTTATTTACAGCCGTCTGCCCTTATTTGACGTTCCTTCTCGACTGCTCCGCCGCATATTTTTCATAGGCTTTTACAATATCCTGCACAAGCTTATGCCGCACAACGTCCTTTTCGGAAAACTTTATCTGCTCTATTCCCTCGATATTTCTGAGCACTCTCGATGCCTCCACCAATCCCGACCTCTTGTTGTCCGCAAGGTCGATCTGCGTTATATCGCCTGTTATTACCATCTTGCTGTTAAAGCCGAGACGTGTAAGGAACATTTTCATTTGCTCCGGAGTGGTGTTCTGCGCTTCGTCAAGAATTATAAAGCTGTCGTCAAGGGTACGTCCTCTCATATAAGCCAGCGGAGCGACTTCTATATATCCCCGCTCCTGATTTCGCTGAAAGGCTTCGGCTCCCATCATATCAAACAGAGCGTCGTAAAGGGGCCTTAAATAAGGATCAACCTTGTTCTGAAGATCGCCGGGAAGAAAGCCTAATTTTTCACCCGCTTCCACGGCTGGACGGGTTAGTATTATACGCTGTATTTCGTGATTTTTAAAAGCCCTTACCGCCTGAGCGACGGCAAGGTACGTCTTTCCCGTTCCGGCGGGGCCTATTCCGAAAACAATTGTGTTTTTTCTTATGGAATCCACATATTTTTTCTGTCCCAACGTCTTCGGCTTAACCGGTTTTCCCGTAAAGGTAACACAAACACAGTCGGAGGACAGAACCTCCAACTGCTGCTGCATACCGTCGTTTACCGCGCTGATAACATACCGTACGTTCTGATCGCCGATGGTCTCGCCGTTGTTGTACATTTTTTCAAGGCTGTCCACAACGGCAGCGGCGGCGTCAACGTTGGCCTCGGCGCCGCTTACTATTATTTCGCCGTTTCTGCTGTAAACCGTTACGTTATATTCCTTCTGGATTATATTGATGTTCTCGTCGAGATTGCCGAAAATGGAATGAATACAATCCATTCCGTTCACGGAAATGATTTTTTCTGCCATACGCCTTTAAACAATCCTCCGTTTTGTGACTGCTTTCTTTATTTGTATTTTATCATAAAAGGAGCGACCGCAGGAAGCGATTCCACTAAAACGATAAAATGTTCTTAGACATTAAAATAATTTTTTCCTCTTTCCGCTGTCTAAGGTTATTATATCACAAAACGCGGCAAATTTAAAGCGTTTTTTTAAAAAATTACTCCTCTTCTTTATAAAAAATCTCGCTTTGTTGCGCTATATCGCCCAAAAGGGTGTATTTACAGCTTATTTCCATTCCGTTTTCGTCTCTGTTATAGCTTATATCTCTGTCGATTATTTTATATTCCCTCAAAAAATTCCTCTCGTAATTTTCAAGTTCCATTTCCAGTTGTTTTTTTACATCATTTACCGTCCTTGTTACCGTTACCTCCTTGGTACCCCGTCCTTCAACCACTACCCTTGTCCAAGGCATTTCAAGACCGAAAAGTTTGGTTTTATAGCTGTCCGTTGCGTAAGTATAGCCGTCGAGATATTCCGTATTGCGCCGCGGAAAGGTAAAGCCGAACAGCTTTATATATTCCTTGGTTATAGTTTCGTCGGTTTTTACCCTTTCCGTCGTTGTAAACTCCCTGTAAAAGCTTGCGGTTTCCTCAAATTCCGCCAAAATTACGGCGTCGGCGTGACCCACCGATATATTTCCCGCGCCGTCGTTTACAATTCCGCTGACAATAATGTCCCCTTCGGCAACGCCGCTTCCGATTTCGCGAAGCAAAGCGCCCCTGTTGACCTCCGCCGATTTTATTATCCCGCCCTTTGAGGCTACTATATTACAGGGTGTGCTTACGGAAAGACCCTTTTTGGGATTGTCTATGGTTTCGCTCAGCTTGACGTTCACTCTCGATCCCTCGGTCTCTATACTGATCCACGCCAATCTGTCGTAGCTTAACATGGCCTTAAGCTCGGTCAGCGTGTTCTGAAGCCCTTTTCTCGGCGCTCCCGCGTAAATGCCGTTATCAGAAAGAAACTCAAGAATTGATTCGTCGGAAATATCCGAGTTGCCCGTAACGGAAATATCCCACACAATGTCCGAACAAAAAAAGATTACCAGCCCGTAAGCGATCAATCCCAAAAGAATACCGTAACGATTTCTGTACCTGTATCCGCGATGCCATAAGCCCTTTTTTTCGATTATCCGCATCCGTACATAATACTTCCGCTTTAATCCCGCCAATTTCGCGTAATTTTCCGGAAGCGTCTTTGCGTAATAAACGCCGCCGTCATTTTCCACATCGAAAATTTTTATCCCCTCGGTGATCGCCTCCGAAATGAATTTTTCGCATTCCGTTCCCATAAGAGTGAATTTAACGTATCCCAAAAGCCTTTTCTTACTCTTCTTAATCCTCATAGCTCCTCCTTGGAAATAAACGTTACCGAGTGTATATCACCCTCTATAATGACCCCGCCAACGCTGAAATTATGTATTTTCAGCTTCATTCCGACTATCTCAACCCCCAGCGAAGGAAGTTCAAGGCAGATTTCGTTTTCGTCATACCTTATCACCCTTCGGCAGCCGTCAAGAATCATCTCGGTATTGTCGGTTATCTGTATATCCGAATGTCTGTTCCTTGTTTTCTTAAAATCCTCGAATTTTATCGCCAAGTCGTTTATGTTCATATGACACCGCCTTTATAATTATTGCTTTAAAAATGTTCTTTGAGAACCGGAGACTTAATATAATGTATGAAACAAGCCCTGAATTAAGAACATTTTCCGATTCTAAAAGGAGAAAGCCATGAAAAAAAACGGATATTTAATCTTAACGGCGGCTCTGTCCGCCGTAATATGTGTGATTCTTATGTTCGATTCGGAGGGAACGATAAACGCGGTAAAAAAATCGGTTTATACGTGTCTGAATGTGATAATACCCTCACTTTTCGCTTTTATGGTATTTTCGCAGATTCTTGTATCCGGCGGAGCGGCGGATAAGCTGTTTTATCCTTTATATAAGATTTCCCGCTTTTGGTTCAAGGGGGGGAGCAGAGAATTCGGAATTTTTATGCTTAGCCTTATCGGAGGTTATCCCATCGGCATAAAACTGCTGAAGGAAGAGACGGCGCTTAATATAAACCGCAAGGAAATTGCCGAGAAAATGCTGGGTTACTGCTATTGCGGAAGTCCTACCTTTATAATACAGATTGCCGGGCTTTCGGTGCTCGGAAACGGAAAAGCCGGACTAATCATTTATTTTTCCAATGTTCTCGCCTGCTTTACCTTGGGAGTAATTTCAAATATCCTTTCGAAAAAACATCTTTCCCGCGATTTAACCCCGGCCAACAACGCCGCGCTGACATTATCCAATGTAACCGAAAGCATAAGCGGAACCGTTAAAGCGCTGGGAGTTATATGCGGCACGATACTTGCCTTCAACGTATTGCTTGAGCTTGCGGCATTTTCGGGATTATTGAACCTGCTTGAAAAAATAGGATTAAATAAAATTTTCTGCGCCGTAATGGAAATTTCCAATCTTTCCATGTTTAACGGCGGCGGCTATAATATAATGCCGCTGCTCGCGGCGCTTACTTCTTTCGGCGGTTTTTGCATCATATTGCAGACAGCCGCTTTGTCGGAAGGTAAGCTAAAGCTTAAAAAATTTATGCTGTACCGAGTTCCGGCCTGTCTGTTGAGCGCGGTATATTGCTTTTTGCTGACGAAAATGTTCCCTATTGCGGTAGAAACCGAGGCTTCGGCCGAAATTATACCCGTATTGTCGTCAATTAACCCGATATGCTCGGTCTGTCTTATAATAATGACGTTTATTTTATTGAAGGGAGTTTGTAAGGAACCGCTGAATAAAACACAATCGCCCCGTTCAAAGCAGTGTACTCACGCGGCTGATTGTGTTACGCTACGCTTTAATCAGCGGTTACCTAAAAAAGAAAATATTTATAAAAATGATTCCAAATAAGCGTTTATACTAAACTTTAATCATATTGTAGACGAAGTCGTAAGTATGATTAAAGATTACACCCGAAACACTAATCTTTGGTCAACATTTTTTGTCTATAATCTGACTAAAGATTAGTGTTAATTACGGTTTATTAAAAATTACCATAATAAAAAATAAATTTTGTTTAATATTAACAAGTATGTTTTGGTTTATTAGTATAAATTGTAAATTGACTAAAAGGCCGTTTTATAGTATACTTTAATGCGTAGGAGAAGTTTCACGTTTCAAAGAAACATTGTTTTTTACGGTTAAAATTTTAATAAAATGTAATTATTTTAAGAAAATATAATCAAATATATTATTGTATTATTGTTAATGTATTTTGATTTGTTCCGCGCTTTAATATAAGCGCGTTGCCTTTAAAAAAAAGAAATTAAAAGAGGATTTTTATGAAAAAAATCATTTCAGTATTTGCCGCCGCGGCCGTTTTGGCGACTCTTTCGGTCGGCTGCGGCTCCGAGGAAGCTCCCGACGAGCTTGATCTGCTTATTGATCAGCTTCAGACCACACATCTGAACACGTCTTCGCCAGAAGATTCCGCCGAATCTGAGGAGGTAAATCCGTACAAATCCCTGACAGGTACGGTGATTTCCTTCACCGAAACCGACATTACCGTAAAATCCGACGGAAAGGAACTGAAATTTATAATAAATGAGGAAACCCAGATTTTGGGAGGAACTCCATCTGCGGCAAACGCGGTTACCGTAACCTACTGTGAACCCGAAAAAAAATCAAAGGGCACCGTAGCAAATGTAATCACCATTGTAGGTTCCTCCAATAAAAACGAGGAAATCACATCTGACGCTTCCCTTTCCGACTCCGTGATTCCACAAGATGCCGATAGCTCCTCGGCCGAAGCTTCTTCCGATACATTTACGGAGAAAGAAACGGTTACACAAACCGAAACTCAGACGGACGTTCAAACTGAAACCCAAACAAATGCTCAAACCGAAACTCAGACGGACACGCAAACCGAAACTCAAATAAATGCTCAAACCGAAATTTAAGCACACATAAAACGAAAAAACGGCGGATATACAATCGGAACTTATTCCGTGAATGCAGCACTATTTTTCTTTTGAGCAGCAGAATAATATTCAACATTTTGATAGGAGCTAAAATGGAAAACGAACGAAAATGTATAGCGGTTTTGATCTCCGAGGTATGCGAGATCTACCAGTCGCTTCTGATAGACGGAATAAGGAAAGAGGCTGCCAAGTACAATTATAATGTAGCTGTTTTCGCGTCATTCTTCTCAAAAAGCATGGAAAGCATTTTAGGAAAACAAGGCGAAAACAATATATTCAATCTGGTAAACTACAACCTGTTTGATGGATTTGTAATTTTACCTAACGCGCTGTCGGACTACGTGCTGGAATCAATGGAAATATCGCTTAAAAAAACGGGTAAACCCGTTGTGTGTGTAGACTTTGAAAGCCCCGATTTTTATAACGTTTTTTCCGACGATTACAATTCCATTAAGCTCATCGCCAATCACTTAATAAAAGAGCATAATTTCACAAGAATCAACTGCATTACCGGTCATAAAGGAATGAACCTTTCTGAGCTTAGGCTTAAGGGATATATGGACGCGCTCAAAGAAAACGGGATAGAAATCGAAGAAGACAGATATACCTATGGGGATTTCTGGAGATTCGCTCCCTACCAGTTTGTGGAGCATATACTAAGCTGCGGACTTGAGCTGCCTCAGGCGATAATCTGCGCCAACGACACTATGGCTATGGCAACCTGCGAAGCCTTGGAAAAACACGGATTGAAGGTTCCCGACGACATAGCGGTCACGGGCTTTGACCGAATAGTTGAGGGAAAGGTTTATCACCCCCAGATCGCTTCAATGCAGCCCGCCCTGGTTGATATCGGTATGAAATCCGTAGACATTATTTTGAATGTGCTGGCGGGAAAAGAAACCGAAAAAAATCACTACATACCCGGTATATTTTTCCCGACGGAAAGCTGCGGATGTCCCGGCGCCGCGCGTGAAAAAGAACAGTGCGATATCAATACCCTGAAAAAAAACATCGATCTCAGTCAGTATTTTATCAATACCATTTATATGTATGAGGATCTTCAAAAAAGCAAGGACGTAAAAGAACTGTTTGATCTTCTTCCGAAATACCTTTTTATGCTTAAAGAAATAAAATCGCTTCATATCTTCTTAAGCGACAACTGGGATATTTTAAGCGAGGAAGAATTGAAAAATAAAAATTACAAACAAACTTTTTCGGAAACCTCCGTCAACAAGTTTATATTTTCAATAGACTCCACTATAGGCGATATAGGCACAATAAAAACGTCGGAAATTTTTCCTCCCCTTTTTGATAACAGTTTGACTCCCGATATGTATTTTTTCTTCCCCATCAACTTCCAGAATATCACTTTCGGTTACTCTGTCTGCACCTGTATGGAAGGAGAAGCGGTTCCCAGCTCAATTTTCCGTAACTGGACAAAATATCTGTCAAACGCTCTGGAGCATATACGTTCAAAGGAGCATCTTGAATGGGCATTAAAAAGAATAGAGCGCATCTCCGAAATGGACGCGCTTACCGGTGTATATAACCGTCTTGGATATGACAACAGGATAAACAAAACCTTCGATAACGCTAAGAAGGAAAATAAGGACTTTTTCGTTATTATGGGCGACTTAGACTGCCTCAAAAAAATCAACGACAATTTCGGACACTCCGAGGGTGACAACGCCATAAGAATAATAGCCAAAGCGTTTCAAAATTCCTTTACCGAGGACGAGGTTTGCGCCCGTATCGGCGGGGACGAATTTATTATGTTCGGTTCGGGATTTTTTGACGAAGACAGACAAAAAAATTATTTTCTGAGAATAAAGGAGTACTTGCAGCATTACAACCAGAACAGCAGCAAGCCTTATATTATAGACGTAAGCTTAGGTCTTTACTGTGCGCGCGCCTTTGAGGACTCCGAGCTTCAGGATTGGATGGACAAGGCCGACGAAAATATGTACGCTTATAAAAAGAATAAGGTTAAGGTTTACCTTAAGGACGCCGTGGAACATATTTAAAAGTGTTCTTAAACAAAATTTTTTCCCTGAAAGCTGTCAAGCTGCGCTTGCCGTTTATCTATCGCGCCTAAGACCGCTATCTTGTTTTTGCTCCACAAAGGCGCCGCAAGCTTGTTTTTGTCCCCGTCTCCCGTAAGACGCTCTATTACCGTTTCGGGAGGCAAAAGTTCAAGCTGCCGCACGGTAATGTCCACATACCTGTCCGGTTCCATGGGAAAGTAATTCCCTTCCGAATACATTTTTTCAAGAACAGTACCGTTTATCACATGCAAAAGGTGTATTTTCACACCGTCGGGACGCATCTTACCGAGTTTTCGCGCCGTTTCCAGCATCATTTCGTCCGTTTCCCGCGGAAGTCCGTTTATTATATGCACTACGGTTCTTACGCCAAGCTCCTTCAGACGAAAAAAAGCGGTTTCAAACTCGGAGAAGCTGTGTCCCCTGTTTATTATTTCGGCGGTTTTGTCATGCACGGACTGAAGTCCCAATTCAACGGTAAGATCAATCCTATGTGAAAGCTCGGATAAATAAGCGTATATTCCGTCATTAAAGCAATCCGCTCTTGTCGCCACCGACAAAGCGATCACATCGGGAAAATCAAAGACCTGCTCAAACTTTTTCGCCAACACCCCGGCGTTGTCCGCGTAGGTATTTGAATAAGACTGAAAATAAGCGTTTATTTTTGCATCGGGATGTTTGCTCAAAATAAGCGAAATCTGATGTTCAAGCTGCCGGGATACGGATAAGGCACAGTTATCGGTAAAATATCCGCTTCCCCCGTCACAATAAATGCAGCCGCCTCTTCCCTTTCGTCCGTCAATATTAGGACAGGTGAAGCCCGCGTTTATGGGAGCCTTATATACACGTTTTCCGAATTTTTGCATATTATAATAGTGCAGCGTGTGATAACGCTTGTTGTCTGATGAAAACTTAAAGGTGTTCAGATTGTATTCCTCCGAAAACTCCCGCCGAAGCGTATGTTACGGCGGGAGCATTTTTATTGAAAAGCAGTCAAGCGGTTCGGCTGTAATACTAATCTTTGGTCAGATTATAGACAAAAAATGTTGACCAAAGATTAGTGTTTCGGGTGTAATCTTTAATCATATTTCCGACTTCTTCTACAATATGATTAAAGATTAGTATAAGACCGTTAAGCTGTTTAGCGGTCGGCCAAATCCACGTATTTTGAATGTTTTATAACGTTTTTATATGCGGGTCTTATTATTTTACTGTTGCTGACCAGTTCCTCTATTCTGTGCGCGCTCCAGCCGGCGATTCGGGCAATGGCAAAAATGGGCGTAAACAGTTCCTTGGGCAGATCCAGCATTTTATAAACGAATCCGCTGTAAAAATCTATGTTCGCGCTTATCGCCTTGTAAGTTTTGCGCTTTTCGCAGATAACCTCGGGAGCCAAGCGCTCCACCTTTGTATAAAGCTCGAATACCTTTTCCATTTCCTTTTCTTCCGCAAGCTGCTTTACATATTTTTTCAGCACCTCGGAGCGCGGGTCGGATATCGAATATACCGCGTGCCCCATACCGTATATTAAGCCCGAATTATCAAAAGCCTTTTTGTCAAGCACCGCGTTAAGGTAATCGCGGATTTCCCCTTCATTGTTCCAGTCAACCACCTTATCCATAAGATCCTCGAACATTTCCGCAGCCTTTATATTCGCTCCTCCGTGACGCGGACCCTTTAAGGACCCCAGCGCGGAAGCTACGGTAGAGTATGTATCGGTACCCGATGAGGTTACGACTCTTGTGGTGAAGGAGGAATTGTTTCCTCCGCCGTGATCGGCGTGAAGAACCAGCGCGATATCCAACACTCTCGCCTCAAGCTCGGTAAAGGAGTGGTCGGGACGGAGCATATAAAGTATATTCTGAGCGGTGCGAAGCTCCGGGTCGGGGGCGTGGATAAAAAGACTCTGATCCTCATAATAGTGAGTCAGCGCCTGATAGCTGTAAACCGCAAGCCGAGGAAACCGCGCTATCATTTGCAGAGACTGGCGCATAACGTTTTCTATTTCTATCGAATCAGCGTTTTCATCGTAGGAATAGAGCGTGAGAACGCTCCTGGCCAGGGAGTTCATAACATTTTTGCTGGGATCTCTCAATATTACGTCCCTTGTAAAGCCCGTGGGAAGGTCACGGTAAAATACCAGATCATCGTTGAAGGCTTCAAGCTGTTCCTTATTGGGCAGCTGCCCGAACATAAGAAGGTACGCCACCTCCTCAAACCCGAAGCGGTTGTCTCTTATAAAACCGTCCACTATCTGTTCCATATCTATTCCATGATAATAAAGCTTACCTTCACAGGGAATTATGTCGCCGTCGTCGATAGTATAGGATTTAACTTCGGCTATTTTGGTAAGTCCCGCAAGAACACCTTTTCCGTTAATATCTCTCAAACCGCGCTTTACCTCATATTTAGCGTAAAGGGACGGATCAATATCACAATTTTTTCTGCACAGTTCCGAATAATCGAAAAGTCTCTGTGAGCTTTCTCCAAACATACATATACCTGGTATAATTAAATCAATCCCCCAGCAAAAAGATTTAATTACACATATCCTTTCTAAAAAAATGAAAATATGTTAAAATGTAATAGCTTTTACCGCAGCGGAGGATAGGGCAACGCTGGGGA
>CATLBH010000060.1 GCA_949878745.1 uncultured Ruminiclostridium sp. | reverse complement strand
GAGGTGTTCGGTCATTTGCCCAAAGTCGGCGCAAGGACGCGCCGACAGCAAAGCAAATGACGAAACGCAGTCATCGGCAAAATCTGCCGAAAAGACGCGTGCCAATTCCTATGTGGACAGGTTCTTAATCATATTTCCGACTTCGTCTACAATATGATTAAAGATTAGTATAAAATATAATACGAATACCGTCGGCGTGTTTTTGATGATTTAACAAAAAGCCGTAATCTCTTTCGAATTGAGATTACGGCTTTTTGTGCTATTTTATACTATATAAAGTGTATTTCGGAATCTTATCGTTATAAGCTGCGCTTTAGATATCTTATACTAATCCAACAGTTTAAAGAGGGATTAGTATTAAAATGCGCCGAGAACCTCACTGCCCGCCTTGACAAATACAATAAATTCGTCCAGTTCCGCGTGGCAAAGAACGGTTTGCTCTCCCGCGTATTCGGTTTTACCGTTGGTAAGCACCCATTTTCCCTTTGGCAGGTATACCTCGCGCTCCGTTTCTCCCTCGTTGAGTATGGGGGCGAAAATGATATCGCTTCCGAACATATACTGAGTGTCCAGGTCGTAGCAGTGATCGTCCTCATAGAAGTCAAAAAACATCGGACGCATTATCGGCGTTCCCGTTTCGGAGGCAATGTCCATATGCTTTACAATATAAGGCACAAGTCTTTCCCTGAGTTGTATAAGCTCCTTAAGTATAGGGTAATTTCTTTCCCCGAAGCTCCATATTTCATTGTCTCCGCCGCTTCTTTCAAGAACCTCAGGGTGTCTGTCCACTTGATTTTTGGTTTTCTGTCTCGCTCCGTGAAGGCGCATAACGGGACAGAAAACGCCGAACTGGAACCAGCGGACAATCAGCTCGCGGAAATAGTCGCTTTCCGTGTCGGCTCCGCAGAAACCGCCGATATCGCTGTTCCAGAGATTGATTCCGCACATTGCCATGGAAAGTCCCGAAATTACGCTTTGTCTGAGCGCGATAAAGGTGGAGGGAATATCTCCGTTCCATACTATAGCGCCGAATTTCTGGCTTCCGGGATAGCTGGCTCTTGTAAGAAGCACCGTTTCTTTTTCCCCTTCCTCCTTCAGCGCGTCATAAATCATTTTTGAGTAGTAATAGGGGTACAAAAGCGCGGTCTGAGCACCATTTCCTATATGGAATCGGAGATTGTCAAACTGCTGAGGGAAGATTTCGGGCTCCGCCTCGTCAAGCCAGAAGGTTTTGATACCGTTGTCGTAATAGTTTTTCTTGATTTGCTCCCAGACATATTTACGGGTTTCGGGATTTGTAACGTCGATATATGTCTGTTGGCCGTAAAAGGTAAAAATCCCGTATTGCCCGTTTTCGGTGCGCACCAGCATATTTTCGTCGTTCATTTTTTCATAGTTTTTGCTGTTGGGATTTATGGTGGGCCAGATGGAAACTATGGGCTGTATCCCCATCTCATTCAGCTCGCCGCACATAGCCTTTGGATCGTACCAGAGCTTGGGATCAAACTGCCATTCCCCCTGTTCCGTCCAGTGAAAGTAATCGATAACGATAGCGGATATGGGTATATTTCTTTTTTTGTATTCCCGCGCCACCTCCAAAAGGTCGTCCTGACTTTCGTATCTGAGCTTGCATTGCCAGAATCCCGCTGCCCATTGGGGAAATTTCGGGGCGAAGCCGGTAAGCTCGCAGTATTTTTGCATTATATCGGCGGGCTTATCTCCGCCTATTACTACGTAATCCGCCTGATAAGCGCTGTCGCAGACCCACATGGTGTGGTTAAGCGTGGTTTCGCATTTTCCCGGCGCGGGATTATTCCATAGGAATCCGTAGCCCAGAGACGAGTACAGAAACGGCATGGCGGTTTTGGTGTTGTAGTGTACCAACTCGCAGGAGCAGCCCTTTCTGTTGAAATAATCCTGCTGTTCCTGTCCCAATCCGTAGAGACGTTCGCCGTATCTCGCCTCAAAAATCGCTTTTATACGATAGTTGTTGCCTTCCACATGGCGGTACTGGCTGGTTATATCGCCCTCTCTTCTCGTTCTTAAAATTTCCTTTCCGCTTTTGTAAAAGATGATGTGGTATATGCCCCACATTTTTACAACCTCCGCCGTAAGGCAGCCGCAGGTAAGAACGCCTTTTTCCTCGTCTCCTCTAACGACGCATTGGTCGGACGCGGCCGGGAGAAGGGTCCATCTCTCCTCCGACAGGGTTCCGTTTCTTGTGGATCGTACTCGGATACGATCCTTTCCGTAGGCTTCAACCCTTACTATTTCGTCTCGGGCGGTGTAGCCTATGTATTTTTCTCCTATTACAATATGTCCCATAAAATTGTTCCTTTCGAATGAAAAAATTTTAACGCCGTATTGACTTATCCGCTTCGGGATAATATAATTATAACATATAAAAGTAAAAAAAACTTGCATTTTAACAGCGCAAAATAACACTATTTTATAAGAATATACTTTTTTATTGCTGAAAGGCGGAGCAAAATGAACATTTCCGATCTTAAGGAAAACGCGAAGCACGGTACGGATTCATTCCCGGTGGCGCTGTATGATTCTTATTGGCCCATAACTCACCAGTGGCATAATGAGGACGAGTTTATATATATGATAGAGGGAGAAGCGGAGTACAATGTAAACGGGAGACGTATTTTGCTGAAAGAGGGAAACTGCGCTTTTTGCGAGGGCTTCAAGCTCCATTCCATGATGACAAGGGGAGAAGAAAAGATTCATTTTATGGCGCTTCTCTGTAATCGTTCTTATCTTTTTACGGCGGAGGACGCGTGCGGCAAATATTTTGACAAAGATATACAGTGTCTTTTCCGAGATCGGGTGCCGGAGGAAACGCTTATAATCGAAGAAGTAAAAAACACGTGCCGTCTTATGGAACAAAAACCTTACGGATATGAGCTGAAGGTTAAAAAGGCGCTGATTGAGATTTATCTGACGATAGCGGAAAAGGGTTTTTTTATGCCGGAAGCTTCTCCCGCAAGAACTCCGCCGAAAAATATACTTTCCGCAATAGAATATATACACACGAATTTTGCTCAAAAAATATATATGGATAAGCTGGCCGAGCTGACGGGATACAGCACAGTTTATTTTGAGAGCTTTTTTAAAGCATATATGGGGAAAACGCCCTCCGAATATATAATGCTTTACAGACTCGACACGGCAAAACGGCTTCTCGGAGAAACGGATATGAGCGTTACGGAGATAGCTCAGAGCTGCGGCTTCGCCAATGTAAGCTATTTTATAAGAAGCTTCAGGAAAGCATACAGAATTACGCCTTATGGATATAAAAAATGTGCGGCCGAATAAAAAAATGTAGTATTGATTCTATTTGGAGTAATGTGAAGTTTTAATGATTTTAATGTGATATAATAGTGAATAAGATTGCGTAAAGGCTTTTACACAAAATAAAATTCTTACTTTGTTGTCGAAAAAAATTATTTTTTTTAGATTTATGTTAAATTTATTCAATTTTACTTGCTATTTAGCGATTTATGTGATATACTATTGTACAAATAATTCGTTAAGGAGGTTCCGATCTATGGAAACGGATGATCTTAACAGGGTATATTATCCGCTTTACATAAAGGCAAACGAGATTTTGCACCGTTTTATACCGAGCAGTATTTTTGAGGCAGAATACGGTTGGTACAACGGCCATTACAACAGAGATAAAGACGGCGAATATAAGATGGATTATTTCCCCATACCTGTTGTAAGCGTGAAAGGCTATTGCGATATAGAGATCGGGACAGAACGGATTACCGTGTCCGCGAAGCTCAGACGGGAAAAGGCGCTGACTTTTTCTTTTGACGAATTTGAACATATTCCCTTTGAGGCCTATGGAGTTGATGATTATCTTTCAGATTTTTACTCCGCCGGTATGACGTTATCGCAGCTTCGGGGAAATATTGAAAAAAGCGGCGAAAAGGAGATCGGATTCAGTTTTGTATTTGATCGGAATTCCGATTCCGATTTGTTGTTTAATTTTGTGAATCTTCTTCGGCGCAGAAGATTCTATTACTGACCAAAAATTAAGCGAGGCTTGCAAATGGACATTTTAAGAATTCTGATAGGAAACGACATTCCCGATCAGGGAATGCTGTGGGCAAACACTTTTAAATCTGCCGGTGCTTTTGCGGTGACAAGAAAATCTGACGGACCGAGTCTGCTTCAGTACATAAAGGATTCGATGATCCCCGATGTAATAGTTATTGAAGCGAAGATGCCCGGTCTTGACGCGATAGGTTTTATCAAAGAGCTTAAAAAACTTGGTAAGCTCCCGGTTATTATCGTCACGGCTGAATGCGAGATGGTATCCCTCAGGGAAGAGGCGATATATCTTGGCGCGGGCGACTTTTTGGTAAAGCCCTTCGACGTGAATAAGCTTATAAAATGTATTTCCGACGCGGGAAAAAGGTTGGGAGCGTTTAACAACGATTTCGGTATTCTTAAGGAAAAACCCGCGAAAGAGGATCTGGAATACATAGTTACCGATATTATTCACCTGATGGGGATACCCGCTAATCTGAAGGGCTATTATTACCTGAGATACGCCATTATGGTATGTGTTGACAATACCGAACTGCTTTCCAGCGTGACAAGGCTTCTTTATCCTACCGTCGCGGCCGAGTTTAAGACCACTCCCACACGTGTGGAGCGGGCGCTCAGAAGCGTGATCGAATTGGTCTGGGAAAAGGGAAATACCGAGGTTTTGAACACGTATTTCGGCCATCCCATAAGAAACACCGGAGGAAAGCCGTCGAATTCGGAGTTTATCGCGCTTATTTCCGATGAGCTGCGTATTCGGATGAAGACCTCGGGACGTATGATCAGGCTGTAATAAAAGATTTGACAGCCGAGTACGGAGTTTTTGTATAGGGGTATTATTATGGAAAATCCATGGGAAAAAATAGCGCTTGCCGATTATGAAAATCATATGAGGCATAAAACGGTCGGACAACTTCAGTGCCTCAACTCTTTAATGAAAGATCAGCTTAATAAATATCCCGTAGGGTCTGTAATGATATTGGGGGTTGCGGGAGGCAACGGTCTTGAGCATATTAACAAAGCACGGCTTCATAAGGTATACGGAATTGATGTAAACAGCGGATATCTTAAGGAGTGTATGTTAAGATATTCTGATATAAGCGATATATTAGAGTGTCTTTGTATTGATCTGACAGACGAAAGCGCCGCTGTTCCCGAAGCGGAAATGATAATAGCCGATCTTTTGATAGAATACATAGGGTATGTGAATTTTCAAAACGTTGTTATAAAGGCAAGGCCAAAGTATGTTTCCTGTGTCCTTCAAATAAATTCGGACAGTGGATTTGTGTCGGATTCTCCTTTTTTTCACGCGTTTGACGGTTTAAGCGCCGTACATCGTGATATTGGAAGAGAGGAACTGTTGTACGCTATGAAAGAAATAGGTTACCGACATTTTTATGAGACGAACAGATCGCTTAATACAGGCAAAGAACTTCTTTTACTTGATTTTATTTATGACGGCTGAGACGTTAAATATTTATATGAAGAGTCGATATGGTCAATCACTGTTCTAAAACTCACCGCATAAATTGTTATTAAAAGAAATTTAAGAACGATCAGACAGGAGCACAGGGGCAAGTATATGGAAGAAAAAGGTTATTTGGTAACGGAACAAACGGAAACAAACCGTATTATATATGCGAACGCCGCCGCCTGCGTTCTTACCGGTTTTTCGGCGGAAGAACTATTGCTTACCGATCCATATAAGGTTACGGAGGAACTTAAAGTAACGAAAATATCTTTTGATTCCACCCATTTCCTATGGATATTGGACGCCTCAAATAACTGTCGGAAAAAAATGACGGAGCTTGAACGAACCAATAAGGCCTTAGAGGACGCCTTAAGGGCCGCGGAGGAGGCAAACCGCGCCAAAAGCATCTTTTTATCAAATATGTCCCACGATATACGCACCCCCATGAACGCTATTATGGGTATGACGACTATCGGGCTGTCTCACATAGACGAAAAGGTAAGAGTTCAGGACTGCCTTCTCAAGATAAAAACCGCTTCCGCACATCTGATGAGCCTTGTAAACGACGTGCTGGATATGTCCAGGATCGACAGCGGACGTATGACGCTTAACGAAGAGGAATTTTCAATCGCCGATCTTATTCACGATATCGTGGTGATTATGCGCCCACAGGCGGCGCTCAAAAATCAGGAGCTTGAATTTGACATAACCGACATATATGAAGAAAACCTATTGGGGGACCCGCTTCGTTTGCGCCAGATAATCGTGAATATTATAGGAAACGCGGTTAAATATACTCAGGAAAACGGCAGTATCAAGGTAGGCTTTTCTCAGTACAAAAGCGAATCGGATAACAGCCGCAAATCGGGCGGGGAGGTTATATGGCTGCTGTTTGTCTGTGAGGATAACGGCATGGGAATGAGTAAGGAGTTTTTACAGCGCATTTTCGTGCCTTTTGAGCGCGTTAAAAATTCCACCATAGGAAAAATCGAGGGTACAGGATTGGGAATGTCCATCGTGAAAAGCCTTGTGGACAGTATGGGAGGCGATATTGACGTGGAGAGCGAGGAAGGGAAGGGAAGCAAATTTACGGTAAGGCTTCCCATATCTGTCACTCTTCAGAGCAGGGAGAGTCTTCGTCTTCCCGACGGAGGGACCGTTCTTGTATCAGAAAGCGAAGACGACGGCTATTACCGCATAGAGGGGTATCTTAAAAGCGGCGGCTTAAAGCCGGTACGTATTTCGGGAGGCATGGACTCGGTTACATGGCTTACCGAAAGGCTTTATGAAAATAATATGCCTTGTGCGATGCTGCTTGGTCAGTCTCTTTCCGATATGCCTGTTCTGGAGCTGGCGGCTCACGTGAGACAATTGGCGGGACCGGAGTTTCCGATAATTCTGGTATCCGAGGAGGATTGGGCAAAAATCGAGTACAGCGCGTCTCGGGCGGGCGTAAACGCTTTTGTTCCCTGTCCGCTCTTTAAGAGCAGACTTCTTGACACCATTGCGGGTCTTTTAGACAGTGCGGGAACGCAGGACGCGGGCGCGGGAGGAACGGAGGATTACAGCAAATATCGCATTCTTCTTGCGGAGGACGTGGAGATAAATCAGGAGATAGTTACGGAGATGCTTTCGGTTACCGGGGTGCAGGTTGATGTGGCGGATAACGGAGCCGAGGCAGTTCAAAAATTTGAACAGTCCCCCGAAGGATATTATGACATTATTTTTATGGATATTCAGATGCCCGTTATGGACGGTTACGAAGCGGCAAAGAGGATACGTGCGCTTTCAAGAAGCGACGCCGGGTCGGTATGGATAGTGGCTATGACGGCAAATGCCTTTGTGGAGGATATTCGTATGTCGAGGAACGCGGGCATGAATGAACATTGCTCAAAACCCGTGGATCCCGATAAACTTCACGAGATATTGAAAAACAGATTTAAAGCGGAAGTTAATGCTAATCCCTTTTAAATCAGTGGGTATCACGTCAGTTTAAAACGGGATCGGTATAATAAGTAACCGGAAGGTGTTGGCGGTATGCGGCGGTATCAGGAAGAATATATAGATAATTTAAAAAAAATACGCGCGCTGAATATTCGCAAAAGCGCCGTGGGAAAAAGCTTTGAGGAATACTGCGCGGAGCTGCTCCGCGACAGGGACAGCGCGGAGCGGACCATTAAGCGTAATATGCTTATATTGCGCGAACATCTTTTTCCGCTTCTTGACAATATGTTTGAAGCGGATGAAAACGAGATCAAAGAGCTTAAGAAATTTTCGTCCAAGCTTCTTAGCCCCGATATTGAGCCTGATGTGGGTCTGTTTTGTCAGATTCAAAGATCAATGCTGAGCTATGCTCGCCTTACGAAAAACAGTGACGCCATGACAGAGGCGCTGTACTGGTTGGGTATAGGCTATAACAGTATGTGCGCGAAGCTTATCGGCCTCGAATATTCGGTGTGTGAAAAATATTATTCTCAGATGAGGCTGTGTTTTGCCGAAGCTGCGGCTTATCTTAAATATTTCAACCGGATTGAAAGCTCCGAAACAAGGGGATATATCCTGCGCTCAAGAGCCAATATGTCTTTGGGCGGTTTTAAGTCCAATGTGGAAAAAATACGTATGGTTAAGCGAACGCTTCGGATATTTCAGGATACGGAATACAGAGAAAAGGCGCCTGAGCTACCGTGGGACAAGTATGTTTACACCATACACCTTCAGATGGCTTCCAGCGCAAGCTATAAAAAAGAAACCGATCTAACTCCTCAGGACGTGGCCGACTTTATGGAATCGGTGTATATTATATATGAGACAAGATTCAGGGAAGCTAAGGAAAATAACGAAAGCACGCCGATCCGTCCTCGATTTTCCTACTGTGTGGCTGAATATTACTGCGGATTGTACGGTTTTGACGTTCTTCTCTCGAAAATTGAGGAGCTTATGGATTCCGCTGACTTTAACGATCACTCCGAGGATACCATGTACGGGATAATTTCGCTTCCAGCTTTTTATTGTCAGTATCTGGAGGAAAGTCCCGAATATCTGCAAAAACGGCTGGAATATATAGGATATCTTAATAAAAGGGCGCTGAGCTATGTGAACAGCTTTCCGGAGCGGGAGCTGAGAGAAAAAATGTTCTTTTATCTTCGCCAGCTTTCCTTTACTTATATAGAAACCGATGGGGGAATTTCTTATAAGGACTTTATAATACGGCTTCAAATGAGCTTTGCTCCCGCGATTTACGCCCATTCCTTCGCCGTAGGCAAAGCGGCGTCGGTTTTATGTAAGATAATAGCCGACGAGGAATCGGATTACTTTGACGATATAGCTTTTATAAGGAATATAAAGGATATCGAAGAAAAAAGGCGGATCGTTATCGATTATGCCTTTGAATGCGGTTTACTTCACGATGTGGGGAAAATGAATTTTATAAGTCTGTACTCAAACGCCGCCAGACAATGGTTTGAAGACGAAAGCGAAATGGCGCAGCTTCATACGCTTGTGGGTAAGGCATGTCTTGAAAAAAGAAGCTCCACATCGCGCTGTGCGGCCATAGCCTTGGGGCATCACGGCTGGTACGACGGTTCCCGCGGTTATCCGAACGTATATGAGAGATTGGAGTGTGAATACCGTCAGATGGTGGACGTTATCGGGCTGATGGATTGGCTGGATAATGTTACCTATAACGAATCCCGTATTTTCAGAGGAGTGGACAAGACCTTTGAGGAGGCGAGGGAAGATGCGATAGCCTTAGACGGAAAGAGATTCTCCCCTATGCTTATTGCACGACTGAGAGAAAAAAAGGTGAGCGACGTTATAAAGAAAGCGCTGGAAGAAGGACGTATTGAGGCTTACCGTAATATATATGAGCTGGATAATGAAAACGGAAGGAATTTGTAAATATATGAAGGATTGGTTTACGATAGACGAGATTGATTCGGAAACATATATAATAAGCGAATACCGTCATTGGGAAGAAACTCACGCCTATTTGCTCAAAGGAAAAGAAAAAAGCCTTTTAATAGATACCGGCCTTGGAATATGCGATATAACGGAGGCGGTAAAGGGGCTTACCGATACGCCGATTGCCGCGGCCGCCACTCACATTCACTGGGATCATATCGGAGGGCACGGGCTTTTCTCCGAATTTTATGCCCATAAGGAGGAACTGGATTGGCTTGACGGCGGTTTTCCTTTGTCGGATAAAACCGTAAAGGAAATGGTTGTGGATCGTTGTGACCTTCCGGAAGGATTTGATATTGACAAATACGAGATGTTTCAGGGAACGCCTTCAAGAATACTGAAAGACGGTGATATTATAAATATCGGCGGACGTACCGTTGAGGTTTTACACACTCCCGGCCATTCGCCGGGACATATGTGCTTTTGGGAGAAGGAGCGGAAGTATCTGTTCACGGGGGATCTTGTTTATAAGGGCACTCTATTCGCCTATTACCCTTCTACGGATCCGGAAGCGTATCTGGAATCACTGGAAAAAACAGCGCTTTTTTCGGCAAAAAGAGTTTTTCCCGCTCATCACTCTCTTGATATTCAACCCGAGATTATTTTAAGAATGAGAGATGAGTTGAAAAAGCTTAAGGATAAGGGAAAGCTTTGTCACGGCTCGGGAACCTTCGATTACGGAGACTGGGCCATTTGGCTTTAAGAAACTGTTCCAATAGGAATTGGCGCACGTCTTTTCGGCATATTTTGCCGCTGACTTGCGTTTTGTCATTTGCTTTGTTGTCGGCGCATCCTTGCGTCGACTTTGGGCAAATGACTAATACTAAGGAACCACTGATTAAATCGGATGCGCGCATCTTGCTTGCATATTTTCCGTCAGATTGCACAACTTCTCCTTGACGGGCGCTAGCCCGCCTGCGTCGAATTTGTACAATCTGACGAAAA
>CATLBH010000059.1 GCA_949878745.1 uncultured Ruminiclostridium sp. | reverse complement strand
GTATTATCTCAAACTGTTCTCGGCTTATATCGCTCGGATATTCTTTTCTCATTCTTTTTCACCGCCCGTCTATATGCATTATAGCACCTTTTCACGTAAATGTAAAGATACTAAACAGGCTCTAAGGCTTACCCGGTGCCGCCTAACTGTACGTTGGTGCTTTTTGACACTAAAACCCCCACGATGTACATAAAATCGGCGGATATGTCGGGTATGCCCTCTACTCGTACTTTTAAAATTGAAGAGGTCGGGGATATGCCTGTTGGCGCGGCGAGCAAAAGCGAAGTGCCCCCAAACATAAGCAGAGAGGAAATAGAGGGGTTCGAGAACAGGATATCGGCGTTGGAAAAACAGATTCAGGGAATGACAGCAAAGAGCAAGGGAAAGGCGAAGGAGGCGGCAGAAAATGAATCCACTGTTTAAGCAGTACGGAGGAAGTCAGGGGCAGAACGGCGGCATTTTACAGCAGTTCGGGCAGTTTATGGAGCAGATGAAAGGGAAAAATCCCAACGACCTTATCAATCAGCTTGTCAGCGAGGGGAAAGTCAATGAGGATCAGCTTAATCAAGTCAAGACAAGGGCACAGCAAATGCAGGGGATTTTTAAGCCGTTTTTCGGTATGAAGTAAAATAAACCGCTTTACAAAAGCGTTTTATATAATTTAAAAAGAAAGGGAAGGAAAATTATGAGTTTAACTAACGAAGGTGTTCCCTTCACAATGCCGGTTGAACCGGCGGGCAGCTCCGACAGAAATTCCGGCTGGGGTGGAGATTGGGGAGCATGGATTATTCTGTTCCTCATTTTCGGTATGTTCGGCTGGGGCGGTTTCGGAGGCTTCGGCGGTTTCGGAGGAGGCTTCGGAGGCGGAGCGGGACTCCAGGGAATGGCAACCAGAGCCGATATCAACGAGGGCTTTGCGCTGAATAACCTCCAGAGCGGCATTAACGCCATTCAGCAGGGTATTTGCGACAGCACCTATGCTCTCAACAACGCCATATCGGGAGGCTTCAACAACACCAACATGGGAATGATGCAGGGCTTCAACGGCGTTGAGCGCGGCTTCTGTAATCTTTCAAGCCAGTTGGCGGATTGCTGCTGCACCACGCAGAGAGCCATTGACGGCGTAAACTACAATATGGCCACAAACACCTGTGCTTTGCAGAACACCATGAACAACAATACCCGCGACATTATTGACAGTCAGAACGCGGGTACACGAGCAATTCTCGACTATCTGTGTCAGGATAAGATTTCCACATTGCAGAACGAGAATCAGGCACTCAGGCTTGCGGCTTCTCAGTCCAACCAGAATGCGGTGCTTATGGCGGCTATGGACGCGAATAAGGCGGACATTCTGCGCAGAACAGGCAACGACTGTCCTGTTCCCGCTTATGTGGTTCAGCCCTCCACTCCCGTAAGCTTCCCCACAAACTGCTGCGGACAGTTTAACGGGTGGAACAATAACGGCGGCTGCAACAGCGGGTGCGGAGGATGCAACTGCTAACCGTTTGGTCTGCGTTGGCTAAATGGTTTTCCCCGAAAGGGTGATTAGATTCGGGGCGATAGGATTCTATCGCCCTTTGATTTTTATTGAGAAAGGATGATTATATATGGCTTGTAAACCTGTATGCAAGCTTTGCGATAAGCTTATTATTTCGCAGTCGGTGACCTTTGCGGGAGGAAATCTTGTTATAAATATTCCCGCGGGAAGCTATGGGAACGGGTGTAAATACTGTATTGTGATTGCTCAGGCTATTCCTGCGGCTACTACAATAAACGCTCCCGTTGTGATTACGATAGGAACGGGTACGGAGCAGTATCCGCTTACAAACCGCTGCTGCGCTCAGGTGACGGCTTGCGGTATCCGCACAAGGACTCGGTATTCTACGGTTGTATCCACAAACGCGGTGGGGGGAAGCTTTAAGCTTCTGGGTAATACCTGCCCTTGTCCCACAAATAATTTAAGGGCGATAGACGGAACGGCGCCTGCTGCTCCGACTGCGCCAACAGCTTAAGGAGGATTTTGTATGAAAATGAAAATGCTTGAGGATTTACATTACAAGCTTTGTAAGGAGCTTGAAGAAATCGCCGGAAAAAACGAGCTTGGAGCGGGCGATCTTGAAATTATACATAAGTTGACCGACACTCTTAAGAATATCGACAAGATAAAGTATCTTGAGGGTGAAGAGGACGGATACAGCCGGAGAAGCGGACGCGGTAACGGCGGCAGCAGCTACAGAGGAAACAGCGGCGGTAACGGCAGTTACGGGGGCAGCAGCTACTACGAAGGCGACAGCATGAGAATGGACGAGCGTTATGAGGAAGACCGAAGCGGGGCGAGACGCGGCGAACATTATGTGAGAGGTCATTATTCCAGAGGCAGCGACGCCGAGCATGTTGCCGGCGAACTTCGGGAGATGATGAACCGCGCCAACGACGGAGAAATCAGGAGAGCGCTTGAAAAGGCCATAAGAGCCATAGAGGAGTAAGTGATATGGTAACGGAAAAAGAGCTTCGGGAGGCTATCGACGAGTTAGAGGAAGCGCCCGGAAGTTATAAGGGGTGCGCCATGCTCGCGGCGCTTTACGCTTTGAAAGATAGATATTACGGTGATGGGGGCGATTTTTCCGGGGATTTGGGCAGGAAAGATACTTCTGCCCGTTTTTCTTCCTTTTCCGGAGGCGGTGATTCGAATTGGGATTTCACTATAGACGGCGGCGAAGACAGTGAGTTTTTGAGAGCCGTTCGGGGGAAGAGCTGGGGTGAAGTGCTTCCTGTGGTTGATGAGTTGGTAACAGCAGTTAAGGTTTTGCAGCCACAGTTGTATGGGGCGTTTTTGAGGAGGTTTTGATATTTTTCGGCCGCTTGTTTTTTGGAAACGGGCGGCGGTTTTTTGTGTTGTTTTTTGTGTTGCATAAATTCTTAAAATCGTAAAAATACGGTTAAAATTTTAAAAATTTGGTTAGGATTTTGATAGTTGAGAGATGAGAAAACCCGCGCTGTAAAAACAAATCCTTTTACAGCGCGGGTTTTCTTTGTTTTTTTGTGTGCGGTGGATAAAGGGACTTTGTCCCACACCCTACTTCCTTTTCGGTGTCCGAAAAGGAAGCGAAAAGGACATTACGCGGCTTCGCCGGTTTTTTTAGTTTTTTCGGTGAAGTTTTTATTGTTTTTTATTCTTTTTACTTTTTTTATAAAGCAGCAATCCGGCGGTCACTCCCACCGCTGCAGCGCATAAAACGGGAATTCCGAATTTGGAGGCAAAGGCGTGCAGACCGCCGTTCGCGTTCAGGGCTTCGTTAACGTCGTATTCCTCGTCCATTTCGGGGAAATTTTCGTTAAAGCCTTTTTCGGTGCAAAACTGCCAGTTTTTTACGGTGATATTCTTGTCGGAAAAGATAAAGTACAGGTCGTGAACTCCGCCTATTTCTCCGACGGATTTATTGTACATTACCGTGAAATCCTCCGAATCCAGATCGACGCTTGTTAGCATTTTGCCGTCGGGCTTATCAATTCTTACCTCTACTCTTCCGCTTCCCCTTACTTCGGCAAGGAAGGAAAGGTCTTTTCTGAGGGAGTATTTTTCGGGATTGTTTTTGTCGGGCACGGTAAACATTACGTTTTTAACGCTGGTCCAAGCACCTGCGGATTCGCTGGTCACCAGCGGCTCGGCCATATCCGAGGTATCAAAAACGGTGGCGGCTTCGGAGCATATTTCGGCACCGGAGGAAACGGTGTAGGGAATAAAGGGCTCTGCGTCATTAATACCCGACTTGCTGCTTTTCGATTTTTCTATCGTCACCGTTTTTTCGTCAACGTTTATTTTTTCCACGCAGAGGCTTCTGTAACCGCCTTTGATTCCCATGGATCTTTTAAGGAAAAGAGTGTGGTAGATCATATACCATTCGTCCTTGAATTTCTGCATATGCGTGTGGTTGTTGGAGTAATCAAAGCCGGAAAGACCTGGATTTTCAAAACACTCGCCGCCCATTTTCCAGCTTTCAGGATCCAAAGGCGTTTTGGTGGTCATATACACCATGCTGCAGTCGGAAGGCGCTTCCACATCATAGTCCCAATTGACAAAATGCTTGTTCCAGTCGGAGCAGTAGGTGTATACAAAAGTGCCGTTAATGTAATTCAGCTCGCTGGCTTCAAAGAAATAGGGGGCGGGAATGTTCGCGAAATCGCTTCCGAAGGAGAGCATATCGTCGCCCAGACGAACTATTCTTGTGGAGCCGGGCATAAAATCGGTTCCGTCCTTAGCCCTTCCACCGCCGAAGGAAAGCCAGCCCACGCCGTCTTCGTCCACAACCGCTCC
Source organism: uncultured Ruminiclostridium sp. (assembly GCA_949878745.1). GTDB lineage: Bacteria > Bacillota > Clostridia > Oscillospirales > Ruminococcaceae > Ruminiclostridium_E. Next base: position 6,344 of record CATLBH010000059.1, on the reverse strand, counting down.
GGGATCAAAGGGGTTGGGGCAGTCCGTAAGACCGGGAGTTCCCGTTGTAATAAGGGGAGCGCCTAAGGGATCGCTCCAGGGGCCTAAGGGATCGGTGGCGGTAATTACGCCTACGCCCGTGCCGTTATTGGAAAAATAAAGGTAAAAATGGGTGAGACCGTCCTCTTCCTTTCGCGAGGCGATGGAAGGCGCCCAGGCGTTCATAATCCAGGGAGCGATTTCGCCCACGTTTATTTCTCCGTGATAGATCCAGTTAACCATATCGTCGGTGGAAAATACCACAAGGGACTTGATTCTTTCGTATGTATTGTCTATGTCGGGACCTTTGGCAAGATATTGCTGGTGATCGCTGGTTCCGTAAACATAAAGCCTTCCTTCGTATTCTACCGCCGTAGGGTCGGCGCAGAATATTTTTGAGGAAATGGGGTTGTTGTGAATGTCCAATTTAAAGGTTTCCGCTATTTCTCCCATGTATTCGGTTCCTTTCTCCGTTTCGGTTTTAATGTTTGCAAGGGCGGCTTCCGTAGCGGAAATGTTTGAGATTAGCATAACCGCCGAGCAGAGACCCGCCGTGAATTTTATGAAAGTTTTTTTCATAGGCGCCGTCCTTTCAAATATGAATTTATTATATTGTATAACAGATCGGCTTAAATTACAATATCCAAATCTGCACAAAACTGTGGAAAAATGGTTTTTTTAAAAATTTACGGCTAATCCGAAACCGAAAGCCGTTTTTTTCTGTCTATATATACAGAAGGTAAGTACGGAAGGCAATTTTTTCGGAAAGGAACGGAAACCGTTTTGGATGTATATAAAAAAATGGAAGACAAGGATATAATAAACCTTTATTTTGAACGGAAGGAATCGGCGATAACCGAAACTTCCCATAAATACGGCGGCTATCTTTCCGCCCTGGCCTATAGCATACTGGACGACAGGGAGGACACGGCGGAATGTGTTAACGACACCTATTTCAGGGCCTGGAACGTTATTCCACCTCAAATGCCTCAGCGGCTGAAATGTTTTTTGGGCAGGATAACGAGAAATCTGGCGTTAAACGTCGCGGAAGCGAAGAATGCGATTAAAAGAGGTAAACAACACGTTCAACTTGTTTAAATTTTTCGCAATTCCACGATACCGAACTTTGCGGAAGTTAAACGTATCTTTTATATATTTAAATGCATGCTCAACCTTGCAGCGCACCGATGATTTGCGTTTTTCAATATATCTTTCCCAATCTATCGCATTGTCGGAAACCCCGGGAAGGCTTTTCGGACGCCGATTTATACGAAAATCTATTTTGCTGAAATGCTCATTGTTTTTTATCTCCTCACGCTTTTCAATGCCAATATATCCGGAATCACCATATGATTAGCTCCTATTAGGAAAACGCACTGTCAAAAGGGTTTTTGCTTTGGCGGGGGTCAGCCCGCCTCGGCGGTGTCAGTGGTATTGATTTCAATGTACTCGGCAATCCGGCGGAACTCGTCCGCAAACTTAAAATGAACGCTGATATTGCCGTTTTCGTAAATCTTGATATGGTCTACCAAGTCCGTGAGGATTTCACGGGTGAGCGTTTCAATGCTTTGATACTTTGCAAAGGCTACCAGTGCGGGGTGTTCCTTGTCAACGCCATTTAAGAGCTCCGCCCGTTCCGTGTTCAGCCGGGCCAGCACATCCGCAAGCTCGGCGGCCTGCCGTTCATAATCGGCTTTCATATCCCGGTATTCCTGCTGGGTGATTTCCCCGTCTTTCCAATCTTGATACAGTGACTGCTTGTAGCGGGTGATTTTCGTCAATTCCTTTTCCTTTGCGGCAATCTGGTCGTTAAGGCGGTGGGATTGACTTTTTTTCAGCGGGGCCGAGTTGATACGGGCTATCAGTTCCGAGTAGGATACGGCGGTGTTCACTTGATACTGGATAGCGAACAGAACGGCGGCCTCCAGACGGTTGTGTTTGATAGAGTGCATGGTGCAGGCCGTCCGGGAGCGGTTCTTGTAAGTGGAGCAGGCGTAATAGATATTTTTCCCGCTCTGGCTGCGGGTGATGGATTTCCCGCAATCCGCACATTTCAGAAAGCCGCTGAACAAATGAACCTCGCGCCCTTTGGGGGAAGTCCGGGTATCGCGTACCAGCAGGGCCTGCACCTTGTCAAAGGTTTCGTGAGGGATAATCGCCTCGTGGGTATCGGGAACCCGTACCCATTCCTCCTCCGGCACAGCCTCAAGCTGGTGTACCTTGTAGCTTTTCACCCGGCGGCGGCCCTGCACCAAGTCCCCGGTATAAATGGGGTTGGTGAGGATTTCATGTATCATGCGGGCGCTCCACATGGGGTCGTCCGCCACAGCCGAGGAAACGGGCAGGCCCTTTTTGCGGCGGTATGCCGTGGGGCTGGGTATGCCGTGTTCGTTGAGGTACAGCGCGATGGCCCTTTTAGACGAGCCTTGCAGGAGCATGGAATACACGCGCTTGACGGTTTCAGCCGCATCCGCATCCACAATAAGCTGGTGCTTGTCCTTTGGGTTTTTAATGTAGCCGTAGGGGGCGAAAGAGCCGATATACTGGCCGTTGCGCCGCTTGTAATCGAAAACCTGCCGGATTTTCTTTGAGGTCTGGTAGCAATAGTTGTCGTTCATCACGTTAGTTATCGGAACGATAATGTTTGAAACGCTGTCGGGGTTTAGGTAGCTGTCCACGTTCTCCGCAAGGGAGATAAAGCGGACGCCCATCTGCACAAACAAGTTATCAATCAGACTCCCCGCGTCACTGTAATTCCGGGCGAACCGGGAAAGGTCTTTCACAATCACGCAGTTGATTTTCCCGCTCATCACATCGGCCAAGAGCCGCTGGAAGTTTTCGCGGTTGGCATCCGTCCCGGTGTGCCCATCGTCCACATATTCAACCGCGCTTTCAAATTCGTCCATGTGCCGCTGGTAGAAGTCCCCCAGCAGGTCACGCTGGTTTTTCACGCTGTTGCTGTCGTCCTTGCCCTTTTTCAAATCCTCTTTGGAAAGGCGGATGTACTCGCCCAAACGCCAGCGCCGGATTGTATATGTAGGGGTAAAAGTCTGCTGATTTCCTCTGTTTTTAGCTCGTGCCATTGTTCCTCCTTCCCTATCACATTACACTTATATTATAACTCTGTTTCGGGGTATCAGCAAGGATGCCGATGCCTCGGGACATTTTGTCTCGAAGTAGGAACGGGCCGCAACAGCAGTCACAGCCCGCTCTTTTGCCGGATAAGAAAGGCCGCCAGTGTCTCCTGGAGGGAGGGGCCGCCCTCGGCAAACTCGATTTTCACGCCCACGCCGCCCACGCTAAAGCAGTAGGGATTGACGGCCCGTTTCACGAACCGGGCCAGCCGCTCCTCCCGGGGGAGGGTGCGGTCAAAGGCCATACCGCTCACGTCAGCCAGCGCATCCGCGCTCACCGCGCCGATGTCCACGCTTTTCATTTGTTCCAGCTCTTGTGCGGTCAGTTTCACGGCAAAACCTCCTTTTGCGTTTTTGGTTGGTGGGGAAACGCGAAAAGGCAGCACTCCGAAAAGTGCCGCCCTTTGGCCTGTCCTCACCTTGGGACAATTTGTCTCGAACTTAATAGGGGCTGTCCAGAAAGTGCGCCTCGGCCTCTTCCAGCCCCCGGCAGTCGAAAACCTCATAGAGCTCGGCCACCACGCGCCGGATGTCCTCGGGGGAAAAGCCGCAGTTTTCCATCGCGTAGATGGTGTAGCCCCGGCATACATTGTTGTTCCACGGCTGGGCCAGCAGAGCCGCCAGAGTGGGGTCGTATTCCATAAGTCCGCCTCCTAATGTAAAAATAGAGAGCGCCGGGCCCGTATGTTTGGCCCGTCAAAAGACAGCGAGTAGCGGCCCGGCGTTCCCTTGTTTTGTGCGGCGGCCCCAAGTGGCAAGCGGCCAGCTTGTCCCTCGCGGATTGTGGCCGTAGGGCTGGCAGGCTCCCCACTCGCGGCGGTGGTGTTGGTCGCTCGTCCTCCCGTGGGAGAAGTCACAGCGCACCCGCCGCCCGGCTCCCCGCGTTCACCCGGGGCCGCCCGCTATTCAGTTGTGGAGAAGAAAAATCTTCCTCTCATATACCACCAGAAAAGCGGAGCAAATGGAGGGGGCAATCAAGGATTTTTTTGCAAATATTTTTTCATGCTTTTCAAGCCGCTCAGAACAGACTCACGGACAGAGCTTTTGTCCACGCCCTCGGCCTGGGCAATCTCCCGGTAGGTCATGCCGAGGATAAAGTGAGCGTCCACCCGGCGGCCCTGGGTTTCCGGCAGGCTGTTCAGCGCGTTCCACAGACGGCAGAACCGCTCCTTGAGCTCCAGAACCTCGTCCGGGGTGAGCTCGTGCAGGCAGGCGGAATACTCGATGCCGTCATCCGCATCCAAGGAATAGTACGCCTTGTTGTAGCGGACACGCTCGGTATAGGCCGCCTCGGAGCGGACGCTGGCCCGGAGCGCCTCGGCCACATCGTCAGTAACCTCAATATATTCGTCCTGGGTGTACCAGTAGTAAAAGTCACGCAAATTGATAATAGTCATGGTATGTACCTCCATATCGTTTTTTGTGGTTGGGTTGCCGGGAAACGATATGGAGGGCGGCGGGGAGCGACACCCGGGGGGAGCCGCCCCGCACTTTGGGACTGTTTGTCCCGAAGTGGAGCCGACAAGAAACGACAACGCCCGCACAGCGTTGTACTGTGCGGGCGCATGAAATGACGTAGTTCTTTATGTACTTGCAAATTTCGTGTTGTTGGCCGGAGTAACCCGGTGGAGGGGCTAAACTTTTTTTAACGAATTAAGTTGAGTGCAGATAAAAAAGGACACAACGATACCTCCCGGATACCGCCGTGTCCTTAAAAATGGGCGACTTTAATACACCCTCCGATTTTCTATTTTTCAAAAAGAAAACGGCGGCTTGAAATTTGCTATTTCAAAACCGCCGTTAGGCTACTGGGTATTTTGTTTTGGCGCGCGGATATTCAGCCGCCGAAACAACGGTTTTTTTATTTACCGTTGAGCGGCAGTTTATTTAACTCAGTCTGCCTATACATTATCTCTTTTTTATAGTTAGATACCTTTAGTTTCAGTTCTCATCATCTTCCTGCCAAGTATTTTGCCACCAATCATCTTCCCAAGGTTTCCCCTGCCATTCGTCCTTCCACAATTCACCCCATTCGTCCGGGAAATTCGATGTGTCAAAAGCATCTGAGGTATAAATCCCCATCACGCCGGAACCTTTTCGGGTTACTTGGATTGCAATAGCTCCTGTGCCATTCGTAAATGTAGCGATATTTCCGTTCTCCGTGAAATCCTTTGGTTTGTATATCTCGCCCCAATCACCATTGTGCCGTCTGATATTCCGTTTCTGAAACCAGTGTTGTGTATTCGTTGCGCCGTCCAATTTTTTTAGCACTTAGAAAACCCTTGTTAATCAGCTGCGACAAAAGGACAATCAATGTATTCTTTTGGCACGGTTTTCCTTTGGCCGCCAGTCCATCCATGATATAGGGGAACAATGTCACCTCCTCCGGGTTCCCCCACACGATTTTCATAATTTCAAGTTCAGCATCTGATAGTTGTTGCACCATGTTTCTTTCCTCCTTAATGTATGACGCGATGTTGACATTAAAAATATAACATAGCGTTGTACTTTTGTCAAGCCCGCAAGCAAGAAAAGAACATGAAATAAAAAACTACTTAAAAATAAAATTATGTTTCGTTCTCATATTCCACCCCGAAATGTAAAATAATATAGGGGTGATGTGAGAATGTACCAATACGAAAAACGCCTGGACTGTCATGCCCTGGGCCAAGAAATCAAGCGCAGACGAAAAGCCAAAGGCTGGACGCAGGAGCACCTGGCCCAGCTTGTAGATCTCACCCCGCGCTCCATCATGTATATTGAGAACCGGGGCCAGCACACCAGCCTCAACGCCTTTTACAAGCTCGTCACCCTTTTTGATATTTCCGTAGACGAATTTTTCTACCCGGACAAGCTGGGCGGCGAGAGTGAGCGCCGGAAACACATTGACCGGATGCTGAACGGCATGGACGAAAAGGAGCTTATCATCATAGAGGGAGCCGCAGAGGGTATCAGAAAAGCCAGAGAGACGGAGGGAGCGTAAGGAAAAGCGCGGCCTCCGTTTTTCGCGCCATGTATAGGGGAGCGCACAAACGGCAAGCAATTCGGGTGTGGCCACACTCCGAAATTTTTGCTGGGCCGCAGGCCCGCAAAAATGCTTGTTGGGGAGCCTCCCCAAACCCGGCTCTTTGGGACAAAATGTCCCAAAGAGGTTGGCTGCGTCACCGCCGCTATCGCGTCTGTTCCTTATCG
>CATLBH010000058.1 GCA_949878745.1 uncultured Ruminiclostridium sp. | reverse complement strand
TCCGAAACCGAGGTTTTGGGAGTTCCGCCCCCCACTATCGCTCCTATTTGCCTTAATCTTACAAATTCCCATGAACAGGGGATTTCAAAAGGCTTTTCGTTGAGCTTCTCATAATATGAATTATCACTATTTCCTAATTTTTTAACATAACCGCAAAATCAAACACCTATTACGCCGAAATTCACATTCCGATTTCATTTCCCGTGTAAAGCTGATAATATTTCCCTTTCTGCTCTATCAGGTGCTCGTGGGTTCCTCTTTCGATTATGCGGCCCTGTTCCATTACCATTATACAGTCGGCGTTGCGGACGGTAGAAAGGCGGTGGGCTATTACGAAGGAGGTGCGCCCGGTCATAAGCGCGTCCATTCCCTTTTGTACAAGAGATTCGGTGCGGGTGTCTATGGAAGACGTGGCCTCGTCAAGAATAAGCACGGGCGGGTCGGCTACTGCGGCGCGGGCTATGGCGAGAAGCTGTCTTTGACCCTGGCTGAGATTCGCGCCGTCGCCGGTTAAAATCGTCTGATAGCCTTCCGGAAGACGTCTTATAAAACCGTCCGCGTTGGCCAGCTTTGCGGCGGCTATACATTCCTCGTCACAGGCGTCCAGCTTTCCGTACCGTATATTATCCATAACGGTGCCCGTAAACAGATGTGTGTCCTGGAGCACCATGCCCAAGCTGTGTCTAAGATCGTCCTTTTTGATTTTGTTGATATTTATTCCGTCGTAGCGTATTTTACCGTCCTGTATGCCGTAAAAACGGTTAATAAGGTTTGTGATGGTTGTTTTTCCCGCTCCCGTGCTTCCTACCAAGGCGATCTTCTGCCCGGGGTGAGCGATCATTTCTATATCGTGAAGCACGGTTTTGTCTTCACTGTATCCGAAATCCACCTTATCGAAAACCACCTCGCCGTTAAGCTTGGTATATGTTACAGTTCCGTCCGCCGTGTGACGGTGTCTCCATGCCCATATGCCCATATTTTCATTCGTTTCGGTGAGGGTTCCGTCGGAGTTTTCTTTTGCGGTAACAAGCTCCACATAGCCTTCGTCGGCTTCGGGCTTTTCGTCGGACATATCAAATACTCGCTGCGCGCCTGCCGTGGCCATTACCACGCTGCTTACCTGCTGGCTTATCTGCGTGATCGGCTGGGAAAAGTTTCTGTTCAGCGTAAGGAAGGTAACCAAAGTGCCCACGGTAAGCCCCCAATTTCCGTTTAACGCCAATACCGCTCCGAATATCGCGCACAGCACATAGCTTATATTGCCTATATTTCCGTTGACGGGCATTATTATGTTGGCTATGCTGTTGGCCTTGTCCGCGCTTTCACGAAGCTGATTGTTCAGCTCCCTGAATTGCTCCACTGCCTTTTCCTCATGACAGAACACCTTGACCACCTTCTGGCCTTCGGTCATTTCCTCGATGTAGCCGTTTAGCTTGCCTAAATCCTTTTGCTGCTTAACAAAATATTTCGCCGAAAGGCCGCTGAATTTAAACGTTACCAGAACCATGACTACCGCCATTACCACCGCCATCAGCGTAAGAGGAACGCTGAGCACTATCATGCTCACAAAGGTTGATACAAAGGTTATGACGGAATTTATCAGCTGAGGGAAGCTTTGGCTTATCACCTGGCGGAGAGTGTCGATGTCGTTGGTGTACACGGACATAATATCACCGTGAGCGTGAGTGTCAAAGTATTTTACGGGCAGAGACTCCATATTCTCAAAAAGCTCCGTGCGAAGCCTTTTAAGAGTACCCTGGGAAACGTTGACCATTATTCTGCTGTAACCGTAGGAGGCTATTATCCCCACCACAAGCGCCGCCGCCAGTTTAACCAGTGCCTGCGCCAACGGGGAAAAATCGGGTATTGCCGCTTCGGTAAGCGGTTTTATGTAATCGTCTATAAGGGATTTCGTGAAAAGCGTTGAAACAAGGGTAGCGGCCGACGAAACGATTATTCCCATTACTACAATAAGACAGGAAAATTTATAGTTTTTAAGCACGTACGAAAAAATTCTTTTCAAGGTCTTTAAGGGATTTTTGCTTTTCGCTCCGCCTCTTCTTTGTGGTGGCATTACTGTCAGTCCTTTCTTCATAAATATTTCAAACTATACTTATTCGGCTAAAAATATATTACAAACGTATTTTAAGCGGGCTTATCGAAATCGCCGCCGCTTTGTGTTTGTGCGTCGTAAATTTCCTTATAGATTTTGTTTGTCTTGAGAAGATTTTCGTGGGTGTCGAATCCGCTTATTTGCCCTTCGTCAAGCACTAAGATTCTGTCGGCGCTCTGTATTCCCGAAATCCGCTGGGATATAATCAGCTTCGTTGTGTCGGGAATATGCTCGGCGAAAGCTTTTCTTATTTTGCCGTCGGTGGCGGTGTCCACCGCGCTGGTGGAATCGTCCAGAATAAGTATTTTCGGCTTTTTTAGCAGGGCGCGGGCTATGCATAAGCGCTGTTTCTGACCGCCGGACACATTGCTCCCCCCCTGTTCTATCCATGTGTTATACTTATCCGGCATACGCTCTATAAATTCGTCGGCGCACGCCTGTTTACAGGCCTCCTCGCACTCCTTCTCCGAAGCGTTCTCGTTGCCCCAGCGGAGATTGTCGAGAATCGTTCCCGAAAACAGCACGTTTTTTTGCAGCACCACCGACACCTGATTTCTCAGCGCCTCCATTTCGTATTCCCGAACGTCCTTTCCACCAACCAATACCTGACCCTCGGTAACGTCGTACAATCGGCTTATAAGGCTTACAAAGCTGGATTTTCCACAGCCTGTTCCGCCTATTATGCCAACGGTCTCGCCGGAGTTTATTTTCAGTGAAATATTGTGAAGAGTATCCTCTCCGCTTCCCTGTGCGCTTCCTTTTTCGCTTCCGTTTTTATAGGAGAAGCAAACGTTTCTAAACTCGATGCTCCCGTTTCTTATATCCGAATCCGGATTTGCGGGGTCGGTGAGATCGGGTTCCTCATTAAGTACCTCGCTGATTCGTCTCGCGCTGGCAAGGCTCATGGTTATCATAACGAATATCATGGAAAGCATCATAAGCGACATCAGCATACTCATAACATAGCTGAAAAGGGAGGTCAGATTTCCGGTAGTCATTGCGCCGTCAACTATATAGTGCGCACCCAGCCAGGACAAAGCGATAACGCAGCCGTAAACCGAAAGCATCATTACCGGCCCGTTAAGCGCAAGTATGGACTCTGCCTTTATAAAAAGACCGCAAAGCTTTTCCGCGGCAGCGGAAAATTTCTTCTTTTCGTGCTCTTCTCTTACAAAAGCCTTTACCACCCGTATTCCCGAAACGTTTTCCTGTACCTCGGCGTTAAGGGCGTCATATTTCGCAAAAACCTCGGTGAAAACAGGCATCACTTTTTTCATCACCAGCATAAGCACTGCCCCCAAAAAAATCAGCACACCCAAAAAAACAAGGCTGAGGTGAAAGTTAATGGTGAAGCTCATTATAACGCTGCAAATCAACATCAACGGGGCGCGCACCGCTATTCTCAAGATCATCTGGTACGCGTTCTGAAGGTTGGTTACGTCGGTGGTCATACGGGTAACGAGACCCGCAGTGCTGAATTTATCAATATTGGAGAAGGAAAACTTCTGTATTTTTTCATACATTCCTTCTCTTAAATTAGCCGCGAAGCCTGTGGAAGCCGCGGATCCGTACCGTCCCGCCTGTATGCCGAACAACAGACTCAGGAAAGCGAGCCCTATCATTATACCGCCGTAAATCAGCACGTTGTTCATATTCCCCGCCTCTATCCCCTTGTCTATAATGAAGGCGGTAACATAGGGAATAAGTATTTCCATAAATACTTCCAGCGCGGTAAATACGGGGGTCAGAACAGACACCCTTTTGTACTTGCCGATAAATTTTCCTAAGGTTTTTAACATTCTTCGATCAATCCTTTCTTCTTATTTATTATTCGATGCTTTTCAGCAATTTTCGCAGCAGCCGTTCAAGCTCGGCCTTTTCGTCGACGGTGAATTCACTTAAGGAGCGTTCGCTCATTTCGCCCATGCTTTTCGCTGCGCTTTCGCAGATACTTTTTCCCTTTCGGGTGGTTCTTAAAATTTTGATCCTTTTATCCTCCACGTCGGCGACGCTTTCCACCAGTCCTTTTTTCTCCAGTCGCTGTATTATCCCCGCCGCGGTGGACTGTGCCACGCCGAAACGCCGTTCCAGCTCCTTCAGAGGCATAGTGCCCTTTTCTGGGGAATACTCGCTGTGCAGAATGGTAAAAAGCATTTTTAACTGTGACAAAGTGATATCGTTGGCCTTTAAATTTGAATTTGATGTTTTTTCTATTTTGTCGTTAATTCTTTTAAACAGTTCAAAAATATGAAAATTTTCCGTTTCCATTGGTTTTCCTTTTCCTTTTCCTTTTCCTTTCTTTTACTTTTTTTATTTTATCATATTCGACAGCTTGCTGTCAATAGCGTGCTGTTGAATTTATTAAAATTATACAACTTTTTTGATAGGAAAAGATTTGTATTTGTAAAAAGTTTTTAAGAGGGAACCGTACAATTGCCTAAAAAATTTAGTCCGAATCTCACCTGTCTCGGTGTGATTCGGACTGTGTTTGGCAAAAAATAAACATATGAATTTCGAAGCTTGATCAATCCTTTTTCATTCCGCTTCCCTTAGCTCGCTGTACTTCTTTCTGGTGGCCAGGCCGCCCCTGATATGTCTTTCCTGTTTGTTTTTTTCCAAAACCTCTTTGACCTGTTTTTGCAGTACCGGGTTTACCTTTTCGAGTCTTGCGGTTATATCTTGATGAACCGTGCTTTTGCTGATTCCGAATACTTTTGCCGCGCTTCTGACGGTGGCTTCATTTTCCACTATGTATTTTCCGAGGCTTACGCATCTTTCCTGTTTTGTTCCGAAGTCTTGAACTGTTGAAGTATTCCCTTTTGGTGACATTGTTTCGCCCCTTTGCTTAATTTTTTCCTTTACGGATATTTTATTGTATGCAGACAAATTCCTTATCATTACAACCCCAGATTGTCCGTTTGCAAAAGTACAAGTCTATTTTTTCCCCTCTCCACATATTTATTGTAAAAAAGGACAAGGAGGCTAAAGAAAAGTGATAAAAACATCAGGATTGCTTGGGATAAAAAAAGGCGCTTCGGATCCAAACAAGGCTTTTGCGGAAGCTCTTCCTTCGGAGAACAGCGCGGTTCGCCGTATTAAAGCGAAAACGGGCGAAGAAAGATTCAAAAAACTTTCGGAGCCGGAGCGGACAAACGTTCCCGACGCTTCGGCGAAAAAAACGCCGTCGTCCGAGCTTAAAGGGCTTACCCGCGCGGAGGCGGAAAAGCGCCTTGCGGAGGACGGTCCCAATACCCTTGAGCATAAGAAAAAGAGAAAAGCCCTAAAAATGTTCGCCGGACAGTTTAAGGACGTTATGGTATTGATTCTGATGACGGCGACTTTAGTGTCGGTGGTTATGGGGGAATTTTACGACGCGCTGACAATACTGGTGATAGTGGTGTTAAACGCTTCTCTCGGTTTCGCTCAGGAATACCGCACCGAAAAAACCCTTGAGACCATAAAAGCCATAGCCGCTCCCACCGCTAAGGTTAAAAGAGAGGGGGCACTGACTGTCATTCCTTCGGAAAAGGTGGTCAGAGGGGACCTTGTTTTTCTCGAAGCGGGGGACAGGGTGCCCGCCGACTGTGAGATTATGGAATGTATGGCGCTGCAATGCGATGAATCCGCTTTAACCGGGGAAAGCGTTCCCGCCGACAAAAGCGTCGGCGCAATAGACAAGGCCGGCCTGAACCAAAAGGGAGCGGTCTATATGGGAACGGTGGTGACAAAAGGTCACTGTACCGCCGAGGTTTTCGCCACGGGAAAATCCACCCAGATGGGTATGGTTTCAAATATGCTCAGCGAGATAGAAGAGGAAAAAACCCCGCTTCAAAAGCGTTTGGGTGAATTGGGAAAAATCATAGGAATAGCCTGTGTGATTATCTGCGTTTTGGTGAGCGTTATAGGGATTTTCAGGGGCAACGAGATTTTCGATATGCTTTTTGTGGGTATTACCTTGGCCGTGGCCGCAATACCCGAAGGACTTCCCGCCACCGTAACCATTGCCCTGGCGCTGGCGGTAAGGCGCATATATAAACAAAAGGCGCTGGTAAACAAGCTCCATTCGGTGGAAACCTTGGGCTGCGCCAACGTTATTTGTACCGATAAAACCGGTACCCTTACCGCCAACAAAATGACCGTGACCGAAATATTCACCTTAAGCGGCGGAAGAGAGGTAAAAGCCGCCGACCATACTTCAAAAATGCTCTTCACCTGCGGCGCGGTGTGCAACAACTCCGACGGGAAAAACGGCGACCCCACGGAATCTGCGCTGATAGCTTCCGCCGAAAACGCGGGAGTAAACGTATCGGGTTACAGAAGAATATCCGAAATTCCCTTTGACAGCGGTACAAGATTTATGGAGGTAACAGTCAAATCCTCGGCGGGAGAAACGGTCAGCTTTTTAAAAGGAGCTTCGGATACGGTACTGGAAAAGTGCTCCCAATATCTCGGCTCAAAGGGAATAGAAACGATCAACGCCTCCGTAAAGCGAAAAATCGCCGAAGCGGTGGAAAATATGACGAAAAGAGGCTTAAGAGCGCTGGCGTTCGCTTATAAAACCCTCCAAAACGACCGATACATATTTATAGGGCTTCAGGGAATGGAGGATCCTTTAAGACCCGAGATCAGGGGAGCCGTGAAAAAGTGCGAAAAAGCGGGAATAAGGATAATAATGCTGACGGGCGACCACATAAATACCGCCTCCGAAATAGCCTCACGGGCGGGAATTATGAAAAAGGGGCAGAAGGCGTATACCGGAGCGGAATTGGCTTTAATGAGCGACACGGAGCTTTCCGAAAAACTCGTAAGCGCGGCGGTATTTGCGAGAGTAAGCCCCGCAGATAAGCTCAGAATAGTCCGAATGCTGAAAAAACAGGGGAATATAGTGGCGATGACGGGCGACGGCGTGAACGACGCTCCGGCGGTAAAGGAAGCGGCAATAGGCGTAGCCATGGGCAAAACTGGCACCGACGTTACCAAAGAGGCGGCGAAGCTCGTGCTGCTTGACGATAATTTTGCCACACTCGTAAACGCCGTGGAACAGGGGCGAACGGTTTATTCCAATATCCGCAAGTTTATAAGGTATATGCTGTCCTGCAACATCGGCGAAGTGTTCACAATGCTGTTTGCGATGCTTCTGGATCTTCCCGTTGTCCTTCTGCCCATTCAGCTTCTGCTTATAAATCTTGTAACCGACGGACTTCCCGCCATTGCCCTGGGAATGGAGCCCTGTGACAAAAACATTATGGAGCTGCCGCCGAGAAAAAGCGACGAAAGTATTTTTGCGGGAGGGATGCTGTGGGGAATACTTATAAGAGGTCTGGCGATAGGCTTTGTATCGGTTATGAGCTTTCGGTCGGTTTACGGAGGATTCGGCCTTGAAGCGGCAAGAACGGCGGCTATGTTAACTCTGAGCCTTTCCCAGCTTATTTTTGTATTTGAGTGCAAAACCGAGGGAAGGGGAATTTTCAACGCGCGTTACCTTTCAAATCCAAGACTTATCGCCGCGGTTCTGATAAGCTTGCTGCTGACGCTGAGCGTCGTGTATATATCCGAGCTTTCGTCTGTTTTCGACGCGGTATCCCTTGATGTGCCAATACTCATGCAAAGTATTTTATTCTCGGCGGCGGTGCCGTTTATCCGCGGTATATGGCTGCTTTTTAAGGGTATCGATGAAACGGCGGGGGGGATATGACAATATAAAATAATTTTTTAGTGTAAAATGACGGTTGATTTATTTATCCGTATATGATATCATTTTATCGGGATATGTTTTTAGGACATGTTCCTATTGTTAACGGAAGGAAAAACACAGATATGATGGACTACACCGACTTATCCGTATGTATCCGCTCCGATGCGGAGAACGGAAAAATTGACCCTCGATTTTATATGGACTGCGGAACGGATTATGAAATGTTGAATTACAAACGTTTTTGCCTTGCTCTTGGAATTGACGGCAAATACCTTAAGGATAAATCCGCTTCCGAGCTTAAGAAAACCTTTCACGATGAATGCGGCCGCTGTTTTGGCAATCGGGCGGACAGCGACCTTGGCACAGCCGTGGTATTGTCTTCTCTTTTCGATTATACGGGACAGGGGGTAAGCGGAAATTACTTCATTACCCACGACAGCGGGAAAAAGGATTTGTTTTATAGTGAAACTTTATCTCTTTATAACTACGCTTTACTTTAAAAAGAAATTCCTTCTTTTGACATACGGATATTTTCGAGTTTTTCAGAAAATTTTTTAAAAAAACGAATGGATTCTTAAACTTGAATCGTATTACGTATGAAGATCAAAAAAATAAAAAATCCGAAGGAGGAAAATTAAAATGAAAAAAGCACTTTCCCTTATATTATCGACGGCTTCCGCCCTCGCTCTGAGCGCCATGCCCGTTGTCGCGCAAACCGCGTCGGTTTCGGGCGACGCTTCCTGTTACGGTATCTGTCTGAACTCGGTGAATTCGTGCTATTACGCCGACGCGAACAAAGACGGAATCTGCGATAACTGCGGAGTCGGGGCGACCCACGGCTACTGCTACGCGGGATATTACATCGATTCCGACGGAGACGGCGTATGCGACAATTGCGGCGTAAGCGGAAAGCACGGCTTTTGTCACGGCGTATACTACAGCGACAGAAACAGAGACGGAATCTGCGATAACTGCGGCGTAAGCGGAAGACACGGCTACTGTCACGGCGTATACTACAGCGACGCCAACGAGGACGGAATTTGCGACAACTGCGGCATAAGCGGCACCCACGGCTACTGCCACTTCGCATATTACACCGACGCCAACGGCGACGGTCTCTGCGATAATTGCGGTTCGGGTGTGAAGCACAGCTATTGCCACAGTGTATATTATTCCGATTCCGACAGAAACGGGATCTGCGATAACTGCGGCGTAAGCGGAAAACACGGCTATTGCCGCGTGGGCTGTTACATCGACGCCGATAAGGACGGCGTATGCGACAACTGCGGCGTAAGCGGAAGTCACACATATTGCCACTTAGGATTTTACAATGACTTAAACGGCGACGGTATTTGCGACAGCTGCGGCGTAAACGGAAGCCTCGGTCACTGCCGTACCGGACAATACGCCGATCACAACGGCGACGGAATATGCGATAACTGCGGTTTGGGCGCGAAACACGGCCATTGCGGCGTAAGCGGCTCAAGCTACGGCGGCCGTAATCACGGACATCACAGCGGGAACGGCAGACACGGCTGTCACTGATCCGATAACCAAGCAGTAAAAGGAATGCGGTTATGCGAAGCGAACAAGAGGTTAACAGAGCCATCGAGCGGTATTCCGATACCGTTCGCAGGCTTTGTATGATACGTCTGAAAAATCATGCCGACACCGAGGACATATTTCAAAATGTTTTTTTGAAATATGTCCTTAGTTCGGTTAATTTCGAAAGCGACGAACACGAAAAGGCGTGGTTTATAAGGGTCACCATCAACGCCTGTAAGGATTTGCTTAAAAGCTTTTTTCGAAGCCGCGCCGTTTCCCTTGACGAGATCGCGGAACGGCCCGCCGAGCTTCCGCCCGACCACAGGGAGGTTTTTGAAGCGGTGATGTCTCTCCCGCAGAAATACAGGGACGTGGTGTATCTTCACTTTTATGAGGATTATACCGCCGCGGAGATAGGCCGTATTTTGGGCAAAAACGTGAATACGGTCTACACTCTTCTGACCCGCTCCAAACAAATGCTTCGGAAAAGGCTGGGAGGTGATGAATGATGAATATGAATTATGAAATCAAGGAAATCTTTGACAGGGTAAAAACGGAAGACTCCTTAAAGGAAAGCACCAAAGAGTTTATATCGAAAAAGACCCGAGGATATACCAAGGTGAAAACGGCGAGGAGAAAAATTTATATCTGCGCCGCCTGCTGCGCCTGTGCGCTTTTACTGATAATCGGAGGAAGCGGGCTTTATTTCACCCCCACGTCGGAAATCTGCATAGATGTAAATCCTTCCCTTGTTCTGAGTATAAACCGCTTTGACCGCGTAATATCGGTGAACGGACTTAACGGCGACGGTATGGAGCTTACACGAACCCTTGACGTTAAATTCAAAAATTACTCCGACGCGGTAAATCTGATACTGGAAAACGAGAAAATAACCTCCCTCCTTTCCGACAATGAGATTATGACCATTACCGTGGCCGGCTCCGACGAAGCGCAGTCGGCTAAAATCCTTTCCCACCTGGAAGAATGCACAGCCGAACATCAGAATACCCACTGTTACTATTCTTCCTCCGACGAAACAAAAGCGGCTCACAACGCAGGGCTTTCCTGCGGAAAATACAAGCTGTTTTTGGAAGCGCACGCCCTCGATCCCGATATCACTTCCGAAATGATACAAAATATGACCGTAAAGGAAATACGTGAGCTTATCGACGGGCTTTTGGCGGAAAATCCGGACAAAGCGCCCTCCGACGCCCTTCACGGTCATCACGGTTTGGGCGGCGACAGCCATGGTCACAGATAATATAAGCGGAATTTATGTCACGGTACTACCCCTCCGCATATACTGTTATAGAGCAGGGAATCCCGTAGGTGAGGGCGGAGGGTAATGGAAACATTCATGAAGAGCCACAGCCACCCAAGTGATTGGGACTTACCTGCTGTATATAAATAAAGCCTCCCGTCCGACGATGGGAGGCTTTGAATTTTTTATTTTAAATCGGGTGCAATGTAATCCTAGTGTACTGTCCCATTGAAAATTACAATATGATCGGATAAAGTGAAACAAGTTTAAATCTGGAGTTATTATTGGAAAAATGCCAATTAACGATGTCGTGGTTGGAATTACGCTCGGATTCCCAAG
>CATLBH010000057.1 GCA_949878745.1 uncultured Ruminiclostridium sp. | reverse complement strand
TTTCCGTCAGATTGCACAACTTCTCCTTGACGGGCGCTAGCCCGCCTGCGTCGAATTTGTACAATCTGACGAAAAATCTGCCGCGCAATATACACACACCGATTTAATCAGCGGTTCCTTAGTATTAATGCTCCAAAAAAAACGAAAAAGGCCGAGAAAAAATCACAGCCTTTTTAAATATTGTCGATTATCCTTTGACCTCAAGCGCAAGCCCGTCGCTTCCGCTGTCTATCACCACTGTATCGCCCTCTCTCAGGGCGTCTCCCACTATTGCCTTGGCGATCAGGGTTTCCACCTTGCTCTGAATAAACCTTTTAAGGGGTCTCGCGCCGTAAACGGGATCGTAGCCGCTGTCTATAATATAGGTTTTCGCGCCGTCGGTGATCTCCACCTTGATTTGCTTATCCTCCAGCCGTCTTGACAGATCCTTTATCATAAGATCCACAATTCCGCCTATCTCGGACTTGGCGAGAGGCTTATAAAAGACGATTTCGTCAAGTCTGTTGAGAAATTCGGGGCGGAAGTGAGATTTCAGGAGCTTTTCCACCTGTTCCTTCGCTTCCTCGGAAATTTCGTTGTTCTCGGTTATTCCCTCTAAAATATAGCTTGACCCCAGATTGCTGGTGAGTATTATTATCGTGTTTTTGAAATCAACCGTCCTGCCCTGGCTGTCGGTAATACGGCCGTCGTCGAGAACCTGAAGCAGTATGTTGAACACGTCGGGGTGAGCCTTTTCTATTTCGTCAAAGAGCACTACCGAGTAGGGCTTGCGCCTTACCGCCTCGGTGAGCTGTCCCCCCTCGTCGTAGCCCACATATCCCGGAGGTGCGCCGATAAGGCGGCTTACGCTGTATTTTTCCATATATTCGGTCATATCGATGCGCACCATATTGCGCTCGTCGTCGAAAAGCGCCTGTGCCAAGGCCTTGGCAAGCTCTGTCTTCCCCACACCGGTGGGGCCTAAGAAGAGGAAGGAGCCTATCGGACGGTTGGGATCCTGTATTCCGGCTCTTGAGCGAAGTATGGCTTCGCTCACCTTTTCCACGGCTTCGTTCTGACCGATAACGCGTTTGTGGAGGATATCCTCCATACCCAAAAGCTTTGAGCGTTCCCCCTCCATAAGCTTGGCGACGGGAATACCCGTCCAGCGGGCGATTATTCGGGCTATTTCCTCTTCGGTTACCTTGTCGCGCAAAAGCGAACTGCTGCTTTTCTGCTCCTCAGCTAATTTTTCTTCTTTTTCAAGCTCCGCTTGAAGTTGGGGCAATTTTCCGTATTGAAGCTCGGCGGCTTTATTAAGGTTATATTCCCGCTTTGCCGCTTCGATTTCGCCGCCCAGGCGCTCTATCTCCTTGCGCAGGGACTGTACCTTATTTATGCCGCTTTTCTCGTTTTCCCACTTGGCTTTCATTTCCGCCAGACGTTCCCTCATCTGTGCCAGTTCTTTTTGTATATCCTCCAAATGCTCCATTGAAAGCTTGTCGTTTTCTTTTTTTAGAGCGGCCTCTTCTATTTCGTACTGCATTATCTTTCTCGAAAGCTCGTCAAGCTCGGCGGGCATGGATTCCATCTCGGTTTTTATCAGGGCGCAGGCTTCGTCCACCAAGTCTATGGCCTTATCGGGGAGGAAACGGTCGCTTATATAGCGGTTGGAAAGCACCGCCGCCGCTATAAGCGCCTGATCATGTATTTTTACGCCGTGAAATACTTCGTAGCGCTCCTTAAGTCCCCTTAATATGGAAACGGTGTCCTCCACGGTGGGCTCGTCAACCTGTACGGGCTGAAAGCGCCTTTCCAGAGCGGGATCCTTTTCTATATATTTGCGGTACTCGTCAAGAGTGGTCGCGCCGATACAGTGAAGCTCCCCTCTGGCAAGCATGGGCTTTAAAATGTTTCCCGCGTCCATCGCTCCGTCGGTCTTGCCCGCTCCTACTATAAGATGCAGCTCGTCTATAAAAAGAATAATCCTGCCGTCGCTTTTCTTCACCTCCTGCAATACCGCTTTAAGGCGTTCCTCAAACTCGCCTCTGTATTTTGCTCCCGCCACAAGCGCGCCCATATCGAGACTGAACAGCTGTCTGTCCTTTAACCCCACGGGAACGTCCCCCCTCACTATACGTAGGGCAAGTCCCTCGGCGATGGCGGTTTTTCCCACTCCCGGCTCGCCGATGAGGACGGGATTGTTTTTCGTCTTTCGGCTTAATATTCTGATAACGTTTCTTATTTCACCGTCGCGGCCTATAACGGGATCCAGCTTGTTTTTGCGTGCCAGCTCCACAAGATCCTGTCCGTATTTTTTCAGCACGTCGTAGGTGTCCTCGGGGCTGTCGGAGGTGACTCTCGTATTTCCTCTCACCTTCCGCAGCGCCTCCAGAAAGGCATTTTTTGTCACCTTATGCAGGGAAAAAAGCTCCTTTACCTTTCCCTCCGCCTTGTCCGCAAGACCGAGAAAAAGGTGTTCCACGCTTATGAATTCGTCGTTCATTCGGGCGGCTTCTTCCTCGGCGGCGGTAAAGGCTCTGTCCAGAGCGGAGGTGATGTAAACGCTGTTCATTTCTCTTGCGCCGCTTCCCGTCACCTTAGGAACGCCGTCCACTATTTTTTCGGCGGAATTTGTGAAGGTCTTTAAATCCACGTCAATGGACTGTAAAAGCTGGGGGATAAGGCCGTCCTCCTGCTCCAACAAGGCCAAGAGAATGTGACACTGATCTATTTGCTGATTGTTGTTTTTTACCGCTATGCTCTGAGCGGATTCAACCGTTTCCATTGATTTTTTTGTCAGTTTCTGGGTATTCATAGCCGTTCTTCCTTTCTTTATTTCTTGCTTTCTTTTTATCATACCTTTATATAATGGCTATCCCGTTTTCAAGATAACCCACGAACTTTTCCGCTGCTTTTGTTCTCGCCTCCCGTTCACTGCCGCAGGCAAAATAGCATTTCAGAACATCGTCAAACATTCTTATATATTCGGCGATGGCTTCTCCCGTTTCCTCCGTGGTTTTATTGTTGTATTCCTCGGGGAAGGTAAACTCTCTTGTAAGCTTTCCCTCCGAAATAATATAGCGTATTTCTCCTTTTATATACTTTGCCGTGTACTCCTTTTCAAGCATTGCCCAGAAATGCAGAAATTCTTCCATTTTTCCTTTAAGCTCCGCCGACTGGGTTCGGAAATTCACCCTTATTTCACCCACGGTCTTTTCGCTGTCGCGAAAAATCCTCAAACCGTAGCGTATGGTGGGATTATACTTATATTTAAGAGAGGAGCGTATCAGCATGGACTGATCCCCCGCCTCCACTATAAAATTTTCCCGGGCGGAAGAAAAATACCTGTTAAGGCTGTCGAAAATATCGTTTATTCTCATTTCGGTGGTAGTGAAGCTCACCCGCTCCGCCAAAATCCGGTCGATAAGCCCCGAACGGCTTATGCCCATAGTATAAGCCAGTCTGTCCACCGCTTCCACCACCCCGTCGGTGAGAACAAGACTGTAAACGCTTTTGCTCATTTTTTCCTCCACCTTTCCGCCACTGTTTTTTTTGCTTTTCCTTTACGTTGGTTTAATTATAGCACGGTTTTAATAATTTGTCAAGAGTTTTATATAAATTTATTTACGAGTTATTAAATTTTGTTGCAACTGAGAATAAAAAGGTATTTTTTGAAATATTAGAAGGAAACCATATTTTCAGGAATATTTGCTTAAAAAATTATTGACAAATAAGATAAAAGGTGTTATAATAATGTAAAATATATGAAAAAAAGCGCTTTGGATTGTATTGGATGGATATCGGAAAAAGCGCTCGGAAAGGAGAAAACCATGGAAAATATCCCGTACAAAATCTACCTCTCTGAAAGCGAGATACCGAAGCAGTGGTATAATGTAAGAGCGGATATGAAAAACAAGCCCGCTCCGCTGCTGAATCCCGAAACGCTCAAGCCGATGACTTTAGAAGAATTGTCGGGAGTATTTTGCACCGAGCTGGCCGCGCAGGAGCTTAACGATACCGATCCGTACATTGACATACCCGAGGAGATAAGGGATTTTTACAAAATGTACCGTCCCGCCCCTCTTGTAAGGGCATACTGTCTTGAAAAATACCTCGATACACCCGCCAAAATATATTATAAATTTGAGGGAAACAACACGTCGGGAAGCCACAAGCTGAACAGCGCCATAGCTCAGGCGTATTACGCGAAAAAACAGGGGTTAAAGGGCGTAACCACCGAAACAGGCGCGGGTCAGTGGGGTACGGCGCTTTCCATGGCGTGCGCTTATCTGGGACTTGACTGTAAGGTGTTTATGGTTAAGTGCTCATACGAGCAAAAGCCTTTCAGGCGCGAGGTTATGAGAACCTACGGCGCCGACGTTACCCCTTCCCCCTCCGAAACCACAGAGGTGGGCAGAAAGATATTGGCAAAGCACCCCGATACTTCGGGCTCCTTGGGCTGCGCCATTTCGGAAGCGGTGGAGGTGGCCGTTAAAAGCGAAGGATACCGCTACGTTCTCGGCTCCGTTCTGGCTCAGGTAATGCTTCATCAATCCATTATAGGTCTCGAAGCAAAAACCGCCCTTGACAAATACGGAGTAAAGCCCGATATGATAATAGGCTGCGCGGGCGGCGGATCGAACTTGGGCGGTCTTATCTCACCCTTTATGGGCGAAAAGCTCAGAGGGGAAAAGGACTACGAGTTTGTGGCGGTTGAGCCCGCCTCCTGCCCCAGCTTTACAAGAGGAAAATACGCCTACGACTTCTGCGACACGGGAATGGTGTGCCCGCTGGCGAAGATGTACACGTTGGGAAACGGATTTATTCCCTCCGCCAGCCACGCGGGAGGTCTCCGCTATCACGGTATGAGCAGCGTGCTTTCACAGCTGTACGACGACGGGCTTATGACCGCCCGCTCGGTTACTCAAACCGAAGTATTTGAAGCGGCGCGCCAATTTGCGAGAATAGAGGGGATACTCCCCGCTCCCGAAAGCAGCCACGCAATACGCGTCGCCATTGACGAGGCGATGAAGTGTAAGGAAACGGGTGAGGAAAAGACGATTTTGTTCGGTCTTACCGGAACGGGCTATTTCGATATGGTGGCTTATCAGAGGTTTAACGACGGACAGATGGGGGATTATATTCCCACCGATGAGGAGCTTAAGGCGGGGTTTGAGGGACTGCCTAAAGTTAATTTGTAATAATTACAATAAAAGAGCCGCAATCACCCAATTGGGCAGGATTGCGGCTTTTTTATTCAGTTTACCCTTTACCAATCCCCCTTTAAACTGACGTAATACCCACAGTTTAAAAAGGGATTGCACCCAAAACACTAATCCAACAGTTTTAAAAGGGATTAGTATTAACTTCCCCCTTAAGCACCCTCTTATAATCCTCATAATTCTCCTTAAGCAGCTTCGGCGCATCCAGTTCATATGGGCACTTGCTCCTGCACTGCCCACAGTTCAGGCAATTTTCTATCTGCTTCATATTATTTTGCCACGTTTCCGAAAGCCAGCTTTCCGAAGGCGCTCGGCGAAGCATAAGGGACATTCGGGCACAGTTGTTTATCTGTATTCCCGCGGGGCAAGGCATACAGTAGCCACAGCCGCGGCAGAAGCTTCCGCTTAATTCCTCTCTGTCCGAATGGATAAGCTTTTGTATCTCCTCGGTCATTTCGGGGGTATTGTTCATATAGGAGAGCCATTCGTCCAGTTCCTTTTCCCTTTGTATCCCCCAGATAGGAAGAACGTTATCGTACTGTCCCATAAAGGCGTAAGCGGCGCGGGAATCGGTGATTATTCCGCCTCCCAGACCCTTCATGGCGATAAAGCCCATATTATGAGCCTTACACTTTTCGGCAAGCCTCAGCTCCCTTTCGGAGGACAAATAGCTGAAGGGAAACTGAAGCGTTTCATACAAGCCCGAAGATATACTTTCCTCGGCCACGCCTATTTTGTGGGCGGTAATGCCTATATGGCGGATCAGACCTTGGCGCTTGAATTCCTCCATTAGCTCGTACATTCCGCTTTTGTCCTCGGGGCTTATACAGTGTGAGGCGCAGTGAAACTGGTATATGTCTATGTAGTCGGTTTTCAGGGTTTTAAGGGAGGTTTCCAACTGCTTTTTCATATCCTCGGTATTCTGAGCCATTGTTTTGGTGGCGATAAAAATGTTTTTTCTTACGTCGGACAAGGCCAGACCGATTTTTTCCTCGCTGTCGGAATAGGCTCTCGCGGTGTCGTAAAAGGTTATTCCGCCCTCGTAGGCCTTTTGAAGTATCTTTACAGCTTCGCTTGTGGGTGTTCTCTGAAGGGGAAGAACTCCGAAGGCGTTTTGAACCGTGGTTATTCCCGTTCTGCCCAAGGTTATTGTTCTCATATTTTTTTCCGTCCTTTCTTTTATTTCTTAAATTGTAACGCTTTTTTGTAAAAATGTCAACATACAATTGAAATTCGGAGAAATTTATGTTAAAATAAAATATTAAATGTTTTCGGAGGTTAAGGTTGAGATATTTTTTGGGGTGCATTTTACTTGGTTTTATTCTAAGTCTTTTTTCTTTTTTCCCTGTTTTCGCGGCGGAAACGAAAAATTCGGGAACGACTCGGGAGCCTATCAGGTTTGAAATATCCGAGGCTGACGAAAGCACTTTAGCGGGGCTTACCGACGGGGATTACGGCACTTTTTTTCGTTTTGACGAGGGCGAAATAAAGCTGATCTCCGAAAGACCCGCCTTTTCGCTTTATATAGTCTGGAACGAACCGCCTAAGGAATATTCCGTTATTGCTGGCGAAAAAAAGACGAATATAGACGACGGGTTTATGCATAAGCTTATTGTTTTGCCCGAGGGGGCGGAAAAGGTCGTTATAAATACGGGCGGGGGCGTTATTTGCGACCTGTTCCTGTTTGACGGAGGGGACAGTTTGCCCGAATATGTACAGGATTGGCGGGAGCCTTGCGGACAGGCGGATATAATGGTGTTTTCCGCTCACGCCGACGACGAGCTTTTGATGTTCGGGGGGACGCTGCCCTATTACGCGGGGGAACTTGACTTAATGGTACAGGTGGTTTATATGACCACCCACTGGAAGGAGCAGCCGCGCCCCCATGAGGCTCTTGACGGGCTTTGGGCGGCGGGGGTGGAAAATTACCCCGTTTTCGGGATAATACCCGACATTCCCTATCAGCCTATTTTTACTCTTGCCGAAGCGGCTGAGCTTTACGATTTCGAGGAAGTATCGGAATGGTTCACCGAACAATTAAGGCGGTTCAAACCCTCGGTTCTTATAACTCACGACCTTAAGGGCGAATACGGCCACGCGGCCCATAAGCTGGCGGCGAAAACCGCTTCTGAGGCGGCGGAGCTGTCCCGCGACCCTTCCGTATATCCCGAGTCGGCGGAAAAATACGGAGTATGGGACGTACCTAAGACTTATCTTCATTTTTACGGAGAAAATACCCTGGAAATGGATTGGGAAATACCGCTGGAAAGCTTCGGGGGAATCACCGCGAGAGAAGCCGCCGCCCTTTGCTACGAAAAGCATAAGTCACAGCAGATCTGGGGGTATTCGGTGAATTACGGGGACAAATGGGACTGCCGTCAATTCGGCTTGTATCGCAGCCTGGTGGGGACGGATACGAAAGCGGATTTTATGGAGAACATTTTGCCCCTTTCGAATCGGGATACGGAGGAAGCCGAGGAAAACGCCGAGGGGGAACCCGCGTCGACTGCTCCCGAACAAGAGAAAAACATTTCGGAGGTCACTTTGGAGAGTACGGGGGAAAACGCTTTGACCGCTCCCGAACAGGAAACACTGCCCTCGGATACCCCGGCGGAGGAATCGGGAGAAAACGACACGGACAAAACCCCGCCTATTGTTTCCGAAAATGCTCCCAAAAGTGCTCCCGAAAAAGAAAAAACAATAATTGTTGTTGTAGTCATTTTGTCGTTATCAATAATTCTTATAATTATCATAAAGCACAGAAGGTAAAGTATGGACGGTAACTCAAAAAAGCGTATTGCGGCGGGCATTTTGGCGCATGTTGACGCGGGGAAGACCACCCTCACCGAAGCGCTCCTTTATCACGCGGGCGCAATCAGGAAGCCCGGCAGAGTGGATCACAAAAACGCCTTTCTCGACAACCACGCCATAGAGCGCAGCCGCGGCATCACCGTGTTTTCTAAACAGGCGATTATTTCCTTTAACGATGGGATATATACCCTTCTCGATACCCCCGGGCACGCGGATTTTTCCGCCGAGGCGGAAAGAGTTTTACAGGTGCTGGACTTCGCTGTGCTTCTTATAAGCGGCTCGGAGGGGGTGCAAAGTCACACTGAAACGCTCTGGGAGCTGCTGAAAAGCTATCATATACCCGTTTTTATATTTGTGAACAAGATCGATATTGCCTCCAAATCAAAAAAAGAGCTTATCGGGGAGCTTTGCGGGAAGCTCGACCCGAAAATCGTCGATTTTTCCGAAGCTGACGGGGGCGATATAACCGATCCCGAGCTTTGTGAGGCCGCGGCGTTGTGCGACGAAGAACTGATGAGCCAATTTTTGGAAAAGGGGAAAATCGACGGGGAGGAAATAGCCTGGGCGATATCCAAAAGGCGTCTGTTCCCCTGTTTTTTCGGCTCCGCCCTTAAGCTTTCGGGAACGGAGGAGTTTTTGAGGGGATTTTCCGCTTATACCAAAATGCCTAAATACGACAAAGAATTTGCCGCAAGGGTTTATAAAATCACACAGGACGAACAGGGGAACCGGCTTACTCATCTTAAGGTGACGGGCGGGACGTTAAAGGCCCGCATGCAGCTGCCGCCGGGAGAAGAAAAGATCACGGGAATAAGGCTTTACTCGGGGAGCAAATTTTCTTCCGCCGAGGAGGCGTTTCCGGGCACCGTGTGCGCGGTGACGGGGCTTTCCGCCGCCTACGCGGGACAGGGCTTGGGCTGCGCCTGCGACGCGCCTATCCCAATGTTGGAGCCGCTGTTTTCATACAGAGTGATTTTGCCGCCGGAAACGGACGAATTCACGGGGCTTCAAATGCTCAAAACCCTTGAACGGGAGGACCCTCAGCTTAAGGTAAAATGGGACGAAAATCTAAAAGAAATACACTTGCAGCTTATGGGGGAAATACAGCTGGAGGTGTTAAAAGCCGTTATTTTTGACCGATTCGGGATAGAAGCGGAATTCGGCGAGGGGAGCATCGCCTATAAGGAAACTTTGGCCGCCCCCGTTGTGGGAGTGGGGCACTTCGAGCCGCTTCGCCATTACGCCGAGGTGCATCTTCTTATGGAGCCCGCCGAAAGGGGGAGCGGGATTCGGTACGCGGCGGAGTGTCCTCCCGATACGCTTGCCTCAAGCTGGCAAAAACTGGTTTTATCCAATCTGGCGGATAAAAGGCATATCGGGGTGCTGACGGGGTCTCCGCTCACCGACGTTAAAATAACGCTTATAGCGGGAAAGGCGCACTTAAAGCATACGGAAGGGGGAGATTTCAGACAGGCGGCGTACAGGGCGGTAAGACAGGGGCTAAGAAGCGGGGAAAACATTCTTTTGGAGCCCTGGTACCGATTTTCCCTCTCTCTTCCCGCTTTCGCACTGGGGCGAGCCATGACCGATCTTAACCGTATGGGGGCGGAGTTCGGAGAGCCCGACTCGGAGGGGGAAGCAATGCTGTTAAAGGGGGAAGCACCCGCCGCGAGGCTAAGGGGGTATCAGTCGGAGGTTACGGCTTATACCAAGGGAAAAGGCCGCTTGAACTGTTTCCCCATAGGCTATCGGGAGTGCGGCGAAGCGGAGGCGGTTATTGAAAAAATCGGATACGACTGCGACGGCGATCTTGCCAACTCCGCCGACTCGGTATTCTGTTCCCATGGAGCGGGATATGCGGTAAAATGGGACGAAGCTCCGCGTTTTATGCACATAAAAACGGAGGAGGAAAGGGAAGCGGAACTTGAAAGCGAGGAAAAACGCGTAAAACTGATAGCCAACCGCTTTAAGCAAAGGGAAGCCAGCGAAAAGGAACTCAAGGAAATCTTCGAGCGCACCTTCGGAAAAATCGACAACAATCCCAACCGCTTCAACGAGAGGCAGAAGCCGAAGGCTGTCCCCAAAGAAAAGCCTTATAAGGCTATTCCCGTTCCCAATGGACCCGAATACGTTTTGGTGGACGGATACAATATAATTTTCGCCTGGGATGAGCTGAAGGCTTTGGCGAAGGAAAGCCTCGAACACGCTCGGGACGAATTGACGGCGATTTTGTGCAATTACAGGGGATACAGGCGGTGCGAGCTGATATTGGTGTTTGACGCTTATAAGGTTAAGGGGAATAAAGGCGAAGTGGAACAGGTGGGGGGAATTTCCATCGTTTATACCAAAGAGGCTGAAACGGCGGATATGTATATTGAAAAGACCACGCGGGTTTTGGGGAAACGGCACAGGGTGAGGGTCGCCACCTCGGACGGTCTGGAACAGCTTATTATTTTGGGGAGCAACGCCATGAGAGTGTCGGCGAAGGAATTTTATGAGGAGGTTAAGGAGACGGAGAGGGAGATAAGGAAGCTTATCGGGGAGGATTAAAATTTTTTTATTTGTAATACAAAAGGGAATGTAAATAAACTAAAAAAGCGGCGAAGCCGCGGATTACTTTTTTCGCTTCCTTTTTGGGCTCCAAAAAGGAAGTAGGGTGTGGGACAAAGTCCCACTGCTACAAGGTGAGAGTAGAAAAAACGAGATTATAAGTTTGTCGCGTAAAACGGGACGTTAGAAGCTGGGGAAGCCGTCGCTTCGGGATAAAAAGAAAAAACTTACGGTATAACCCCACCAAATCCGTTTCAAAACGAGATTTGGGCACTCCATAAAATTTTGTGTAAAAGTAAATCCAACCAGTCAAGAGCAGGGCTTGCGAAGCAAGCACGATTTGGGATTTCCTCTTAATTGCCATACTCCCGTGGGCGGAGACGGTATGCGCGCCG
>CATLBH010000056.1 GCA_949878745.1 uncultured Ruminiclostridium sp. | reverse complement strand
GCCGACAGCGGAAGCGATTGAGGAAACAACGGAAGCAGTTATCGAAGAGCCGATAATGGAAGCGGTTGAGGAAACGCCGGAGAAGGTTGCCGATGAAACTATAGTGGAAGTGGTTGAAGAGACTGCGGAAACGATTGTCGAGGAATCGATAGCGGAAACGGTTGAAGAGACTACGGAAGCGGTTGCCGAAGAGCCGACAGCGGAAGCGATTGAGGAAACAACGGAAGCAGTTATCGAAGAGCCGATAATGGAAGCGGTTGAGGAAACGGCGGAAAAGGTTGCCGATGAAACTATAGTGGAAGTGGTTGAAGAGACTACGGAAACGATTGTCGAGGAATCGATAACGGAAGCGGTTGAAGGGAATACGGAAGCGGTTGCCGAAGTGTCGACAGCGGAAGCGATTGAGGAAACAACGGTAGTAGTAGCCGAAGAGCCGACCTCGGAAAGTGCCGTAGAATCGGCTGAGGCGGGAGCTCAAGAGTTCTCGGACGAAAAAGGCGGGGACACGGAGAAAACAATCGCCGTTGAAGCCGAGTCAGTGCTCCCAAAACAGATAATTCGGGAAAGTCCGGAAAAACCTGAGGAGGACGCGGAGGATATTTATATCCCCACAATCGGCTCTTTATCGATTGAATCGGGCGGCAGCGATGACAGTATAGTGGCGCGGGCGCTGGCCAATATCAAAGCGGCAAACGGAGAAGGCCCGACGGAAGCGTACGGCGGCAGCGGGAACATAGCCGACAAAAACGTGGATATCGTAGAACAGGCAGTGGCGCGAGTTACTTATGACAGCGACCTTGAAAATATTTTTTCGGAAGCGGTCTCCGATAAAAGCGCCGAGAATGAGCAGACGGAAGATAAGCGGATAGACCAAGGAAAAGAGAACTCGGAGCGGGAGAATAAGCCGAAGGCTCACGGCGTCAAAATCGACGACGATTATCTGGCTTATCTTGAAAGCGCCTTTATAGACGACAATGACGACGTTGATGAATTTTTTGACGGGGAAAGGACGGAGGGCATATGACGGATATAACCGCACGGGGCTGTAAAAACGGGAAATCGGCGGTGGCGCTGGGTTTCTTTGACGGACTTCACTTAGGACATATCGAGGTTATTAAACGGGCTCTTCTTCGCGCCGACCTTACGTCGGTGGTCTTTACCTTCAACAACAAGACAATGCTCCCCAAATTTAAGGAAAGAGAAAACATAATAACCTACGATCTTAAGCTTGAGCTGCTTTCTCGCATAGGGGTAAATTATATATTCGCTCCCGATTTTGCCGATCTTAGGGATCTGTCCCCCGAGGAATTTGTGGATAAGGTGCTTTTAGAGAAGCTTAACGCGGGCTTTGTGGCCTGCGGCTATGATTTTCGCTTCGCGAAGGGCGGGAAGGCTACGGCGGAAACTCTCTCCGCCATTTGCGCCGAAAGAGGGATAGAAACCTGCATAGTGCCCGCCGTCACTTACGAAGGGGAGCCTATCAGCTCCACCGCGATCAGGGAGCTGATAAGACGGGGCGATCTGGTTAAGGCCAACGCTCTTCTGGGGTATGAGCTGACTTATGTTCTGGAGGTAAGAGAGGGAAGGAAAAACGGAAGAAAAATAGGCTTTCCCACCATTAACCAGATAATCCCTACCGGTATGATAGCCCCGAAAAGGGGCGTTTACAAAAGCTGGACGCAGGTAAGAAACCGAAATTACCCATCCATAACCAATATCGGGATAAAGCCCACCGTGAAATTCCAGGAGGGGGAAGAGAGAGTTCAGGAGATGGAAACCCATATAATAGGCTTTGAAGGCGACCTGTACGGGCTGAGAGCCAGAGTTGTGCTTCGGGAATATATAAGGGAGGAAAGGAAGTTTGACGGTATGGAGGAGCTAAGGCGCCAGCTGGAAAGGGATAAGGCGGCCGTGTTAAGCTCTTAGAATATTTTAATAGGATAAATTCTCGGAATAAGTTCTTAGAAAACCGTCACCTTATTGTCACCTGACGGTGATAACATTATTTTGTTGTTTTTTTCAAAGAAAGGAACTTAAAAAAATGATAGAGGTACGCAATCTCACCAAACAGTACGGCAGCAAAACGGCGGTGAAAAATATTTCCTTTTCGGTAAACGAGGGGGAGATATTGGGTTTTCTCGGCCCCAACGGCGCGGGGAAATCCACCACTATGAATATGCTGACGGGGTATATTTCCTCCACCTCGGGCATCGCCAAGATAAACGGCATAGATATACTGGAGGATCCCATATCGGCTAAGAAATGCATAGGCTATCTTCCCGAAAAGCCGCCCGTTTACGGGGATATGACAGTAAAGGAATATCTCAATTTCGTCTATAAGCTTAAAAAAAGCAAGCTTCCCAGAGAAAGCCATTTGGCGGAAATATGCGAGCTTGTAAAAATAACCGACGTGAAAAACAGGTTAATAAGAAACCTGTCCAAGGGGTATCAGCAGCGCGTGGGCTTCGCTCAGGCGCTGGTGGGTAACCCCGGAGTTCTTATTCTGGACGAGCCAACGGTAGGACTTGACCCGAAGCAGATAATCGAGATAAGAACCCTTATAAAAAGGCTGGGAAAACACCACACCGTGATTTTGTCCTCCCACATTCTGCCGGAGGTACAGGCGGTGTGCGACAGGATAGTGGTAATAAGCAGCGGCAGCATTGTGGCCAACGACACCACCGACGCTCTCGCCCGAAACCTTTCCTCCGATCACAAGCTGGTGGTGCGTTCCGAGGGAAATCCCGAGGAGATAAAAAAGCTTCTTTCGGGGATTCAGGGAATGGAAAGAGTTCATATAAACAGAGAAGCGGAGCCGGGAGTGTATGAGTTTTTCTTGGAGGCGAAGCAGGGGGCGGATATTCGCAGGGACGTATCCAAAAAGCTGTCCTCAAGAAATTATCCCATTCTTTTAATGAAGTCCAACGAGCTCACTCTTGAGGAAATTTTCCTTAAGCTTACTACGGGGGACAACTAC
The DNA here is from genome assembly GCA_949878745.1 of uncultured Ruminiclostridium sp. Lineage (GTDB taxonomy): Bacteria > Bacillota > Clostridia > Oscillospirales > Ruminococcaceae > Ruminiclostridium_E. The sequence goes on along the minus strand of CATLBH010000056.1, from coordinate 8,057 downwards.
GGCGGACTTGAAAAGTACGAGAAGGCCTTGGATTCAAAGGAAAAGGAGAGCGGAAAATAATGTTTGCAATAATGAAGCGCGAGCTTTTGTCTTATTTTACCTCGCCGCTGGGGTATGTGTTTATAGCGGTGTTTTATCTCTTTTCGGGGATATTTCTGTTTTTGTTCACTTTAACGTCCCAGTCGGCGGATATGAGCTATGTTTACACGGGAATGTTTTTCGTAATGCTTATTATGATACCGATTCTCACAATGAGACTTATGGCGGAGGAGAACAAGCAGAAGACCGATCAGCTTCTTTTAACATCTCCCGTGAGCCTTCCCAGACTGGTTATGGGAAAGTTTCTTTCGGCCTTCGCGATCCTTCTTATCTGTATGCTTATTTTTCTGGTTTACGGCATTGTTTTAAGCTGTTTCGCGTCGGTTAACTGGGCGGTTATCTTGGGTAATATCGTTGGAATGCTTCTTTTGGGGGCACTTTGCGTTTCCGCGGGTCTCTTTGTTTCCACTCTGACGGAAAATCAGATGATAGCGGCGGTGGGGAGCATAGGCTTAAACATTGCCTTTATTCTGGTGGATTCCTTCGCTTCGGTAATGCCCACGAAGTTCTTGCAGGAAGTTATATATTCCCTTTCGTTTTTCAGCAGATACAACGAGTTCACCATAGGTATTTTCAGCCTTTCCAACATTTTCTTTTTCGCAAGCGTGGCTTTTATCTTTTTGTTTTTAACGGTAAGAGTGCTTGAAAAACGCAGATGGTCGTAATATCGGCAGATTAGTATTAGGCCGCCGTTTTTTCGAATCGGCGGGGGAAGGTATTGCTCTTACTCCAAAAGAAAGGAACGGATCAAATAATGAGCAAAAAAGATATGGATTTAAATAAAGCGGACGGCGAAAGCCTTGAGACTTCCTCAAACGCTGAGGAAGCGGCGGAAATCGGCGCTTCGGAGGAGATAAAAGAGGGAGCGGATATCGGGGAATCCTCCGAAAAAGCCGCTTTGGCGGAAGAAAACGGGGATAAAGGCGAGGATAAGAGCGGGGACGGAAAAAACGCTCCCGTCAAGGAAAAGCCGCTTAGCGGAAGGAAAAAGCGCTTTAAATACGGGGCTTTGTCCGTTGCGGTGACCGTTATTTTCGTGGCCGCCATCGTTCTTATAAATATTATTTTCAATATGGTGCTGGGCAGGTTCGATATTTCCGCCGACCTTACGGACAACTCGATGTACTCCATTGACGCCGCCACGGTGGATTATATCAAGGGACTCGAGGACAATATCCGGATTATCGTCACCGTGGAAGAGGCGGATTTTGAAAACGCGGGCGCTTATTACAAGCAGGTAAGCGAGATAGTAAAGACATTCGCGGCCAACAACCCGAAAATTAACGCCCGGTATCTCGATCTGGACGCCAATCCCGCTTTTTTTTCCAGTTACGGCGCAACGCTGACGGCGGGTTCAATAATAGTCGAGTCGGAAAAAACGGGAAGAAACGTTATAATCACCCCTAACGACTACCTTTCCCCGAAATACAGCTTTAACGGAAACGAGGTAACGGCGGAAACCTACAGTATGTATTATCAGCTGGGCTATGGCTCCTCGGGACTGTTAAGCGTGGAATATTACGCGGCGGCCGAAAGGTGCTTCCTTTCGGGAATTATGAACGTCACCAACGACGATCCCGTGAGAGTGGCGGTGCTTACCGAAGACTACGGCGCTTCGTCGCCTTCCGCTTTGGTCAGCATGCTGGAGGCTAACGCTTATATTGTCGAGGAAATCAAACTGTCAAGCGTTGAGAAAATAGATTCGGACATTGATTTTACCATACTGTTCGCCCCTATTTACGATTTAAGCAACGACGACCTGAATAAAATAGATATATGGCTGGACAACGGCGGAAAATACGACAAGAACTTTATGTATATAGCCGCTTCCACGGTGGACGTTCTTCCCAACATAAACTCCTATCTTAAGGACTGGGGCCTTTCCATGGATTCGGGATATGTGTATCAGACCAACGATTACGCCTTTAACGGAGGAAGCACTTATCAGATACTGGAATTCAAGGGCGGCGATTACGCGAGTGGCGTGGACACCCAGACCAAACAGACTCAGGCTGACCGCTTAAAGCCCATAGAGCTTCTTTTTGACGAATACTCCATTTATAAGACCGAAGCCATAGTTTCCTCCTTTGACGGGGCTGTAATCGCTCCCTTTGAGGGACTTGACGACTTCGACCCGTCCAAGGCGGAGCGCACGGGCGCGTTTCCCGTTGTGGCAGGCTCCTCAAAAACCTTCTATGAGGGCGTTGAACCGCATCAGAGCAGAGTTTACACGGTAAGCGGACATTATATTCTCGACCGTAATTTTATGGAGGCGACCTACCTTAACAACTCGGATATATTTTTGAATATCTTCAATTTCGCCAGCGGAAAGGATAACGTGGAAATATCCGTATCGCCTAAGTCCTTCTCGGTTCAGACCTTTGAGATAACCGCTTCTCAGGTAAGAGCGATCACCATCGTGTTCGCGGCGGTGGTGCCCTTGTTGGTAGTGGCGGCGGGAGTTGTGGTGATAGTGCGCAGGAAGAGAAGATAAAGGAGAATCAAGGTTTTAAATGAAAATAAATACAGGCAGCAAAAATTTTCGGATAATTTTGTTTTCGGTTATAGGTCTGGCGGTGCTTGCGGCGGTGGTACTGGTTCTTTCGCTTACCGCCCCCAAGGACGAAAACGAAAACGAACAGACGGCGGCGGAAACCACCACCGCCGACCCCGCTTTAATGCTCCAGCCGGAGTATAAGGGGCAGATCGAAAGCATATACATCGAAAACCCGACGGGCAGCTTTACCGTAAAGAAGGCAGTGAACAAAAGCGGCGAGGATATCTGGACGGTAGAGGGCTATGAAAGCGTAAAGGAGAGCCTTTGGGTTCAAAGCAGCTTCGAGAGTCTCGTAAAATCCCTCACGGGAATGACCGCCCGCTCGGTGGTGGAAGAAAATCCCTCGGATATTGAGCAGTACGGGCTTGTTTCCCCCACAGCGACGGCGCGGGTTAACTATGAGGGGGGCGAAAGCTTTACCATATATGTGGGGGGCAACGTTATGAGCGGGTCGGCAAACTATGTTAAAACCTCCGACAGCGACAATGTTTACTCCTATTACACCAGCAGTCTTAACGCGGTGATGAACAACGACCCCATGTCGTATATAAACACCACGGCCATGCCTTCCTTCGACGGCACCACCGCCCCCGCAATCAAGAAGATAACGGTAACCAGAAAAGACTGGGAGCAGCCGGTAATTCTGGAATCCCTTCCCGAACCGGATAACGCGGACAGCATACAGGTTTATACCTACGCCTTTACCTCGCCCTACGACGTATATCTGGATCTCACCGAGGGGAGCGCGTTTCTGAACGCTATGTTCGGTCTTACCGCTCAGAAGGCGGTTTATGTGGAGCCAACGGAGGAACAGCTTAAAGAAACGGGGCTTGACGATCCTTTTTGTGAGATAGACATACTTGCGGTGAACGAAAACGCGGAGGACACACAGGAAAGGGATATGGTGTTCAGGTTGTTTGTGGGGAACGCTATAACCGAAGAGGTCACCGACGAGGAATCGGGAGTCACCACAAACGTCCTTAAGGGCTTTTACGGAATGAGCAATCAGGTAAAGGGAGTAATTTATTATTTCAGCGCGGACAGTATGGTATGGGCCACCATGGAGCCTACCCAATATATGTCGAAGCTTTTCCTGATGCCTTATATATATGATCTGGACACGGTGACTTATCGAGATAACGAATGTGAGCTTACCGCCGTTGTGGAGGGGGGAGCCGAGGACGCGAAGGTTACGCTTAACGGCGAGGAAGCCGATCTGGAACGGTTTCAGCTGTTCTATCAGTTTCTGGTAAGCTGCCGCGGCGAGGAAATTTATGTGGGAGAGGAAAAGGGGGACTTTATAGCGGAGTTTTCCTACACCTACGACGACGATCGGGAAAAGGACACGGTGACCTTGTACGAATCCGACGATCGTAAAATAATTATAGCGGTGAACGGAAAAAATATTTTCAAGACCAAATGGAATTATGCCACAAGGCTTTTGGAAAATGCTCAGGCTTATCTTAACGGCGGAGAGATAGTTTTGAATTTCTGACGATGTAAACGAAAATACGGAAAGGAGAACAACAATGGAGGAGCAGAAATTTTTTACTTACAAGGGGCTGCCTCTTGTAAGGAAGGGGAGACAGATTTATTACGGCAATATGAGCGACGAAACGGTAGCCACGCTTCAGATTATGTCCACAAGGAATGTTAACGGTCTCGAGGTGGCGGACAGGGTTAAGGTATGGCTTATGCTGACTCAGACAGACGGGGTGGACGCAAGCGAGATTATGAAAAAGACCTGTGAGAGAAAGGGACTTTATGAGGCGCTGGACGTTGCTTATATCTGGCTTGAAAGGGATAAGCAGGGGGCGTGATTAGGTAAAATTGCATATTTTGATAATAAACACCTGTCGCAGGCTGATGAAAAGGGCGGCTGTTATTTGACACGCAAAACGCGGAAACGGGAAATCGCGGGAAAACCGAAATTTTTACGGTAACCGCTCGGGAAAACGCCTTGTTTAAACGGATTTAAGCAATTTTTAAATGACGATAGCGAGATTCGTTCGTAATCTAAGCTGTCAAAAAATTTGAGGGCATTTCGCCCTCTTTTTTGTTTTTCGGGAGTTGTTTGAAAAACTTTATAAAAATCATTTAAGCTGCATATGTAGTGCTTGGCATTCAGACAGACGGACACAAGGATATTTTGGGAGTGTGGATAGGCGAAAATGAGAGCGCAAAGTTTTGGCTGTCTGTAATGAATGATCTTAAAAATCGCGGTGTCAAAGACGTTTACGTGTTTTGTGTTGACGGTCTTGCAGGCTTTCGAGAGGCTATTAACGCTGCGTTTCCCAAGTCGCAGATTCAGCGCTGCATAATTCATCAGATACGCTCGTCAACCCGTTATGTAAGCTATAAAGACATCAAGAATTTAATGGCAGATTTAAAAAAAATATATCAGGCAATCAGTGAAGATGAAGCTCTTAATGCGCTGCTTGAATTTAAGGAAAAATGGCAAAAAACTTATCCGAGCTGCGTTAAAAGCTGGGAAGAAAATTGGGATATACTATCCACGTTTTTCGCATATCCCGCAGAGATACGGAAGATAATATATACTACGAATATTATTGAAGGGTTGAACCGTCAATTCCGCAAAATTACCAAAAACAAGCCGTCATTTACCAATGATGACAGCCTGAGAAAAATTTTGTATTTGGCGTCGAAAAACATCGTGTCACATTGGAGCGTAAGCTGTCGAAATTGGGATATGGTTTCCAATCAACTTTCAATAATGTTTGCTGACAGGGAGACGGCATAACTGAATTTCCTCTCTTAATATTTTTCCCGTGGGCGGAGACGGTATTCACGCCTTCGGCGCGCATACCGTCTCCGCCCACGGGAGTATGGCAATTAAGAGGAAATCCCAAATCGTGTTTGCTTCGCAAGACCTGCTCTTGACTGGTTGGATTTGCTTTTACACAAAATTTTATGGAGTGCTAAAACGGAAAACTTGAAACACATTTGTTTTACTGTGAACCCAATTCGCCTTATGAAAAACCCGATATCGAAAAAAATCACACATTGTTTCGTGATATTGTTCCGAAGGGGGGTTCTTTTGACAATTTTTCACAAAAAACGGTTGACTTGATTTTTTCTCATGTTAACGCCGTTAAACGCAAACAATTTAACGGTAAAAGCGCTTATGATGTTTTTACCTTCTATTATTCGGAGATATTGGCAGATGCTTTGGGTATCTCTTTTATTCCCCCCGAAAATGTTATTCAATCGCCAAAGCTGCTAAAAAATATCAAGTAATGGTTTCAATTTTCTTATCATAGTAAACGCAATTTAATGTTGCATTTAGTCTGAGAAGCCTCCTTCTTGGGCTTGTTTGCTATGCCTTTTTTATTGATTTGTTTGTTTTTAGCTTACTTTTTTATTATTTTTGGCTTTTTTCTTAAAGTTAATGCCGCCGTTTTTCACACTTAATGCAGCTTACTTGCATTTACTTTGAGAATTTACGTTTTTTTCGGTTGTTTTTTCGAGAACGGCGATAAACGGGGGTGTAAAAAGTCATTACCGTTTGTGAATATGGTATTTTTTCGAAGGTTAAATCTTTTTTACAATGTTTTTTTATTGCAGGGGACGTGTTGGGGCGCTCCCGCAGGGATAGGAATAGATAAGTTTCGCTAACCGCAAGGGGGGAAGTTTTTTTCGAAAGTTTATTCCTTTATGTAATGCTTTATTTAATGCACGAGCCGTGCAGGACCGCTCCCGCGGGGGGCTTAAGGTGACACCAAAGGGTGGGAGAGGGTGAACAGGCTTCGCAATGTTGGTTTTGATATAGTGTCGTTTGTTTTTAACTAAAATGTACCGGTTTGGCGAAGCCTGTCCCCCACTCTCCCCCCCTTAGGTTTCACCTTAAGAATCCCTTCCTCCCCCCCCTCTGGGTGTTTTATTGTCAATATAGGTTTCTCTCTCATAAAATGCTGTTCCGATGATTGCCATTATCGTATGTTTAGATAACTCTTAAGTTTTTTAGTTATTTGCAGGTATTTTTATTTTTTCACCCCCACACTCAAAAAGCACTATTTACAAATAATTCCAAACATAGTATAAATCGCACACAACCACCCCGAAATCTATGTTCAACTTGACTTCCCCGCTTCCATAATGTATAATATAATAAAACATTTACCCCAATTTCTTCAATCGTAAAAAAGAGGAAAGGAACAATCACAAAAATGGAAATAATTTTTATACTTATCCTCTTAGCCGTTACCCTGATAACCGAATATTTTCTGTACTCCCGATTCGGGGCGGTACAGCTTTATTATAAAGCGGAGCTTGAAAAAAACGAGGTCTTTGAAAACGAGGAAATTATTCTTACGGAAGAGATAACCAACGCCAAGCCTTTGCCTTTGCCCTTTGTCAAAACGGAAATAGTGGCTCCCGCTTTTATTGACTTCGGGGTAAAGGCGGAGGTCAACAAGGAGGGTCTTTGCGGTATACCCAGCGTTTTTTCTCTTAAGGGGCGGGAAAAATGCCGTCGGGTGAGAAAAATACGCTGTTACCGAAGGGGAATGTTTGAAATGGGGGCTTCAACCCTTTACGGCTGTGATCTTTTCGGGATCGGCGGCTTTGCGCTTAACGCGGCGGAGGGCGGCGTTAAGCTAACCGTACTCCCCACCCCTCTTGAAGCCGAGGACTTTTTCCCGGATAACCGACAGTTTTTCGGGGAAATAACGGTTAGAAGATTTATCTGCGAGGACCCCTTTCTCGTAAAGGGCGCCCGGGAATACACGGGAAGGGAGCCTATGAACGCAATTTCATGGACGGCCACCGCACGCGCGGGAAAGCTTATGGCGCTTAACAAGGATTTTACCACCGCCGCGAAAATACTTATCCTTCTGAATTTCCAGAGAATGGACGATTTCTTTATACCCGCCTCCGACGAGGTCTGCGAGCTTATGATAAAAGCCGCCGCCTTCGCCATGGAGAGGGCGGAGGAGATCGGAGCCGAATTCGCTCTGGAGATGAACGTCACCGAGGACAGATTATCCTATTTCGGTTCGGGTCCGGATTTTAAGCTGGAACAGCTTAGACGGTTGGCGGCGGTAAACGCCGACTGCCGCCTGAAAACCGAGGATTTCCTACGGGAGAGGAAGCATTCGGGGTTTACCGATATAATATTTATAACGCCGTCCTTGTCCTCGGATTCCGTCGATTACATTGCCGGACTGAGGGAACGGGGCTTCGGAGTTATGGCCTACTCTTTGCGCAACGAAGCGGAATCGGAATTCTGTTCCCGTATCGTGAGAAGGGTTGAAAGGAAAGACCTGCAAATAAAAATCAAGGGGTAAAGTGAAGATTTCATCAAACTTTCACAATTGCAAAAAGGGTACAACAAAAGCGCTGCCAAAGCAGAAAATTTTTCGGCAGCTTAGAAATAAGACGG
>CATLBH010000055.1 GCA_949878745.1 uncultured Ruminiclostridium sp. | reverse complement strand
CCGTCTTATTTCTAAGCTGCCGAAAAATTTTCTGCTTTGGCAGCGCTTTTGTTGTACCCTTTTTGCAATTGTGAAAGTTTGATGAAATCTTCACTTTACCCCTTGATTTTTATTTGCAGGTCTTTCCGTATATAAAACAGGTCCCCAGTCCGCCGGCGGGGAAGTCGATTTTCTCGAATCCTTCCGGAACCTTCGTATCGGCGGAAGCAAACATACCGATCCAATACTCGAAGGGCTGTCCCTCACAGCGGCGTTCCAGTCCCACATATCCTCCGCCGTTCTCCCATATTTTAAGAATGGAGTCAACCCCGCCCATCGCCTTTTCCAGCAAATCGAACCAGCCGTTTGAGAACCAATCTCCCCACCAACCGCCGAAATCGGGATATTTTTTTCCTATAAACCGCATAGCGGGCACCGTTTCCTTAAAAGTTTTTATAATTTCAGCCATTTTTCCGCTCCTTGATATCATTATCAGTCTATCAGTCCCCAAAGGAAATCCCGATGTCCCTCGCCGCCACAACCACCTTGTCGTCCAGCGGCACGAACTTGGTTTTCATGGTAACGTCCGACAGCTTGTTTTCCCCTATCTCGGTGCCTATCTTAGCCACGGAATATCCGTACTTTTCCTCGGAAATAAGCGTGGCCGCCCTTGCCCCGAACTGCGTTGCGAGAACCCTGTCATACGCCGAAGGACTTCCGCCCCTGAGCATATGCCCCGGCACCACCGTCCGAGTTTCAAAGCCCGTTATCCTCTCGATATCCTTTGCTATCCTTACCGTAGCCGTATTATAGCCGTTCTCGGCTCTTACCCTCATTCTGTCCTTTTTCTTCATTCTGGATTCCTCGATGTCCATACACCCTTCGGCCACCGCCAGAATGGAGAAGGATTTTCCCGATTTCGCCCTTTCGTCCACCGCTTTGGCCACCTTGTCTATATTATAAGGGATTTCGGGAATAAGAATAATATCCGCGCCCCCCGCTACTCCCGTGTATAAGGTGAGCCAGCCCGCCTTGTTTCCCATAATTTCTATAACCATAACGCGGCTGTGAGAATTGGCGGTGGTGTGTATGCGGTCCACTACCTCCGTGCCTATATCCACCGCGGTATGAAATCCGAACGTAACCGAGGTGCCCCAGATATCGTTGTCGATGGTCTTGGGAAGCCCTATAACGTTCAGTCCTTCTTCCGAAAGAAGATTCGCCGTCTTATGGGTTCCGTTTCCCCCTAATGTTAAGAGGCAGTCAAGCTTGCGGGATTTGTAAGTCTGCTTCATTTCCGCCACCTTGTCTATGTTATCGTCCTCCACAACCTGCATAAGCTTATAGGGAGTCCTGCGGGTGCCCAGTATAGTGCCGCCCTGAGTCAGTATTCCCGAAAAATCCGACTGTTTCATTTCCCGACACTCGTTGTGTATAAGCCCGTGAAATCCGTCGGATATCCCCACGATCTCCACCTTATCCTCCCCCAGCTCGTTGTAACAAGCTTTTGCCACTCCTCTTATTGTGGCGTTGAGTCCGGGGCAGTCGCCTCCGCTTGTTAATATGCCTATTCTGCGTTTTGCCATTGCGGTTGTCCTTTCTTAAAAAGATAACGTTCGTTTATTTTTTTATCCTTCCGATATAATTATACAGCAATCGGCTGTAAAGGTCAATATAATTATAATAAAAATTTGTCTAAATCGCATAAATTTCTATTGACAAAAGTCAAATAATATATTACAATATTAAGTAACGACGGCCGTTTGCGCCGGAAATGAAAACGATAACATTTTAGGAGGAAATTCCAGATGAGCGAATTTTTCAACATTCCCAAGATCCAATACGAGGGAAAGAATTCAACAAATCCTCTCGCCTTTAAGTATTATAATCCCGACGAGGTAATAAACGGAAAACCCATGCGCGAACAGCTTAAATTCGCGCTTTCTTGGTGGCATACAATGTGCGGCGACGGCACAGATATGTTCGGCGTGGGTACCGCCGATAAAAAATGGGGCGGAAGCGACCCCATGGAGATCGCCAAAAACAAGGCATACGCCGCTTTTGAAATAATGGATAAGCTTTCCGTTGATTATTACTGCTTCCACGACAGGGATATCGCTCCCGAAGCGGGCTCCTTAAAGGAAACCAACGCCCGTCTCGATGAAATTTCCGACCTTTTGAAGGATTTAATGGAAAAATCCGAAAAAAAACTGCTTTGGGGAACCGCCAACTGCTTCAACAATCCCCGCTATATGCACGGCGCGGGAACCTCTCCCAGCGCCGACGTATTTGCCTTCGCGGCGGCTCAGATAAAAAAAGCCATTGACCTTACCGTTAAATTGGGCGGAAACGGCTATGTTTTCTGGGGAGGAAGAGAAGGCTACGAAACTCTTCTCAACACAAATCTGGGTCTTGAACAGGACAATATGGCTCGTCTTATGAAGATGGCCGTAGAGTACGCCCGCTCTATCGGATTCAAGGGCGACTTCTACATTGAACCCAAGCCCAAGGAACCCACCAAGCACCAGTACGATTTCGACACCGCCACCGTTCTCGGGTTCCTGCGCAAGTACAACCTGTTAGACGATTTCAAGATGAATATCGAAGCGAACCACGCCACTCTGGCGGGACATACCTTCCAGCATGAGCTGAGAGTCGCCCGTGAAAACGGTGTATTCGGCTCCATTGACGCAAACCAGGGCGATATGCTTTTAGGCTGGGATACAGACCAATTCCCCACAAATATTTATGACGCCGTGCTTTGTATGTACGAAGTGCTCAAGGCGGGCGGATTCACCAACGGCGGCCTTAATTTCGACTCGAAAGCCCGCCGCGGCTCATTCACTCCCGAAGATATATTCTACAGCTATATTGCGGGTATGGACACCTTCGCTCTCGGCCTACGCCTTGCGGATAAGCTTATTAAGGACGGCAGGATCGACAGGTTTACCGAAGAAAGATACGATAGCTGGAACACGGGCATAGGCGCGGATATCATTTCCGGCAAGGCAAAAATGGCGGAGCTTGAAAAATACGCTCTGGAAAAAGGCGATGTAATATCCTCCGTTTTCAGCGGACGTCAGGAAATGCTGGAAAGCGTTCTCAACAACGTACTTTTCTCCGATTGATATAATTTAACATATTACGAAAGGAACTGTCATATGGCTTATATTTTAGGTGTTGATATCGGAACGTCGGGAACCAAAACCGTGCTGTTTTCCGAGGACGGCGTTCCCGTTTCCTCCGCGACCTACGAGTACCCTCTGTACACTCCCCGCAACGGTTATGCCGAACAGGATCCCCTCGATTGGTGGAACGCCGTCGTAAACGGTATCCGACAGGTTGTAGAGGACAGCGGAGCCGCCCCCGCGGATATCAAAGGAATAGGTCTTTCGGGACAAATGCACGGCCTTGTAATGCTTGACGGGGACAATAAAGTTATCCGCCGCAGCATTATCTGGTGTGACCAGCGCACCGCCAACGAGGTAAAGGAGATCACCGACAAGGTGGGATCGGAAAGGCTGATAGACATAACCGCTAACCCCGCCATTACGGGCTTTACCGCCGCGAAAATAATGTGGGTGAAGAACAACGAGCCTCAGAACTACGAAAAATGCCGTCATATCCTTTTGCCAAAGGATTATATCAGGTTTATGCTCACCGGCGAATATGCCACCGAGGTGTCCGACGCTTCGGGTATGCAGCTGCTGGACATTCCCAATCGCTGCTGGTCTGACGAAGTGCTTGATAAGCTGGGAATAGACAAATCTCTGCTTGCCAAGGTATACGAAAGCCCCGAAGTTACGGGAAAAATAACCAAGCAGGTTGCCGAGCTTACCGGTCTCGCCGAGGGAACCATTGTTGTGGGCGGCGCGGGCGACAACGCCGCCGCCGCCGTGGGAACCGGAGTTGTTGAGGATGGAAAGGCCTTTACCACCATAGGCTCAAGCGGCGTGGTTTTTGCCCATACCGGCGATATCTCCATTGACAAGAAGGGAAGGGTACATACCTTCTGCTGCGCGGTGCCAAACTGCTGGCACGTTATGGGCGTTACCCAGAGCGCGGGTCTGTCTCTGAAATGGTTCAGGGACAACCTGTGCTGGAGCGAAATGGAAACCGCTTTAAATATGGGCGTAGACCCATATTACCTAACCGACAAGGCGGCAATGGAAGTGCCCATCGGCGCTAACAAGCTTCTGTATATGCCTTACCTTAACGGCGAAAGAACGCCCCACCTTGACCCCAACTGCCGCGGCGCGTTTGTGGGACTGTCCACCCTGCACAAGAAAAAAGATATGATAAGAGCGGTAATGGAAGGCGTTTCTTATTCGCTGAGGGATTGTGTGGAGGTAATGCGCGAGATGAAGATCAACGTTACCGATATGATGGCCTGCGGGGGCGGCGGAAGCTCACCCCTGTGGCGTCAGATGCTGGCCGATCTTTACGCCTGTCCTGTAAAAACCACTCAGAATAAGGAAGGCCCCGCCTTGGGCGTAGCCCTTCTGGCTGCGGTGGGCGCGGGAATTTACTCAACCGTTCCCGAAGCCTGCAAGGCCGTGATACTGCCCGATAAAATCCAGAATCCAGTTGAGGAAAACACAGCGGAATACGAAAAAGTATACGCCGTTTACAAAAAGCTTTACCCCGCCATGAAGTCCTGCTTCGATGAAATAGCGGCAATGTAAAAACGTAACACTTGTTCAGCGGGATAAAAAGTATTATTTAAAAATAAGGCGTAATCGCGCCTTTAATAGAAAGGAATAAACAGAAATGAAATTATTTATCGATACCGCCAATGTTGCGGACATCAGAAGAGCCAACGATATGGGTATCATCTGCGGAGTTACTACCAACCCCTCTCTTATCGCCAAAGAGGGAAGGGACTTTAAGGAAGTTGTGACCGAGATCACAAGCATAGTCGACGGACCCATCTCCGCCGAGGTTATTTCCCTGGAAGCCGACAAAATGGTAGAGGAAGCTCTGCCCCTTGCCGCGATCAACAAGAACATCGTTATAAAGCTGCCCATGTGCGAGGAGGGCTTAAAGGCCTGTAAGCAGCTTACCGCCAAGGGAATAAAAACCAATGTGACCCTGATTTTCTCCGCCGCCCAGGCGCTTCTGGCGGCAAGAGCGGGAGCCACATTCGTAAGCCCCTTCTTAGGAAGACTTGACGATATAGGAATGGAAGGAATGGCGCTTATCGAGGAGATCGTCGACATTTTCAACGCCTCCGCCATCGACACCGAAATCATTGCCGCCTCCATTAGAAATCCCATTCACGTTACCGCCGCCGCGAGATTGGGCTGTCATATCGCTACCGTTCCCATGAGCGTACTGTTACAGATGGTTAAGCACCCCATGACAGATAACGGCATCGAAAGATTCCTTAAAGACTGGGAAGGCTTTACCGCGAAAAAGTAATAGTATTTAATATAATTTGTAATATAACTAATGCGGTTTTGCATAAAAGCAAGACCGCATTTTTGTGCAACATTCACACTTTCTCCAATTTTCAGCATATTTTCACCTGCCTTATATTGCAATCACCTATAAAAAGTAGTATAATAAACTGATATAAAAAAAGCATTTTTGCGGAAAGCAGGATAAAAAGTGGCACTTTTTTATAATTATAATAATTCGGGAAAGGGCATTGCAAAAAACGCGCCGAAAAAAAAGCCCTTTTTTAAATTTTGGGAGCAATTTGCCTCCAAATTCTGGAAGCTGTTTACCATAAATATAATGTATTTTACTTTCAGCGGTTTGATCCTTGTTTTGGCCGCGCTGATGCTAATGGGAGAAACGGGAAACGGCTATTTTCTGCTTTTGGGCATTCCGTCTGTGGTGCTTTTCGGACCCACAACCGCCGCGACAATGCAGCTTATGAGAAAATTCACTCTTGAAAAGCCGATATTTTTATTTGACGAGTTTAAAAAAGCCTTTAAGAACAATTTCCGTCAGGCGCTGGCGGTGGGAATTTTCGACATTCTCTTTTTTACGGTTTTTATTTACGGAGTAAATTATTACATTCAGGCGCTGGAGTTTGATCCCTCGGCGGGCAACTTCGCCCTTGTGCTGATAACCGTTGCAATAGCCGTATACGTGTTTATGGCTCATTTTTACATTTATCTTGAAATAGTGAGCCTAACTCTCCCTCTGGGCAAAATAATAAAAAACTCTCTTTTGCTGACGGTAATGGGTATAAAGGTCAATATAATCAATTTTATTGTTTCGGGTATTTTCATAGCGTTGATAGTTATGTTTTTCCCTTATTCAACACTGGTGCTGCCTTTCCTACCATTTTCCTGGATGATGTTCCTGTACGCGTTTAATTGCTATCCGGTAATACAGAAGTATATTGTAAACCCTTACTATGAATCCAGAGGAATGAGAAACCCCGAGCTTTCCGAAGAAACGGAGGAGGAAGAACGTATATTTACCGATCGCGGCGGCTCCGAACCCGAAATTCGCAAAAAGAATCAGGCAAAAGGCATAGGGAAGATCATCAAATAAAAAATGTTTGAATTTAAAAAAGAATTCGACCTTATAGAACAAGACAATATGACCCTAAAAATAATAGAAAAATATGAGGGAGACGATACAGTCCTTCCGTTCTATTATTGGGGAATTTATGTAAACGGCGTATATGTGGGGAAAATAAGTCTGCGTATCGGATATAATTTTCATACCAAATACAACGGGAATATTGGATATGAGATATTTTCCGAATACAGAGGCAATCATTTTGCTTTAACCGCCTGCCTCATAATATTAAAAGTTGCATTGGCGCATAAAATGAACGAACTTATTTTGACCTGCGCCGAAAATAACATTCCTTCCTATAAAACCATCGAACGTCTCGGCGGCGAACTGACGGAAATAACGGAAGTACCCAAGGAATATTTCGCGTGGCATATGGGAATGAAGCGGGAAAGAATTTATAAACTTTATCTCGGTCAGACTGAAAACACAACAGGGAAGGAGATTAAACCAAATTGAATGATATTCGTTTAAGAAATATGACATCGTTATACCTGATTTGCGGCAAAAAGATTTTTTTGCTTTACCGCATTGGTTCGAGAGTAATAAAGAACAGTTATACGGGAACCGCCGGAGGTCACTTTGAATCCCCCGAGCTTAACGATCCCAAATCCTGTGTACTTCGCGAGCTGTTTGAAGAAACCGGATTAACCGAGAAAAATATATCCGATATGTCCCTTAGGTATATTACGTTAAGAAGAAAAGAAAATGAGATTCGACAAAATTATTTTTACTTTGCAAATACCGACAATGAGCTGAAAATAAACAGCAGCGAAGGAAATTTGGAATGGGTAGACTTCAACAAATCCCTTGATTTGGAAATGCCCTATACCGCCAAATATGTCGTAAAGCACTATCTGGAAACCGGAAAAAACACGAATGACCTCTACTGCGGAGTCGCCGACAAAAACGGCGTTTCCTTTAAAGCCTTGGCGGATTTATTTTAAGTTAGTTTATTTGACACAAGCATTGTTCAAATTTAAATGGAGTCATTGTACAATGGAGTTTATAAAAGAACTGCGTAAAGAAAACAATTTGTTAGACTTACTGAGTACTGCCTGTGATGTGGAAATACTCCCAAATTTTAAGGCGCCTGAAAATGAATCCAAACATTTAACATATAATATCCCCGGAACAACATTTGCCCGAACCGGTAGCGGAAGCGAATATATTTTGCTGGAAGATGGGTCTGTCGGCTTCTGGGGAAGTGAAGGCACGTGTGGCAGGATTGCAGATAGCCTGCACGACTTCTTTGAATTTGTTATACTTTGCCCCTATTGGCAGGATTATCTTTGTGAGGAAGTTTACCGGGACAGAAAAAAATTGGGAAAGTTCGCAAAAGAAAATTTTGAAAATCTTAAAGAAAGTTTCAAGACGGATAACTTTGACCTGTCAGATGCACAAAAAAAGTTGGCAGATTATTTTGGGATTGAGAAAAAAACGGATGTCGCGGATATTTTATTGCGCTTTTATTCTTGTGCAAAAAGAGAGCCCCGTTTTATCCAAACCTATACAGAAAACGACGGAAGCTCGCATAGTGGTATGGGTTCGCTGTTCGACCGTTGACTGCTTCCTATTTGTAATAAGCTGATTATTAGGCATTTCCCTAAAAGCCCCCTATCAGAGTGCGAAATTCTCTTTAAGCCTAAGGAGCAAATAAACGGTTTTGTGAAGCAAATTCTGAAAAAGCCCAAAAGCGTCCGTATCGAAAATCGGCGCGAATCTTCAATCCGTTTCGACTCCGAAAAGGGGAATTTCAATCACAGACAGCCGCTTCGGCGGTTGTTTATTTTTGTCCTTTAATTCTTGCTGCCCGTAAACGGGTCAACAATTTATTATTTTTCATTATTTTTCTCTCTTTTTTTAGGCGCCTCGATATCTGACAAAGGATTTTGATCCATAGCCTGTTTAATCTGATTATTTGAGATATGAGTATAAATTTCCGTAGTATTAAGATTTTCATGCCCAAGCACTTCTTTCAAAATACGAACGTCAACCCCATTCTGATACATAAGCGTAGCGGCCGTATGGCGAAGCTTATGTACCGAAAACCCATATCCCGCAAGCCCCGACTTCATCATTTTTTCTTCTATTATCTGTTCAACCCGCCTATTGGAGATTCGCTTTAATCTGCTGCTCAAAAAAAGCGCTTTTTCTCCCTGAACATTGGGCCTGACGCTGATATAAGCATCATAAGCCGATACACAGGCATTGTTAAGATATATAACCCGTTCCTTGTTTCCTTTCCCGATCACCTTAAGAAACGAATACATAACATCTGTTTTGGGGTCAATTGACCTTATATAATCCGTAACCGAAATGCCCACCAATTCAGATAAACGCATTCCGCAGTTAAGAAAAAAAGTAAGCATACAATAATCCCTCGCGTCAACCCAGTTATTGATATCCGAGCATTCCACCAAAAGCTGATTTGCCTGCTCAATAGTCAAATATTTCGGCAGCGCGTTTTTTGGCGAAGGAAGCTCAAGCTTTGCGGCGGGACTCACCTCAAACCAACCCTTATTATCGGTAAGATACTTAAAAAACTGCCTTATGGAAACCGCCTTACGCGCTCGAGCCTTCTGATGATTCTGACGCTCGTCCATTGTAAAATGCAAAAACGCCATAATATCCGTTAACGTAACTCTTTTGACATAACCCTCCGGAGTATCGGCTATGGTAATTTCGGAAAAATTATTTTCCGCCAAAGACGGATCATTTTTTATTTTAATATAGCGCAAAAACAATCTCAAATCACAGTAATAATTTTTCACCGTCAATTCGGATCGCCCCTTAATCACCGAAATATGATCCAAAAAATCCATAAGATACTGCGGAGCATCGGAACGATAATTAAATTTTGCATTTAAGTTAGAATTGTTCATTTTAAATAAGTCCTTTAATAATATTATAATCATCATTTTAATTATAACACCCGTCACCGTCATTGTCAAACGGTTTGACGAAACAGAGAATTCCATCTCGTTATAAAAAACAAATCAACGAAGCACGATTTGTTGAAAATGGGATAGAAAGAAAGGAGGTGCGTCAATGCCTCAAAGGCAATTAAAGAATACTTGTTTTTAAACGGCGAATATCACCGATCTCGACAATAATTCTAGGAGCAAGCGTATCACCAATACAAAGCAAGGCTCTAATAATGGAGTATTCCGGTAAGGACTTGCAAATTTCCTGCATTTGTGATAAAATGGTATTGTGAGATTTACTAATGAAGTGAATGAGCTTTACGACTTCACTAATGGTTTGTTAATTTTAAAACTTGTATATATTTGAAATTTGTGCTATAATAATCCCAGAAGTTATAAGGAGCCAATCATAAAAAAGTCAATAGGAAAATGAAAAAAAGTTGAAAAAAATATTTGGCAAAAAAAGCACAGCAAAGCAAGCTATCACCAAATAGCCGGATTAAGGTATAAAAATCAAGGTAATCAGGAAGCGGAGGAATAAAGTGAACCGGATTTCAAAACAGAATAAATAACACGGCAAAGCTTTTTTTGGATATGTCCGAGGATAACATAGTAGTGTTTGCCTTCAGCCTTTTTCTTGTTGTAATAAGCCTGAAAAACGGGAAGGTGTTTTGCTTTGTACTTGTGTCTGAATATCAAACCGTGTAAATGTCAATAATACCCACAAGGAAGAGCGGTATTTAAAGATGAAAAGAACACACGGATTAGACGAAAGAGAAGTGGAGCTGGCAAGGCTCCTAATGGCGGAATGCCGGATGACGGGAGATATTCAGGCAAAACTGAAAAAGCTGTTTGCGGGAACAATAGAACAAATGCTTGAAGCCGAGATGGATAAGCATTTAGGATACGAAAAGAATTCCATAAAAGGAAATAACAGCGGAAACAGTCGAAACGGCTGCGATAAAGTGATTTTGTCAATAATACTTGACACATTTTCTCTAATACTGTATAATAAAACTTGACACATTCAAAATTTGTAGCGTCTATGGCATAGCACTGGCTGTGATTTAAAAATGTATGCGATTTTTCGTTTTTTCGCTCTTTTAGAATTTTATTAAGAACCTGTTCACATAGGAATGGTACGTGGATTTTCGAGCAGATTTTGTCGAGGACAAGGCAAAATTTCGCCGGCTTGCTGTCGCAAGTCAAGAAATTTTAACGCAGTCATCGGCAAAATCTGCCGATAAGACGCGTGCAAATTCCTATGTGGACAGGTTCTAAGGTATTTACTTGCAACGCTGATAAAACTATCTGCAATTTTTAGTATTTGCTTTCTCCACGCTGTATCTGACATGATTATATTGTATTTGCATGCCATTGTATCAGATAGCCTTTGAAAAGACAGTTCTTCTAGCATTCTATCCGAGCAGCTTTTAAACTATAGTTGGATATAGTCTATCCAGCTTAATTCGAGCATCCTGTGTTTTGAACTGCCAGTTGATTTTAACGGATTCTGTATTACGTTTGATTGTCCAAGCACGTACCTGTTGTTTGAAAGTTTCCATGTCCGGAAGCGGCTTTCCCAGAGCCTGACGGCTCATGATAC
>CATLBH010000054.1 GCA_949878745.1 uncultured Ruminiclostridium sp. | reverse complement strand
AAGAGATGTTTTTTAGGGTCAGGCGGCCGAAATCGTCGTACAGAACGAATATTTTTCCGGTGTTCTGGGTGGTTAGATCCAAGGCGTTTTCCAGCATATCGAAGAGGGTGGTGTTTTCTTCGATTCTCGAGGGGATTTTGTAGGCTGTGTTTTGGATTTCGCCGGTTTGGAGACCAAAGTCGGAGGAGATCATTTGCAGGAGGTCGGAGGCGGTTTTGTTTTCGTAGACATAGGTGTCCTTGTTGTTGAGGTACCTTAATTGGTCGTAGGCGCTAACCTCGATAATCCCGTCCTTATCCCTTTTTTGCGTAAACACAAACCCGAAAAACACCTTTTTCCCGTCCACCGTTAACCTTACCGCCGCCCCCTCCGAGAAAACCAGCTTATTATCCCTTATCACCTTAAAAACAAGCTTTCCCGGTGTACCTCTCCTTTGGGTCGTCCATTGTACCCCCTCTTCCACCGCGGGCAGCACAAGCCCGTTTTCTCCCCCGATTATCAATTCGGCTTTCACAAATTTCCTCCTTATACGGTTACCACTTTTACGCTCTCCGCCGTAACCCACCCCTGCCACAAGCCGTCGGGGGTTATGATATGATAGGGGTGGGAGCCGTCGGGATTGATAAAGTTTATTTTTCCCCGATAATTGGTGCGCATCTGTCCGGGGGCCTCGCCATAGCTGTTCCCGTGCAGTCTGCCGTTTACTATTACGTCGCAGCCTATAAAGGGCGGGACCTCCGAAACGGTGGAGGCCGCGCGACCCTTTTGCGCCGACAAGTTGTTTTTCCCGTTTTCGCTTTTAATTTTAGCCGTTTTGGTGCCAAAATCCCGATATTGCTTAAGCTTTATTTTTACCGTTACATCAAAATTCCCCGCCTTTTCGGTCAGCGTGTAGCTTTCCATTGTTACCTTGATATTGGTGGAAAACAGCGCCTTTCCCATGGGCATTGACCTCGCAACTATAAATTGAAAGGGCTTTTTTTCGGTTTTAAGCTTCTCAAAGTGCTCCAAAAAATATTCGGCGGGCTTGAAACCGTCGGGGTAGGAGGAGAAGGGATATTTTACCTGTGGGATTTCGCAGTCGAACTCGATGTCGGTCAGTTTGGCGGTTTTCAGAAGGTTTATCTCGCCCTCGTTGATAAGGGTAAGGGTGGAGTTGGCGTTGTTGATTTTTATTTGAAGCTTTTGGGGTGGTATGGGTAAAAGGCATTTGTCAAGGTAGAAGTCGTAGCCGTTTTTGCTCATTTTTATTTGTACTCCTTTCCGAAAAGTACGCCTTTACAAACCCGGAATAAATTCCTTAAGCTCCTTTAAAAAAGCTTTGGCCTTTTGCATTGCGCTGTTTTCCTGAAGGTATTCTATTCCTTTAGGCGTTATCCTCAGGCGCGGACTTAGTTTTACTCCCACAACCTCATTTCCGAGTATCGGGATAAACGTTGCGCCCTCAATATATCCGCTCTTGCAAAGCTGTATGAGTATATAATGCCAATAATCCCGTCCCACGGGGAAATCGTCGGTATTATATGTTAGGTACTCAAGGCTGACCGGTTCTCCCGACTTAAGACAGTCGTACAGATAAGCCATTATCCGGTACGCTATCACGAAATAATCGTTTTTTGCCATTTTTCTTTTTCTCCTTCTGTTTTTTGGATTGTTTTCGGGTATAAAAAAGCACTCTGATTTCTCAAAGTGCTTGATTATTAAATTTTACTTACCGAAAATTTCTCTGAATCTCTCGACCGCCTTGTCATTATACACAAAGGTGTCAACTTCTTTGGTGGAGTACTCCGACTTAGAGCGATACCATTCGCCGTATTCCTCGGTTTTCATATCGTGTTCGTTGCTTACCCTGCCTATTTTCTGTGCGGATACCCCGAACATCTTTCCGATTTCCGTAGCGGAGTACATTTTCTGTTCTGACTGGGGGAGGGGTATAAGTGCAAGCCCTGTTAAAGCCTCGGCGGCTTTTGATACGAGTATGTTTTTGTATTCGGTTGAGAGGGTGTCTACCTTTGCAAGCTTTAAAAACTGGTTTGAAAGCCGTACTCTTGCATTGGTTTTCTTGATTTCGAGGGCTTCTGCTTGCTTATCGGTCAAGGTCTGTTTTTTCTGCTTCGGGTTGAAGTAGTTGTCAACAAGAAATTCGTAAACTTGCCACGCCTTGTCGGTGTTAAGGGATTTTGCGTGAAGGAGAGCGCCTTTTTCTGTCCAGAGGTAGAGTTTAGCGGTTCTCTCTCCAACTGATACGGAAATTCCGTAGCTGTTCTTAAAATCTTTCAAAGTCTTTCCTTCAAGACAATAGTAATGCTTTCCCTCTGTATACCGGCTCTTGTTCGCATTAAAATTTTCTGAAACTCTACGCTCCGTTGTTCCATACTGCTCCGCTAATCTCGCAGTGGTAAGTACACGCTCGCCGTTGTGGGTGATTACCTGTAATTCGTTCATGCTTTCACCTCCAACTCTTTCTTAGCCGCTTTCGTGCCTTGAAGATAGCCGAATCGAAAAGCAACACTAAAAATCTCATAAAATCCATTGATTTCAGAAACTTCTAAAAAGTCCTTAAGGACGGCATCATAATTCGGATTGATTTTAATACCCGCTATTCTTTCTTGTACAGTTTTTCTCTTTGCCATAATAAAAAATATCCTCCAAATATCTTGATTTCCCAAAGAGGATATGCTATAATAGATTTAGCAATCCTTTTGGGTTGTGATTTAGCGGTAACATTTGTGCTTGTGCGAGCGGTGTTGCCGCTTTTACTTTTTGATTGCTTCTTGATAAACCTTGTCAATCCCTAACTTTAACACCTCGGTAATACTCAAACCAGTTAACTTACAACATTCATCAAGCTTTTCTTTTTCGCTGTCTGATAGTCTCAATCGTGCGGTGTGGATTTTTGGCTCCTCAGTAGGTCTGCCCATCACCTTGCCGTTTTTGCTCAGTCCTATAAATTATCACGTCCTTTCCATTATTGACAATCGGGGCTAAAACGTGATATAATAAATAAGGATTTAGGCGGCGGCAAGTCCGCCTGTTTCCTTATCTTAATCGTGAGCCTTGCTTACTTTTCAAGCAAGGCTTTTACTTTTTCCTTTGCTTCGTCAAGGTCTTTGCATTGATTAAGGATTTCAAGAATTTTTCTTGTTTGATTTTCCTCTGCCGTTTCTTTGAGAAGTTCGCCAACATTCATTTCTTCGTCCATTTTGTTCTCCTTTCCCGTCTTGCCCCGATACTTGTAAGGTGTTCCCTTACTGTATTTATATTATAACATATGTAGCTACAAAAGTCAACCCCTTTTCCAATTTTTTTGCACAAAATTAGCGTCCAGCTTTTGTGCAAAACGCTCACATTCCCAAAAGCTTTTTTATTAACTCCAAATCCGTCACCTCAAAAATCAGCTCATTTTCCACTGGGTCGGAATCCTCAAACCTTAACCCCGCAAAAAACAATCGCTCGTTCCCAATATCCGCGACAGCTTCAAAAACCTTTCCGCCATTGATAAAATCCCCGTCAATTTCCCTGTGATACTCCAAATCCCCGCATACCACAAAGGAGGCGTGTATTTTCTTCACCCCATTTTGAACCGTTCCCAGTATGGGAATTTGTCTTAAATCCTCCGTGATTTTCACTTCGCCGCTGAAATCCGCCAATGGCAGCCTTTGACCCGCCGAGATTACAAAAAGATTTCCGTTAGCTGCGGGAAGTGTTTTTATTACTGTTTTCATTGTTATGCTCCTGTCTTGTTTTTGTTTGAGTTGACGTTAACCGTGCACTCCTTCCGTAACCATAAACACCGCCTCGGTCATCTCATCAGTAAGCCTTTCAATAATTCCGTCAATATCGTTATCATTATTTACGGTATTTTGCATACCTGACATGTCAAAATTGATTTCGGCGGTGGTAAAGCGGTTTATAGTCTCACGCTCTGCGATATCGCGGAGATACTTCAATTCCTCGTCGGTAATGGAGAGGGAATCGGCCATGTCTCCCGTGTTTTCGTCTATGCTGTACACGCCTTGATATAGATCGTCGAATTCATTTGCGCCCGGAATACCGTCGGTGTTAAACAGATTGGTAGTATCAAAACCGGAAAAAACATCGTCGATTCCCGCGCCGAACTCGGCTCCCATGTTGAAAGCCGCCTGTGTGTCAATACGGTCAAGCTTCATCGATTCAACGTCCCATTTGGGCACAATCTCTTTAGTTTCACCGAATGTTTCATCAACCCAGTTGTTCATACCATCACGCCAACCTTGCCATGAATCAGCAAGGTTAGAGCCAAAGATAGCGTCAATGGCTGATGCTATGGCTTGCAATATACTCATCACAAAATCGGCAATGCTTGTAAATACACGTACTATTCCTCCCAACAAATCACCGCTGAATATTGCTAATACAGAATTGACTATGTCAGCAATGAAATTATAAATTGAAGCAACAACATCAATAACTAAATTATACGCTCCGATAAGCACATTTCCCACCGTCGCAAGAATCGCCATAAAGCTTCCGCATATTATCTCCGTTGCTGAAATTGAACTGCCTGTGAAATGGTTTATCGCCGCAACCACCCCGTAAATAATAGCAATTAAAGCGATTATAAGCACGATAATCCAAACGATAGGACAGGCGTACATTGCGGAATTCAGTCCCCATTGCGCTGCCGTTGCCGCCATTGTCGAACCTGTCGAAATGGCATAGACCGGAACGGCAAGCATTTTTGCCGCCGTCAGTCCGGCTTGCGCCGCCGTCGTTGCAAGCGTCGCCGCCTTTGTCAGCAGCAGTGCCCCGTAATACACACCCAAGGCCGCCGCTATACCGTAAATAACGGGTGAGATATTTGACCAATTTTCCGCTATAAAATTTCCTACCGACGCAACCATGTTAAGAATGTTAAGCGCGGCGACGGAAACAGTAGCTAAAACATTTACCGCATTGTCCGCAAACCTCTGAAATTTATCACTGTTGGCAATTTCATTAAGTTTCTGTAACACCGGCTGAAACGCCATCAACGCCCTATTTTCAAAAGAATTCCAAACCTGTTCAAAAGTCATGGGCATACTTTCAAATTTAGCGTTTGTTTCCTCGGCAGCCGCAAACATCGCCGCTTTAACAATCCCTGCGGTAATCTCCCCCTCTCCCGCCATTTCCTTAAGCTTACCCTTTGGCACTTCCAGATAATCCGCGATTGTCTGAATAATATTCGGCGCCTGCTCCAGAATACTGTTATACTCTTCGCCCCTGAGAACTCCCGATCCCATAGCCTGTGTAAGCTGAAGCATTGCCGCGTCGATACCCGTGGCGTTTGTGCCGGCTATCGTAAACTGCTTGTTGATCTGCTCCATAAACGCCACTACTTCCGCCGAGCTTCCGAAAGCGTCCCCCGCCATAAGCCCCAGCTTGGCCACCGCGTCCGCCGTCGCCTGATATGACCCTCTCGACCTCTGCGCCGAACGAAATATCATATTTTGCAAATTCTCCGTGCTTTGCAGACCGTCGTTCATCATTTCAAGCCTTGCCGTAGTCTGCGAAAATTGATCCGACAAGTCAAGCGCTTTTGTCACAGACTGCACCGAAATATAAGCCGCCGCCACTCCCTTTATGCTTTGTGTAAGCTTGTCCGAAGCGCCAATCCCCATATCGATTTTTCGGTTAAATCTCTCCTGCTCCGCCGCGTTGTCCCTGATATACCTTTCGGTATTCCCCACGGTCTGGGAAAGCCTTAAATAAGCTTGGTTGGCTTCGCTTACGTCCATTGCCTCAACGGCCGAATTAAGCTGTAATTGTACCCCTTTAATGGAATCAAGCTGTCCTCTGAGCCTTTCCAGATTGTCGGATTCCGTTTTTGAAACCAGATTAAGCGGCTTACTTTCGATTTTTTGTATATACTGCCGCATGGCTTGTATCCTGCCCTGCAAGCCGCTGATATCCGATATGGCGTTTGGTGAAAATATTCTCGCGTTTCTGGCGTTTTCAACAATCGCGCTTTGAACATACCCCAATTCGTTTAACTGCGCGGTCGCCGCCTGAACCTCCTGCTTGAACCGCTCGATACCCGAACCAGTGAAAACCTCCAAGCTGTCGGAATTCCAACTGATAGGAACCTCCACTGGAGGTATTTCAACGGGCGGGATATTGGAAAAGGAATCCCTCACCGTTCTTTCGGTATCGCTTACATTTTGAGAAAGACGTAAGTAAGCGGCGTTTATTTCGCTGATGTCCATACCCTGCATAGCCGCGTTCAAGTTATCTTGAAGCTGCAAAGTCTGATCCAGCCGCATTCGAAGCCGTTCAAGCTGCGAATTTGCTTCTTCCGTACCGATATTAAGGGAATTTTCTTCGGCCTTGTTTACAAGCTCAATAAGCGCACTGACCCTGTTTTCCACATTCTGAACATCATAAGAGGCCTCAGGCGAAAGTATTTCCGATTCTTTGGCTTGCCGGGTAAGCCTGTCCTGCGTATCCGCCAGCCGCTCCATCATGGCGTTAACACTCGCTGTCTCCTGTTGAAAACGGTCCATTCCGGTATCGGTAAATACCCGTATTCCTTCATAGCTTTGCCATATGGGGGGCGGAGGAGTGGGCGGCGGAACTGCCGCAACCGCCGGCGCTATCGCCGTTTCCGCCACTCTCTTCATATCCTCGTTTAAATTCCCCAAATCTACCGAAGTCCGCGCAATACTCTTTCTGATCTCCTCAAAATAAGTCGATTCAAGAGGCCTGCTAAGATTCCCGTTCATCCTCTCGATTGCCGAAACGGTTATGTTAACGCTCTCCAATACGCCGTTTAAAACCCCCGAAAGCCTGTCTTCAAGCTCTATCGCCGTTTTTATTCCGGACATTTAATAATCACCTCCTGTGCGACTTACTCTTTATTTTATCGCTTTCCTTTTCCTCGTTTTTAATCCTTATTTTAATTGCCGCCGTCACAAACGCTTTTTCCTCCTCCCCCATTTCCAAAAACACCGACGGCAAAATTTTAAGCTTATGGAGGGCATAGTAAGCGCAATTTGCCTCCCAATCGCCCCCCTCTATCAGTTTTTTGCTTCTTCAACCTTATCTTCAAAGGACACATCAAACCCGTTCAGCTTCTGCACAAAAGCCGCCAAATCGTTATACTCTCCCGGATCGTCCACCATAGCATAAAGCAGGTCATAAGGAGTGCAAACCCCGTAACTGTCCTGAAGCTCCGTATCAAACAAATCCGGCTCCACAACCGAAGCGGCTATCAGCCTGTGAATGTACTTTGACGCGTCTAACTTCTGCCTAAAAGCCCCGAATTTCCCCGCCACGGGAATTTCCTTCATACATTCGTCGCGTATCATGTCGCTTTCTTTGGCGGAAATATGCCGGAATTCCCACTCAAGCGGCTTTCCGTTTTCCCCGCAAAGTGATTTCGTCGCCGCGTAGCGCTCGTTTTTCTTTACCGTTTTGTTGGCCTTCATAAACTTTGAAAATTTAGACATAATTTTGTTTTCCTTTCTTTTTTGGCATAACAAAAAGCACCCTGATTTCTCAAAGTGCTTTTTTATTATTTAATTTGACAAATTACACCAAAAGGTGTATACTTATATCGCCGTTCGATTCCTTTTCCGTAACCGGAAAGGAGGTGAATACTGTGGAAGAGATTGCTATCGCTTTTTTGATTTCTGTCGCGGCGGGAATAGTTACATACTATATCTGCAAATGGCTGGACAGAAAATAGCACGGACGGTCAGCCTGTAATGACAAACCCCGAAGATTGCAGCTTCGGGGTTTGTCGTTTTTGGTGATTGCAGTGGAAGTGATCGCTTTTTCTTTCCAAATGTATTATAGCACTTTCCGTTTAAATTGTCAACACCGAAAATTCAATTCGTCAAAAACCCGTTAAGCTCCTTAAACGTCTCCGGCATCTTAAAGTCCTCAAAAGTAAAATCCATATCCTCGTCCAGATACTCCCCGTCCGCGTCAAACTTGGCTAAAATCCCCCCGTTGATATTGCAGTCTATAAGCACAATAGTCTGTCTCCCAACCGCCGAAGTCCTGTCCTCGTTGGTTATCTGAATCTCGAAATAAATGTCCTCTCCCGTATCCTTATACCTCTGCATTAACTCACGGAAAATCGAGGTGTTATAGTGAAAAGTCGCCGACCCCGTCCCCTTCCAGCCGTTAGCCTTGTTGCCCTTTCCCGTTTTACCCAGAATGGGCACCTCCACCTTGCTTTTCTCGAACTTTGCTTCAAGGTTTATGGCCTGCATAAAATTATATCTTCTTGACCCTATGGTCACGAAGCACTCCGCCAGCGCCGCGAACACCGTGTCCTTGGCGTGCATTATAACGTTGTTGTTCATATATTACTTTGCTCTCCTTTCAGAAATCAGCTTACCGTTACCGTCATATAAAGCTTGCCCATGGCATTCACAACGGTTACCAGATCGGTCACCACCACCGACTTTTTACTGTTCCCCTCGGTCACCGTAACATCGGCGTCGGAAAAATCCTCGATTGCCCTTATTTCCCTTAACTGCTCATGATGCTTGACAATATCCGACCAAAGGGAAATCCGCCCCGCGTTGTCGTTGGGAACCACACCCAGATATTTGGTGTTGAACAAAACCGCGATATCGTTGGCGATCTGATCCATAACCCTCACCGTCTGATTTTCCTTAAACACCTCACCCTGCTCCTCGGTAAAAGTAACCATGGTGTTTATGTCCTCAAGCACCCTGATGTCCCTCTCCACCTTGTGAAGCACAAACTCGCCCGCTTTCAGCGCGGCTTTAAGCTCGCTCTGAGTATATGCGGCCTCGACCCGAAATCCGCCGTTGTACACCCTGTTCTGGTTGCTCCTGTTAACTTGGCACCCAGCAATAATTCCGGTGACCCAATAAACAAGCCCCGCCTCGGTCCAACCTTCGTCAAGAACCCTGTTTTTAACGCTCACCACGCCCAAATAATCCGCCGCCTTGCGATAAAGAACCAGCTGAAATTTTATTCCCATTTCGTCCCTTAAGCGCCTGTTAAAGGCGGTATAAAGGCTTTTGGCGGTGTCGTCGGTGATTGCCGCCCCCATTGCGTTGAATGTGTACCCTTCCGCCTTGTTGAGATAAGCCTGATGTGCTGCGCCGTTGACCTCTCCGTTTGTGCCGTCGGTCAAAGGCGTGCCCGCCGTGGCTTCGAGGGTTATTCCCTCCTTCCATTTCACAAATCGGTTGTCCTTCAGCTCCGACGCCTCCGAAACCGTCTGTTCGTCCACAACCGTTTTTCCCAAAAGCGTTTTTACGTCAAACAAACCTTCGTCATCTACGTTATTTCCGATAACGATCATCAAATCGTTGCCGCGAGCGCCCCCGCAAACCGCCTTTGCAAAAGCGTTTTCCGCCTTTTCCCCGCCCGAATTGAGGCGGTAAGCATACAAAGTTTTCACGTTCAAAAACAGATCCCGAAGCCCCTTAAGCTTTTCGTTCGTGTACTCATATCCGAAAATTTCAAGGCTGTTTTTCAAAAAATCCTCGTTTGTCACCTCAAAAATTTCCTCCTCAACGCCCCAGTCCAGTTCAAGGGGCATGGTCGCAATCCCCCTGTCCGACAGCGCCGCGCTTGCCGAAGCCGCCGAAACAAAATTGATATACGCGCCGGGGAGCTCCTTATTTTGCACCGTAAAAGTGCCGCCGCCCAATGCCATTACCTAACACTTCCTTTCAAAAATTTTTCCATAATTTTTTCCGCTTCCTCCGCCGAATACATTTCCCCGTCGGCCAGAGCCGCCTCCGCCAAATCCCTTTTCCCCCGAAATCTTTCCGAGTTCAAAAGCTGTTCCTTGCCGAAAATTTTTTCTTTTTTGACGGCAGTCTCACAGGCTGCCGCCCCGACTTTTTCTCCCTTTTTCAACTCTTTTGTCATTTTTAACTCCTTTTTTAAAAAACTCTTATAGCAAATTATTTCTTTAAAACCTCCCTGTTCAGCTTCTCCATCACCGTAGGCTCGCGGGTTTTGTAAACAAAAAAATTATAACTTACAAAAAAGCTTAAAACCCCGTCGGTATACTCGAAATTCATATCGGTACCCCTTATAATATCCCCGTCGGCGCTGATTTCTTCGAGGCACCCGAAAAGCCTTTCCGCTTTGTCATAGCTTTCCTGCCGCCCGTTGTTTTCGTCGAGGGGAAAATACTGTATACAAAACCGATTTTCCCTATAATACCGCGCCGCCAGAAAATGACGGTTGGCGTTTCCCAAAAGCTGTCTGTCCGAGGGGTTTATACAGGAAATAAAAAAGCAAGGCTCCGAAAGTCCCTGCTTCACTTCCTCCGCGTACACCGTGCAGTCCTCGCCGAATTCCCCGCTCAGCGCGGCGGCGATGGCTTCTGTAATCAGATTTACGGTTATCATTTGAAACCACCGCCCAAGAATTTATTAAGCTTTTTTTCTATCACCTTTGGAGCGATTTTTTCCACCTCCTGACGGGATTTTTCAAGCATAAAATGACCCGGAACCCAGCCCTTCCCGCCCCTTTTGCGGTGGCCGTATTCCACATAGGAGGCGTACTCCACGGGATTCACTATATCCAAAGTGAGCTTGCTTCCCTCTTTTTTGACGGGAAGTGAAGCGGCGTATTCCTTGGCGTTTCCCTTGCCGCCTTTCGCTTTCGAATTGGTATTTGAAGTCCACCCTCGCCGAAGTGTGCCGCCAACCTTGCCCGACTGCTTGGAGCTCTTGTGCGGTAAGCCGCTTTCACAGGTATAAGTGCTTCCGTCGTAAACCCCCACCGGAGTACGCTTAATAACCTTTGACAGCACCCTCGCCCCAAGCTCCTTAGTACATTCCTCCGCAAAAGGCTCCGCTTTTTCCTTAAGCTGTTCCAACTCCTTTTGAAGCTTCTTAAGCCCCGAAATATCAAAACCCGATTTTCCCGTTTTAAGCCCACTCCTTCCATAATTCCAGCATAATTTCCTTGTGGGATTCATAAACCGCCGCCTCGCCGCTTGCCGAATATTCGGAGGTAATCCCGTTTTGCGAAACGATGATTTTCGACCCGCTTTTCACTTCTGTTTCGGGAGCA
The DNA here is from genome assembly GCA_949878745.1 of uncultured Ruminiclostridium sp. GTDB lineage: Bacteria > Bacillota > Clostridia > Oscillospirales > Ruminococcaceae > Ruminiclostridium_E. Next base: position 322 of record CATLBH010000054.1, on the reverse strand, counting down.
ATAAACAGCTTAACCCCCTGCGTTACCGCCGCCCCCGTGTTCGAACCGGAAACGGCGGCGATTTTCTCAAAGGAAATACGGCAGGGGATTTTTTCGGCCTTAACCGCTTCTCTGTGCCGCGTTAAAGAGCTTTTTTTCTCCTTAAAGCTCTCATACTCCACAATGTCGCAAACGCCGCAATAAGTGCTCTCAACAGCCTTTCTCGCCGCGCTTTTGCTCTTCACCACTTGATTTTCCGGTAACAGGAGAATTCCCTCCTTCCGTAATTCAAAAGGTGCTCGATAAATAAATCAAACCTTTGCTCCGGCGTAAGGCTGCCCTC
>CATLBH010000053.1 GCA_949878745.1 uncultured Ruminiclostridium sp. | reverse complement strand
TTCCGTCAGATTGCACAACTTCTCCTTGACGGGCGCTAGCCCGCCTGCGTCGAATTTGTACAATCTGACGAAAAATCTGCCGCGCAATATGCACACACCGATTTAATCAGCGGTTCCTTAGTATAAATATAACAAAAACAGCGTATCAACAATTTTTGAAACGCTGTCTTTTTTTATCTCCGAAGCGGCGGCTTCGCCCGCTTCTGTGGGGAGGTTATGCGACTGATTTATTATGGCGTTTTCTATCTCGCCTTGCTGCGTCGGGGCGTTGCCCCGAACCCCGATTCCTTTTTGGAGCCCAAAAAGGAATCGAAAAAAGCGTCGGTCGGCTTCGCCGACTTTTTTCTTCTTTTTATTTTTTATTTGCAGTGCTGCAATATTATTTCTGGTATCTTAGTAAGCGGCGCCTGCTGACAAACCGCCCCCTGTTGATACGCAACCATAGGCATACCGTACACCACACAGGTTTCCTTATCCTGACCTATAGTAAAACCGCCTCTGTCCCTTATCTTCTTCAAACCTTTGGCTCCGTCCGCGCCCATTCCCGTGAGAATCGCCGCTACCGCGTTACCTCCTGCGGTGTCCGCGACGCTGTCAAATAAAACGTCAACGGAAGGACAGTGCCCAGAAACCTTTTCCCCTTCCTTGGAGGTGACAAAGTATCCCTTCGAGTCCTTAGCCAGTCTTAAATGAAAACCGCCCGCGCCGATTATTATCTTTCCCCTCTCCACCCTGTCGCCGTCCTGCGCTTCCTTGCACTTCATTTTACAGATTCGATCCAGTCTTTCGGCGTACATTTTCGTGAATACCGGCGGCATATGCTGCACTATAACTATACCGGGCGTGTTGGCGGGCAAGTCCTGCACCACCGCCAAAAGCGCGTCGGTGCCTCCCGTGGAAGCGCCTAAAGCTATGACTATGCTGCTGTTTCCGCTTCCCGTGAGGATAAGATTTTTCGCCGAAGGGGGGGGCGGAACATTGGCGGGGTGGCTGTAAAGCTTGACCTTGGCTATGGCGGCCACTTTTATCTTCTGAGCCAGAAGTCTCGCGAAATCCTCTATATCGCTTCTGGATCTCACCAGCGGCTTTTTCACGAAATCCACCGCGCCCGCGCTGATGGCGTCAAAGGCGCTGATAGCCGTGGCGGTCACCACAACGGTAGGTATGGGCTTTTTCGGGAGCAGCTCCTTCAGAAAGTCGATCCCGCTGACCTTGGGCAGCTCAACGTCAAGTATGAGAACATCCGGAGTCGCTTTGTCAATCTTTTCCTTGGCGGTAAAAGCGTCCACAGCCGTACCTATTACTTCTATGCCGCTTTCCGCATCGATCAGTCTCGAAAGCGTTTCTCTGAAAACAAGGGAATCATCTACAACTAAAACTTTAATCGCCATATCTATTCCTCATAAATGTTCAAAGACTATTTTTTATCTCCGGGAAGCGGCTTTCTGTAAATTGCCGGTTTAATATACTGGAACCTTGTCTGTTCTCTGGGAACGCTTTCCGCGTGACCGATAAAGAGGTATCCGCCGGGCGCCACCACGTCGTAGAATCTCTCTACAAGAGCGACCTTCGTGGGCAAATCGAAATATATCATCACGTTGCGGCAGAAAACTATATCGTAAAGCACCGCGGGCTTGGGTATGGGCTTCATAAGGTTAAAGGTGCCGAAAGTCACTTTGCTTGTTATCGTTCTCTGTACCTGATAGCACTCGTTTTCAAGGGGAGAAAAGTATCTCTTGACCCAGCCGGGATCGAGATTTTTCATTCCGTCCTTGTGATAAATCGCTTTTTTGGCTTTTGTTAGAACATTTTCGGAGATATCCGAAGCGTATATGGTGGTATCCCACGCAGAGGCTCCCGCTCCGAAAAATTCCTGCATTTGCATTTGGGTGGTGTATGCCTCTTCTCCGCTTGAACAGCCCGCGCTCCATATCTTTACATATTTTTTGGGGCGGTTGAGCGAGGATATATAAGGAAGTATCACTTCTTTCATATACTGATAATGCTCCGGTTCACGCATAAAGAAGGTGTGGTTCGTGGTGAGCTTGTTCAGCAAGGCCACTATCTCGGTACCCGATCTGTCGTTGTAAACCGATTCCAGGTATTGATGATAATCCGCAAAGCCCTTGTGTTTTATCTCGTTACAAAGTCTTCCTTCGATTAGAACTCTTTTTTGGGCTAAATTTATTCCGTAGTTGTCGTAAACAAATTTAACCAGCTTGTTAAAATCCGCGTCTGATATCTTTGGTATCACTTGCGTTCTCCTCTCTGCCGTATTGTTTTTACATTACGGTAAATATTTTCCGGCCTTTTTCGGCCGAACAAGTATCTTAGAAACTGTTCCAATAGGAAGTGGCGCGCGTCCTTTCGGCATATTTTGCCGCTGACTTGCGTTTTGTCATTTGCTTTGTTGTCGGCGCATCCTTACGCCGACTTTGGGCAAATGACTAATACTAATCCCTCTTTAAATTGTTGAATTAGTGTTTCGGGGGCAATCCCTTTTTAAACTGTGGGTATTAGTCAGTTTAAAAAGGGATTGGTATAACACATCGTGTGTTAAAAATCCTTGACGGGCTTATCGCGTAAGCTGCCCGCCTGCGGATTTTTGCCTTGTCATCAACAAAATATGCTCGAAAATCCGCACTCCATTCCTATTGGAACAGTTTCTTACTCTACACGTCTGACAACACGCTGTCGCAAATAACGAACCGCAAGCGCAGAAGCTTGACCCCCTGCGCCTTCGATCCCGTTGTAAAAGTTATTCCGCCGCTACCGCTTCGATATCGAAATCATCATCGAAAATCAGCTTCTTAACGTCGAGAATCATCTTTATCGAGTCGTTTGTCTCAAGAATATACTCGATGAATTTGTTGTTGTTCACTCTTTCGAGGGCGGGGATATCCGCCTTATTTTCCGCCTTGACGGAGAGAACCTCCTGAACCTGGTCGACTATTATGCCCACCTGAATGTCCATATAGGTGATTATGATAGTGCTTGTCTTGTCGTCGTGCTCCTTTTCGGGCAGGTCGAAACGGGCGCGCACGTCAATAATGGGTATTACCTTGCTGCGGACGTTTATAACGCCTTTGATGTAGTAGGGTATACCGGGGATAACGGTAATATGGGGAACGCCCACAATCTCGTTGACATATGAGATATCCACGCCGTAGATCCTGTCGTCGATTATGAAGGTAAGCGCTTTGGCGATCTCCGTTCCGCTGCTCTTTGCGGCTTTGTTTATTTTTTCGTTAAGCTCCTGCTGCTGTTCACTGACTTTATTTATATCTGCCATAATGCCGAAACCATTCCTTTCATTTTTCGAATCGTGCTTGTCTGTCCAGTCGGCAAGCCGTCGGCTTACTGCTTGTCGATAACGTTGTTGATGTCAATAATAAGCGAAATACTGCCGTCGCCCATTATGGAACAGCCCGACAAGCCCTCGGCCTTAAGATTATAGCGGGAGAGATAAGAGGGGAAAGGCTTTACAACCACCTGCTGCTCGCCGATAAGCTTGTCGGCAAACAGGCAGACCTTCTTTCCGTCCGCCTCTACCAGAATCAGTATGCCCTGTTCAAAATCGGTGGTGTCCGTTTCCAGGTTATACTTCTGATAAAGCTTAAGAATGGGGTAGCATTCGCCTCTCAGCATTATCATCTCATTTCCCTGCGTATCATAAATGATCTGATTGTTGGTGATCTTGAAGCTCTGCTTGATGGCGGAAGTGGGAACGGTAAAGATAACGTCGCCCACTCTTACCTCCATACCCGCGATAATGGCGAGGGTAAGAGGAATTTTAATGATAAAGGTGCTGCCCTCATAGCGTTTGCTCTCCACAAAGATGCTGCCGCCCGATTTTTCGATATTCTTCTTTACAACGTCCATTCCCACGCCTCTGCCGCTGTATTCGGTGACTTCGGTGTTGGTGGAGAAGCCGGGGAGCATTATCATGTTGTTGATCTCGCGTTCGCTGTACTCCGAGGCGGGCTTTGTGAGAAGACCCGCGTCCTCGGCTTTCTGGAGCACTCTGTCGGTATCGATTCCGCCGCCGTCGTCGGCAACGGTGATGATTACCTCTCCCGCGCTGCTGGTGGCGCTGAGCTTAATGGTTCCCTTATCGGGCTTTCCGTGAGCAATTCGCTCGTTAACGTCCTCCTCGATGCCGTGATCCATACAGTTGCGGACAAGGTGCATAAGCGGGTCGTTGAGGTTGTCGACAATGGACTTGTCAACCTCGGTATCCTCGCCCTCTATGACTAATTCAACGTTCTTGCCCAGTTTCTGCTTCATATCGCGGACGATTCGGTGCATCTTCTGGAAGGGTCCCACCAGAGGAACCATTCGGATGGACATGACTGAATCCTGTAATTCGTCGGTGAGCTTTCTCAGTTCTCTCGCCGCCTTCTGGAAGCTTTCCAGCTTAAGTCCTTCAAGCTCGGGGTTGGAGATTACCATGGATTCGGTGGTAATGATTTCGCCAACTATATCGTGAAGCTGATCCAGCTTTTGAAGATTTACGCTGATCAAGCTCTGTTTTCCGCTGTTGGAGCTTACCTGCTGAGAGGGGGCTCTCTCGGGCTTTTTGGCGGGAGCGGGAGCTTCCTTCTTTACCGGAGCCGCTTCCTTCTTCGTTTCCGCGGGAGCGGGTTTCACCTCCGCGGGTTTTTCCGCTTTGGCAGCAGCTTGCGCGGTATTCGCGGGCTGAGCCGGCTGTTCCGCCGCTTCCTGCTGCGGGGCGGCTCCTTCTTCCTCCTTTTCGTCGGTCACGATCTCATATGTATCAACGTTTACCGATTGTTCAACCACCTTCAGCGCTTCGTCCACGTCCGCCTTGTTAAGAGTGACGAGGAAGCCGTCCTCCTGTATAATCCCGCTGCTTTCCGCGTTGTTCTCCACGTCCTTGGGGAACCAATCGATAACGTCAAAGGATTCCTTTAATCTGTTGAGAAGCAAGAACGCGCGCAGATTCTCCATCTTGCAGTCCTGTTCAAAGTATACTCTGATAACGGACTGATTTTCGTTTGCGGCTTCGATACCTCCCGATTTTGCCGCTGCGGACTGCTCTCCTCCTTCGGCCGCCTCGGCCTCGTCAAGCTCGCCCTGAAGCATTTTCGCGCCGTTTTCAAGCTTCGCGATCATCTCGGAGAAATCTGTTCCCTCATAATCGGGATTGCTTCGAATCTCCTCGATCTCAGCCTTAAACAGGTCGGACATCTGGAATACAAGGTCATAAACAAAACCTATATCCTTCATCTTAGAGGGGTCTTCTCTAATGATGAAAAACATATCCTCTCCTTTATGCGCTAATTTTTGCAGGTTCTCAAAGCCCATCATCGCCGATGAGCCTTTGACGGTGTGCATGATCCTAAAGACCTCGTTAATATCGTCATCTGTGAACTCATTCGCCTGCTCCGTACGCAAAAGAATTTCGTCAAGCTGATCGATAAGTGTGGTGGTCTCAAAGAGATACATATCCACCATGCCTTCCATTCCGGCTTCAACCTTTGCCATTTTTCTGACCTATCCTTTCATTATTTTAGCTTGAAGCGCCGCCCTCCCCGGGAAAAAATTTCCGCGAATACCGCCTGCGGTCTTTGGCGGAAATCCTCTCCCAAAGAAGAAAGCGCCCCAAAGAAAAATTTGCTGACAATAAATTTACGCTGTTTTGTTGAATTTTTTGCGGATATATGATAAAATGTTTTAGGAACATTTTATTTCTTTGTAACATTACGCCGTTTCCGAAAGTCGGGACGGTTCAAATAAAGTTGGCGTATAAATACCGACCGTCATATCTCGGTAACTTGAGTGCAGTCCACGCTCGGCCGTAAGGCCTATTCCGGACTGATACCGCGCCGGAAAGGAACTACCATGCCACAAATCCCTCAGATATCAGGACCCCTCAGCGGAGGAAAAACCTTAACCTCGACGGGCAGCAACACCGGTTCGCCTCAGAACGCGGAAGCCTTTTCCATAAGCGGAGTCAACGCCGTTCAGCGTCCCGCGGGAGTTACCCAGAAGGGCGGAGCGGGAGAAACCGAAAACCGCGGAGTGTCCGGCGATACCTCGCCTTCCATAGGAGCGCCCGCCGCAAAAGATCCCTCCATGGCGGTGGAAACCCTTCACGACGTGTTTTCGGGAGACCTTCTGGAAAACGCAAAGCTTAACGGCTACACCGAGCTGGTGGGGGAAATCGACGATCTCACAAAGGCCATCTACATAAACCCCGACAAGCTTCTCAACGAAATACTCACTCAAGAAAAGGACAACACCGTTTTTTCGGGAAACGAGCTTTTCGACATACTGCGAACGGTGTGCGGCGAATCGGGAGAGGACACCAAAGAACTTGTGGCCAACCTTCTGAAAACCCTCAACTACGCCATGAGCCGAAGCGAGATAATCGACGCGGTGAGATTAAACATAAAGTTTCTGTCGGAATACTTCGGAAAGAACACCACGCTGTCCAAAAACCTTAACGCTCTTTACGAAAAATGGATGAGCGGCGACCCGACGGAAAATTTCGAACAGCTGAAAAACGAAACCGCCGCGCTGATGCGTACGATATCCGGAAGCCTTCAGAGCGACTCCCGCACCGAAACCCTGGTGCCTTTGGTTACTCACAATCTTTCCCGCTACAACACCAACGAGTACATGATGAAGGAAGCCTTTTCCCAGCTTATGTCCCAAGTACCCTCCGCTTCCACCCGCGAAGCGCTCAGTAAGGCTTTCGCCTCCTTCGTCTCCGGGCTGCTCACAAATTCATATAATAATAATACTACAAATACGCCAGAAAATCAAGTATCTAATGAAAATTTTGATGTTTCTGCCGAAAAAGCTGCGATTTTGGCCTACATAAATGCCCTTGCGGAAGGCGAAACAACCGCTTCCGCACAAAATAATGGCAATATTGCACAAAATTTAGCGGCATTTCAAGGTACAATTGCCGAAAGTGAAAAAACACCGGAAAATATTTCCGATTTGGGCACCGCCGAACCCCTTCCCGAAACGGAAAAAAGCGGCGGCGATTACGGCGGGAATGAAACGGAATACGGAAAAAACGGCGAAGCTCTTCGCCGAAACGGAACTGATACTTTATCCTCGGAACAGAGGGCGGAAAACTTCCGAAACGCGGTGCCCATATCCGAAACAAGAATAAACTATCTTCTGAACAATTACCGAAGCGAGAGTATAACCGCCAAGGACGCGCTTATTCAGCTTCTTTCCCTTATCGTTCCGCAAAACGACTCCTTTGCCGCCGAATCCATACGAAATATCGTGGAAAACACCTTAAACAGCGATCAGCTTGTGAGCTTTCTTAACGACGTATTAAGGGGAATTCCAGATATGCCGGAGCGTCAGACGCTTTACGACGCGCTGGAAACGGTGATGGAGGACGTGGTTCAGTCTTATGCTTCTGAGCCGAATACCGACGTTTCGGCGGAAAAGGCCGCCATACTGGTGTATCTGTCAAAACTGTCCGGCGGCGCGGAGTCGGCGGAGAAGGTGCTTTCTTCGATAGTCAGCGGCGAATCCTCGGAAACGGACGAGGAAGCGCGGAACGAGGCCTATAAAAGCTCCGTCTCCCTCAGCGACAGCCGCATAGAATACATACTGAACAATTACCAAAGCAATGTGATAAAAGGAAAGGACGCAATCGACCAGCTCCTGTCGCTCCTTATACCGAGAGACAACCCCGACGCGGCGGAGGTGATGAAAACCGTGGTAAAGGGCACGGATAACCTGTCCGATCTGGTGGATTTCCTTAACCGCGTCCTCGAAAACACCCCCGACATACCCGAGCGCCAGACCCTGTGTGACGCCTTCGAGCATATTGTGGGAGGAATGGCGCAGAAGCAGGAAATGCTGGCGCAAAAACAGTCGGGCTATGAATCCGAAACCATGAAGGCGCTCACCTCCTTTATAGACCGCAATGTAAACCACCCCGCCATCAGAGGAATAGACAACTTCAACGCCTCCAACCTTCTCCAAAGTATGCTGAACGCTCCCGGCGTGTTCACCCCCCTCGCTCACTACATAATCCCGATTCAGGTGGAGGACACCCGCGCCTTCGGCGAACTGTGGGTGGACAACGACAATACTTCCTCCGGAAAGGGCGAAAACGGCGAAAAGAAATACCACCTCTTCCTCACCTTCGACGTGGAAGCGGTGGGAAGATTCGAGGTGGACGTTTACAGCAGCGGGAAGGAACTGAATCTCTCGGTTCTTTATCCAAAAAGCTACCGTTATCGGGTTTCCAATCTTACCGACAAGATTACCAAAATCGCGGCGGGGGTGGGCTATAACGTACAGAATTTCAAAACGGGAATATTGTTTAAGCCCCACAGCCTCGCCGAAACGTTCCCGCGAATAAACGAAAACAGAAAAAGCTTCGATATAAAAGCCTGACTGTATCCGTATACAGAATCTCATAAAAATTCAACATAAAACAATATATACTATAAGTAAAAAAGGAGTCTAAAATGCCAAAACACAAAACATTCGGAAAATCCGCCGCCGTTGCCTTGAAATACAACCCCGACCTGAACTACGCCCCCATAGTGGTGGCCTCGGGAATGGGAGAGCTGGCGAAAAAAATATTAAGCATAGCCGACGAGAACGGCGTTCCCATTTATCGGGACGACAGCGCCGCCGCTCTTTTGGTAATGCTGGGTGCGGGGGAACACGTCCCTCCCGAATTATACAAGGTTGTGGCGGCGATATATGCTCAAGTGGTATACGACGCCAACGACCTTAAAAAAATGAGATAAGCGAGGAAACGCGGAAATGGCTTCTCTTCTTATTGCGATAATTTACATGGCCTTTATAAGTCTTGGGCTTCCCGACTCTCTTTTAGGCTCCGCGTGGCCTGTTATGTACGCCGAGTTGAACGTGCCCCTGTCCTATATGGGAATTGTCTCAATGATAATCGCCTTGGGCACTATTTTTTCCAGTCTTGCCTCCGATTTTCTTACCCGAAAATTAGGGGCGGGGTCGGTTACCGCCATAAGCGTTTTTATGACGGCGGCGGCTCTTTACGGCTTTTCCGCCGCCGATTCCTTTGCCGCTCTTTGCCTGATCGCGGTGCCCTACGGGCTGGGAGCGGGAGCGGTGGACGCGGCGCTCAACAACTATGTGGCGCTTCACTTTTCCTCAAAGCATATGAGCTGGCTCCACTGCTTCTGGGGAGTGGGCGCTTCAGTCAGCCCTTATATAATGGGATTTTGCCTTACCTCCGGCTTGGGGTGGCAAAAGGGATACTTTTCGGTATCCGTAATACAGATAATTCTCACCGCCGTCTTGTTTATAAGCCTCCCCCTCTGGAAAAAGCCTGCGGAAAAAACCGAGGAAAACGGCCGAAACACCGTGGGACTTAAAGGCGCTTTTAAAATAAAAGGGGTACCCTACGTAATGGCGGCCTTTTTCTGCTACTGCGCGTTGGAATCCACCGCGGGACTGTGGGCAAGCAGCTATCTGAACGAGTACCGAGGCACCTCCGAGGAAACCGCCGCCATGTTCGCCTCCCTTTTTTATTTCGGAATCACATTAGGGCGCTTCGCCTGCGGCTTTATATCGGAAAAGGCGGGGGACAAAAGGCTGATAAGAATAGGCGTCTGCACCGCTGCGGCGGGTATCCTTATGATACTTTTGCCCCTTAAAACGGATATTTTCGCCTTGGCGGGACTTGTGGCGGCGGGAATAGGCTGCGCCCCCGTATATCCCTCCATAATCCATTCCACTCCCGCCAACTTCGGAAAAGAAAATTCCCAGTCCATTATAGGCATACAAATGGCCTGCGCTTATACGGGAACCACCCTTATGCCCACATTTTTCGGGGTATTGGCGGATAATTTGGGTATATTCCTTTATCCCGCCTATCTGCTTGTTTTCGTTTTAATTTTGGGGGCAATGTCCGAGCTGCTGAATCGGGCGACCTCTTCTTCCAAAAAAATGTAACCGAATTGTAAACAAATTGTAACCGTTTTGTAATTGACTTGACCCATAAATCGGAGTATTATATAAGCAGTCAAATAAGCCGCAAGCATAATATAATATGTTATTAAAAAAACTTGAAGGCGGCAAAACGGAAGGAATGAAAACAATGAAAAAAACAAATAAATTCTTAGCGTCTGTTCTGGCGGCTTCCATGCTCGGCCTTGCCTTAACCGCATGCTCCAATGAAAGCGAAAACGGGGAAACCACACCCGAAAGCGATATCCCCCAAATCAGTGTTGACCTTTCGGAATCGGCTCAGACTACCCCCGAAATCACCCCCGCCGAAAACACGAGCCCCACGGAAACCACCCCCGAAATTACCACGGAAAACACTTCCGAAAACACCCCCGAAAGTACCTCCGAAATAACCGAGGAAACCACCTCCGAGCGCTCCGAAACCACGATTATAGGGGACGTCTCCTCCGATACCTCTTCCGACGGCGCTCCCGTTTCCGAGCCTCAACCCGACACAAGCGAAAATATGGGCGGAATTGCCGAGCTTGCCTCCGCGATGGAGGGAAAGCCATTTTATTTCGGCGGAGCCGACCCCGATACGGGCTTTGACAACTCGGGGCTTATGTACTACGTGCTGAGACAAAACGGCGTAGACTGCCCCCGACTCACCAACGAAATAGCGGAATGGGGCGAAAAAGTCACCTTTGAGGAGCTTAAGCCGGGTTATCTGGTGTTTTTCGAATATGAGGGAAGCGGAAAAGCGAACTTCGGCGGAATATACATAGGCGACGGAATGATGATAGTCAGCACCGACGAGGATCGCCCCGTCTCAAAAACCGACATCACCACAAGCTACTATCAAAGAACCTTTCAATTCGGAATCAAAACCTTTTGATTATTTTTGATGATTAAAATATGAATATGCACTTTGTTAAAGCCAAAGGGATTTTGTCCCCATCCAACGGTATGAACCTTTATCGGGGCTGTTCCCACGGGTGTATCTACTGCGATTCCAGAAGCCTTTGTTATCATGTGGCGGAGGAGGGGGATTTTGAGGATATCGAGGTAAAGGAAAACGCCTTGGAACTCCTTGAAACCGCTTTAAAGAGAAAAAAGAAAAAATGTATGATAGGGACGGGCGCAATGACCGATCCCTATATTCCTTTGGAATACAGGCTGGAATACACAAAAGGGGCGCTGGAGCTGATAGAGAAATACGGCTTCGGGGTGTGCGTTCAGACGAAATCTCACCGTGTGTTAAGAGACATAGAGCTGCTGCGAAGGATTAACGGAAAGACGAAGGCGGTGGTGCAGATGACTTTGACCACCGCCGATGAAAAGCTGTGTAAAATATTGGAGCCTAAGGTGTGCGGAACAAAAAAGAGGGTTGAGGCGCTGAAAAGGCTAAAGGAGGCGGGGATACCCACCGTGGTGTGGCTTGACCCGATTTTGCCGTTTATTAACGATACTGAGGAAAATATAGAAACCATACTCGGATATTGCGCGGAAGCGGGAGTATACGGGGTTATATGTTTCGGTATGGGGCTTACTTTAAGAGCGGGGAATCGGGAGTATTTTTATCAAAAGCTGGACGAGCATTTTCCGGGGCTGAAAGAGACTTATGAAAGGACCTTCGGGCTTCGGTATGAGGTTAACAGTCCGAATAACGGGGAATTGATGAGACTTTTTCACCTAAAATGCGAAAAGTACGGAATGGCGCACCGTAATAATGATATTTTTGAATATATGTATAAGTTTGAAGATAAAGAAAACGGCGAACAGCTCACCCTGTTCGATATTTAAGGAACCGCTGATTAAATCGGTGTGCGTATATTGCGCGGCAGATTTTTCGTCAGATTGTACAAATTCGACGCAGGCGGGCTAGCGCCCGTCAAGGAGAAGTTGTGCAATCTGACGGAAAATATGCAAGCAAGATGCGCGCATCCGATTTAATC
>CATLBH010000052.1 GCA_949878745.1 uncultured Ruminiclostridium sp. | reverse complement strand
CATATTTTCCGTCAGATTGCACAACTTCTCCTTGACGGGCGCTAGCCCGCCTGCGTCGAATTTGTACAATCTGACGAAAAATCTGCCGCGCAATATGCACACACCGATTTAATCAGCGGTTCCTTAAAAAAACGGTTACTTTACCGATTTTTCTGTTGAAATAAAAAAAGGTTTGTGGTATACTTTATATCAAAGTATTAACACTGTGGGAATGATAATGTTGAATCACACGATTTCGTAGGAGGCGCTTGCCTCCTACGATATCCCGATAGTAGCCGTGGAGGGGGAGCAGCAATATATAAGTGGTATCGCCAACGACAATTATATGGGAAGGGTTTAGGCCGCAAGTCTGCTTGTGAGAAGCGAATGCGATATTTTTATTCACATCAGCTCCAATCTTTCCAAATACATTCCCGCATACGGAAGGATAAGCGGATTCAAGGATTTCTGCGAGGAAAACGGCTCAACCAATTAACGCAAGGAGAGTTAAAATGTCAAATTATTTTAAAATTCAGGAAAACAAAAAAGTAAGAGTGATAATCGATACCGACGCGGCGTGCGAGGCGGACGATCAATACGCTATCGTTCACGCGCTTCTTTCTCCGAAGCTGATAGTTAGAGGAATCATCGCAGAACAGTTTAACGCTTCGGACAGAGCCGAAGCCGTTGAAAAAAGCTATGCCGAAGTCAAACGTGTTCTGGAAATTATGGAAACGGAAAATATTCCGGTGCTTCGCGGATACGGCGACGAGCTTTCCGGAAATGACGACATTCCGGAATCCGAAGCGGCGGATTTTATTATAAAGGAAGCGCTTGCGGAAAACGATAAGCCTTTGTTTGTGCTTTGTCAGGGAGCGCTCACAAACGTTGCCGTCGCGCTGAGAAAACGCCCGGATATACAGGACAGGTTTACTTACATATGGATCGGGGGAGGCGTTAATGAGGACGGAAGTCTGGAATACAATTTAAACAACGATTATAACGCCGCCAATACGGTATTTGAATCCTCGGTCGAGCTGTGGCAGGTGCCGATGGATGCCTATTCCCTTATGCAGGTAAGCTATGCCGAACTGGCGCTTAAGGTCGGCGGCTGCGGTAAAATAGGGAAGTATCTGTTCGATGAATTGCAGACGGTGGGACTTGAGCAAAATTGGGTTGCGGGCGAAAGCTGGGCGCTTGGCGATTCTCCCGCTCCCGCGCTGGCTGTCAACCCCAATTGCGGACGTTATGTGCTGCAAAACGCCCCCGTTATAAGCAAGGATAAGAAATACAGCGGCGTTCTTGAAAACCGAAAGATACGGGTGTATACATATATAGATTCGCGGTTTATTTTTGAGGATTTTTTCGCCAAGCTTAATCTGTATGTACGGTAACAAACCTATAAGCATTTCATATCGGAAAAGAAAATCGGGAAAGGACGAAATAAAAATGCCTCGGATTATTAAATCGATTGAAGAAAAATACCTGACCTCATCTCTTGAATTGGTTGAAAAGGTTTTCGCTGAAAGTTGCGGAGAGGAGGAAGGAAAGACCGTGCGGAGGCTGGTTGAAGAAATTCGCGCGAAGAAATATTATCTCCCCGAGCTGGAGCTGGTGGCCGTTGACGAAAAGGACGAGGTTATCGGATACGCGATGTTTTCCCGTTTTCATATCGAGGGAAAATACGAAAACGAGCTGTTAATATTGACGCCCGTCGCGGTAAAAACGGAGCTTCAAAGGCGGCATATATCCAAGGATTTGCTGGAGCATGGATTTGAAAAAGCGAAAGAAATGGGGTATAAGGTCGTCATGGTTGAGGGCGAGCCGAAAAATTTCGCTCCGAGAGGATTTAAGATAGCCTTCCGCTTCACCAATATAAACATTTTAAGCCCTAACTCTCCCAAAAAATGTCTGATGGTTAAGGAGCTGGAAAGTGGGGCGTTGAAAAAAATGAGCGGCTCGGTTGATTACTCTTTTTACGAAGCCCTTAAAGAGTGGCGTATTTTTACAATCTGTAGCAGTATTTTTCCCATTACTATTATTGACTAACGGAGGACATTATGAAAAACACAAGATCAAAATTCTTAAGATCAGCAGCGGCTTTAACCGCAGCGGCGCTTTTGATTTTAACCTCGGCCGCCTGCTCCAAAGAAAATCAAAGCGGACAGGGCGGAGATAAAAAAGCGCTATCGGAAATCACGGAGGGGGTTATTTTCCACGCCTGGTGCCAATCCTTCAATACCATAAAGGAAAGCATGGGAGATATCGCCTACGCGGGCTTCACGGCTATACAAACCTCTCCCATAAACGAATGTGTGGTAGGCGGAAACGGGGGAATGCAGCTCAACGGAGAGGGCAAGTGGTACTATCACTATCAGCCCACCGACTGGGTAATCGGCAATTATCAGCTGGGCACCAAGGAAGAATTTACCGCAATGTGCCAAGAAGCGCATAAATACGGCATAAAGGTTATAGTGGACGTTGTTCCCAACCACACCACCCCCGATTTGGAAAGCGTGGGACAAGGACTTATAGACGCGGTGGGCGGGATAGACAAGCTTTATCACGCCAACGGAAAAAACGAGATAGCCAACTGGTCCGACCGTCTTGAATGCACCACGGGTCAGATGGGCGGGCTTCCCGACGTGAACACCGAAAACAAGGACTTTCAGGATTATTTCATCAATTATCTTAACGAGTGCATAGCCTGCGGCGCGGACGGCTTCAGATACGATACCGCGAAGCATATCGGGCTGCCCTCCGACCCCACCGACCCGAACTCGGAGAAAAACAATTTCTGGGAAAGAGTAACCACCGAGACAAACGAAGCCGACCGTATTTTCAACTACGGAGAAGTGCTCCAGGGGGATGGGGAAAAGATCGAGGAATATCAGGAGGCGGTGGGCGGAACCACGGCCAGCGGCTACGGCGAGGCGGTAAGAAACGCCGTGACCTCCCGTAAGCTTAACGCCGCCGCTCTCACCGACCTTAAAATAAACACCGAGGACCCCACGGCGGTAACCTGGGTGGAATCCCACGACAATTACTGCAACGACGGCACGTCCGCCTCACTTTCCGACAAACAGATCATACTGGGCTGGGCAATCATAGCAGCGAGAGAAAACGGTACCCCTTTGTTTTTTGACCGACCCTACGGAAATACCGCGGGCAATATGTGGGGCAGTATGAATCATATAGGCGCCATGGGAAATCCCTTCTACAAGGACGATACCGTTACGGAGGTCAACCGTTTCAGAACGGCGATGAAGGACGAATCCGAAAAGCTTTTTAACGCCGATAAAGATGAAAGCGTGCTGATTATTGAACGCGGTCCAAAAGGCCTTGTGGTAGTAAACGGAGGAAGGTACAGCTATACTCTCAACACTCCCGTTTCTCTTCCCGACGGAAAATATACTGACAGAATAAGCGGCGAAAATGAGTTCACCGTGGAAAACGGAACCTTGAGCGGGCTTGTTTTCGCCGAAAGCGCCGTAGTGCTTTATAACGATGGTTATGCCGAAAAAGATCGTTTGGGTGCAATGTCCGTGGATACCGAAAGCTTTATTCTTACCGAAAACGAACCCGTGACGGTAACTTTGAGGGCGGAAAACGCGGGAAAAACCTTCTTTTCCGTAGACGACGGCGAGTATAAAGCCTTTTCCGACGGCGACAAGCTGGAAATAGGAAAAGGTACTGAAAACGGAAAATCGGTAAAACTTACCCTGAAATCCGAAAACGAAAGCGGCGAAGCATTATCCGTCATGAGCTTTTATTTTACCGTTCATGGTAAGCGTAGCGTGGAAGCGGGAACGACGGTATATTTCCGAAAGCCCGATGACTGGAAGGACACAATCAGCGCTTATGTTTACGACGAGAGCACCGGAACGGTAAGACAGGCCGCGCCCTGGCCGGGAGTTCCCTGTGAGATCGGGGAGGACGGATTGTATTCTTATACCTTTGACGAATCCTGGGACAACGTTCTGATTATTTTCACCGACGGGTCGAATCAGATTCCGGGAGCGATGGAACCGGGTCTGGTGGTTGAAGCGGATAAGGTTTACAGTGTAGGATAATCTGTGTAAGTGCGCTAATATTATAATACTAATCTTTAATCATATTGTAGACAAAGTCGGAAATATGATTAAAGATTACACCCGAAACACTAATCTTTGGTCAACATTTTTTGTCTATAATCTGACCAAAGATTAGTATAAATCCCATTTTAAACCGCGGGTATTACGCCGATTTAAAATGGGATTATTTCTTCCCCAATTATAGCAAACGCCGAAAATTTATTAGTCATTTGATTTGCCCAAAGTCGGCGCAAGTATGCGCCGACAACAAAGCAAATGACAAAACGCAAGTCAGCGGCAAAATATGCCGAAAAGACGTGTGCCAATTCCTATTGGAACAGTTTCTTAATACTGCGGTATATTATCGCCCCCCGATGAAACCTTTACAGCAATACCTGACGCAAGGTTTCATCGGGGGGCGATGTTATAATATTAAGTTACAGTACTAAACAAACCTCTCACCCAAAAGGATCAAACACCACATCCTGATTTCCCTCGTCATTAACCTCGTCATTTGCTTCGTCATTCCGATCTCCGCTATCCTCGGTGCCTTCCGTTTCCTCCGGCTCGCTTGCAGAGGTGTTAGTCTCGTTATCTTCAAACTCGATATCAAAGGAGCCTAATCCCTCCACAACGGTGGAAGCGTTGCTGCTGTAAGAAATGTCGCTTCGGCTTATATAGCTCTGAATTCCCTTGACTATCCTGGAAGCGATATTTTTCTGATGCTCGGCGTTCGCCATGGCCAAAGCGTCCTCTTCGTTGGTAACAAAGCCCGTTTCAATCATTATCGAGGGGAAATCCTGCTGAAGCGTTACCCAGTAGTAGCTCCACTTTGCGCCCCTGTTCTTGTCCGCGCCGTCGGAATAAACGTTATGCGTGAAATAATCGGCAATCTGTGAGGAAACGGCTGCCGCCAACGGCTGGCTGTAGGGGGTGAAGTAATAAACCTCCGTACCACGCACCGACGGGTTGCCCGGGATCTTGTTGGAGTGTATGGAAATAAACAGATCACAGCCGTAGCCGCGCCCGTAGGCGGGTCTTTGGGCGGTAAGAACAAAGTCGCTGTCGGTCTTTATCCTGATGACATTGGCTCCCAGCGCCTTAAGCTGGCTTTCAAGCTCCTTGGCAATACCCGAATTGGATTCGTACTCGGTGATAAAGCCCACCGCTCCGGGGTCGAAAAGGGTGGAGGATTTGCAGTAGCCGTGTCCCGGATCGATCACAATCGTCATATTTGAAAGGTTGTTTGTGGGTATTCCGAAGGAGAGCACAAGCTCGCCGTTTTCGTTATAGGTCGCTCCACAGCCCATATAAGCGCCCTTTTGCCTGAGATCCAGCACAAGTCTGAACTTGGGTATGCCGTTTACGGTCACCGTTTCCCATTTGCCCCCGCTGAAAACATAGTTGTTTTCAAAGCTTGGCAGCTTGGTAACCGAGGTGACGTTGTCAAAGGTAATATGTACCTGTGTGGCGGTAAAATCGTAAAGATTGAAGCCGCCGTCGCCGCCGGAATAGTAATTGTTCCCCACAAAATCGATATTATAGCTTATTTTCCACTTTAAGCCGAATTTTATATAAGATGAGCCGTTATAGCTTCCCACCGCGTTTACCGTAAGAGGATTCTCCCCCAATCCCGTGTCGGAAAAAGAGGTTACGTCCGTCTTTTTAAAACGCTTGTCGGACTCGGTGATGTAATAGTCGCCCGAAGAGGCTAAGAGATAATCCAATGTTCCCGCGGGAAGCTGAGCGAAATCGGGAGTGGGCATAGAGCCTGCGGTGGAGCCGTTGTAGACGATTGTGTAATCGTTGGCCACCTTTACATACTGTACCGTTTCGTCTTCCGTCCTTATGGGATCGATGGTACCTACCACTTCGCCGCTGCCCGCCGTGCTCTGATCCGCCATATCCACGTTTATGTCCACCTTGGGCGGTTCGGGAAGAGCCAGAACCTTTACTGAAGCGCCGTAAAGGGTTCCGGAATATCCGCTGTATTCCGCGTATACGGAAATGGTGCCCAGATCCTGCTCCTGTGAAATAATTCCTTCGGGAACGGTATAGGTGCCGGTATATCTCGTATAGGCGCTGTTGATGTCGGAATCCTGTTTGCCCTCGCTTTCCTTAAGACTTACGGTCTTTCCGTTCAGCGTGGCGGTAACCGTTGCGCCTTTATAAGCGGTACAGGATATCTCGATCTTGGTGCCGCCGTTTACGCTTAGGCTCTTGCCCTCTCCTATGGATTCGTCCAGCTCGGTAAGTACGATTATCTTGCGCTTTATTTTATAGGTGTACACTTTATCCTTGTGCTCGAAGGTAAAGCTGTTCATGCCTATTTCCAAAGGCTCTTCGAAATAGAAGTTTCCGGCGCTGTTGAGAGTTACCTTTTTCCCGTTGAAATATACGTCAAAGTTTTCGTCGAAGGTACCCATAAAGTCAACATAAGGCTCGTAGGTGTCGAAGCTGAGCTGAGAAGGCGACTGCATTTTCAGCTCTTCAAACAATGAATCCTCGTTTATCTGATCCCCGTAAAACTTGATTATGTTTTCCTTAAGAGAGGTGTTGGAAATAAGGTTGGCACAGGAATGGAACACGCTTCCCCCAAAGGAAGGAAGCTCCTTTGAAACGGAAAGCTGCTTCAAAATCTGATCCACCGAGCCCCAGCCCTCCATGCCTTCGCCTTGGCGCTCGTTAAAATGTATAACGTACATGGTAATGCCGTATTTGTCCGACAGCCCGTCCCACCAGCCCGTTACCTCCTCGAAGGGCAGCGTGCTGCTGGTAATGGAGCCGTAGGCCATTACCAGACAAAAGTCCGCGTATCCTCGGCTTATATATCTTTTCGTATCGGAAAAGCCGTCGTAAAGCGCCTGTACGGGATCCTGAGTCACGCTTCCCTCCTCGTTTGAAGACGAATTCGCCCACATATCGGTCACAAGCATACCCACGGGAAGAGTGTTGTCGGTTATATGTATTACGTCGCTCACCGTCTTGAAATAAAGCTCGTTTGTGTCGTAAAGATAGTTGTCATAGCCGACTCCCGAGCCTTTTTTCATATACTCGGCATAGCTTTCGGAATCCTTTGAGGAATAATAATCGCTTATGACGATACCGTCACACCTGTACCTTAAGGCAAAACGGTGAGCGTTGGAAATAAGTCCGTCCAGAACTCCCGCCCCCTCGTCCCGATGGGTCAGAGCATATCCCAAATCAAATACCATATACGCCCTGAAATTATGCTCATAGGCTTTTTCGAGGGCAACGGCGGAATAGTCGGTTACGCTGACGTTGTTCATATCAGTGCTGTAATAGGCTTTTCCGTCGTGAACGGTATTTATGTATACCGTGTTAAGGCCTATTTCGGACAGATCGCCGAAAAGAACGTCAAGCTCCGCGCGAACGGTTTCCTCGTCCGTCCCTTCTTCATTAAGATAGTCCACGGTAGGGGTGATTATGGTTGCCCTTTGATTTTTGGGCATTGTAAAGTTGGTTACCACCTTAGGCTGCTCGGTGACGTCGTCCTGTGCTTCCTCCGTCCGCTCCTCCGTTCCTTCCGCCGTCGTATTCTCCGTTTCGGCAGCTTCTTCGGCGTAAACCGGTAGAGAAGTCAGAAACATAAGGCACGCGGCGGCTGCGGCGATAATTCTTTTTATCTTCGGTTTCATGGCTTAAAACGATCCTCCTGTTTTTCCGTTTCTCCTTGTTCTCTTTCGTTTTATGTCATTTTATGTAGTTTTTAACCGCTTCCATTTCCGTCAGCTTGGCGGAAGCGTTTGAGTCGGGAGCAAAAACGTGATTATAGCTGTAAAGCGCGAATCCGCCGTAATTGGGCTGTCCCTCCGCGGCGATTATCTGTCTTTTTATTATTTCCCCGTCCTTCTGCCACTCATATCTTCCGTCGGAACCGCCGTAAGAATCCTCGTTTCCTATCTTATAAACGCCCAGTCCCGGAATCAATTTTACCCCGCCGCCCGACACCATCTCCTGCCAGTCGGCAAGCACTCCCTCGTAAGGCTGGCTGTTGTTTTTAAAGCCGAAATATATCTGAGGCATAATATAGTCTATATAACCGCCGCCCGCGCACCATTTTTTCACGTCGGCATACATATAGTCGTAATTGTTTTGTATATTCCCTTGGGGAGCAATGCCGAAAATGGCGGTGGGATTGGTATCTTTTACCGCCTTATAAAGCGTTTTTACGGTTGTCGTGCAATTGTCCGTTCTGAAAGCGGCAAGAGAACCGTATCCGCTGGAGGAAAACGCTTTTTTGTCAAAAGAGGGGTCGGTGGTGGGATAAAAATAATCGTCAATATGTATCCCGTCCACATTGTAGCGCGAAACTATCTCTTTTACTCCCGCCGCTATAAGCTCGTTGGATTCTGCATAGCCGGGGTTTAGGTAGTAATAGGAGCCTTCGGCCACCACTCTTTCTCCCTCCGAATTTTTATACCATTTTCCTATGGGATAATCCTCGGAAACGTTTTTGATGTCGGAAACACCGCACAGCCTGTAAGGATTTATCCACGCCTGAAAAGACAAATTAAGGGCGTGAGCTTCTCTTATCATTATCTTTAGCGGATCAAAATTCGGCGCTTCTCCCATCGTTCCCGTGACGTATTTTGACCAGGGGTACAAATCGGATTTATAATACGCGTCCCCGTGAGAACGAACATGAACGAAAACGGTATTAAGTCCCATTTCGGCACAGTTTTGGAACGCCTTTCCTATGGAATCGGTAAACTGAGCTTCCGTTTTCCCCGTTAAAAGAGAAGTAAGTTCAAGATAGGATATCCAGACGCCTTTCACCTCACCGTAATTAAGAGCGGAATAACCGTTGCTTTCGGTTTCAAAAACGAAGGACGGATCGGTTTCCGAGACTTCGGATGTGGTTGAGGCGGCTGTTTCGGACGTTGCGGCGGTTGCGGCTTCCGTTGTTGCCGTGACCGAAGCGGACTCGGTTTCGTCGGTTACAAATTCCATTGCCGAAGAGGAGGTAACGGAAGAGGTTTCCGTCGCGGCGGAAGCTTCGGTTTGAGGCTCCGATTCCGAAACGGTAGAGAAAGTCGCTTCCTCCGACTCCGAGGCTTCCTCGGATCGGCTTTCTTCGGTTTCTTCCTCCGACGGTGAAGATTCTACGGCGCTCTCGCAAGTATTGTCTGCGGAGCT
Organism: uncultured Ruminiclostridium sp.; assembly: GCA_949878745.1. GTDB lineage: Bacteria > Bacillota > Clostridia > Oscillospirales > Ruminococcaceae > Ruminiclostridium_E. The sequence goes on along the minus strand of CATLBH010000052.1, from coordinate 2,911 downwards.
GTCGCTGAAAGCTGTATTTTCTGTCTCGGATACAGCGGGCGGCACAAGGGCGGCAGTCACCGAAGTGCTGTCTTCTGTGGCAAGTATACCCTGATAATCGTCGGCGTTTATCAGTACATCGGACTGCTCGCTTCCGCAGGCGCACAAAACCAGGCATATTGCCGCGGCCAACGCTGTAAGCTTTAATTTCATATGTAAATTTCCTTTATATTTAATTATATTGCAATCATAATGATTATAGCATTTTTCGACATTAAAGTCAACAAAAAATGCTTATTTTAAAGGCGTTTGGAAGAATTTTCAACAAACTTTCAAAAATATTTTACCGACGGTACGAAACTTTTTCTCTTGAAAAACGGCGCCCTGTAACCGTTAAATTGAATTCACATTTTTTTTGAGATTTATCTTGACATTTCAATTTTTTTGTGCTAAAATAAAATAAAAAAGAAAGGGAAACCAATGAGCATCGGTGACAGAATAAAACAGCGCAGAAAAGAATTGAAGCTTACCCAACCAAAGCTGGCTGAAATAGTCGGCGTTTCCAAGGGTACCATAGGAAACTATGAAAGCAATCTTTGCTCCCCCAACGAAAAGATACTGTTCAAGCTTTTTTCGGCTCTCGAATGCGACGCCAATTTTTTATACCAGGATAATATTGCTCCCAAAAAAGAAAAGAAAACCGAAACGGACGCTTCGGGTAAGGAAAACAAGCGTATAACCCCCAAGGAGTCGGAGCTGCTCCACAAATATCGCGGGCTGGACGAACACGGGGTTAAGGTAGTGGACTTCGTGGTCGACGAAGAATATATCCGCTGTAACGAAACCGGGGCGGAAGAGACGGAAACGGAATACGAAAACGAAAATATTCCCATTATTAAAATAAAGCACAGCTTTTATAAGGTATCGGCGGGCAGAGGCTTTGACCTGGGTGACGAGGACGAGTGGGAGGAGATAGATATCCCCGACACGCCCGAATCGCGGAAAGCGGATTTTGCCCTTACGATAAAGGGAGACAGCATGGAGCCGGCCTACAGCGACGGAGAAATAGTGCTGGTAAAGGCTCAGTCCGCCGTGGATATAGGGGAAACGGGGATATTTGTGGTAAACGGAAGCGGCTACATAAAGAAAAACGGGGGGGACAGGCTTATATCCGTGAACCCCGCCTACAGCGATATTCTTTTTTCGGAGGGCGACATAATCTCCTGTGCCGGAAAGGTAATAGGCCGAGTGTAGTACTGTTTTTGGTGTCAAGGCATTGACAAATAATTAACTAAAATCAGTGCTTCTTTTTAATCAAGTCTGAAACTTGATTAAAAATTGGTGTAAGAACAGGTTCTGTTGCGTATGACGGTAAGATCTCACGGAAAGGAGTCGAAGCGATGAAAACCTGTCTTTGTATAGATCTTAAATCCTTTTACGCCTCGGTGGAATGCGTGGAGCGCGGACTTGACCCTATGACCGCCAATCTGGTGGTGGCCGACCCCGAACGTTCTGAAAAGACCGTGTGCCTTGCGGTTTCGCCCGCCATGAAGGCGCTGGGGGTGAAAAACCGCTGCCGCGTTTTCGAGATACCCAAAGGGATAGAGTATCTGACCGCGCCTCCCCGAATGAAAAAATATATCGATTACGCCGCGAGAATATACGGAGTGTATCTGAAATATATTTCAAAAGACGATATATACGTATATTCCATAGACGAAGCGTTTATTGACGTGACTGGGTATCTCGGCTATTATCGCCTTTCTCCCAAAGAAATGGCTATAATGCTTATGGACGAGGTGATGAGAGAGGTGGGAGTAAGAGCCGCCTGCGGAATAGGAACCAACCTTTATCTGGCTAAGATAGCTCTGGACATAACCGCCAAGCATTCCGAGGATTTTATAGGAATACTTGACGAGGAAAGCTATCGCCGCACCCTGTGGGATCATACGCCGCTCACCGATTTCTGGCGGATAGGCCACGGCACCGAAAAAAAGCTTAACGAACACGGTCTGTTCACCATGCGGGATATTGCGCAGGCAAACGAAAATACCCTGTACCGCATTTTCGGAATAGACGCGGAGCTTCTGATAGATCACGCTTGGGGGCGTGAACCCACGGAAATATCGGACATAAAGGCCTATAAACCCAAAACAGGCTGTATATCCAGCGGTCAGGTGCTGATGCGGGATTACACCAAAGACGAATGTCGGCTTATAGTCCGCGAAATGATGGATCTTATATGTCTCGAGCTGGTGGAAAGGGACGCGGTCACTTCTTCGGTAACGCTTTATATAGGCTATTCAAACGCGCTTCATTCCTCGGCGGCCAAAGGATCGATATCCTTCGGAAATCCCACCTCCTCGGACAGAACGATTATTCCGGAGACGGTAAGTCTGTACGACAGAATAACCGACGGCGACAAGCTTATAAGGCGGGTCAACATCACCTGCGGCAATGTCGCCGCCGACGAGGGAATAAGACAAATGAGCCTTTTCGATTCCGACCCCGAAAGCGACGAAAAAAACAAAAGGCTTCAGAAGGCCATCGCCGCTATGAAGAAAAAATACGGAAAAAATTCCATGCTCAAAGGAATGAACCTGGAATCGGCGGGAACAACAATAGAGAGAAACAAGCAGATAGGGGGACATAAGAGCGGAGAAGGGGCGTAATAATTTTTCTGTCGCTTTAAGAAACTGTTCCAATAGGAATTGGCGCACGTCTTTTCGGCATATTTTGCCGCTGACTTGCGTTTTGTCATTTGCTTTGTAGTCGGCGCATTCTTGCGCCGACTACAAAGCAAATGACTAAGGAACCACTGATTAAATCGGATGCGCGCATCTTGCTTGCATATTTTCCGTCAGATTGCACAACTTCTCCTTGACGGGCGCTAGCCCGCCTGCGTCGAATTTGTACAATCTGACGAAAAATC
>CATLBH010000051.1 GCA_949878745.1 uncultured Ruminiclostridium sp. | reverse complement strand
GTCAAGGAGAAGTTGTGCAATCTGACGGAAAATATGCAAGCAAGATGCGCGCATCCGATTTAATCAGTGGTTCCCTAATCTTTGGTCAACATTTTTTGTCTATAATCTGACCAAAGATTAGTATAAAGAACCGCTGATCAAAACACAATCGCCACGTTCCAATTAGCGCGCTCACGCGGCTGATTGTGTTACGCTACGCTTTATACTAATCCCTTTTAAAACTGTTGGATTAGTGCTTTGGGTGCAATCCCTTTATAAACTGTGTGTATTTCGTCAGTGAAAAAGAGATTGGTATTAATCAGCGGTTCCCTATAGTTACGTTACGGTTCTTATATTAATCTTTGTTTATATCTGCAAGTCGATCAATGGTATCAAACAGCAAATGCCGAAGCGATTTTTATTTGCTTTTTACTTAATGCCGGTTACCTCGTACCCCGCGTCCTCAACCGCTTTTTTGAGCACGTCGTCGCCCACTTCATCGCTTAACTCTATAAAAGCGGTTTTTTCTTCCAGGTTTACCTCGGCCTTGACCCCCGCCAGCTCGTTAAGGGCTTTTTCCACTCTCGCGCTGCAATGGCCGCAGCTCATTCCTTCGATTGTCATAGTTTTGTTCATAATGTTTCCTCCTTTGTTTTGTTTCGTTTCCTCCTCTTCGGGGAGCAGCTTTAAAGCGGTATGAAGCTCTGCCTCCGATTCGGAAACGATTGTGTGCTTAAATTTAAAAAGCTTTAACCTCAGGGCGTTTATAACCACGCAAAAGCTGGACAGGCTCATAGCCAAGGCCCCGAACATGGGATCCAGACGCCAGTTTAAAAGCGGGACGAACGCGCCGGCCGCCAGCGGGATACAAAGCGCGTTATAGAAAAACGCCCAGAAAAGGTTTTCCTTAATGTTTTTTATCACCGCGCGGCTTAGCTTTATCGCTCCGGATACGTCAAGAAGACTGTTTTTCATTAAAACAATGTCCGCGCTGTCTATCGCGATGTCCGTACCCGCTCCTATGGCCATTCCCACGTCCGCGCGGGCAAGAGCCGGAGCGTCGTTAATGCCGTCGCCGATCATGGCGGTGAGCTTTCCTTCGCCCTGAAGCTTTCTAATGACGTTCTCCTTATCCTGAGGGAGCACCTCGGATATTACGCGGTCGAAGCCCAGGCGTTTTCCCACCGCCTCCGCCGTTCTTTTGTTGTCGCCGCTGAGCATTACCGATACTATTCCCATTTCCTTAAGCTCTTTAACCGCCGCTTCCGCCGTGGGCTTTACGGTGTCCGCCACGCCTATTATACCTATTATCTCGCCGTTTTCGGCTATATACAAGGGAGTCGCCCCGTTATCCGCCGTTTGATCCGCAAGCTCCAACCATTCTCTTATGTTTATGCCTTCGTCCTTCATCAAAGCCGCGTTTCCCGCGAGACAGGGCTTTCCCTTAACCAGTCCGTGTACGCCTTTTCCGAAAACCGCGCCGAAATCGCTTACCGAAAGAGGGAAAACGCTGTTTTCCTCGGCGCAGCTTAAAATCGCCTCCGCCAAAGGGTGCTCCGATTTTTTCTCAAGACTTGCGGCTACGGCGAGTATATGGCGTCGGGAAACGTTGTTCGCCCCCTCTATAACGGTTACGGAGGGCTTTCCCGTGGTGACCGTGCCCGTTTTATCCATAACCGCCACATTTATTTTGTGAGCAATTTCCAAGGCGGCTGCGGATTTTATAAGAATTCCGTTTTCCGCTCCTTTTCCGGTTCCTGCCATAATGGCCACGGGAGTGGCGAGCCCGAGAGCGCAGGGACAGGATATGACAAGCACCGAAATGGCGTGGGACAACGCAACCTCAAAGCCTTCCCCGCAGAACAGCCATATTGCCCCCGACGCCAGCGCTATCGTTATCACCACCGGCACGAAAATACCGCTGATTTTATCCGCGAGCTTGGCGATGGGCGCCTTAGAACCCGTTGCGTCCTCCACAAGGCGTATTATCTGCGCCAACGTGGTGTCGCCGCCTACCCTTTCGGCGCGCATTTTAAAATAACCGCTTTTGTTTATGGAGGCGGCTATGACATTATCCCCCTCCGATTTTTCAACCCCTATGCTTTCGCCTGTCACCGCCGACTGATCCAAGGTTCCGTGTCCGTCGATGATAACGCCGTCCACCGGTACGCTTTCACCCGCTTTTACGATAACCGTGTCGCCCTCCAGTATTTCCTCCGGGGAAAGAGTAATTTCCGTTCCGCCGCGCTCCACCACGGCGGTTTTTGGAGCAAGATCCAAAAGCTTTTCTATTGCCGAGGATGTTTTTCCCTTTGCCCTCGCTTCAAGCATTTTTCCCACCGATATAAGAGTAAGTATGGTACCCGCGCTTTCAAAGTAGAGATTCATCATATAGCTTTCCGCAAGAGCGGTATCGCCGTGTCCCAAGCCGTACCCTATGCGGTATATGGCGATGATTCCGTATACCAGAGCCGCTCCCGAGCCTAAGGCGATAAGCGTATCCATATTCGGAGAGCCTTTTATAAGATTGCGAAAGCCGTTGGTGAAATAATGGCTGTTTATAAGAATTATCGGAATGGTCAAAATAAACTGAGTGAACGCGAAAATAAGGGAATTTTCCGTCCCGTGAAAAAAATCGGGAAGAGGAGCGCCCATCATATGCCCCATAGAAATATAAAACAGCGGAATCAGAAACACCAGCGACCATATCAGCCTTTTTTTCATTATACGAAACTCTTTTTTTCTAAGCTCCGCGGGGCTTTCCCTTATTTCCGCCGTTCCCTTTTCGCTCCCCGACGAAGGAAGCGAGGCGGAATATCCCCCCTGTTCCACGGCGGATATGATATCGTTTTGTTCGCACTTATTTCCGTCATACTCCACCGTCATCGAGTTGGTAAGCAGATTTACTTCGACCTTCGAGACGCCGTTAAGCTTTTTTACCGATTTCTCCACATGAGCGGAGCAGGCGGAACAGGTCATACCGCCTACATTATAGCGTTCTTTTTTTAACGCGGCAGCTTCCTCCGGCAATTTATACGCACTTCCTTTCGCATTTGATGTTTAGCAGTTAAAGTATACCCGATCGGCGGGAATTTACCTTCCGTATTTTTTTCCAAAATACGGTTCGGACTTACGATAAAATTATACTATATTTGTATACTTTTGTCAATAGGGGGGGTAAAACAATTTTTCGGGGCTGTAAAAAAATCAATTCTTTCTCGCTTACTTCTTATGTTATACTAATCCCTCTTTAAACTGTTGGATTAGTGTTTCGGGGGCAATCCCTTTTTAAACTGTGGGTATTAGTCAGTTTAAAAAGGGATTGGTATTACAAAAAGGAAGGAGAGCTTCCAAAGGGAAAAACTCATAAAACGGTGTCAGCTTTAAAATAGAGCCGCGGTGACCTTATCCGACAAAACAAGAGATCATAAAAAACGAGACCGCCCAAAGGGCGGTCTCCGTATAATTTACCTGTTATTTGTCTTATAAGCCAGCGTAAGCAGACTGTCTCCCAGATGTACATTTTCCACAACGATATTTTCTTCTTCATATTCGGGATTAAGGTCAAAGTGGGAGAAATTCCAGAATGAACGTATTCCCAGACTCACAAGCTTATCGCAAAGCTCCTTCGCGCTTTCCTTCGGGATACACAATATAGCCATCTGAGGCTTGTTGATTTTACAAAAGCTTTCCAAAAGGGAGGTGTTTAAAATTTTCATATCTCCCAAGGGAGTGTTGCTGAGGTTGGGATTTGAATCGAAAACGCCTATAAGCTTACAGCCGCAGTTTTCAAAGTTCAGGTGAAGCGCCACGGCTTTTCCCAGATTTCCCGCGCCCACAAGAATTGCGCTGAGCCGCTTGTCTGTGCCGATTATCCCTCCTATTTCCGCCCGCAGTTCGGATACGTTATAGCCGTAGCCTTGCTGGCCGAAGCCGCCGAAACAGTTTAAGTCCTGTCTTATCTGTGAGGCGGTGAGCTTCATTCGCTGTGAAAGCTCTCCGGATGATATTTTGGTTATACCCTCATCCTGAAGCTCGCCCAAAAAACGATAGTATCTTGGCAAACGGCGAATGACCGAATTGGATATTTTTCCGTCCTTCGGCAAGGGGTTCACTCCTTTCGAGACATAATATCGATCTCTTTAAAAAAGTTACCGACGTTTCGGGTGCAATCTTATTTTATCGGCGGATAAAGCGGATAAAATTCAAAAAGCTTATCAAAGCAGTTTTTCAAGTCTCTCTTTTATTTCCAGCAAAAATTGTTCGGTATTCACCTTTTTCTTATCTGGCAGCCTTGAAAGCACCGCAAGATCTCCGGTCATAACGCCTTCCTCTATGGTTTGTACGGTGGCCTTCTCCAGCTTTTCGGCAAAAGCAACCAAATCCTCCGCCCCGTCCAGCTGTCCCCGCTTTTTCAGCGCGCCGCTCCAGGCGAAAATAGTGGCCACGGAGTTGGTAGAGGTTTCCTCCCCTTTGAGGTGCTTGTAATAATGCCTTGTAACCGTGCCGTGAGCCGCTTCGTATTCGTATACTCCGTCGGGGGACACAAGAACGGATGTCATCATACCGAGACTTCCGAAGGCCGTGGCGACCATATCCGACATAACGTCGCCGTCGTAATTCTTGCAAGCCCAGATATAGCCCCCCTCCGACCGTACCACGCGGGCAACCGCGTCGTCTATAAGGGTGTAGAAATACTCGATATCCGCGTTTTCAAATTTTTCCTTATACTCTTTTTCGTATATTTCGGCGAAAATATCCTTAAAGCGGTGATCGTATTTTTTTGAAATGGTATCCTTGGTGGCGAACCAGAGATCCTGTTTAACGTCCAGAGCAAAGTTAAAACAGGAGCGGGCAAAGCTGCCTATGCTTTCGTCAAGATTGTGAAGTCCCTGAATAATTCCGTCGGAGCTTTTGAAATTATGTATAAGCTCGCGGGTCTCGTTTCCGTTTTCGTCGGTCACCACAAGCTCCGCCCTGCTGCCTTTGGCAACCTTCAGCTCGGTGTTTTTGTAAACGTCGCCGTAGGCGTGACGGGCGATTGTGATGGGCTTTTTCCAGGTGGGGATCAGCGGCGTGATACCCTTTACGATAATGGGCGCTCTGAACACGGTGCCGTCAAGGATCGCCCTGATGGTGCCGTTGGGCGACTTCCACATCTCTTTAAGATCGTATTCCGTCATTCTCTGGGCGTTGGGCGTGATAGTGGCGCATTTTACGGCAACGCCGTACTTTTTCGTGGCGTTGGCGCTGTCAACGGTGACCTGATCGTCCGTCTCGTTTCTGTGCGTCAGTCCCAGATCGTAATATTCTGTGTTAAGCTCAATATAAGGGGTGAGAAGAATGTCCTTTATCATTTTCCAGATAATGCGGGTCATTTCGTCTCCGTCCATCTCCACAAGGGGAGTGGGCATTTTAATTTTTTCCATTGTCTGTCCTTTCTGTGACTATACTAAAGAACCTGTTTTATTTTTTTGGGAGCAGTCTTTGCGGTTTTCCGCCGAAAATTGTTTTTTTCTCCGATGTATACAGCCGTCCGACGTTTTTAGAACCTGTCCGCATAGGAATGTTTTTACTCTTCAATACCGTCAAAGCCGTCGATTGCGTACAGCTCTTCGATATCGGGATCGTCGCTCCCCTTGTCGGCAAACATCGTCTCAAGTTCATATTCGAATTTTTTTGAAATTTTTACGAGAGCAAAGATAATACCCGCCGCCAGTCCGAAAATAAATGAAACGGCGGCAATAACAGCGTATGTTTTTTTCATTTCTTTTTCTCCTTAATGTTAAGAATTTTTGGTATAATTCAAAAGTCCGCCCGCCAGAATCATTCCCTTTCCTCTTTCGGAAAGCTCGCACTTTACGGGAATGTCGATATTTTTTGTCTTGTTTCTGACAAGGATATCGGAGCCGTTTTCTATAACGTCTCTGATGTTTTCCAAAATAAGCTCGTCGCCCTGTTCTATCCTGTCATAGTCCTCCCCGTTGACAAACTCAAGGGGAAGTATGCCGTTGTTGATAAGATTCTGGCGGTGTATGCGGGCGAAGGATTTGCAGATTATGGCCTTTACCCCCAGATAAAGGGGAGCCAAAGCCGCGTGTTCTCTTGACGAGCCCTGACCGTAGTTAACGCCGCCGACCACGATACTTTCCCCCAGCTCCTTAGCTCTATTGGGGAAGTCCTCGTCGCATACGGCGAAGCAGTGTTGGGAAATGGCGGGAATATTGGAGCGCAGTGGGAGTATTTTCGCTCCCGCCGGCATTATATGGTCGGTGGTTATATTGTCCCCCACCTTTAAGCTGACCTTCGCCTCGATACTGTCGGCCAAAGGCGTATTTACGGGGAAAGGCTTTATATTGGGACCTCTCAGTATCTCAACCCCCTCGGACTCTTCGGGAGAGGCGGGAGGAGTGACCATATTGTCGTTTATATAAAATTTTTCGGGCATAATGTAGGGAGGCATTTCGCCCAAGCCTCTCGGATCGGTGAACACTCCCGCCACAGCGGAAGCGGCGGCCGTTTCGGGGGATACCAGATAGATTTGTCCGTCTCTCGTTCCGCTTCTCCCTTCAAAGTTTCTGTTGAAGGTGCGAAGTGAAATACCCTTGGAATTGGGGGACTGTCCCATTCCGATACAGGGGCCGCAGGCGCACTCGAGTATTCTCGCTCCCGCGTCTATAAGATCGGACAAGGCTCCGCAGCGCGCCATCATATTGTACACCTGTTTTGAGCCGGGGGCAATGGAAAGGCTCACGTCGGGGTGAACGGTCTTTCCCTTAAGAATATGGGCAACCTTCAGCAAATCCTGAAGAGAGGAGTTGGTGCAGGAGCCTATGCACACCTGATCCACCTTTATCGCCCCTATCTCGCCGACGGATTTAACGTTGTCGGGGCTGTGGGGACAGGCGGCCAAAGGAACCAGCTCGGAAAGGTCGATTTCGACAACCTTGTCGTAAACCGCGTCCTCGTCCGCCTTAAGCTCGATCCAGTCCTCTTCGCGTCCCTGTGCCTTCAAAAAGGCTTTGGTTACCTCGTCGGAGGGGAAAATGGAGGTGGTGGCGCCCAGCTCCGCGCCCATATTGGTAATGGTGGCGCGTTCGGGTACGGAAAGGGTCTTTACGCCCTCTCCCGCGTATTCCATCACTTTTCCAACTCCGCCTTTTACGGAAAGGAGCTGCAACACCTTTAAAATAACGTCCTTGGCGGAAACCCAGTCGTTCAGTTTTCCCTTAAGCTCGATTTTAACCACTTCGGGCATTGTTATGTAATAAGCGCCGCCGCCCATGGCAACAGCCACGTCGAGTCCCCCCGCGCCGCAGGCGAACATTCCAATACCGCCGCCGGTGGGGGTATGAGAATCGGATCCTATAAGCGTTTTTCCGGGCTTTCCGTATCTTTCCAAATGTACCTGATGGCAAATGCCGTTTCCGGGACGGGAGAACCAGATTCCGTGTTTTTTTGCCACGCTTCCAATAAAGCGGTGATCGTCGGCGTTTTCGAATCCCGACTGTAACGTGTTGTGGTCGATATACGCCACGGAGCGCTCCGTTTTGACCCTGTCCACGCCCATTGCCTCAAACTGAAGATAAGCCATGGTTCCCGTAGCGTCCTGGGTAAGGGTCTGATCGATTTTAAGGCCTATTTCGGTGCCCTTTACGGGTTTTCCGTCAACGATGTGGGCGGAAATTATTTTTTCGGTGAGAGTTTGTCCCATTTTACGAATATTCCTTTCCAGCGGAGGAATCCCGCGGCGCAACGGGTTTGCCTCATTTAAAAATTTCTTTTGTTTTAATTTGTTAATACCTTAACATTATACTACATATCGGGGCGGTTGTCAATGGGGTGGCCGTTTACTTCATAATTTTAACGGCGTTTTTATGCCGATTTCACGGTTAAAATCGGGCTTGCTCCCAAAACACTGACCCTATGGTTTTAAAAGGGATCGGTGTTACCCGCCGTCAACGCTTGATTCATCATATCGCGGACGCGTTCGCTCAGCTGAGCCGTTTTACATTCCTTTACCTCTTCGGCGCCGATAACTCCGACCACGCGGACAAAAACGTTTGTTTTCCCAAAAGGCGCGCGTTTTGCCACAAGCTCGGAGTTTTGTATTACGACCACGGCTATGGGGCACTCGGCTTGCTGAGCGATTTTAAAGGCTCCCGTTTTAAAGGGGAGCAATTCGGGCTCCGCGCGGCAGGTTCCTTCGGGGTAAATTCCGATTGAAGCGCATTGGCTGCCGATTATTTCCGCCGCGCGCGTAATCGTTGTTTTTCCGTTTTTGGCGTTCTTTCTGTCAAGAGGGAGACAAAAGCGCTTATGTATGATTTTGTTGAGAATCGGCACCTTGAACAGTTCCCGCTTGGACACCAATCCCAAATTATATTCTCGGAACACCCCCATTTCCAGAATGGGATCCATTTGCGAGCGGTGATTTCCCACCAAAAGGAATTTCTCGGACGGGAGAAGCTCTTTTCCCGTTACGGTGATCTTAACCCGTAAAATCATAATCACCATATCGATCATACGATCCCCGTAAAAACGAATAAACTTACTCGCCTTCACACAGGGCTTATCCAAATCCACAAACAGCGAATATATCACGCAGGGCAGCAAAAAAAGCAGCAGCAAAGCCAAAAAGCACGCCAAAAAAAGCAGCGGAGCCAAAAAAACGCCGTGAATCAATCCGATTATATAAAACAGCGCCGTAATTATACCCGACAGAAAAGCAATTATCCAAACCGTCATATTATACCTCGACAAACACTCGGATGTTAAGCCCGCAAAAGCAAGCGGTACAAGCTTGTAATATTTTTATTATAGCATTTTTTAATGCAATTTTCAACAAATTTTCCGTAATCGAGTTGTAATAAAGTTGTTTCATTCCCGAAAATACGGTATTTCATTCCATTTCTCTTAAGAACGGAAAAATTCTGCCGATAAAATATTTGATATTAGATACCGATATGGAGGTGCGAGTTTGAATTGAATATAGCTGTTATAGACGACGAAAAGCCGATAAGAGAGCAATTGTGCGGCCTGATAAAAAAACAAAAGTCCGCCTGCGGTATCGACGCCTATTCCTCAGGCGAGGAGGCCGCCGCTTCACAAAAACGGTTTGACATTGCTTTTCTCGACATAAAAATGACGGGTATAGGCGGAATAGAAACCGCAAGGCGGCTGCGTGAAAAAAATAGCGATTTGATTCTCGTTTTTGTTACGGGAGCAAGGGAATACGTGTTTGACGCCCTCGACCTTTACGCCTTTCAATACCTGTTAAAACCGATAAACGAAAGAAAATTTTCCGAGGTTTTGGAGAAGGCGGCAAAGGAAGCCGAAAAAAACGCGGGAAAAAAGGAGCTTTATATAAAAACCAAAAAGCTGACCGTTAATCAGGACGATATTTCCTATATTGAAAGCAGCGGAAAGAAGGCGGAAATTCATATAGTCGGTTCGGCTAAGACCGTAGAGATATACAAAGCGCTGGACGAGCTGGAAAAAGAGCTGGACAAAAGCTTTTACCGCTGTCACCGCTCATATATCGTAAATCTGTCCCATATCGCGGAATACGACAGCGGCAGCATAACAGTTACGGGCGGCGACAGGGTATATCTGGCTCAAAAGAAGTACGGCGAGTTTAAAAAAACGTATATGTGGCACTTACAGAACGGAGGTGTCCGCGGTGTATGAAACGGTGGGTAAACTAATTACCTTGATTTTTTACGCGTTTCAGGGATACTGCCTTCAATACTTCTTAGGCGGCTTTTTGGAAAGAAGGATCGGGGGAAAATTCTTTGCCGGTTTTGCTTCGGCGGCCTTATATACGGCTTTTTTGATTGCGGCGGACGGAATCGGAATAAACGCCGCCGATTACCGAATGACGGCGGTGAAAATGCTGCTGTCCTTGACCGTTATAATCGCTGTCGCCTTGTGCTTTTATAAAGCATTTTGTCCTATAACCGTTTTTCTCTCGGTTACTTTTCAGGCGGCCGCGTATATAAGCCGATATATGATCGCCGTTTTGTTCGGGGAAACGGGCGATCGGTTGATTGATCTGTTGAACGAGGGTATGCAAAACGGGACGATCGCCTCGGAGAAAACCTTCGAGATACTTTTAAGCTGTATTCTTATCGGGGGATGGCTTCTTCAATATACGGCGATGGCGTTTTTGCTGCGGCTGTTTCTGAAAAAAGTGATAAGCTATTACAAAGAAAAGGATTACGCCATAAGCGGCACCGAACTGATGTTTATACTTGTCCCCTCGTCGGTGGGGCTTATGATATGTATGCTGCTCCGCGTTATTATGATAAGCGCGGAGGACGGCGTTCCCAAGCTGCTGTACGAAAAATATCCCGTGCTTATCGCGGTTATACCCGCCATACTGCTTTTGTCCCTGCTTTCGGTTTTATGCGGAGTAAAGCTGTTTCAGGATATGATTTGCGCGAACAGGGAAAGAAGCGGCAGAATCATTCTTGAAAAACAGATAGCTTCAATGCGGGAGCAAATGGAGGAAACGGAACGCGTATATTCGGATATAAGTCGTATTAAGCACGATATAAAAAACACGGTTTCGGTGATTACGCGTTTATCGAAATTTAATAACGGAGAGGAAAATAATGAGCTGAAAAAATATTTAGCCGAGCTGAGCGGCGATCTTGATAAATCGGAATTTCTGTTCAAAACGGGAAACACGGTGGCGGATACTCTTTTAAATATAAAATACCACGAGGCAAAGCGCGTTATTTCGGATACGCAAATTGACGCAAGCCGCCTTATATTCCCCAAAAACCTGAAAATTTTAAGCTACGATATAGGCGTTATATTGGGAAACGCCTTAGACAATGCAATCGAAGCTTGCGTCAAGCTTAAAGACAGTGCTCCCGAAGCTAAAACCTTTATCAGACTGTATTCGCTTCAAAAGGGAAATGTTTTTATATTGGGCGCGGAAAACAGCTTCGACGGTAATTTAAGGCTGCGCGGCGAAGGAGCCTTGCCTATGACCGATAAGAAGGATAAAAACGCTCACGGAATGGGCTTGCTCAATATTAAAAGCACCGCGGAAAAATACGGCGGGACAATGGATTTTCAGGTTAGGGACAAGGCGTTTGTTTTGTCCGTGATGATGAAAAACGAAGAGCCCGTAAAGGGCAATGAAAGGAGCGATTAAAATGAATTTTGAAGCAACGGAAAAACTGTCGGAGTATTATCCGAAAACTTTGTACGGTCAAAAAACAACAGCCTCGCAAAAGGGTGTACCTGATTTTTGGGAGCAGCTTGCCGCCGCGAAATCGGCAGCGTCGGCGGGAGTAACGGCAAACAGTATTCAGGACGCGGAAAACTCGTACTATATGGGTAAGCCCTATCGGGAAGCGTTAAGCAAAATAACCGATCCCAACGCCGCAAACGCCTTTAGACAGGCCTATGAGCTGAAAATGGCTGGAGGCGCCGATTATATTTCGGCAATCAGTAAAGCCTACAGCACGGGAAAAGCGGGAGCGACAAGCTTTGAGGACGCTTTTTCCAGCTATGAGGTGATAACTCATGTGGGTAACGCCGACATACCCTCATGGAAGTGGCAGAGAAACGATTTCCCCTTCTGGAAGTATTTTCAAAAGAATACAAGCGCCGACGCGCTTAATGACTGGGAGCCCAAAGGGGAAAATCCCTCTCAGCTCCGCGCCGATCTGCAAAGAAATTACGGCAGCGTGGGGGCTGGCAAAATAGCCGTTCTGATGCCCGAAAGCCTGAAAGAAAAAATGGACGCCGACCCCCTTTACGCACAACAGACAGTGGCAAAGCTTCAGGCGTGGAAGGAGGACTACGACCGCTGGAATAATCTGACCGCCGCTTCTTACGGTTACAATGTGGCCGAACATCAAGCAAGCTTGAACTATGTTTTTAACCTTGACGAAAACGGAGACATAAAAAATTGTACCGTCTCCGGTTCGGGCGGAACAATTACGGGTCCTTCAGACGAGGAGCTGAGACAGATTAAGGCTGAACAGGCGGCAAAGCGCAAAAGAATGGCGGAACATACGAAAATGCTGGAGGAAAGCTCCTTAAAGCGCGCCCAAGAGGAAAAAGAAGCTATCGTAAGGCACTATGTCGGAACCGCAACCGAAGAATTTCTCTTAATCCCGTCTTTCGGCGATGATTTTACGGAATTGACGGGCGGTTACGATTATACAAAACTTATACTAATAACCAATTAAAAACATGACAAAATCCAATCTCTACCGGTAATGCTTTTGATAATATCAAGAGGTAAGGAACAAATGGTATCACAAAGCCTTTCAACAACGTTATCAAGAGTTTTAAA
>CATLBH010000050.1 GCA_949878745.1 uncultured Ruminiclostridium sp. | reverse complement strand
TTGTTGTTTTGATTTCTTCTACATTTTCTGTGCTAATTTTATATGTTTTAGGCATTTTTCTCACCCTTTTCTATTATAGCACATCTTCTGTATTTTGTCTATATTTTAAATGATTGTTAGTATAAAAAGCCCCCCTTTTTCACTCTCCTTAGCAATTTACCGAAAATCGTTAAATTATAAAACCTGACAATGCTCCCAAGGAGAAAAGGAATTCCCTAAGCGCAATGTCGGAAAGGAGGAAAAAAGGGAAATATCTTATACAATTTAATTTTCTTTACAGTAGAGGAAAATAGAGATGTTATGATCGCATAACAGTATAAAGCGGCTTAAGTCGTAAGAGAGAGAGAAAAAACCACTACGAAAAAGGAGGTTAATGTGGCAAAATCTCAGAAACAAAAAAGCAGGATCCTGATTCTGGCTCGGATCTTCAGGGAAGAAACCGACGAAAATCACGGATTGTCACTTGCGCAGCTTGAAGCGCATCTGAGCGAGTACGGCGTGGAAAGCGAAAGAAAGACAATGTACAACGATATAGAGGCCCTCAGAAGCTACGGAATGGACATTGTCACGGATAAACAGGCGAGAAACACAACTTATTTTTTGGCAAGCAGAGAATTTGAGCTTCCCGAGCTGTATTTACTCGCTAACGCTGTCGCAAGTTCAAAGTTTATCAGTAAGCGAAAATCCATTAAGCTGATCCGAAAAATTTCGGCTATGGCGGGGAAATATGAGGAAAAAAAGCTGACGCGTCAGATAACGGTCACAGACAGAGTGAAAACCACAAACGAAAGTATTTATTATACGATCAACGACATAAACGAGGCCATATCAGAGGGAAAAAAGATCAGTTTTTTATACTTCAACTATGACGAGAAAAAAAGAAAGGTGTATCATAATGATAAACAGCCGTTAGTCATTTCGCCCAGAGCTTTGGTCTGGAAGGATGAAAACTACTACGTTACGGGATATTACGATAAGCGCAGAAAACACGCGGATTTCAGAGCCGACAAGATGGAAAAGATATGTATTCTCAACGAAAAAAGCTATAAGGATCCCGAATTTGACGTAGGCGACCACTGCAACAGGCGTTTTAGTATGTACGGCGGTCGGCGCACCAACGTAAAGCTTCGGTTTGACAATTCGTTGGCTGGCGTGGTAATCGACAGATTCGGATTGAAAACTCACTTTACGGATATGGGAAGCTCCTTTGAAATCGAATCGGAGATAGATGTGAGCCCTACCTTCTACGGCTGGCTTTTTCAGTTTGGGAGCAAGGCTCAGATCATCGGCCCGCCCGGCGTGCGAAACGATTTCAGGCAGTACGCCGAGGAAACATTAAAACAGTATATACACAAATCGAGCACCCATATGGGATTCGGCGAAGATTTGCATTACAGCCCGTCCACTGCGGAATGATTCGTAAATAACATATTTTTCATATAAAAAACAAAAATATACATTTATAGCAAACGCCTAAAATTTTTGACAAAAATTTTAGGCGTTTGCTATTTGCCCGATATATGCGGAGTGAGCATAGCGAACGAATGTGCGAGGCAATTTAATACTAATACTAATTTTGGGTCAGATTATAAACAAAAAATGTTGACCAAAGATTAGTATAATCCCTTTTAAAACTGTGGATATTACATCAGTTTAAAGACTTTTTTTACAGACTCTATAAAAACTCGTCTTATACCAATCCCTTTTTAAACTGACGTTATACCCACAGTTTAAAAAGGGATTGCCCCCGAAACACTAATCCAACAGTTTAAAGAGGGATTAGTATTAAATAAGCTACGGTAATTGCTTCGCAATTACCGGTCATATTTTTTCCACAGACTCAACCCGGCCAAAAAAGAGCCGCGGTTTTTTTATGTGAAAAAATAATATGACATTTATTTTTAAAAATTAATGCTTTATCCCCCCGAAAAAAATTTTTTCAATACCTTTTTTAACACCTTTTAAAATCAAAAAACAACTCACCGTAATTTTTTAAAATTTTTCGAGCCAAAATATAAGGCTTATTGTTATGCATGGCAAAGTAAACGCTTCTTCCGCGAAAGACAAGTCCATTTTATGAGCTCATTTTTTTACAAGCCTCCGGCGCAAAAATTCCGGCAGCTCAACGGAGAGAAATGAAAAAAATCAAATTAAAAAAATCCTTTTACAAAAGCTTTTTTCTAACAAGCCCGGCATAAATCTCCAAAGGGATCGGCAAGAAGGAACAGACCTAAGCAATTTTCACACAGCCGCGGGAAAAATTAATATATGGGGATTTTGGCTTTAAACCGGCGTTTATTGATTATTTTTTTTAATTTATTAGCTTCATTGTCAGGAAAAACACGTTAAATTTTATTCAAATGATTTTTTTCCGCATTTTTCGTCACGTTCTTTTTCACAAAAGGTCAAAAGCCACAAAAACGCTTTATAAAAGTCTTTTTTGACATTATTTTTTGCCAAGTTCATTTTTTGAAATTATATGAACAAGTCCTTTTTCTCTTTTTAAGAAACTGTTATAATTAGTTTAAGATATGAAATGTAAAAAAATTTTTGAAAAAATATAAAAAATTCTTCCGAAAAAACCCTTTTTTTAAAAAAATAAGATGATTTTATTTTTTAGAAGGGATTTTTGAAAAATTTGTAAAAAAATAAGGTCATTAAATTTATACTGTTGATTTAACGCGGCAATTCATTACATCAAATTGGCAACAGCACTTGAACCTAAGTCTCAATTTTTTTACTGTGCGAGCTATTACACTAATTGGTTAAAGTGAATATATTTGAACAACACTGTTTGCGTTTGTTTATTGAATTACTTTAATACTTTGATAAAGTAAATTCTATTTTATATTGCTTTTAAATTTAAAAAAATAATAATGAAATTTATTTTTACAATTTCAATCTTGTTAAACCTCAAAAAGGTTTATAAAAAACGGTGACGTTAATTTTTTCAAAGAAATTTTGCTTAATAAATTAAAAAACTTCTTTTTATTTTTTAAAGCAAACTTACCATTTTTTATTGTAGGTTATCAAATAAACATCACTTGACAAGGGCGTACGGTGAAAAGAAGCAAAAAAAGTGCTAAACCTTACACAAAACACCGCCTAAAAGAACAAAAGGCGGTGTTAAGAGACCGGAACAAGCTTCGGTCTCTGACGCAAACGCTTATTTTGCTTAGTAAAATCGTTTTTTTATTCCTTTAGCGTAAAAAATTTCGCCCTCTGCGGAGGGCGACCAACGAGCTTGGTACGAAGTAACAAGCTTTTATACCAATCCCTATTTAAACTGATGAAATACACACAGTTTAAAAAGGGATTCCACCCGAAACACTAATCCAACAGTTTTAAAAGCACTGTCTACAACTTAAGACGTAGCATATTGCAATTCGTTTATGAACAAAGTCTGTTTTTCACGTATTGACGCAATAGTCAAATTATGACATTTGCTTAAGTTGTGGATAGTGGTTTTAAAAGGGATTAGTATTAGTCCCCCGCGAGAGCGGTTCAGCATCGTCGGTGCAATAAATAAAACATTGTAAAAGGAAATCGACCTTTGATAAAATCCTTTATCTCCAAACGGTAAATACTTTTTTACAGCCCCTCGATACGGAACTTCAATACGCTTTCCGTACGGATATTTTAACTGTATCTTTTTTCGGAAAAATTTTTTTATTGTAATTCCATCGCCGCCTTATCCGCGTGCTCCAGCGCCGATGACAGCGCCTTGGCCGAAGCGGTGAGCTCTCTTTGCTCCGTTCCGCTCAGCGGAATTTCCAGCACCTTTTCAACCCCTTTCGCTCCCACAACGGAAGGAATACTGAGACACATTCCCTCGATCCCGTATTCCCCGTTCATCAGAGCGGAAACGGGCAGCACCGAATGTTCGTCTCTCGAAATACTTTCGGCGATTTTCGCCACCGCCATGGCTATGCCGTAGTAAGTCGCGCCCTTTCGCTGAATGATTTCATAAGCGCTGTCTCTTACCTCGGTATAAAGCCGTTGGGTGGTGACTTTATAATGGGCGATCCCCCTTAATTCGCAGAAATGATCCAGGTCGATACCCGAAACGTTTGCCCCGCTCCATACCGCCAGCTCGCTGTCCCCATGTTCGCCTATGATGACGGCGTGAACGCTTCTGGCGTCAACGTCGAGGCTTCTCCCGATAAGGTATTTAAGGCGGGCGGTGTCAAGCACGGTTCCAGAGCCTATAACCCTTCTGGGCGAAAAGCCCGACATTTTTATCGCCGCGTAGGTGAGGATATCCACGGGGTTGGTTACTACCATCAGAATACCTTTACAGTCTCTTTTCTTTATTTCGGGTATGATTTGTGAAAAAATCGCCAGGTTTTTGTCGATAAGATCAAGCCTTGTTTCCCCCGGCTTCTGATTTGCTCCCGCGGCAATTATAATAAGGGCTGCGTCGGCGATATCGTCATAATCGCCCGCGTATATCTCCATAGGGGCGCTGTAGGGAAGTCCGTGGCTTATATCCAGCGCCTCTCCCTCCGCTCTTTTCCTATCTCTGTCAATAAGCACCATTTCCGAAAAAATGCCCCTTTGCATAAGAGTAAAGGCTATTGACGCGCCTACGAAGCCGCAGCCTATTATAGCAACCTTGCGATAGTCGGTTTCCTTTTCTTTTTGAGCACTTGACTCGGTATTGCTTTCCGAGTTTTTCTTTATATCCAACGCTTCGTTTGTATTTTCGGTCATTCGGCTTTACCTCCCCTCACATTAAGAAAAAAATCGGTTCCTAAGAAATCCGCGCCGCTTCCAAGCTGTTCCTCTATTCGAAGAAGTCGGTTGTATTTGGCTACCCGTTCGCTTCGGCAAGGGGCGCCGGTTTTTATTTGACCCGAATTAACGCCTACCGCCAGATCGGCGATAAAGCTGTCCTCGGTTTCACCCGAGCGGTGGGATATAACGGTGGTGTAGCCCGCCCTTTGCGCCGTTTTTACCGCGTCGAGGGTTTCCGAAACCGTTCCTATCTGGTTGGGTTTAATCAGTATGGAGTTGCCGCAGCCCGAGGAAATGCCTTTTTTGAGTCTTTCGGTATTGGTTACAAATAAATCGTCCCCCACCAGCTGAAGCTTATTTCCCAGACGTTTTGTGAGCATTTCCCAGCCCGTCCAGTCCTCTTGGTCAAGACCGTCCTCCAGAGAGAAGAGGGGGTATTTGTCGGAAAGACTCTGCCAGTGATCTATAAGCGTTTCGGAGGTGAATTCCTTTCCGCTTTTCGGCATACGGTATATTCCCTTTTGCTCTGTTTTCCATTCTGAAGCGGCGGCGTCCATTGCCAGAAGAAAATGAGTTCTCGCTCTGTAGCCCGCCTTTTCCGCCGCTTCGATTATAAGGTCGAGCGCCTCTTGGTCGCTTCCCAGATCGGGCGCAAATCCCCCCTCGTCCCCCACCGAAACGGCCAATCCGCGCTTTTTCAGCAAAACCGCCAGGGAATGATAAATCTCCGTTGCAAATCTCATACATTCCTTAAAAGTGGGCGCACCTATGGGCATTATCATAAACTCCTGAACGTCCACGTTGTTTGAGGCGTGGGCTCCACCGTTTAAAATGTTCATCATAGGCATTGGAAGCGTAACGGCGTTTATTCCCCCGAGAAATCTGTAAAGGGGCGTTTTTGTGGATTGCGCCGCCGCCTTGGCGCAAGCCATGGAAACGGCGAGGGTGGCGTTGGCGCCCAAATTTTTCTTTTCACGGCTCCCGTCAAGCTTTATCATTATACCGTCGATCTCCTGAAGGTCGGCGGCGTTTTTTCCTCTTATACCCTCGGCGATGATGTTTTTAACGTTTGCTACGGCTTTTAACACGCCTTTTCCGCCGTATTGGTTGTCTCCGTCCCTCAGTTCAAGGGCTTCAAAGTCCCCGGTGGAGGCTCCGCTGGGGGCGCAGCCTATCGCTCTCGTACCGTCGGAGAGAGTGATTTGCGCTTCAACGGTGGGATTTCCTCTCGAATCGAATATTTGTCTGGCGGTGACGGATTCTATGGTGGTTTTAAGGTGTTTCATTCGGTATCTTCCTTTCTTGTGTAAGTTTATGTGTAGGTTTAAAGGTAGTTTTTGTAAATACGGCGAAAAATATACGGGAATATTTTACGCTATAATATCAAAACCAACGCCGTCACCGCCCCCGCCGCCAGTATACCCAGCCCGGCGCACAGTGGAATCCACAGCCTTTTACCGTTTTTAGCCGTGTTTCCGTCTTTTACCGCTGACAGGAGCTTTCGTGCGCTTTTGTCCAGTTCCGACTGTTCCGCTACGGCTTTACCCGGCTTTAAAAAAAGTATCGCACGATCAAAATACTCGTTTTCCGTATCCTTGATTTCCACAATCAGCTTATTAACTCCACGCATTTTTTTACCCGTCCTTTATCGATTTTACATTTTGTATTATTGGAATTTTCCACCAAAATATACACTTTCAACAGCTTTTCCCGTTGAAAGTGTGGAAAACATAGGGGATTTTTCGGTTTTGACGTTAAAAACTGTGGAAAACTTCGTGGAAAGTGTTAAAAAAGCTTAATTTTATTTGCTCGGTTGAAAGTTGAATAAGTGTAAAAAATTTTTGCAAAATTTGACGAAAAAATAAATAATACTCTTTAAAACAATATATTTATATTGAAATATAATAAAAAATTCAGAACAAAGTTTTGGAATTCGTTATCTGACAGGCACTTAACTTTTGGTATATTTTTTCAATATTCAACAAAGGGTATTTTTGAGTTTTACTCTCGGTAAAATCGTTTTTTCAACAGGTTTTCCCGTGGAAAGTGTGGAAAAGTAGGGAGTTTTTGACCATTTGACGCGAAAAACTGTTGAAAACTCGGTGGAAAATGTTGAAAAGGCCTTTGTTATGGGGTTGATTTTAGAGGGCGGAAGTGGAAAAGATTTGCTTTTTTTAGGTTTATATTATTTGTTAATATATTTAATCTTTTTATCGTAAGAGAAATAAGACGCGAATTAGAGATAGGTAAAATTGCTCCCAAAAAAATATTCGAATATGTTAAAATTAACAAAAATAACAAAGTTTTAAAAAAGCTATTGCAAATTTAAAAAAATGCTGTAAAATATATTTTTGAAAAACGGAAAAAGGAGTATTTCCATGGTAAGAGAAATGACGCACGGAAAGCCTATGTCGCTTATACTTGGCTTTTGCCTGCCAATGCTTCTGGGGAATCTGTTCCAGCAGCTTTACAGCATGGTGGACACCATAATTGTGGGAAAATTCATAGACGTTGACGCGCTGGCGGGGGTAGGCTCCACCGGCTCGGTAAGCTTTCTGATAATCGGATTCACGATGGGGATAACAAGCGGCTCCTGTATAATTCCCGCCCAATGCTTCGGCGGAGGGAATTATTCGGAGATGCGCCGATATATAGCCAACGCCGTATATCTTTGCATAATCACCACCGTGGTCGTTACGGGTCTTGCGGTGACGCTGTGTTATCCCCTTCTGGAGCTTATGAGAACGCCGGCGGAGATAATTGACATCGCCTATGACTATATTGTAGTGGTATTCGGCGGCATTTGCGTCACAATGGCGTATAATCTGATGGCGGGCATACTGAGGGCGATGGGGGACAGCAGATCGCCGCTGTATTTCCTTATCCTGGCGTCGGTTATAAACATAGGACTTGACCTTTTGTTTATAATAGTATTCAATATGGGAGTAGCGGGGGCGGGCTGGGCGACCGTTATTTCTCAGGGGATTTCGGCGGCGCTTTGCTTTATATATATAAAAAGGTGTTTTCCCATTCTTCGGTTTGAAAAGGAGGAATTCAGGCTTGAGGTTAAGAGGGTTTTAAGAACGGCGCGGATCGGCGTACCTATGGGGCTTCAGTTTTCCATTACGGCGGTAGGGTCGGTAATTCTTCAGAGCGCGGTTAACAGCATAGATAAGATTGCCGTTGCGGCCGTTACCGCCGCGGGAAAAATGCAGAACATGATAGTAGCGCCCCTTGAAACATTGGGTATAACCATGGCCACTTACGCGGGGCAAAATTTAGGTATCGGAAACGTGGGAAGGATAGGAAAAGGGGTAAAATGTTCCTTAACGGCGGGGGTTGTATACTCATTGGCCGCCTTCGGGGCGGTATGGCTGTTCAGCGCGCCGCTTTGTTTGTTGTTTGTGGACGAGGGGGAAACCGCGGTGATTGAGCAGGCGGTGCGTTTTATAAGAATATGCTCCTGTTTTTATCCCGTGCTGGCTCTTCTGTTCGTGTACAGAAACGTGCTGCAGGGGCTGGGATATTCGCTTCTCCCGATGATGGCGGGAGCCTGTGAGTTGGCGGCAAGGGTGGTCATAGCGATTGCCTTTGTTCCCGCGATAGGATTTGACGCAGCCTGTTTTGCTTCTCCGCTGGCATGGGCGGCGGCGGTTGTGCTGCTTACGGCGGTTTATGCGGTTAAAATGAGAGGGTTGAAAAAAAGGACGGATGAGAAGGGAATGCTGAGGGTTTAGGGAACCGTTGATTAATACCAATCCCTTTTTAAACTGACGAAATACACACAGTTTAAAAAGGGATTGCACCCAAAGCACTAATCCAACAGTTTTAAAAGGGATTAGTATAAAGCGTAGCGTAACACAATCAGCCGCGCGAGTACGCTACTTTGAACGGGGGGGAATTGTGTTCGAATCAGCGGTTTCTTATTATTAACGGTACTGTAAAAAAACTATCAATTCTTTTTTAGCTTCCTTCTTAAAAAGGATTGTAAAATAACTAAAAGTTACGGTTAATATTTTTTAAAGAAAGTGTATGGAAGTTTCCGTCCACCCTTTTCAAAGGGTGGTGGGTTTCCAAAGGGCAGCGCCCTTTGGTCGCCCTCCGCAGAGGGCGAAATACTCCACGCTTAGCGGCGCTCGGAAAAGGGTGAATTTTAAAACGCCCCGGCGGGGCGTTTTAAAAGAGGGGAAGCCCTGCAAGAGAGGGCTTCCCCTGTTTTCGTAAAGCACAAGTTATCCTTTGGGGTTACCCCCAAACGGTAAAGGGTTATATATAATGAACGTCAAAAATTTTTGGCGTTCCCTATAACACCCCCATTAAAGATACTCCCCCTACTCATTCAAATAAGCCCCCAACTTCCTATCCCCCTCCGCAATAAGCTCCTCCAAGCTCATCTCACCGTCCTTATACCCAAAAAAATCCTCGAAATAAATCTCCCCCGGAATCTGAAAAACAATCTCCCCGTTTTCATAAATCCCGAACATATCATCCGCGAAAACGGAATCGTCACAGCTGCTTCTATCGCTCATAGTAAAGGTGTTTCTCGTCTCCGACAGCGTCTTGGCGATTTGCCCCACATATCCCAGCGCTTCGGAAAGGCGGTCGGAATAGGGATTTACGCAAAGGAAGGTACAAACCGCGATATTCTTTCCCGAAGAAGCGGAGGGTATGGCGGCGGCGCGGTAGCCGCTGCGGTCTATAAGCCCCTCCTGCTGTCTCCTGTAAAGAACCTGGGTAAACAGAAGCTTTCCGTAAACGGAACTTCCCTCGTCGTAAAGCGCGGGCATATCGTCTGCGGTGAACCTGAAAATATCCACTGTGCACCGCTCCTTGAGAATTTGTGCCAGCTCCCTGAACTCCTCAGTGTCAAAGGAGTCGTGACAGGATACATAGCTCATAAGCTCGAACCGCCACATATTATAAGGAAGAATCTTATAAACATAACCCTCCACAGCCGAGGCTTGTTCCACGGAATCAATAAATTCCCCGATATCGGAGGAAAAAGTTATCCCGTTTTCGGCGCAGTTCTTTTCGTCGTAAACGATAAGAGGAATTTCAAGGGAAATGGGGAGCATACAGATATTCCCCTCCCCGTCCGTCACCGCCTCTTTTATATAGGGGAAGCACTTATCGAGGTATTCCTCCACCCCCTCCACGTCGTTCAGAGGATAAAAACCGCCCTTTTCCTTTATATCGTTTGACGCGCTCTGATCCGAGCTTACCAGAGCAATGTCGTAATTCTTGTCTAAGGACAATACCTTAAGAGCAAAGCCGTCGACGCTTAACTGTTCCGTGGCGACCTCATAGCCGGGGGCGAATGGATAATCGGCAAAATATTCGCTGGATATGATTTTAATGGGATTTCCCTTTATCCTGAAGCCGCTGAAATCATACCTTGTCACATAGCGCCCGAAATAGTTCTCGTCCTGAACCACATACCAGATATAGCCGCTGTCGGAGGCGCAAGCCGTGCCGAAATTCGACAGATCGCCGGCGAGAACCTCCGCGACGCCCGTCTCACTGTCCGCTTTGGTGGCCTTAAGCTTTTTGCTGTCTTCGCCGACGCTTTCAAAAACAAGACCTCCCTCTTTTCCGTAAAAAGTGAAATCGTCCGCGCCGCCCAGCTTCCGAGTGAATATTTTTTCTTCGGGAGCACTGTAATCAGCGAAATACGGCCCCTTTTCCCTATCGAAGGCGTATACCTTAATCTCCTCCCCCGAAAAAGAAAAGGAGATGGGCAGCTCGAATGGGGACATGGTATTCTCCCCGCTCTCCAAGTCAAGACAGCCCAGCTGTCTTTCTTTCCCCACGTAAGAAATAATATCCCCTTTCTCTTCGAAAATCGGCTCCACATCTATGGTCTTATCCCTGACCTTCCCCAGCCAGTAAAGCTTTCCCCCGTGTATGCCGATTTTATCCACGCTTTTAGCGTTTTCAAGCTCGTACAGCTCTTTTACCTCTCCGCTGTCCGTATCGGCGGCGTATAGAACGATTGCCCCGCCATCCTCGGCCGCTATATAAGCCTTTCCCTCCGCCGCGCAGATACATCTCACGAAATAAGTATCGATATCCGTCAAAATCCCGCAAATAAGGTTCCCTTCAAGGTCGAAAACGTTTATTTTCGATCCGTTTAAATCCTCGGTTTCTTCCATAACGTAAAGCAAATCGGAATCCGAAGCTATACGGCTTATATAGGTTTCCGACCGGGGATAATCAAAAGGCTCGCCGATGGAGCTTATTCCGTCCCCGCCGCTTTCACAGCCGGCGAAAAGGGTTAAAACAAGCGCCAACACCGACGCCGCCCACAACTTCACGCGCTTTAAAAGAAGCGAGGTTATTTTTTTATCGATTACTGCCATTTTTCCCTCCACAAAAAAAATTTATGTTATCCTGTTGAACCCGTAAGCGGGATTTCCCTCCTCGTCGGTTGAAAACACAATTTCTGCCAAATCCCAGTCGTTTGGCCCGTCCATTCCTTCTATAAGTGCATATATACTATCGGAACCGGAATAGAGCCTTTCAATGGTTACAAGGGGCTCTTTTTTCTCGTATTTCACAAATCTTCCGTCCTTGAACTCACACAATCCGTCTTGTCGCGCCACATATTCCGTACCGCTAAAAACGGTATAATCCGAAAAAGGAAATTTGGGGTTAACGGGAAATTCAAAAACCGTTCCGTCCTTAAGGTCTATACTGGTCAACGATCTCATTCCTTGCCTTCTGAAATAAAATTTACCGTTTGCGATACATTCATCCCTCGGGTAACCTGTTGCGTCGGAAGCTTCGTTCAGTACATAGTTATTTTCGCCGTCCGAAAGACAAAGATAAGTTAATCCGTCCGAATCACTTGTAACAACGTTATAATGAAATCCGTTGTAATTCAAAATACAAAAACTATTATACAAAGGCGTTATTTCGTCGAAACCTTCGTCAAGCTTATAAATGGTGCCTTTTGTTTCTTCGGAAATGTGAAAGTAAAAAATACCTTCGGAGCTTACATATAAAGGTTGGGTTATATAGAAATCTGTAAGGCGGGTCAGTTCTTCGCTTTCCAAATCGTAGCTGAAAAGAAAACCTTCAAAGTCAATGTAATCAGAAGGGTTTATCATGTTACCGTTAGAAATAAAGTAAATTTTGTTGTCATAAAAATTCAGCGCATTGGCGGGCAATTCAGCCAGACAATTCGACTCTTCCCCGTCATAAACATACAAATACTGTCTGTCCTTGGGATTGGAAAAATACACCTTTCCCGAATCAAAACATATTGGGTGGTACCCCCAATCCTTGCTGTTCAGATTAAAGGATTCGCCGAGGTTTTCCGACAGCGGAATACCGGTAAATTCCGTCACCGACACCTCGCTTTCGGGTACAGGCGGGTGTTCCTTGTTTTCTGGAGCGGGAAGGCTCACTATTTCGGGCGGTTCTTTTTCTTCGTTTTTCGAAACAGTTTCCCCTGTTTCCGCTTCGGTGAGTGCGGCGCTTTCGGTTTCGAATATTGGCGCTTCGGTAAACGCGCTTTCGTCGGGAGAAGCGCTACAGCCGCAAAAAAACACGGCGGCGGTAACCAAAAAAGCAATGGATTTCTTTTTCATAACAATTTCCTTTCATATCATATTGCAAAATTTTTACATTTTGCCTTTATAATACAACACAGCACAATCT
>CATLBH010000049.1 GCA_949878745.1 uncultured Ruminiclostridium sp. | reverse complement strand
GCATATTTTCCGTCAGATTGCACAACTTCTCCTTGACGGGCGCTAGCCCGCCTGCGTCGAATTTGTACAATCTGACGAAAAATCTGCCGCGCAATATGCACACACCGATTTAATCAGCGGTTCCTTAATGATTAAAAAAATGAAATGTTATATAACTCGTTGAATATTCATTTTTACTTGTTGGTTTCAGCATTTATATTTAAAGTTGTATTTACATTTCAATTTAATATAAATATCTAGTCATCTTGCAGGTGTAATTTTAATCTGCAAGATGATGGGATATTATATTATTATATTAAAAGTATAGAAGGAGAAGTGTTTTCCATACGGAAAATATTTGAAAAAAATGAAGAAATTATTTCTCGCAATACCCCTTCTCATAATATCCCTTTCCCTATCCGGCTGCTCTTCGGAAGTACAATTTGACGAGGGGCAGATTGTGGCCTGGGCGGGAGAAAGCACCTATTCCGACAGCGGAGACTTTTACAGCCGTTCCGGCTTATACGCGGGCGGCGACGTTATCTGCCGATACTCCGCGGACAGCGGGCTTACCGTGCCCTTGTGCAACAAGCCGGACTGTACCCATGACATAAAAACCTCCCCCGGCTGCAACGCGCTTGCCAACCACCCCAAGGGGATATGCTCCGCAAAGGGTAAGCTGTATTTTCTGGAGCAAGACGGAGAGATCGACAATTTGAATCTGATCTGCGCCGATATAAACGGCGGGAACCGAAGGAAAATCGCTTCCGTGGAACACGGAGCCTTAAGCGTGCTGTTTGAGCGGATAATTTACAAAGACGGACGGATTTTTTATACAAGCTGGGATATGCTTGACGCCGAGCTTTCCGACGAGACGCACGATACAATAATGCTTGACAAATACATAGCCACCGTCAGGAGCATTGACGTAACAAGCGGCGAAATAAAAGTTATCGCTAGAAAACAGGACTATGAAGCGAGAATAAGCAATTTCACAGTTTTCGGGGATACGCTTGTATACTTTTACTCTTGGTATACCGCCCCTTCGAGCGGAGAAAACGGACAGCGCACCGAAGAGGAAGCGGCGGAAACCTACCGTTACGGCGTTTACGAGGTGAATCTTAAGACGGGAGAGGAAAAATGCCTTACCGAGGGCTACGACAGAATGGCTCTGGCCAATCCCTGCTTTGATTATTTCTCATATGACAGGCTGATTTTCTACTCCACCGATACCGATAATCTTTACAGATATAATAAAGATGAAGGAACCTTTACTCCCTTCGCCAAATGCGCCAATATAAACATCTGGTATATGTCCGACGACCGATCCGCGCTTTTTCTCGAAAACGAGGAGGACGAGTTTTTTTGCCGCTACGATTTTGAAACGGAAGAAATCACAAAAATTCCGAGAGAGGGCTTCGAGCTTATTTGGCTAAACGGGACCGTTACGGGTGAAAAGGCCTGGTTCGGCTATACGGACGAAAACGGCGAATCCTTTGTGGGATATATGAGCCGCGAGGATTTGATGAAGGGAAAATACGATAATTTTACGGTTGCTCATAATTCCAACGAGAAAACGGGAGGCTAACCGAATGAAGAGAGGAATCGTACTTATTTCGGTCCTTTCCCTTTTAATAAGCGGCTGCGGGACAAACGGGGAAGGCTTAACTCAAAAGAATGAGGAAAATTTAACTCAATCCGAAGATATTACCGTTATAAAATGGGGAATGCAGGATCTTGGCGTAAACGAAGGTAAGCTGCCCTTTGAGGCACTTAATAAACGGCTTGAGGAAGAAGGAAGCGATATCCGCGTAGAGTTTGTGGGACTGGACATTTACGCGGACAGGTCGTTTACCTTTCCGACGCTTGTGGAAGAATACGAAAAGGAAAACGGCAGCTTTGACATTGTTACATACGGCTCCGACTGGGAGGATAAGAGAGGAACGGCAAATATTTTCCTCGAAAGCGGATATTTCCGCGAGCTAAAAGAGGAGGACAAGGCGCGGTTCAAGGATATACCCGATATATGCTGGGAAGCCGGAAAAGTGAACGGAAAGCACTATACCGTCCCCGCCCTTAATTTCGGACTTGGTAAAAATACGGGGATTTATTTTTACTTTAACATGAAATATATTTCCGAAGACAAGCTGAAAAGCTTTACCGGCTCGATTTCGGAGCTTGAGGAGATTTTAAGCGGGGCAGCTCCCAACGAAAGCCTTATAGGTCTGGATTACGACTGTGACTATCTTATGTTTACCGAATATACCCAAGACTCGGAAAAGGGCGGCTTGTTTCTTTCCCACAAGACAATGAAAGCGATGAACCCTTATGAAGCGACAGAAGTTATCGAACAGGCGGCGGCGTTAAACAGCCTTTACAAAAAAGGCTTTCTTAATTATGAAATAAACTTTTCCGACTGGGAGGAGGACCAAAAATATCTTGACATGGATTTTGCCGTAGCGGTAGGCGACGACGGCAGAAGAGAAGGTTTTACCGAACGTCTGGGAACGGATTATAACGTTGTTGAATACTCCTTTCCTTATTATATGGAAAACAGGATACTTTACTCTACCGGAATACCGACGGAATCCTCCTGTCCGGAAAAGGCTATGGAGCTTTTAATAAGACTTCACGGTGACAAAGAGCTGAGCGGACTTTTGACCGAATCGGAAAGAGACGCGATAGGGCTTTCGAGAGATAACCAACCTGTGGAAACGGGAGAAACCAAGCTTTCCCCTTTCGCGGGATTTGAGCTGAAATATACGGACATTGACGCCGAAATTCACACCCTTCTCGTTTCAAGCTTCGACCGCCTTTGTAAGGCGGAGGATTTCGACAACACCCTTGAAGAAATAAACGCCGAGCTTAAAGCCGTCGGTATAGACGGTTATGTGGAGAAGGTTAATAAACTGTTGGAGGAAAGCAATGCTGCTTCAAATCAATAATCTCACAAAGCTTTACGGGAAAAAAACGGCGCTGGACAGCTTCACCTATGAGTTTACCGACGGAATATACGGCCTTTTGGGCCCCAACGGAGCGGGAAAGTCCACCTTAATGAACATAATAACGCAAAATCTTGCCCCCACCGAGGGAGAAATCCTCGCCGACGGAAAAAACGCCGCCGAAGCCGGAAAGGAATATAGGAAGCTACTGGGCTTTATGCCGCAGCAGCAGGCGCTTTATCCCGATTTTACCCTCACAAGGTTTTTGTATTATATGGCGGGGCTTAAAGGGATACCTAAAAATCGGGCCTCCGATCAGATAAACGAGCTAATACGGCGGGTGAATCTTATGGAATACGCCCGCTCTAAGTTAGGGGGATTTTCGGGGGGAATGAAACAGCGGGCTTTATTGGCTCAGGCGCTTCTGGGTGAGCCTAAGATAGTTATTCTGGACGAACCCACCGCGGGACTTGACCCGAAGGAGCGGATAAGGCTGAGAAATCTTATCGCGGAAACGGCATTTGACAAAATTGTCATAATAGCCACTCATGTGGTGCCCGATATCGAGTTTACAGCCAAAGAGGTTTTGCTGCTCAAAGACGGGAGGATAACCGACGGGGGCGCTCCCGCCGAGCTTTGCGGCAAAATAGACGGAAAGGTTTTTGAGATACTGACGGAACAGGATAAGCTGGCCGAGGTTCAAAACACAATGCGGGTAGCCAATATTACCCATGAGAACGGGAGACTTTGCGTCCGCGTGCTGTGCGATACCCCGCCCGAATACGAGCATCGGGCGGTTTCGCCCACTCTTGAGGACCTTTATCTTTATTGGTTTGGAGAATAAAATGAGACTGTTTTTATCCGAAACTCGAAAGCTGTTGGGAAACGCAAAAATACTTTTAATTATCGGGCTGTCGGTTATGGCGAACGTGACCTTGCTTGTTATTCCCGAATTCGGTGATTACTCGCCCTTCGCGTATAATTCCCTTTGGAGCAGTCTGTGTGAGCTTCCGCCGTCGGAACGCGAGGATTTTATCGCCGTGAGAAAAGCGGAAAGCGACGATTCGCGTTGGTTCACGGGAAGCGACGAAAACGAGTTCGCCGACAGCTTTTACGGCGAACAGGAGCTTTTGCGGTACGTATCCGAAGAGCTGGCTCAGGCGGAGGGCTATGCCGATTATCTCAAAAAGGTTGACGATTCCGCTGAAAATATGAAAACAATGTCCTTTTTTTCCGACGAAAACAGCTTTAACTACCTCAATATACTCAAAACTCAGGAGGAATTTTCGGGTCTTAGCACGGCTGATATCGTTTCAGACAGGTCAAAAGGGGTGCTAATGGCGGTGAGATTCGGCGCTTCGGATATTTTGGTTCTCCTTCTTATCCTGTTTTTTACGGTGAAGCTTCTCACGTCAGAGCGGGAACAGGGGTATCTTCCCCTTATCCGCGCCTGTGCCGACGGGCGTTCATCTCTGGGTCTGGCAAAGCTTTCCGCGCTTATGCTTTCTTCCTTGACGGCCGCGCTGGCCGTTTACGGAAGCGGGATAGGGGCGGGAGCGGTTTTGTACGGCCTTGGGAATCTTGAACGGGGGATACAGTCGGTATACGGTTTTTTCTCTTGCGGCGACTCTATAAGCGTGGGAACGTTTCTGATAAGGTTTATGGCGGTAAAGCTGCTGTTTGCCGCGGCTTTTTCGGCGGCGGCCTTTATGTTTTCCGCTCTCCCCGTGGGCAGCGGAACGGGATTTATCTTTATTTTCGCTTTTACCGCCGCGGAAGCCGCGTTTTATTTCCTGATTCCCCCCACAAGCGTATTCGCACCGTTGAGACAGATCAACCTTGCCGCTGCCGCAGATTCGGCTTCTCTTATGGGAAAATATCTTAACGTGAATGTTTTCGGCTCGCCCGTAAAGGGAGCGGTAATAACCGTTGCAGCGGCGGTTATATTTGCGGCCGCCTGCGGCTTTTCGGGAGTAATGTTGTTTTCGGGAAAGGCGTTTGAACAAAAGCGTTCCGTCAAAAAGGGAGTTTTACCCGGCAGGATCACCGGTCTTGCCCTAAACGAGGCCTATAAAAGTTTTATAGGGGGAAAGGCCGTCTTTATCATACTCGCCGCGGCGTTAATCACAGCCCTGCTCCCACAAAAAATAAAGCCTTATTACGGCAGTATTTCGGATTATATATATTACTCTTATATTTCGGAAATTCAGGGGGAGTATACCGAGGAAAAAGCGGAATATATCCGAAAGGAGCTGGAAGCCGCTTATTCGGATTTCAGCGAACAGGGGCCGAAAAAGATCGAGGCGCTGGAAAACCTGTCCCGTCACGGGGAATATTTAAAAGAAACGGGCGGATTTTTCTTAAAGGACAAGGGGTATAAAATGCTTACGGGGGACGGCTCCGTCCGTGTTTACGACAGGCTGGCGGCGGCGGTGAAGGTCTTCGCGCTTATTCTGGCCGCCGCCTATTCGTATACCTCGGAGCGGCGATTCGACACCTTGCAGCTCCTTCGTTCCACGCCCAACGGAAGAGGACGGACTTTTTCCCGAAAGCTGCTGACAATGGCGGTGTGCGCAATGCTTATACTTCTGATATTTGACGGAAGCCGTATTTTCGGTGTGCTGAACGTCTGGGGCACCGAGCTTTTTGCCGCTCCTTCTTGCAGTATGGAGCACTTGTCCTCCCATTCAATTCCGATAGTTATGTATCTTATACTGACGGAAATCGAGCGAATTATCGGGATGATAATCGTATCGGCGGCAACGTTTTTTGTTTCAGCGAGAATCGGAAATTATTCCGCCGCCGTTATTTTTTCCTCCACCGTTTTTGTTGTCCCATTGGTACTGGCGGCGGCGGGGTTTGAATTTATGGATTGGTTCGGGGCGAATGTTTTGCTGATTGGGAATGTGATCGGATAAGCGTTGAGTAGTGAAGATGTCCGCGGGTTGTTCCGCGGACATCTCTTTATATTCTGTTTTTAATTAAGATTTATCGGGGTTATACCAGATCGTTTTCGTTGAAGGGGTCGCCGCATTCGGGGCAGAACTTGGGGGGATTCGCGGGATCGACGGGCTCCCAGCCGCATTTATCGCATTTATATTTCTTGGGGGCTTCGGGCTTGGGGGTTCCGCACTCCGCACAGAAACGTCCGGTGTTGGTCTTTCCGCACTTGCATACCCATTCGCCGGAGGGGGCGGCGGGGGCGGCGCCTTCCTTCGAGGTACCGCAATTGGCGCAGAATTTTCCCGTGTTTTGAGTGCCGCATTTGCATACCCATACTTCGGGCTTCTTGGTTCCGCAGGAGGAACAGAAGGCGCCGGTATTCACATTGCCGCAAGAGCATTTCCACGCGTTGGGATCGTTTTGAGCCTGACGCTGATTAAACTGCTGCGCGTTGGCGGTCATCTGACCCATAATATTGCCGCCCGTCTGCTGCGCCATATTCATTCCCATAAAGCCCATCATGGCGCCCGCTTCGTTTGAAGCCGCCGACTCTATTCCGCGAGCCACGCTTCCCGCCATCATCGCCTGCTGTACATTGGGGTCAAGCATGGTATCGGCCTTGAGTCTGTCGCCCAAGAGCTTTTTGCTTTCCTCGGTGAGGGTGGGAGCGCCCATACCGATGTTTGTTACCATAAATCCGCGCTGCTGCCAGTTCCCCACCGTCGCCGCCTGAACATTGTCCGTCAGCTCGGTGAGCCTTGTGGAAATCATACTGTAAAATACGCCCTGTGTGGAAAGCATACCCAAAGCTTCGGTCATAGCCTGTATAAATTCCTGTTTGTACTGGTTGCTGTCAAAGATTGACGAAACGGTCATATCTCCGGAGAGAACGCCCTTGCTGGCAACCTCCTGATAGAATCTAACCGCGTACTCCGCGTCGGGTATCTGAATCTCAAATGTACCGAAGAAGCGAAGATCGATGGAGGTATTGTATTTGGGGTCGAAATAAGGAACAGGCGCGCTTGTTCCGAATCTTATTCCCGGAAGCTTCTGAAGATTGATATAAACCACTCTCTGTTCGTAGGAGGGGGTTCCGCCGTAAGTGAAGCGCTTTATAAAGTCCTTGGCGGAGTCCTTTATCTGTCCCGCGAAAATCGAGGGGGCGGAGGAATTGTCCAGAGTGTAGCTGCCCGGCTCGGTAACGACGTTTGTTATTTTTCCGTTATCGAGAGTAAGCATACAGGTGTTTTCCTCGACCAGAATGCTGCTTCCGTTGCTGATAACGTTTTCCGTTCCTTTCGTGTTGCTGGTTCTTCCGGAATTCTGGTGCATTTTTGTGCCGGTGCGAAGGATAACGCTGTTGCTCATTGCCTGACAGTGCACGGCTTCCTTCCAGCTGTCGCCCAGTGTTCCTCCGAGCGCTCCGACCGCTGCTTTAATAAGTCCCATTTAAGTACCGTTCCTTTCAATCTGTTTTAATCATTTTAACAGCTTAAAGCTGTCAATCTGCCATATTTTGTCCACCACGGGTACTACGCCCGAGCCGCAGTAGGCGCATTCTCTCACTCCCACCGCAGGGACGGGCGCGCCGCAGTTGGGACAGTTCGCTTCTATATAGTATCTTCCGTCGGATTCCGATAAATCCTGATTGTGAGTTAATGTAACCGAAAAAAGGTTTTGCGTGGGCTGTTTGTTTGTCCCCGAAAGGATTTGTTCCCCGCAAGTCACATAGGACAGGCTTTCCAGCGCCGTCTGAAAGACCACGGAGGCGGAATCGGGGGTTGAATTGTAGCTTTCCACTCCCACGCTGTGGATTTTCACTTCGTCGTAGTGAGCCGTTTCTCCCTTAGATCGGTAATCCTCAATTATTCCGAAGAGCTGATCCCTTAAGCGGGGGGAAGAATGGGCGACCTTTTGAGGTTCTCCGCTTTCTATGGCGTTAAGAATATTGATTATTCC
This sequence comes from uncultured Ruminiclostridium sp., assembly GCA_949878745.1. Lineage (GTDB taxonomy): Bacteria > Bacillota > Clostridia > Oscillospirales > Ruminococcaceae > Ruminiclostridium_E. Next base: position 4,618 of record CATLBH010000049.1, on the reverse strand, counting down.
GTTTTTCGCCATACTTTCCATTTGTTCAAAGCTCATTTCGGGAAAATCACGCTCTATTTTAGGCTTGTAAAGAGGGGTAAGTCTCGGGACGGAATAAGGGAGCCTGCACTCGTTGGCCAATCCGTCGGACAGCAGCTTCGCCGTTTCCGAAATCCCCATTCCGAGATAATTCCTCGTAATATTGCCGACCTTTTTCTTTATAACAAGTACCAATATTATGATTGCCAAAGCCACCGCTGAAAATATCGCCGCAAAAACAATAACAAAATTCATTTTCGGAAATTGCTCCCTCTTTATTGATTGTCCTCCGGAGGAATTCTTATTCCGTCGTCAACGGTATCGTTGCGGACCGTGGTAAAATCGGTAAGTACCCAAGAGTAATCGCCCGTGGTAACAACCGAGCCGCAGTAGGGACATTCGCCCGAGGAGGTGATTTCAAGGGGAGCGCCGCAGTTCGGACAGTTATAGCCTTGGGTTCCCGAAACCTTGTCTTTGGTGAGGGCGTCGGTGCTTCTTACGAACTTCATCTTGTAGCGCATATCCCAGCGGGTGGTTCTGTCGCCGCGAACAATGTTGCCGGTTTTTTCGTCCACCTGATAGTCGATCATACGGGCATTAAGATAAACGGTGAGATACTCGAAATCCTTGTCTCTGACAAAGCTTGTGAGATAAGCGGTATTTATGGCTATGCTCTCGTAATGGTAAACGATTCCCTGCTTTTTCTTTTCCTCCACCTGTCTTTGGGTGGTGTTGAAAAGATTTTGATGCAGAACCGGTCTTACGGGGGTCATATCACGGCCGCACCACGCCATTTGTATATCCACATAAACCTGTTTAGCGAAGGTAATGAAGTCATCCGCGGTAAAGTTGGGATCTTTTTTGCGAATAATCTCCTGAATCGGGTCATTACGGTTGGGCAGAAATACGTTGGCTCCCTGGGAGCCCTGTCCCGGACGAACCTGTGGAGTCTGACCGTTTTTGTTTTTCTTATTTCCCACCATTATTATAATAACTATTATCACCACAACTATTATGGGGACAAGAGGAAAGCCGCCGAAGATTCCGAGACCGGAACCGTCGGAGTCGTAATCGCTGTAGCCCCAGTCGCTGTCGTAATCTCCCCAGTCACCGCCACCCCAATCTCCGCCGCCGTCGCCGCCGTAGTCGTTTCCGTCAAAGGCGATTCCCGCGAAAACAAAGCATGACAGTATCATAATAACCGTAATAACGGCAAGTAATTTCTTTTTAATTGTTCTCATTCCTTCCCTGTTTCATTATAATGTATAAATATATTATATTTAATACTAATCTTTGGTCAGATTATAGACAAAAAAATGTTGACCAAAGATTAGTGTTTCGGGTATAATCTTTAATCATATTTCCGACTTCGTCTACAATATGATAAAAGATTAGTATAAAATTTATTAAATCAGATTTAAAATAGCCGGAAACGAAGAAAAACGTCGATCCGTCAGTCCTTGCGGCAAAAAGCCGAAGGACTGAACAGAATACGCCGCGCAAAGAATTCGGATATTGAATTTGAAATAAAGCCGAAATACGACCTTAATTACCTTTTATCGACTTTAAAGCAGATAGCCGTTCTTTCTTCCCCGTTAATGTCGATTCCGGAAAAATAAGGTACGGAAATAAGCTCTACGTCTTCCTCCTTCATATAAACACAGGCAATCGCGATCGCCTTGACCGCCTGATTCACCGCGCCTGCGCCTACCGCCTGAACCTCTACGCTGTTTCCCTCGCGAATAATCGCGGCAATAGCGCCGGCTACCGCCTTGGGGACAGATCTTGACGAAACCTTTACCGGATCCATATGCAACGCTCCTTTCATTCTTGCGAACATACCATTGTTTATATCTTGAAAGCTTGAATGAGTGCTCCCATTGTGCCACGGCCGAAAAAGAAGCCGTCAAAGGAAGTTAGGTGTGATGATAGGGAACCTTTAGAAATCGCTCTCAATGAACGAAACCGTTCTATGAGGGCATTCTGCTGTCCAGCAGTTCGCAAATACGTTTTATTTGGCAGCACTTACCGCTTTTGCTGTCGATGTCGAGCAATACGGCGTTAAGTGTTGTACTTCCCTTTGCGTATATGTGTCGCTGCGGGTAATATGTGGTGAGCCGCGCTATGATGACGCTTTTTTCGATGCCCAGCACCGACTCGGCCACTCCCGTCATTCCCACATCGGTTATATATCCTGTGTGGGACGCTATAATGCTTTCGTCCGCCGTCTGTACGTGAGTGTGCGTACCCACAACGGCGGAAACCCTCTCGGCGAGATAATAGCCCATGGCTCTTTTCTCCGAGGTGGTTTCGGCGTGAAAGTCTACGATTATGTTTTTTGTATCTATATTTTTGAGTATTTTGTCCGCGCATAAAAACGGGTTGTCTACCGGCTGCATATAATTTACGCCGATCAGATTCACCACCGCCAGAGAATAAGCGCCGAAATCCAGAAGGCAATAGCCTCGGCCGGGGCAGTCCGCGCCGTAATTGGCGGGGCGGATTATCACCGAGCTTTCCTCGAAAAGAGGGGTCATTTCGGGGCGCTTGTAGCAGTGATTTCCCGTGGTTATAACGTCTACGCCGCCGCCGAGAAGCAGCTCGGCGGAATGAGGCGTTATTCCGTTTCCGTCGGCGGAGTTTTCGCCGTTAACTATTACGGCGTCGATTTCGAAGCGGTTTTTCAGCGCGGGCAGCGACTCGGTCAGGTCGCGGCAGGAGCTTTGTCCCACCACGTCGCCTACAAAAAGAATATTCATGGGATTATCTTTCTATTATCTGAGTTCGGTCGGGGCCGTTGCCTATCATTGCTATTTTACAGCCGCAGAGCTCCTCGAGCCTTTCTATATAGGTTTTGCAGGCGCGGGGCAGGTCGGCGAAGGTTTTACACTCCGAGATATCGTCGCCAAAGCCTTTAAGGGTCTCGTATATGGGCTTACAGCCCTCAAGCTCCTCCAGAGTGGGGGGGAAATCCTTCACAACGCTTCCGTCGGGCTTTTCATAGGCCACGCACACCTTAAGGTCGCCTATTCCGCTGAGGGTGTCCAGCTTATTTATCGCCAGCTTTGAAAGGCCGTTGACTCTTACGGAGTGGCGGACTATTACCGCATCAAACCAGCCGGTTCTTCTGGGTCTTCCCGTCGTGGTACCGAATTCACCGCCCTTATTGCGGATAGTGTCTCCGATTTCGTCGTTAAGCTCCGTGGGGAAGGGGCCTTTGCCCACGCGGGTGGTATAGGCCTTTGCCACGCCTATTATGTCGGTTATCATCATGGGGCCTACGCCGGTACCCACGCATACTCCCGCGGAAAGAGGGTGAGAGCTTGTAACGTAGGGGTAAGTGCCGAAGTCAATGTCCAGAAGGGTCGCCTGAGCTCCCTCGAACATTATGGTTTTCCCTTCCTTATGGGCGTTATGAACGATAAGGGAAACGTCGTCCACGTATTCGGCGATACGATTTCCGTATTCGGTGTATTCCTTTATTACCGCCTCTATGTCAATGGGCTCGCCGCCGTACACCTGGGTGATAATCATATTTTTCAGCTTTCCGGTGGTACGCGCCTTTTCGGCGAATATTTCGGGGTGAACCAGATCGTATACTCTTATTCCGCAGCGCTCGTATTTATCCATATAAGCGGGGCCTATGCCTCTTTTGGTGGTGCCGATATCGGAGCCGCCTCTGAATTTTTCCGAAAGTCCGTCCAGCTCTATATGCCACGGCATGGTAACGTGGGCGCGGGGGTCGATTTTGAGATTGTCGAAGGTCACTCCCCGGGAGCCGAGGCCGTCAAGCTCGCTCACCAGATCCTTGGGGTCAAGCACCACTCCGGCGCCAATAAGACATAGAGTGCTCTTATAAAGTATACCGGAGGGGATAAGATGAAGCTTATAGGTCTGTCCGCCGCTTACGACGGTATGACCCGCGTTGTTGCCGCCCTGTGACCGTACCACTACATCGGCGCGGGAAGCGATTATGTCTATTATCTTTCCCTTCCCTTCATCTCCCCACTGTGTGCCTACTACTATGCTTGCCGACATAAAAATATCAGTCCTTTCTTTTTTTTCTATAATCATTATACCAAAATCACGGTTCAAATGCAATAGTGTAACGGGGGGAATTTTTCGTTTAAGTAAAATATTTTTTAAAAAAGGGGAGCATAAAATGAAAGTTCGTCAGATTGCATAAATTTTCGGTTTCAGGGTTGGATAAAGATATTGGATGGGGATTTTACTTTTTATATTCGATTTTCAATGAACGTCCTTAAAATGAATTAAGGTGATCCGAAAGGAATTTATACTAATCTTTGGTCAGATTATAGACAAAAAATGTTGACCAAAGATTAGTAATACGGGGCCGAAGACAAGGACCGAAAACTTAGCGGATTTTCTTTTTTCGTTTTGAGTGAAAAGTTTTTGCGGGCTAAGGGGGGTGAAATGTTTTATGCTTGTTTTTTATGAGCTCCTGCATTTTTTCTCCTTTGCTACAATAAAATTACGGAGACCATGCGGTAGCCAATCGCAATGTATCCGTGCTTGTTGTTTAGGCTACAATAAGAGGGTAATAGGTCTGACGATGCTCCTTTTGGACTTTCACGTCCGT
>CATLBH010000048.1 GCA_949878745.1 uncultured Ruminiclostridium sp. | reverse complement strand
AAACCGAAGCATACAGGCGGAAGGAGCATTTGGCGAAATCAAGTGGAACCGTTCCTACACAAGGGCACGGCGAAGAGGCTTAGAAGGGCTGATTTTGGAAATTTCGCTTATTTCATGCGGTTTTAACTTGCATAAGTATCATCTGAGAAAATCAGCGGGCAGAGCTGCGGCATAGCTAAACGCAAAATTTTCCACTTTTCAACCGGGAATGAACTTAAAAAGTTGTCGGTTTATTTGTTGTGCGCAAAAACCGATGGTTTTTCTTTTTGGATTTAGTTTTTTGTAAAAGTAAATCCGAGACAACTCGGTTTCCGGTGTCTCGGATTTGGGTGGGTGTTTTTTTACAGCCCCTTTTTATTTTTCCTATAAATCGCCCTCTAAATCACCCTCGGCGATATCCTCTATAATTCCTCTTATTTCCTCAACCCCTTCGCCCGTTTCAGCGGAAAACGGTATCACGGTGATTTGGTCTGCGCAGGGCAATTCGTTTTGAAGCGCTTCCATTCGCGCCTCGCGCTGAGTTTTTTTCAGCTTGTCCGCTTTTGTGAGCACTATTACAAAAGGGATTTCGCTGTCGATAAGAAAGTTTATCATATGGATATCGTCGGCGGTGGGAGGATGTCTGAAATCCACCAGCTGAAACACCAGACCCAGCTCCCGATCAGCCTGTAGATACCCTTCGATAAGCCCCGCCCAGCGCTTTTTTTCGGTTTTGGCCACCTTGGCGTAGCCGTAGCCGGGCAAGTCCACAATGTGTATGTTTTCCAGAGAGTAAAAGTTTATTGTTACCGTTTTTCCCGGGGTGGCGCTCACACGCGCCAAGGATTTGCGGTTGAAGATTTTGTTGATAAGGGAGGATTTTCCCACGTTGGAGCGCCCCGAAAAGGCGATCTCGGTTCGGTCGGATTCGGGAATCTGGCCGAATTTTCCGTAGGAGGTAAGAAATTCCGCTTTGTTAAAGTTCATAATAAATCACCTTTTATTCCAGGTTGTTTAAGCCGTCGTAAAGCTCGGTAAAGGATTTTTCCCTTTGGCAGCGTCCGAAGGAAAGCTCCCTGTTTTCACCGAATTCAAGAAGAAAGCATTTTGTCAGTTCCTCCACAGTTTGTTCCAGCGTTTCGAAAAATCCGCGGTAAGCGAAATCACGGGCGGGAGGGTTTTCTTTAAAGGAGCTTAAAATCAGCTCTTCCGTAAACTGATCCAAGGGATACATTTTAAGGTGCATAAGCTCGTGGGCGACGGTCTCTTCAAGATTTTCGTCTTTCGGATCGAGTTCGTTTAACAGGAGGATCGCCTTTTTATCGCAGCAGTCTATTTTGATGTCCCCCGTTTTTGTCCAGTTTTCGTCCGTGACCCATTGAAGCTTTATGTCCCAGTCGGGGGTAAGCCTCAGCTTTTTGCACCATTTATCAAAAACCGACGTTATTTTGTCTTTGTCCATTTCAGTTGTCCTTTCAATTAAAAGCATGTTATAATATGATTATTTTAACACGGGGGGAAAGATAAGTCAATAATTTTTTGTTTATGTATGCAACCTTTTTTCCTGTTTTTGCGTTATAATATATGAAACCGGTTTTAAAAAACATCGGGGAGGTGAACAAAAATTGGACGAAGAAAAGCTGGTAAGGGATTTGAGAAAAGGCGATACCGACGCTTTAAGGGAGCTTATTGAGAATTGTCACACCTTTGTTTCATCAATTATCGTAAGAATATTGAGGGGACGAAAATCGGAGTGTGAGGAGCTGACACAGGACGTATTCCTTACGGCCTGGGAAAATCGGAGGAAGCTTAAAGCGGGGAAAATAAGGCCTTATCTTGCCGTTATCGCCCGAAATAAGGCGTTCGGATTTTTGAGGAAATATCACGAGGATTTGCCCTTGGATGAGGATATACTTATTTTCGACGACGAAAATATCGAGCTGAGAATCGAGCGGAAGGAGCTTTCGGAAGTTCTTGAGGAGGCGTTGAACGCTCTTCCCAAGGAACACAGGGAGCTGTTTGTGCGGCATTATTATTACGGTCAAACGGTATCCGAGGCGGCGGAGGCTATGGGAATAAACGAATCCACCGCCAAGTCCCGGCTAAAGCGCGGAAGGGAGAAGCTTCGGAAAATTCTTCTTCAAAAGGGAGTACAGCCGGAGTCGGCGGTAAATGCTCCGCGTTTAGCGCGGCAAAGAACTGTTAATTATTTTGGGCGGCATAACAATGAAAGGAAGAATCAAATATGAAACAGTACAATATTTCGGAGCTTATGGACAGCTACACCGATAACGAGTTTTTGATAGAGGGACGATCCGATTCCGACGCCGAAGCGGTTATTAGGGGAGTTATGGAAAAAGCGCGGCCGCAAAAGCGCCTGAGACTGTGTTTTAAGATACTTGCGGCAGCGGCTTTGACTGCGGCGGTTTCGGTAATCACGGCGGCCGCCCTGCCCGCTGTGGTGTTCAAGCTTTCAGACGGCGATACGGTGATCATGGAGCCTAATCTGATCGCTATCCGCAGCAGTGTCGAGGAAAAAAGCCACGATAATATTTATAAAAAAGAGGGGGGAAGGGTGTATTTTACCTTTGAGGGACAGAACATGGACATAACGGATTTAATCAGCTTTGACACGGCCTATTATTATTGGTCCGAGCTTACGGACGATCAGGGTACAACGCATAGAAGGTGTATAGCCGTGGGGGGGACGCCCGAACATATCGGCTGGGCGGAAGCGGTCTGGGAAGGGAACGAAGCTGACGGCTCTCACTTAAGAGTTATATCATTTAATGGGAGTCATTGTTATTATCAGTATTATGTTGACGGAGAGGTGTTATCATTCTGGGAATGGAACGAAAAATACTCAAGCGAATATCCTATGAGGGATATCAAGTTTAATTGGGTCAGGGAGATACGTGAAAAATTTGAGGATTTTGACAAAGAACATTACGACAGGGAGGAACTGATTTGGAAGTATCCTCTCGGTTGGAAGGGGAAAAAAGCCGATGATGATATTCCCAAGCTTGCGAATGTGTTTGACGGATCATATGAAATAAGGTAAATTTCGGTAGGTGAATATAGGAAGCCGCCGCTTCGGATTGAAAAGAATTTTTTCTGTTCGAAGCGGCGGCTTGTCTTTAAGCTTGGCATATATTATTTTTATTCGGAAATAAAGCTGACTCTTTCGGCGTTTGTGGAATTGTTTATAACGTACTGGAGCCTGTCGAAAAGCTCATTGTAGCGTATATTACCCTTACACGCTTCCGAAAGTCTTATCGCTCCGGCTCTCACCGCTACGGGGATTTCCTTTCCGTCGCAGCTTATGGGGTTTCCATTCTGGCGTATAACTCTGTCCGCCGCTTCCTCAACGTCCTTCTTTTCGGCAAGTCCGGTGACCGCCGCGAACTCGTCTCCACCTATCCTGAACACCATCATATTTTCGCCCGCCATCTCGTCGATCCTTCGGAAGGCTTCCGTGATCGTGCCGTCGCCCGCCTTTCGGCCCAGGTTTTTATTGATCTTGTCAAGTCCCACCAGATCAAAGCACAGCACATAGCCGCCGCGGTTTTCCTTAAGCTCGTTGTAAAGTTCGGTAATATCGACTTTTCTTCCCATATTTCTTTCTCCTTTCAGGCTGTTTTCGTCTGGAATTATTCTCGGAAAAATTCCCGACTGGTGTCTTTCACACCTGAATTTCGAGGGGGAAATGCCCCAAAGTCTTTTAAATGCCCTTGTGAACACTTCGGGGGAATTGTACTGATATTTCATGGCGATATCGGTAAGGGTCATATCGGTGTCGGTTATGTCCTTGGCGCAGCGCGTCAGGCGGCGTTTGGAGATGTATTCCTTAAGGCTCGTGTGAGTGCAGTATCTCCATATTTTTTGAAGAGATGACAACGAGCAGCAACAGGCCGCGGCGATGTCCTCCTGTTTTAGTTCGCCGCATAAATTTTCCTCGATATAATTTACCGCGTCAGCGAAAATACAGAAATTTTTCATTTCCCGCCTCCTTTTCGTAACAGCCTCAGAAGCGCTTCCCGACTGTGGTTTCATTTTAACATATTTTTTCGGATATGTCTTGATTTTTTGAGTAAATTTTGAAACCGTTTTTGAAAGGAGACAGAAGGTTGGAATCATTACGAATCCAGATATTTGACAACCCCCAAAGCGGCGATATTTCCTTCGCCAGCGGCTTTAACGTACTGATAGGGTCTTCCCGTACAGTCTCCGCAGGCGAAGCAGCCTTTCAGGCTTGTTTTCATTTCGCGGTCTACGGCTATGTGACCTTCCTTGGTTTCAATTTCCGATATCAGCGCGGAGGGGGAAATGCAGTCCCGTAAGCAGAACAAGCCGCTCACCTCAAGCCTTTGCCCGTTTTTCAGCATTATTCCCGACAGCCGTTCATCGCCCTCGGCGGTTTCGGGGAAGGAGCCGATTGTTTTTACGTTTTCGGGAAAAACGATCCCTTCGGTTTTATAAGCGGGGAAGAAATAAAGCTCCTCCGCCAGTTGGGAAAGGTAAATTACCTCGTGAAGGAAACGCGGATTGGTGGATATTACGGCGATTTTTTTGTTTTTGTACAGCCCGCCGTCGCAGGTGGCGCAATAGCTTACTCCTTTTCCCAAAAGCTTTTCCTCGTTTTTTACCGAAGCGGCGGATGTTACGCCGGTGGCTAAAATAAGGCTTTTTGTTTCAAAAAAATCCGTCCCGGCCGTAACCGCGTAATTGCCCCCAAAGGAAATCACGGAAGAGACCATTTTGTCGGTTATTTCAATATCCATTTCGTTCAAATGCATCATAAAGGCGTTGGAAAGCTCTTTGCCCGTTATTGAGGGGAGTCCGGGATAATTCGTTATTTTTTCGGCTTTGGTAATTTTATCGCTGAGGTTTTTGCCGCCGAAAAGAAGAAAGCTTTTGTTGTGTATTTTTAATGTAATGGCGGCGGAGATTCCTGCGGGGCCTGTGCCTATTATTATACAGTCGTAAATCATTTTTGGGGCTCCTTTGTTGTGTTGGTTTTGGAATGAAGGGGAATATTTGTTTAATGTACGGAAAGGAATGTTTTGTTTTTTTACGGCGCTGAGGATTCTCTTTTTTATAGTATAACGTAAAAGTTAAAAAAACGCAACTGTTTTTGTTTGAAAATAAAGACAATTGTGCTAAATTAACAAAATAGAAATAGAAGCAAGGTAAATAAAATCAGAAAAAAAGGAGTCAAGCTTGCATAACGTGCTTAGCCGTGGAAACGAACATGATGATTCTCATGCTAAATTACATATATTAATATTGATTTCCGTGTCCCCTGCTTCGATAAGCACCTGTTTCCCTTCGAGGTTTTCCAAAAACGGAAAAGGCTTTTATAGAGCCCCGCTGAACCTCGGAATCGCTTCGCAATTCCTGCCGCTAGTTTAAGAAACTGTTCCAATAGGAATAGGCACACGTCTTTTCGGCATATTTTGCCGCTGACTTGCGTTTTGTCATTTGCCCAAAGTCGGCGCAAGGATGCGCCGACTTTGGGCAAATGACTAATACTAATCCCTCTTTAAAATGTTGGATTAGTGTTTCGGGGGCAATCCCTTTTTAAACTGACGAAATACACACAGTTTAAAAAGGGATTGGTATAACACATCCTGTGTTAAAAATCCTTGACGGGCTTATCGCGTAAGCTGCCCGCCTGCGGATTTTTGCCTTCTCATTAACAAAATATGCTCAAAAATCCGCACACCATTCCTATTGGAACAGTTTCTAAGTGCCATAATGTAAAAAGAACCGCATCCATCACCTTTCGGAAACGGCCGCGACCCTTTTTATGGAAGGGACTTATTTCACAATCCCTTAAAATATTCAATTGTCAAGCTAAGCAGTACATTGGCGTAATCCTCACTTTTCATTCGTCAATGATGATTCTCTTCAAAAGGTTTAACGTTATCATTGGAATCACTCCTGCCTATGAGGGTAGCTGTATATTATATACATATGGCTTTATATTTCATCGCCCGTGGGCGGTTCCGCGGAAAATCCGCGCCATATATAAAAATCGTTTGAATTGAGTCGGTTATGTAAGCTATTCATTTTGAACTAAATGTTCCCGTCAAAGCCGCTTGTGAAGCTCTGTGACCGTTAGAGCCAAGGCCTCTCTCGCTTGCTTAATCCTCAGTCTTACATAATTGCGAGCCTCAATTCGCAATTAGAAGATTCTGTTTCCATTGGACTCGCCGCCTTTCCCGATAAAATTTATACGGATAATCATAACCGTATATCGAAAACTTCCGCCTTTGATTTCGTGTCGGTACGTTAAAAAAATAGAGGTCAAAGCTTTTGTTTTCATCGTAGGAAATCGCTACATTAACTTCGACTTGGCGTTCTTCCGATCAGCGAACACCTAATTTTGCTTCCGATACACATTTAACGCTGTACAAGATCGTTTATAATCCTGAATCGCATATGATAAACCTTGAACTTAAAACCATTTTAAGCGATTTATCATTTCGATCACCAATCACATCTGATCACAACCGCTTAAACGGACTGTTCTCTGTGTTTGTATCGGCTGTCGAAATCCCCTCGGCAGCATATCGCATTTTCGTAAATCCTGTCAGTCGTCAGTGATTTTGACTTTGCTTTTCGGGGGATTCGGCTTTACTTTTGTTTGGCCTATTGACTTCGCTTGTATCGCCTATCCCTTTTTAGCAGCTTCGCCGTTTTTATTTTTCCGAGGTTTTCTGTTTCTCTTTCCTTGACTATATAATACCATAATCGAAGGATTAAGTCAATAGTTTTTTTATGGTTTTATTGCCTATATTTTTTTATTGTTGGGGAATATTTTTGTAGCATTTTACACATATTTTTATAAAAGGACAAAAAAATTCTTTTTTTTCTATTGACATCGGATTGTGGTTATTATATAATAGATAAGGTTGATTTTTAACGTTTGCGGCGTGTTAATACCAAACCATTTTAAAGCTGCGGGATTAGTGTTTCGGGTGCAATTCTTTTTTAACCGTGGATGATATTACATCAGTTTTAAAAAGGGTTTGGTATAAAAACTGCTTACCATCATAGAAAGGAGCCGCGCTTTGAAGTTTGTTTCGGGTTTAAAAATCAAGGCGTAAATATGTAAACAGTATGGTTGATGAAAAAGATTTATTAAATGAACAAGATCAGGATTTTGAAGAATATGAGCCTCAGATCATAGAGCTTGACGGAGAACAGTTCGAGGTTATCGACGCTGTTTGTTACGACGGTCAGAACTATGTTGCTCTTATTCCTTATACCGAGGACTGCAATTCGGAGGAAGAAGATGTTGAGTTCATCATTCTTAAGGAAGTGGAGGAAAACGGAGAGTATATGCTTTCCACCATTGACGACGACGCCCTTTACAACGAAGTAGGCGAAGTGTTTATCGAGCATATCGGCACTTTCTTCGGAGACGAGGACGGGGAATGCTGCGGCTGCGAGGATTGCGGCGGCTGAGTTTATCCGGCTTATCCGATTTATTCGCTTATCCAATAATATACAGGTATTAAAACTTACAAAAAAATAAAAATAATATTACTGCTACGTTTTGTTAGTGTGGTGGTTCATAAAATCCAACACATATGTAAAAGGGATTTCTCTATTGCAGCGGATTGCAGACCTCCCGCATTGCGGACGAAGGGAGCGTGAACCTGTGATGGGAACTTTACCCACCCTGCTTAAAAGCGGGTTTTTATTGCATCACGCGACGGCGCGGCGGTGTCGGAGTCCTCTTCGGAGGGCTCCGATTTTTATTGCGGTTTTTTGTATATTATACCTTTTATAAGAAAAAATAACGGCAGAATGCGTACCGCGCAATTGCTCCCAAAGGAAAATTTAACAAAATACGCGGGCGAAAAAATCGGGGAAAGGCGAATAATAATAAATGAAAAAGTTTTTTATGGGCGCTTTGTGCGGGCTTCTTAACGGGCTTTTCGGTTCGGGGGGAGGAGTGGCGGCGGTGCCTATGCTGGAGGCCGCAAGGCTTGAGGCAAAGGAAAGTCACGCCACTTCGGTGGCATTTATATTCACTCTCAGTCTAGCCACAACTCTCAGTTATCTCTTGGGGGGAAAGCTGGATCCCGCCATGGCCTGGTCGTATATTCCCTACGGAACCGCGGGGGCGGTGATCGGGGCGCTTTTGCTAAAAAAAATACCCAATTCGGCGCTGAGGCGTATTTTCGGCGTGGTGATACTGTTTGCCGCGTTCAGGATATTGGTAAAGACATGAATATAATAATAGGAGTGCTTTCGGGGATAGCCGCTTCCATGGGGTTCGGAGGCGGGTTTGTGCTGATTATTTATCTTACCGTATTTCTTAATGTGGATCAAATAACCGCTCAGGGGGTAAATCTTCTTTTTTTCCTTCCCGTGGCTCTGGTATCCCTTATAATTCATCAGAAAAACCGTCTTATAAGGTGGAAGCTGCTTCTGAAGCTGATTCCCGGCGGGATTTTGGGGATTTTTTTGGGGGCGTTTGCCGCTTCGGCAATTGACGTTGGTTTTCTTCAGAAGCTGTTTGCGGGGCTTTTGGTTTTTGTGGGATTTAAGGAGCTTTTTCATAAGAAGGCGTAAAAAGCATAAAGGGCTGTAAAACAAATCTTTACCGTTCGGGAAAGACCCCGAAGTGAAACGTGTGCATATCGTAACGGGAGAAGCCCTTTCTTGCAGTGTTTATCCTCTTGAAAAATATTCCCCCCGACTTTTTTTCAATTCACCCTTTTCGGAGCGCCGCGAGGCGTGGGGTATTTCGCCCTCTGCGGAGGGCGACCAGAGGCTCTGCCCCCCTTCGAAAAGAGTGGACGGAAGCTTCAATACGATTTCCTTAAAGGTGTTTCAACTGTAACCTATAATTCTTTTACAGCCCTATTTTAGTAGATCCACCGGAAATTCCGCACGGCGTTTTACTTGCGGCAAATTTGAGATAGGAGAAGATTTTTATTCGGCGACTTGACAAGGGGATATTTTTAAGGTAAAATATTACAAAACAACAATACGCGATCGGCCGTCTGTTTAGCATAATCGGCAATAAGCGCCAAATTCTGAAAGGATATCCGTTATGAGCAAAAAAACCTTATTCTGCGACAATTGGGAATTTTCCAAGCAGCCCTTCGGCACCGAATATTCGGAGAACTTTGACTGGAGAAAAGTGGACGTTCCCCATGACTATCTTATAGGCGACACCAAAAACCTTTACGAGACCTCCACGGGCTGGTACAGGAAAAGAATCGACTGCCGCAAAAGCCCCGACACCTTAATCTCGGTGCGCTTTGAGGGGGTGTATATGGACAGCGCGGTTTTCGTCAACGGCGCTCTCGCGGGGGAATGGAAATACGGCTATTCCACCTTTGAGTTTGACGTCACCGATTGGCTTAAGGAGGGCGAAAACCTGATTGCCGTTCGGGTAAACTATAAATCCCCCAATTCCCGCTGGTACTCCGGCGCGGGAATATATCGGAACGTGTGGCTTAAGGAAACTCCTCTCGCCCATTTTCTTCCCGACGGAATATACATAAGCACGGAAAACAACATTGTAACCGTTACCGACGAAATTTGCCGCCCCGAAAATGAATTAAACCGCCACTCGGTAAGGCATACCGTAACCGACACGGAAGGGAACATCGTAGCGGAAAGCCTTTCTCCCGCCATTGCGGCGGATATAAGCGTTATACCTCCCGCGGTAAGGAAAAGCGGGGTTAGGTATTCTCTTTCGGTTCAGACTCTCATTGTGGACAATCCCGTAAAGTGGGACATTGAAAACCCTTACCTTTATACTCTCAACACCGAGCTTATAGAGGACGGCCGGGTGACGGAAACCGAAAGTCTTAAATTCGGATTCAGGAGCATTGAGTTCACCTGCGACAAAGGCTTTTTTCTTAACGGAAAACACGTTAAGCTTCACGGCTCCTGTGAGCATCACGATCTGGGGGCGCTGGGAGCGGCACAGAATAAGGCGGCTCTTCGCCGCCGTCTTTTACAGCTTAGGGAAATGGGTATCAATTCCATACGCACCAGTCATAATATGCCCTCGGTGGAGCTTATGGAGGCGGCGGACGAAATGGGATTCCTTATTTTGTCCGAAGGCTTTGATATGTGGGAAAGATCAAAAACCGAATTTGACTACGGGCGCTTTTTTAAGGAGCACGCGACAAAAGACGTGGCGGCATGGGTAAGGCGCGACCGAAATCATCCTTCTCTTATAGCGTGGAGCATAGGAAACGAAATATACGACGCTCACGCGGACGAAAGGGGGCAGGAGGTCAACTCCATGCTCGCCTATAATGTAAGGCTGAACGACCCCCGCCGCAACGGGTATGTAACCAGCGGTTCCAATTATTTACAGTGGGAAAATGCCCAGAAGTGCGCCGATTTGTTTAAGCTGGCGGGGTACAATTACGGCGAAAGACTGTATGACGAGCACCACAAAAAGCACCCCGACTGGATGATTTACGGAAGCGAGACAGCCTCGGTGGTACAGAGCAGGGGGGTATACCACTTCCCTCTTTCCCGCCTCGTTTTGGCGGACGACGACGAACAGTGCTCCTCTTTGGGAAACAGCACCACCGGCTGGGCGGCGCCCAACACCGAAGGGTGCATTATCCCCGACAGGGACGCGGAATACTGCGCGGGACAATTTATCTGGAGCGGATTTGACTATATCGGAGAGCCGACCCCTTACAGCACCAAAAACAGCTATTTCGGACAGATAGACACAGCGGGCTTCCGAAAGGACAGCTCATATATCTTCCAATCCGAGTGGACGGATTATAAAAAATCTCCTGTTATACATATTTTCCCCTATTGGGATTTCTCAGACGGTCAGGAAATAGATGTGAGAGTCACCACCAACGCGCCTTTTGCGGAGCTGTTCTTTAACGGAAAATCATTGGGTAAAAAGCATATCGACCACCTTCACGGAACTCAGCTAACCGCAGACTATCTTATCTCATACGAAAAGGGAGAGCTTAAGGCTGTCGCTTACGACGAAAACGGCAATGAAATCGCTTCGGATATACAACGATCTTTCGGAGACGCCGCAAAATTAGAGCTTAAGGCAGACAAGACCGAGATTAAAGCGGATGGCCGCGATCTTATTTTCCTTGAAATTTCCGCTTTGGACAAGGATGGGACTTTTGTCGCCAACGCCAATAACCGCATTCACGTCGAGGTAAGCGGCGCGGGAAGGCTTATAGGTCTCGACAACGGCGACAGCACCGATTATGAGCAGTACAAATGCAAAAGCAGAAGGCTGTTTATGGGTAAATTACTTGCCATTATTGCCGCCAAAACAAAGGATGGCGAAATAAACGTAAAAGTGTCATCCAAATCGCTTCCCGACGAAAAGATAACGTTTGAGGCGGTTTACGTCGGAGATACAACCGGAATAACGGCAACGGAAGAAAACGCTAACTTTAAGCCCGACAGCTCCTTGGGGTTCAATGAAATACCAATAAGAAAAATCGAACTATGCGCTCCTTCCCTTAAGTTTAACAAGGAAAACAGGGAGATTACGGTAAAAACTTTAGCTTTTCCCGAAAACGCCGATTACAAAAATGAGATAGAATACCGAATCACCAACGATGTTGGTATAAAATCAAATTTAGCGGAAATTAAAAACTCGGAAAACGGCGCCGTTACGATTTACGCAAAGGGAGACGGACGGTTTTACCTTAGAGCTCTTTGTAAAAACGGAACGGACAAATACCGCGTTCTCACGGCTCTCCAAATGGACGCCGAAGGACTGGGAGCGGCCTCTTTTGACCCTTACGGCTTTGTTGAGGGCGGTCTTTTCAACATCAGCGGAGGGAGCATAGGAAACGGAATCGAAAGGGGCGCGGGCTTTGAATCGGACAACGCCTGGTTCGGCTTTGAGAACACGGATTTCGGAAAGACGGGAAGCGATACGGTAACGGTGCCCGTATACGCCAACTGCAACAATCCCGTAAATATTAAGTTTTACGACGGCAGACCCGACCAAGGGGGCGAGCTTATCGGCGACTTTATGTACAATGAGCCGCCTCAATGGCTAACCTATAAGGCCAATACCTTCAAGCTTTCAAAAAAGCTTATAGGAGTGCACACCTTTGTTATTATGTCTTCGGACAGATATCACGTAAAGGGATTCGGTTTCGAAAAGCCGGACACGGATTTCGCTTTGCATAGGGCGGCGGAGTGCGAAAAAATATACGGGGACAGCTTCGAGATCAAGGGAGACAATGTTGAGGGAATAGGAAACAACGTCGTGTTGGATTTCGGTGAATTTGAGTTTGAGGAAAAACCTTTGCGGATTGTGATCTGCGGAAGATCAAAGCTTCCGGTAAACAGTATTCACATTTCATTCAAGGGAAAGGACAACAGGAGACAGATAGCCGAGTTTGAGGGGTGTGAGGAGTATACGGAGAGAAGCTTCGAGCTGGAGGGAATCACGGGAAAGTGTAATGTTTCGTTTACGTTTTTGCCGGGAAGCGAGTTTGATTTCGGATGGTTCAGGTTTGAGAAATAAGGGGATTTTTATGGCGGGAATGTAAAACGTCCCTTTTCTCTTTCGTGTTGGCGATTTCCCTAACAGCCACTTGAAATGGAAAAAGTCTCGTGATATAATCGGCTCGACAAATCGAAAGTTATTTTTAAGTGAATACGAAAGGAAACATACCATGCTAAAACTTATAAGACGCGGTCCGGAATATGTCAGTGGATACAGAGAGTATTGTCAGGAAGCATATGACAACCACGTTATTTACTTTAGACCAACTAATCCAAAACTGATTGACAACGAATGGTTTAGCAGAACTAAAGATTGGTATGACAAAAAGGAGACTG
>CATLBH010000047.1 GCA_949878745.1 uncultured Ruminiclostridium sp. | reverse complement strand
TCTGTATTCTATAACGAAAAAAGCGTGCGGTAAGAAACGGCACAGATGTGTAGCTGTTATTTTTACTTTGAGAATTTAATCTGCAGGAAAGCTGCAGTAGATGGGTACTTTATTTCGCCGCGTTACATGATGGGGAGTACGGCGCAAAGGTCTATTTCCTTGCGCCGAAACTGGACCAGGCGGATTTGGTATATGATGCCTTTTATCAGATTGTGCAGTCAGATGATGAACTGGACAGCATAACCAAGAAACGCCGGGGCGATATTTACATAAAAGAGTTTAATACAAGCGTAAAAAAGATTGCATTCAATTCCAAAAAATCGGACGGCTTTAACCCTCAATTAGTCGTAAATGATGAAATGGAAGCATGGCCGGGGGACCAGGGATTGAAGCAGTACGAGGTTATGACTTCCGCCCTGGGCGCGAGGAAGCAGCCGTTAATCATATCCATAGCAACGGCCGGTTATGTAAATGATGGGATATATGACGAACTGTACCGCAGGGCAACGGCGTTCCTAAAAGGCAATAGCAGGGAAAAACGGATATTGCCGTTTTTGTATATCATAGACGATATAGAAAAATGGGACAGCATAGAGGAATTAAAGAAAAGCAACCCCAACATGGGCGTTTCCGTTACGGAAGAATTTTATTTGGAGCAGATAGAGATTGCCCGGAACTCACTTTCTAAAAAAGTGGAGTTTATGACAAAGTTCTGCAATATCAAGCAAAATTCAAGCGTGGCATGGCTTGACTATTGGGATGTAATGAAAGGCATACATGAGGACGGGAAAGGGGTAAAAACCCTTGAAGATTTCCGGGGGTGCTATTGTGTCGGTGGGATTGACCTATCCCGGACAACGGACCTTACGGCGGCAAGCATTATCATATACAAGGACGGGAAAAATTATGTGTTCACAAAGTTCTTTATGCCGAAGAAACGTTTTGAAGTTGCCGTGGACGAAGACAACACGGCGTACAATATGCACAAAGAAAAAGGCGTTCTGATAATTTCCGGGGAAAACCAGGTGGACTATAAAGACGTTTACCAATGGTTCGTTGACCTGGTAAAGAAATATAAAATAAGACCGCTAAAAATCGGCTATGACAGATATTCGGCCGGGTATCTCATAGAGGATTTGAAAATGGCCGGTTTCCATGTGGATGATGTATACCAGGGAACTAATTTAACGCCGATTCTGCATAAATTTGAGGGGGATTTAAAAGACGGGCTTTTTGATTTCGGGAACAATACTTTGCTTGCATCACATTTATTGAATGTGGCCGTGGAAATCAATATGAACGACAGCAGGATGAAGCCCGTTAAGATTGAAAAGCGCATGAGGATAGACGGGGCCGTTTCCGTTTTTGACGCTATGACCATGGTTTCAAAGTATCATGCGGAGATTGGGAAGAAACTGTTAAACGGCGCGGCGGCATAAGGAACGCGGCAGCAGCAGGGGTATAAAACGGGTCAGAATTTAAACACGAATTATTTTATCATAGGCTTATGGGATAGCACCCATGAGCCTATTTTTGCGGAAAGGGGGTAATGATACGGGAATTGTAGCAAATGTATTTAATGCGTTTCGGGCGAAGTACCGCCCTATGTTTTTGAGCCGTGGGGAATATGTGCCAACGGGTACGCTACGGGATAATGACATAGTAGGGGCGATTGCGGACGCAATCGGAAGAAACGTTGGGAAATTAAAGCCCCAGGTTATCCGCAAGGACGAAAAAGGGCTTGTGGTAAAAAATGATTACCTTGCGCGGATTCTGACATTGCGGCCATGCCCGGAAATGTCAACATATGATTTCCTTTACCGGATAGCCGTTGATTTGGTATACACGTCCAATTCCTTTTCCGTTATCTTTTGGAACAACGATTTTACACGGATAGAGAGCATACAGCCCATAAGCACAAAAAGTTATAGGATTTTTGAGGATGAACACAACAATATCCTTTTCCGCTTCCGTTGGGAGTATGACGGGAAAACCTACACCGTGCCATACCAAAATGTAATACACATAAAGGCAAGGTACAATAAACGCCGCTTCCTGGGAACATCCCCGGACATGGAATTAAAACGCAGCCTGGACCTTATCGAAACATCCGGGGAAACCATAAAGAACATTGTAAACCGTTCAAATTCCCTTGCCGGGTATCTGAAATATAACAATTTGGCGGATGATGAAGAGTTAAAGCAAAAGGCAAAGGAGTTCCGGGACGCCTATATGAACGCGGAAAACGCCGGGGGGATTGCCGCCATAGATAATTCCATGGAGTTTAAGGAAATAGCACAGCGCACGCCGCCCATACCAACGGCGCAGATTACGTTTTTACGGGACAATGTATACAGATATTACGGAGTGAATGAAAAAATCCTTACGTCAGTTTTGACGGACCAGGAATTTATGTCATTCTACGAAAACGTGATTGAGCCAATAGCAATACAGCTATCCTACGAGTTTACTTTTAAGCTGCTAACGCCCCGTGAAATCGGGTACGGAAACCGTATAGATTTTGTTGCAAACCTTTTACAGTACGCAACATTGCAGACAAGGGAAACCATAGGCGGCGGAATGTTTGACCGGGGCGCACTCACGATAAACGAATACCGGGAACTTATGTATTACGGCCCCGTTGAGGATGGGGACCAACGTTTGGTAAGCCTTAACTATGTTAAAGCCGGGGACCAGTCATTGTACCAGGTAGGGCAGCAGGGAACGGACGCGCCCCCGGATGATAAGCAGGCCGCAGACAGACAAAAAAAGGCGCTGCAGGCGGCGCACCGTGCCTATATGCAGATTATGAAAGGGGGTTAGGAAATGCCGAAAGCAAAGAAATTAATAGCATCATGCAATAGCCCGGAAAAAGCAACCGTGAAGCCATTTTGTGAGATTAAAAACCTCACGGACACAACGGCGGATTTGCATTTTTACGGGGACATTGTTTCCGATTGGTGGGGGGCATGGCAGGAAGAGGACCAGTACCCGGAAGCAATCAAAAACTTTTTGGCGGCGGCAGAGGGCCGGGACCTGAATATTTACATAAACAGTGGCGGCGGTTCAGTATTCGCCGGAATAGCAATTTACAATATGCTGAAACGCTATCCGGGGAAGAAACATTGTTTCGTTGATGCGCTGGCCGGTTCGATTGCTTCCCTGCTTCCGTTCGTTGACAGCGACAGGCCGACAATACCGAAAAACGCCTATCTCATGATACACAAGCCCTGGTGCGAATGCGAGGGGAACGCCTTAGAACTTAGGAAAATGGCGGACACACTGGAAGCCATAGAAGCCGGGATTTGGAGCGTTTACGAAGATAACCTTGCCGAGGGAGTGGAAATCGACACCATAAAAGAACTTATGGAAGCGGAAACATGGCTTTCCGGCGAGGATGCGGCAAAATATTTCAACATAACGGTGGGGGAAGAAAATAACGCCGTGGCAGCAGTCGGGGATTACACAAAGGACCATTGCAGGAACACGCCAAAGGATTTGACGGGCGGGGAAAGCCCGGAAGATAAAGGGGAAGAGGTAAAAGACCAGGAAACAAGAAGAATGATTGCGGATATTGCAATACAGCACATGGATTGAAAGGAGAATGCACCATGTTAAAAGAACAGTTAATGAAAATGAGCAAAAAGGAATTAAAAGCCCGTCTTGTGGCGGTGGGGAAAGAAGCCCAGGACAAAAGCGGCGAGGAATTAACCGCCCTTATGGACGAAGCGAAGCTGATAGGCGAGATTTTGGACGAAATCAAAATCCGGGAAGAATTGGCAAAGGCGGCGCAGGACGCAGGGGAAACAGACCCGGAAGCGGACGCAGGGAAAGGCGGCGAGGGGAACGACACGGGAAGCCACGCAAAGGCGCAGAACGGAAAGAGCCTTAAAGACGGGAAAAAGGTAAGCTATAATGCCCGGACGCTTGCAAACCCCAGGAACACTTTAACAACCATGTCCGGCGTTGTAATGCCGCACCACACAAGCCCGGACATTGCGCCCACGTTTAACAATGTTTCTTCCCTTATTGACCGGGTACATACCGTTCCGCTTGTAGGCGGCGAAACCTATCAGCGGCCTTTTGTGAAGTCCTACGGGGACGGCGCAGGAAGCACCGCAGAGGGGGCAGACTACAACACAAGCGAGCCGGAATTTGGCTATTCCGAGATTGTCCGGGAGAAAATTACGACATACGCGGAAGAGCCGGAAGAAATGGTTAAATTGCCGGATGCGGACTATGACGGCGTTGTGGAAGAGAGCGTGACACGGGCAATCAAGCGTTACGCAAGCCGCCAAATTCTTATCGGGCCGGGCGGAAACGGGAAGTTCCGGGGCATTTTCTTTAACCCGGCAAAGGCGGCGGACGATATCATTGACCGCAATACGGATATTACAAGCATTACGGACATTACCAACGACACGTTGGACGAAATTATTTATTCTTTCGGTGGGGATGAAGAGGTGGAAGACGTTGCCGTGCTTATCCTCAACAAAATGGATTTAAAGAAGTTTGCAAAATTGCGCGACAAGCAGGGGAGAAAGGTTTATACAATCGTGAACCACGGCAACACGGGAACGATTGACGAAGTACCCTATATCATCAATTCCGCTTGCGCTGAAATCAGCACGGCCGCAGAGGACGCAGGAAAATATTGCATGGCATATGGCCCGTTAAGCAATTATGAAGTGGCTATATTCAGCGATATTGACGCGCAGAAAAGCACGGAATACAAGTTCAAGCAGGGGCAGATTGCCTATAAAGCAAGCGTATTCATGGGCGGAAATGTGGTTGCGAAAAACGGATTTATCCGCGTGAAAAACAAGGATGCGGAAGCAGCGTCATAAATGAAACCCGGAAAGGCGGCAGGGCATGAAAAAAGATGAACTGATTGCGAAAGCCAAAATAAGGATTCGGAAAATGTCAACGGACATACTGGACGAAGATGTGGGGCAGCTTGTAGAAGTTGCCCTTGCAGACTTGAAACGGATAGGTGTTGACGGTTCTTATTTGGGGAAGAATGGGAGAAGCATAAATGACCCACTCATTATAGAAGCCGTTTTAATGTACTGCAAGGCAAATTTCGGGACCCCGGACAACCAGGAAAAACTAATGGCAGCATATGAAATGATGTGTACCAAGATAAAAGGCGGTGGCTACCATAGAAGCGTTGATTAAGCTATTGGCGAAGAAAAACCAAACGGAATATGAGGAAACCGAAGTTATGGCAAAGATTAACCCGGTAGGGCGTGACGAATTTGCAGCAGCCGGGCAAAAGGGCCATAAAGCGGAATTTATGTTGGAAGTATGGGCGTTTGAGTATTCCGGGCAGAAAGAAGCAATGGTAAACGGGGAGCGGTACGCGATTTATAGGACTTACGGGCCGAAGCCAAACGGAAAAACGGAATTGTATGCAGCAGAAAGGGCAGGGAAAAAATGAAAAAGCTGATAAATGCGTTGCTTATGATGCTGCTTTCTCTTCCTTTGTTGCTAATAATGAGCGCGGCAATTTTAAATGCAGAACTTGAACGATTTACAAGGGAAAGGACAGGGGAAGATTGAATGTAACAATCAACAATTTGGACGAAGCTATCAAAGCGGAACTAGAAAATTATAATGTTGAGGTTGTGAAAGCAACAAATGAAAGCATCCGGGAAGCAGCTAAAGAAGCAACAAAAATATTAAAGAACGGCGGCCCGTACCAGGCAAGAACGGGGGCATATCAAAAGGGTTGGGCAGCAAAACAAAGGGAGCGCACAGATTCAGTTGTGACAGTAGGCGGATATACAGTTTTCAACAAAAAACATTACAAATTAACCCACCTTTTGGAGTATGGACACCAAAGCAGGAACGGCGGCAGGGTACGCGCATTTAGCCATATAGCCCCGGTAAATGAGCAGATAGGGGATATGATAGCCGGAATGATAGAAAGGAAATTAGGGGGATGATATGGGCGTTACGGCAGCAGTATTAACAGAGAGGGCGGCAAAAATAGGATTACCCATTGCGAAAGATGCGTTTGAGGGTACATTGGAAAGCCCCGTGCCGCCTTTACCGTATTTGGTTTACGCAATCCCCCATACAGCAAGCAGGGGCGCGGACACAATCAATAATTTAGTCGCGGAAGATTGGAATTTGGAACTTTATACCGTGGCGGATGATGAAGCGGCGGCGGAAATCGTGCGGCGGATAGAAAACGAGGTTCTTTTTGATGTGGACTATGAAAAATTCATGGCCCCTATTGAAGATGAAGAGTGTTTCCAAACCGCCTACGAAGTAAAAGGGCTGTTACGGAAAGTGAAAGGAGCAAAGAAAGCATGAACAAAGAAAGCATTGTCTTAGGGAGCGGAGATTTATATTGCACGGATTTTTTGGGAACGGACAAGGCAATCCCGGCAGATGAAGAGATTGAAAAAGAGGAAAACCGCCTGGGGCATATCAAAGGCGGCGCGGAAATCGAGTATAAGCCGGAGTTTTACGAAGCAAAAGACGATATGGGGAAAGTGTCAAAAGTCATTACAACGGAAGAGGAAGTTACCCTTAAATCCGGGATAATGACGTGGTGCGGCACTACCATAGAAAAGCTGTGCCAAACGGCAAGGGTAACGGAAAAGAACGGGAAAAGGATTGTTAAAGTAGGCGGCATGGGGAACGCAACGGGAAAGAAATACCTTTTGCGTTTTGTCCATAAGGACACCGAGGACGGCAATATCAGAATTACCATTGTCGGGAACAACCAGGCAGGATTTGTAATTGCGTTCGCCAAAGATACGGAAACCGTCATTGATGCGGAGTTTAAGGCGCAGCCAATGGACAAAGAGGGTACATTAATCCTTTATGAAGAGGATATGGACAAGGAAGAGCCGGGCGGCGGAGCATCCGGGGGAGAAGTGACAGAGTAAAAGGCATAAGGCAGCAGGCCGGGAGAGGGGGCAAGCGGCAGGGGAACAACGCCCAGGCCGCTTTATTCATTGAAAGAGAGGAATAGAACATGGCAGTAAAGGAATTTAACAGCAATAAAATCAAGCGGACTTTTTGGCCGTTCACATTAAAGGACAAAACGGACGAAGACGGGGAAATAACAGAACGTGGAAAGAAAATCCTTGTAAGGATGCCGAAAAAAGGCGTTTTTGAAGCAATAAAGCAGATACAGACAGAAGAGGAAGAGGAAACGGACATTACGGCGGTTTACGACATCATGGAAGCCGTATTAAACAACAATATGAACCGCGCCCATATCAAACGGGAAGATATAGAGGATTACGACATAGAAGAGTGTTCGGCAATCCTTGAAGCATATATGGCATTCGTGGACCAGTTAAAAACAAACCCAAACTGATAATTCCCTTTTATCCACGGGATGAAAGGGAAAAGATACCATATGAAGTTCTTACGCGCCCGGAAAAACTGGTTATGGATTATTGCCGCATTGATATATACGAAGTCCAGGAAATGGAAATTGATGTATACCTTTTCTTCCTACGGGAAGCAATGATTTACGAAAATTCGCAGAGTGAAGAGGGGCGGAAATATCTAAAAGATTGTTGGAGAATGGAGCAGACAAAGCCGGAGCGCGGCAAATTACGGGAAAAATACGGGCAGAAAGGGGGTTAAGGCGTGGGAAACAATATAAGGGGAATAACAATAGAAATTAACGGAAAAGCAACCGGGCTACAAAAGGCATTAAAAGACACAAATAAAGATATCAGAAGCACACAGAGCGAACTGAAAGAAGTAAATAAACTATTAAAGTTAGACCCCAAAAATACAGAATTATTGGCACAAAAACAAACCTTACTAAAAAACGCTATTTCCGAAACAAAAGAAAGATTGGATGTTCTGAAAACAGCGGAAGCACAAGTACAAGAACAGTTCCGAAAAGGGGAAGCTACAGAAGAACAGTACAGGGCGATACAGAGGGAAGTAATTGCCACAGAAAACGCCTTGAAGTCATTAGAGAACCAGGCGAAAGAAAACAATATCACACTGGAAAAAGTGGGGGAAGCATTCGGGAAAATAGGGGATGTTTCCACTAATTTAGGTAAAAAAATGCTTCCGGCCACAACAGCAATTATGGGTATCGGCACGGCGGCCGGAACAATGGCAAGTAATTTTGAAGACGCAATGGCCAAAGTAAATACCATTGCAGATACAACACAAGTTCCATTGGATGAACTGGAAAAAGCTATCCTAGACTTGTCGGACGAAACGGGGATTGCCGCAACGGATATAGCGGACAATGTTTACAATGCCATTTCCGCAGGGCAGCAGACTGGGGATGCCGTTAATTTTGTTTCAAACGCTACGAAACTAGCGAAAGCCGGATTTGCGGAGAGCGCGGACGCACTGGACATATTAACTACCATAATGAACGCTTACGGAATGGAAGCAGGCCAGGTAACAAATGTGTCCGATATGCTGATACAAACGCAGAATTTAGGAAAAACAACCGTTGCGGAACTGTCGAGCGCAATGGGTAAGGTAATACCAACGGCAAAAGCCCAGGGGGTGGAATTAGACAGCCTTTGCGGCGCATACGCCGTTATGACTTCAAACGGAATTGCAACCGCAGAAACCACCACTTATTTAAACAGTATGCTCAATGAATTAGGAAAGCAGGGAAGCACGGCGGCAAAAGCGTTCGCAGAGGGAACGGAGCATATAAAAGAGGGCGGTCTGACAATGACGGAAGCTATGGAGCAGGGGTGGAGTTTAACGGATGTTCTTAGCATCCTGGACGAACAGGCCTATGTAAGCGGTACAAGTATCGCCAATATGTTCAGCAGCGCGGAAGCAGGGAAAGCGGCAAACGTGCTGTGGGATAATGCGGAAAAACTGGATAATGCAATAGGGGAAATGGCAAACAGCGCCGGGGCAACGGAAACGGCATTTAACAAACTGGACACAACAAGTAACAAAGTAAAGATAGCCATAAACCAGGTAAAAAATACCGCCATTGATTTAGGCGGTACGCTTATAGATTCCTTACAGCCAATCATACAGAAAGTATGTGATAAAGTAAAAGAATTTTCGGAGTGGTTCAAAAATCTAAACGAAAGCCAAAAGCAGACCATTATTAAAATAGCCGCCATAGTAGCGGCAATAGGCCCGGCGTTAATTGCTTTCGGGAAAATGTCAACGGGCATTTCCGGGATAATAAAAACGGTTTCCGGCCTTTCGGGGAAGATAGGCGGACTAAAAGGGGTTTTAACCGCCTTAACGGGACCGGTGGGAATTGTAATCGGGATATTGGCGGCATTGGCCGCAGGGTTTATTCATTTATACAAAACAAATGATGAATTTCGGGAAAAAGTTGATAACTGCATAGGCAGGGTAAAGCAAGCGTTTACGCAGATGTGGACGGCGGTACAGCCATTACTTGAAAGTCTGAAACAAGCATTTACTAACCTCATGACGGCACTACAGCCCGTATTTGAATTTTTGCTTACCTACATAATGAGTATCGTAAACGGCGTTATAAATGCCGCCGCGCCTATCATTTCAGCTATACAAAATATAGTTGATTTTGTTACGAATATTATAAACGCCGTAGTTGCTCTTTTACACGGGGATTTTGACGGGTTTTTCTCATACATAAAAGCCGCCCTGCAAAATGCGATTAATTTTGCGAAAAATATCATCCAAGCATGGGTTAATTTCATAGTCGGATTTTTTGAGGGATTCGGCGTAAATGTGAAGCAGATTTTTTCAGATATATGGCACGGGATTTGTTCCATATTCCAGGGTGTGGGCCAGTGGTTCGCCGATAGGTTCAACGAAGCCTATACCAATATAACAAATATATTCGCGGCAATCGGCCAGTGGTTCGGGGCGCGGTGGAATGACATAAAGAACGCCCTTGCAACGGTGGCGGCGTGGTTTCTTACCATGTTCACAAATGCCTATACCAACGTAACGAACGTATTCGCGGCAATCGGCCAGTGGTTCGGCGCAAGGTGGACGGATATAAAGAACGCCCTTGCAACGGTGGCAACATGGTTTCTTACCATGTTCACAAACGCCTACACCAATGTAACAAACGCATTCGCGGCAATCGGTTCATGGTTCGGCGCAAGGTGGACAGAAGTAAAAACAGCCCTTGCGAATGTTCCGGCGTGGTTCAAGACGCAGTTTGACAACGCATGGACCAATATAAAAAATGCGTTCGCCAACGTGACTTCTTTCTTCTCCGATTTGTGGGAGCGGATAAAGGCTTGTTTCGTAAACGTGGGCGTTGCAATAGGAAGTGCCGTTGGGGATGCTTTCAAGTCTGCAATAAATAGCTGCCTTTCCACCATAGAGGGCGTTGTAAACAAGTTTATAGGAATGATTAACGGCGTGATTGGCATTATCAATGAAATACCGGGCGTTTCCCTGGGGCAGATTAGCACGCTATCACTTCCCAGGCTTGCCAAAGGCGGCGTTTTAAAAGAGGGTACGGCAATGGTGGCGGAAGCCGGGCCGGAACTTCTTAGCATGGTAAACGGGAAAGCGGTTGTTACGCCGCTTACGGGTTCGGCAGCAAACCGGGCGGCGGATAACTTAAAGGGCGGCAACAGTTTTCAGCAGAATATAAATATCACAAGCCCTAAAGCACTTTCGCCGTATGAGGTAGGCCGGCAGACAAGGTTACAGACACGCGCCCTAGCGTTGGCAATGCAAAGGGGGAAATTATGTCCGACATAAGAATAACTTGCACAAGTGATAAAAACGTAAGCACGGTTTTAACATGGGATAAGTTTACGCCGTTCCATATCGTGGACTTAGAGGGGTTTTACGGGATTGAATGTAACGTCACAAGTTCAGAGAACACGACAACGGACGGCAGTACGCGGCAGGGTTCGGTTGTAAAGCAAAGAAACCTTGTTTTGACCGTGGAAATGGATTCAGACTATAAAAAGAACCGGGAGTTCCTTTATAGGGTATTCCCGGCCAAGCGCACAGGCACACTTGAATACTACGAGGACGGGGACACGAAAACCATAGATTACGAAGTGGAAAAGATATTGCCGGGAGCAGATACGGGGGTTGTACGGGATTATACAGTAAGCCTTATATGCAATGACCCGTATTTCAAAGATTTATCAGACGTGGAAGTGGTTATGGCAAGTTGGGTAAGTGATTTCTATTTCCCGGCGTGTTTCCCGGAAGAGGGGCGCATATTCGGACACCGGGAAGCCGAGTTGGTAAAAGAGATAGAGAACGACAGCGGCGCGGACAATATAGGAATAACGGTTATATTCCGGGCAGACGGGAACGTGAAAAACCCGGCAATATACCATTCAGAAAGCGGATTATTTACCAAAATAGGCTACGAGGGGAACGACTTTGAACTTTCAAGCGGACAATACATTGTCATAAACACGCATACGAACCATAAGAACATTTACCTTTTGGACGGCGTAACCCCGGCAGAAATCGAAGAGCATAAGGACCGTTACGGCGTGATTGATTGGGAAGAGGTTGTAAAGCTGTACGGGGAAACCATAAACCAATTTTTGGATGAAAGCAAAAACGGGGATTTTATACAGCTTCAGGACGGGAAAAACACGCTTACATATTCGGCGGAAAGCGGCCTTTCCTATCTGTCAGTATCGGTATATTACCGCATCCATTATTTGGGGGTGTAGGAATGGAAATAATAGTATATGACCGCAATTTGTACCGCCTGGGAACGATTGAAAACCATACATCCCTGCAATGGCATAGAAAATATTATGAGTGTGGAACGTTTGAACTTCACGCGCCCGTAACGGAAGATAATTTAAAACTGCTACAGCCGGGGAACATCATAAGGCCGAAAGGGAAAGATGAAGCCGCCGTGATACGGGGGGACCAGAACGAAGAGGAAAGCACGCTTGTAAATGAAATGGTGCGGAAAGGGTATTTTCTTCCAATCTATTTTAACGATAGGTTGACAGGACCGCTATTTTCCTATACGGGAACGTGTGAAGATGCAATGCGTTACATTATAAACAAGGCCCCAAAGATACCGCTTTTAGAGATAGCGGCAGGGACCGGGGACAATACGGAAATCACATTCCAGGCAACTTATAAAAACGTACTGACATACCTTTCCAAACTTGCGAGATATTGTGAAGTGGGTTTCCGTGTGGTCCCGGATTTCATGAAAAAGAAAATGACCTTTGAAACCTATAAGGGGATAGACCGGACAACGCAGCAGGGGGAAAACCCCCGTGTAATCTTTTCAGAAAGTTATAACAACCTAAACCGGGCCAAACATAACTATTCGGACGAAACATACAAAACAAAAATTGTCGTGGGCGGCGCAGGGGATGGCCCGGACCGCATTTATGTAACAGTAGGCGGCGGAAGCGGTTTTGACTTACGGGAAATGTTTTTGGATGCAAAAGATATAAACAAGGACGATTTCCCAACAGACGCCGCATACCTGGAAGCATTACGGGTAAGGGGAAAGGAAGCAATGGCGCAAAATGCCATAGTGGAAAATTTTGAAGCGGAAGTGGAAGCGGATATTAACTTTACTTATGGCGTGGATTGGGATTTAGGGGATGTTGTGACGGTAAATAAGAAGAAATGGAACAAAATATTAGACCTTAGGATTACGGAAGCGTGCGAGGTTTACGAATACGGGGGAATGTACGTTGTTCCAACGTTTGGGGAAGCCTTACCGACTGTAATAAATTGGGATAATTAGGGAAAGGAGAAGAAAACATGGTAAGGGGATTTTTCTATAATGCCACAGACCTAAACGACAAGGAACGTAGGTATAACGGCGAGGATATGAACGAAGACAAAGCCCCGTTTTACAAAGAGGGCGTAGTGTACGGCCATTTACAAGTAACGGCAGACGGCGAAAGCATGGCGGTAAAAGTGGACGGCGGACCGCGGACGGGCTACGCATACATCAATCTGCACACCATACATAATACAACGGTTTTAGAACTGACAGTTTCCGGGGCAAACGGAACATTGCCGCGTATCGACCGGGTTATATTGCGGAATGACGAAACGGAGAGAAGACCAAGCATTTTCATATTAGAGGGGGCATATTCGAGCAATCCACAGCCCCCGGAACTTACTAACAATGATGTGATACAGGAAAAATGTTTGGCGGAAATATTTGTGGCGGCCGGCGCGGTTGCCATAACCCAGGCAGACATAACGGACACACGGGCAGACCCGGCATTGTGCGGCTTTATCGCTTCACAGTTTGCGGACTTTGATTTTTCACAGCTTACAAACCAATTCAACGCATGGTTCGCACTGGA
>CATLBH010000046.1 GCA_949878745.1 uncultured Ruminiclostridium sp. | reverse complement strand
ACTGCGGACGCTTTCTGCGTCAAAAATGCTCGGAATACTTTAGTATTCCTGCGCTTTTTTCCTTGAAATCGTCACGCATTTAGCGAAATTGCACAAAATTGCTTGGTTTTCAGATACGCCCTAATTTTCGGTCAAGTTACAGACAAATAATATGGATGACCAAAAATTAGTGCTTTGGCTGCAATCTTTAATCAAGTCTATAACTTGATTAAAGATTGGTATAAAACGAGATTTGGCGAGTTTTATTCCTTAAGCTTGTTTTTTAATCCCGAAGCCCCGCTTCGCGGCTTCTAACGTTTGTTTTTACGCGACTGATTATTGAGTTGATTTTTTGCTCTTAACCGGTAGCGGTGGGGCTTTGCCCCACACCCCACTTCCTTTTCGGTGTCCGAAAAGGAAGCGAAAAGGACAGTGCGGGGCTTCGCCGCTTTTAATTTTTTTACAATCCCTCTAAAAGCTTTCAACCTTTAATACAAAATTATCAACCGAAACCGCCTCAAGCCCTTTATGCCTGTTCCAAAGCCGAGAAAACTCCTCATAACTCATATCCTCGCTTTCTTTCCCCAGCACCGTCTTTTGATAAAACGGCTCCCAATTTTGCTCCCCGTCCTCGCTTTTCATTCCGTAAACAAGATAATGCTCCACATAATATCCCCCCTTTTCGGGATCGTATTTCAGCGCCCCCATATTGCGGCTTCTTTCCCCATAATCATTATAAACAAAGTAATAATAAAGATATTTTTCTTCCTCTCCCTCATAAGCCGCAATCTCCGAAAAGTTTTCGCTGTTAAGATAAGACCGTATCTTATCATTCCCTATCATGGCGTCGTAAACAAACCCCTCCGCAGTATGTCCGAATACGAAAACAGGGCTGTGCTCCCATGAAACCACGGCTATTTCGAGATTTCCGTCCAGATTGAAATCCTTTACGTAAAAGGACAGCTCATCTTCGGTAAACTCCGAAAAATATCCTCTTTTATCGGGAGGAAGAATCTCGTCGTAATTTTCCGCCGCATATTTTTTACAGTATTCTATATCCTTTCGGAACACAAGGGCGGGCAGCTCGTCATAGCCGTACCAGAGCTTTTCAAAATCCTCCGCCGATAACGGCTTTGAAGCGGAGGGGGCGGCGAAAACGGTTTCCCACTTTTCGCCTTTCATCTGTCCCGCGTAGGACATTAAGAATTCGCTGCGGTAGGAGTTTGTTTCCTTATCGTATTTTATCGCCGCCGCAAAAGCCGACGTTACGTCTTTTTCCGAGCTATCCCCCTCTTGTCCGCCTTCATAAAAGCTGCCGTAAAAATAATAAAAGCACTCGCCGTCGGGATAATCGATATTTGTGTTGTCCTCCCCGTAATAGGGGGCAAGGCGGCAAAAGCTTTCCTCGTCTATGGTAAAAGCCGCGTTTTTTTTCTTTATTACGCTGTTTAAAACGACGTTCCCCTCTTTAAGCTCGAATATGAAAATTTCGCTGTGCTCCCACGACGCCAGAACTATTTCCTCTATGTTGTCAAAGTTAAGGTCCACGGTGTAACAGTACAAATCCTCTTCCGGCCGAATCTTACCGTATACATTGCCGTAAATTTCGTTCTCCGCCCCTTCGCGGCCGTTTTCAAAGGCCAGTATATGGCTCATGGCCGCCGTTATTTGCTCCTTTGTGGGAACGGTAACCTTCACTTCGGGGGAAACGGTTCTGTTAAGGTCGGTTATGGCGGCCAATGCTTCCGCGCTGTATATTTCCGACGAAGTGATTTCCGAATTTTTTTCGGGAGCAGTGCCCGTACCTTCCCCCTGAGTCGGCGCTCCTTTACCGAGCAACAGCGCGGCCGAAGCGGTTATCCCGATCGTCGCCGCCAAAACGGCGGCAATTTTGCCGAAGCCGCGGCCCCGCCTGTCAACGTAAACGGGAACGGCTTCCAAAGGCTCCCGGTCCATTGCCTCCAAATAAAATTTATCGTCGATATTACCCAGCAGGTCAAAAAAATCCTCTTTTCTCATATCTCAAAGCCCTCCTTTTGCAAATGCTCCTTAAGCCTTTTGCGTATTCTGCTTAAGCTCACCGACACGGCGCTTTCCGTCATACCGAACCGTAAGGACAATTCCCTTACGCTCTCGCAGCAGCAGTATCTTGAAACGAAAAGCTGTCTGTTTCTTTTAGGCTGACCGTTCAGGAATTTATTTACCGCTTTTAAAAGCTCGCGGTTTTCCGCCGTTCTTTCGGGAGTTTCCCTGTCGGAAACGCAGCCCGACAGCTCCTCGAAGATAAGGGACAGGTCGGCGTTGTGCCGCTTGTTTTTCCGATAGATGTCAATGGCGGTATTTCTTGTGATCCGCGCCAAAAAGGCGTAAAAAACATTCGGCTTTTCGGGAGGAATTTTTTCCCATACCTTTAAGTATGTACTGTTTACGCATTCCTCCGCGTCCCGTTCGTCGCCCAATATATTTCGCGCTATTTTTTTACAGTAGCTTCCGTACTTTTCCGCCGTAAGCCTTATTGCGCTTTCGTCGCGGTTATGATACAAATCTATTATGCCTCTGTCGTTCATTTTTGTTTTCTCTCCCCTTTCGTGCAAACATTTGGTTGCCTGTCTGTAAAGACGTAAAAATTATAAAAACACTACACTAAAATTAAATTGTTTTTTAATTTTAATGAATAGCTATGAATATCCTATTATGCGGTTCCCCAAATATTTTTTGTATTAAAAACTTGTAATTTTAGAAAAACTGTGTTATAATAATAAAAAGTAAGAATTTGCCGCGCTTTTATGCAAATTCGGAAAGTATCCGACGGCATTTGCCTAAATATATATAATCCCATTTATCCGTAATTTTTTTCACGAAAGGAAATACAGTCATGAAAATTCTTTACGCAACCAGCGAAGCTCAACCCTTTGCCGCGTCGGGCGGACTTGCGGACGTGGCGGGCTCTCTCCCCAAGGCTCTCGCCGCGGAGGGACAGGAATGTATTGTGGTATTGCCTTATTATGTCAACACCATAAAGGATTCCCATAAGGAAAATATCAGGTATGTGGATCATTTCTACGTGTCGGTGGGTTGGAGAGCCCAGTACTGCGGAGTGTTCCAGACCGAGCTTAACGGAGTCACCTATTATTTTCTGGACAACGAATACTATTTCAAGCGCGATTTCGGCCTTTACGGCTATTATGACGACGGAGAAAGATACGCTTTCTTCTCCCGCGCGGTGATGGAGCTTATTCAGAAGTTCGACCTTCGCCCCGATATTATCAACGCCAACGACTGGCAGTGCGCTCTGATCCCCGTTTATTACAACCTCTATTACCGCAACCAGTATAATATGCAGAATATTCATACGGTATTTACTATCCACAATATCCAGTATCAGGGCCGCTACGGTCTCGAGCTTTTGGAAGAGGTATTGGGTATTCCCAAGCACTATAAGAATATTATGGAATACGACGGAGACGTTAACTTTATGAAGGCGGCAATCGAGGTTTCCGAAAAGGTCACCACCGTTTCCCCCACCTACGCCACCGAAATACTTGACCCCTGGTTCTCTCACGGCCTTGACCGAATACTCAAAAGCAAAACCTATAAGACCTGCGGCTTCCTTAACGGTATCGACACCGATATGTACAATCCCGAAAAGGACCCCGCCA
The DNA here is from genome assembly GCA_949878745.1 of uncultured Ruminiclostridium sp. Taxonomy (GTDB): domain Bacteria; phylum Bacillota; class Clostridia; order Oscillospirales; family Ruminococcaceae; genus Ruminiclostridium_E. The sequence continues at coordinate 10,021 of CATLBH010000046.1, read as the reverse complement.
TTCCCGCCTCCTTCAGCGCAAAGAGCAAGAGCGGCAAGAGAGTGTGCAAGAAAAAGCTGCTTGAAGAAGTTGGGCTTCCCACCGAGGACGACGCTCCCGTTATCGGCCTTGTGTCCCGTCTGGTTGAGCACAAGGGTCTTGACCTCATAAAGTGTGCCTTCGACGAAATGATCTCGTTGGGCTGCAAGGTGGTTATTTTAGGTTCGGGCGAAGCGCAGTACGAAAACTTCTTTAACGAAATGCACTATCGCTATCCCGATAAGGTAAGCTTTACCTGCGGCTACATACCCGCTCTCGCCAAGAAGATATACGCGGGCGCCGATATGTTCCTTATGCCCAGTAAGAGCGAGCCCTGCGGCCTTGCTCAGATGATTTCCTTAAGATACGGCACTATTCCCATTGTAAGAGCCACAGGCGGCCTGAAGGATTCCATTCCCGACTACGGCGAGCCCGACGGAAAAGGCCTCGGCTTCACTTTCCAATCCTACAACGCTCTGGATATGTTGGGCGCGGTACGCAGATGCACCGAGCTTTACTATAACGACAGCAAAGCATGGGGTGCTCTGGTAACCAGGGCGATGAAAGCGGACTTCAGCTGGGCACAGTCAGCCAAGCTTTATATCGGCCTTTACAAAGAACTTTGCGGTCAACAGTAAAAAATAAAATAAGGGAACCGTTTTTGTGACGGTTCCTTTTATTTTATAGACCTGTCATTTCATAATCTCGGCCCTATATAATTCCATTTTGACCGGATCCGAAAAATCAAAACTATACCTTATCCCCGCCTCCCTGTCAACCAACGTTGTTGAATCCTCTATTTCAAACTCCTCCGCCGAAAACACGCAAACCCGACAAACCGCTTTATCCGTATTCAGAGCAAGCGGATCGCCCTTTTCCCTTTCTTCCTCCGACGGATTTAAAACGATTCCCGTACCCGCTTCGCAAACTCCCGCAAATCCCGAGTAAAGCTCTCCGTCCTTTATTACGGCGAATTCCGCCGCTTTTCTTACCGATCTTTCACCGTCCTTTTCGTCATAGAAATACCTCATTGCGATTACGGGATTATCCAGCTCGTATATATCTATATAGCTTCCTATTTTCTCCTCAAAAAGTCTGTATTCGTTATTTTCGGAGGCGTAGGTTACCGTATCGTTATATCTGCCGTCACCTTCCGTTTTTTCGCCGTTTTTTTCAACCTCCGCGCGAAGCGCCCTAACATAAATACTGCCGGGGAAATTTGCGTTATCCGTCCTCGCCTTGTCCCCCACCAGCCGAACCGTATAATCCCCGAAGGTGTGGGTTTCGAGTATCACATTGTCGGGACACTGTTCAAGCTTTTCTCTTACTTCCGGAATATTGGCATTCGCTCTTCCCTCGTTGTCCGTATTTTCAAAGGCAATATCGGGAATTTTCGTTTCGCCGTCATTGGCCGCCGATTTGCTTACCGAATTATTTCCTGTATTTTGAGTTTTATTTTTGTTACAGGCTGAAAAAGTGAAAAGGGTTAATAGGGAAAAAATAACTGCCACTAATTGTTTTTTCATAAACTTTGCCCTCATATTATGAGTTTTTCTAAATACTTTGTCAAATATGTCTATTTAACGTATAATTTTATTTTTTAAAATTATACGTATTCAAAATTACCATCACTTTTAACTTTTGTATAGGTTGATATCCAAAAGTCTCTTGAATTTTTAGCTAAGTTATTAAATTCAGCAAAAGAAATTTGGTGAGTGCCAAAGTATTTGTCATCATAATGAGGATCTATAATAGTAATGCTCTCAGCGTTAAAATCAACTGATGTTATTACTACATAATGAGTGAAAGAAGCACCTTTATAATAGCTAAGTAAGCTTGTGTCCTGAAGTCTGATAACAGGCACAGCATCCATAACAAGACTTATTTCGATAAAGTCAAGTGCTTTGTTGTAAGTATAATACGTAAAAGCTTTTGTTTTATAGGTATAACCGTTGACACTCGGAACATTATTTTTTAAAACCTTTGTGATATCTTCGATGTTTGTTCCTCCATTTTTTTCAGTGAACAGATTATCATTATTATTTCCACTGATGTTTCCTCCAGTAGCAAAATATGTCTGCCATCCATTTGTAACGGATTGGTTGGTGGTATATTTATACTTTGGCGCACCGCTTCCAATAAGCGCCATTACTGTGGATGCTGGTCCGCAATAAGTATTCTTTATTTGTCTTATTTGAGGAACTAAATACTTAGTTGTATATAAGTCATCAGTTTGCATATACGGTTTTGCACTTGGCTTTAAAAAGTCACACAGCGAGTCTTCAATGATTTGAAATGCAGTTGCTCCCTCGCTTTTAAAAATATTAATAAATTCGTTGCTGCTTGAAAGTGTGTCAACTATGTCGTCAATTACATCACTTTGCTCAGGATATTCCGATTTGTAAATTGCCTTAATGTTATTGGCACATTCTCCAATACTTAATGTGTTCGAACTTTTTGAAGCATCGACTTTTTCAGCAAAGCATGGCGCATATGAACACATCATCATAGTAAGAGCTAAAGATAAGGAAATCGCTTTTTGAATTATTTTTTTCATTTTTTTACATCCTTTCTGTTCTGCTGCATTTATGGTTAATAAAAATGCAGTTAATGGTATTAAAAACAATTTCTAATAGTTATATCATATCTTCCACATTTGAATCACCTTCTATAAAAATTCTTAAGAGCATAATTTCATTTAAAAGAATTCTCTAATCAATTCCTTTTTTGCCCTCTCACTATATAAAATCCCAAAATTCGATTTTTGTTACACCTTTTTCAAAAAAAATTTTTATTTTTCTAAAAAAATTTTTTTATTTTTTAAAAAAATATTGACATATCACCTATATTGTGATATACTTACAATACGATATACTGACCATAGCCTGTATATCGAGCAACATATTTTCCGTCGAAGCGAGGTGCGTTAAAAATGTTTTATTTGCTTGCCGTGGATACTCCGGAGGATCAGGCTTTTGTCGCGGAACTGTACTCGGATTATGAACAAATGATGTTTAAAATCGCTTTTAAGATTTTAAAAGACGCGTACGATTCCGAGGATTCGGTGCACGAGGCCTTTCTGAATATTATCAGAAAAGACGGTCTTGATAATGTCAAAAAGCTGCGTCCGTCCGAAATCAAAGGCTATCTCATAATCACCGTAAAAAACGCCGCCCTTAAGCTTTATTATTCCCGTAAGGGTCATTCGGGGGAAAATATAGAAGATCTGCGTTTTCTCCAAGGCGGCGTTTCGGCGGAGTCGAAGCTTCTTGACGAATATGAATCCGAAAAGGTAATGACGGCGCTTAAAAAGCTTTCCGAAAAGGATTATGAGCTGCTTTATCAATCCGCGGTAATGGATTATTCCATATCCGACATCGCCGAGCGCTTAAGCATAGCCGAAAACGCGGTTCGCCAACGATTTTTCAGAGCAAGACAAAGACTCAAAAAAATACTTATCGAGGAGGAACTTGTAAATGACAGGCAATGAAGCTTTAAAGGCCGCACTTATCGCCTATTCCGAAGAATACTTTTCACAATACGACATTCCCGCCGACGAAAAGCCTCACCGTTTTTCCCTTGCGTACCGTATCAGAAAAATAAGCGTCAAAAGGCTCTCGATGAAAATCGAAAGAGCGGCTCGCGTATCTTCGCCCGGGAAAAGCGCCGCCGTGAAAAGGTATATCCCGCTGAAAAAGCTTGCGGTGATTATGACCGTTATGTTTTCGGCTGTTTTTCTCACCGCCGCCACGGGAGCGGTTTATTTCGGGGCGAGGGGATTTTTGTTTGATGTGCATGATACGTATTCCGATGTGAGCGTGGATTTTTCGATGTATGATATCAAGGATACGATTGAGGAAGTTTATCGGCTGCCGGAGGGAAGCGGGTATGAACTTGTGAATGAAACGGCAGATGACGAAATAGTAAATTCGAAATATAAATGCGGCGATAAAACCATCACTCTTTCGCAATACGCCAAGACGTTTGCATTGAATTTGATGACGAACACCGAAAACTCTGAGGTTTATGAGGTTGAAGTTAATGGCGAGGTTGGTTTTGTTTTGACACATCGTAGTAATAATTTCGATAATCTTATAGCTATAACGTGGATACATAATGGGTATGTTTTTGAAATTGCCGGAGCCGTTGTCGACAAAGAAGAACTTCTAAGATTAGCTGAACTTGTTGAAATAAAGTAAACAATTAAATTGTGAAAGAAGCGCTGTGGCTTGTAACAGTTTCGGTGAATCCGGTTTTGGATTTAACAACCAAATCACTTCTGAGTCGGTACGTCCCGCTGTTGGATATGGTAGTCATATTAGAATAAATATAGTTAAGTGAAGGATCATCGGCATTTTTTGTCCATGTATATGAAGTGGAGTACCATTTTCCCAACGAATTTTGTTTCTCAATGGTCTGTGTTATAGAACTCCATGTTTCGCTCCCGACAACAACTATGTTGCTTAAACATTTTACGGAATTTCCGTTAACAACAGCAGCTGATGTAGCTTTGCTACTGGCATCATATAACGGCATAATCTCACCGTTAGGCTCGTTTCCCTCGGCGTAAACGCCCACAGCCGAAGCCGAAATCATCATAGCCGCCGCCAACAGTACCGAAATAAACTTTTTCATTTTAAACCTACCTTTCTTTTGCCGAAAAATCGGCGTTTCCGATCGCCTTTTTAATATGGTATATAACCGAGGCGAATTTAAAATATAGCTTACACCAATAAAATCCAAAAAATGACATTTTGTTACACCCTTTTTCAAAAAAAATTGTTGTTTTTCGGTTTTTTGTATGTATGCACAAAAACCAACGCTGCAATTGTGCAAAATCACTTAAAGTTTGTCCTGCTCTTTTACGGGGCTGTAAAAAAATCTTTACTCTTCGGGATAACTCCGAGAGGAAAAGGTTTTTTACAGCCCCATTTATTATAACGCCTTTCTTGAAACCGACGGCACCCCCTTTTAAACAATCCCCATTTACAAATCCAATGCTCCACCCAACCCGTTCCCCCACCAATCCCCACAATGTATAAAAACCCCTTTTCCCCCAATCAACCCCTGCCGCCCCATCCGCTAAAACAGTCCCTACCCCATCACCTGCCCCACCGCACCGGGCGCGGCTCGAATTTTCCGAAAGGAAAATTCGGTCGCTCCGCAAGCTCCGCTCCCGCTCGCTTCGCTCGCGGCCGCGCCCCCCCGACGCGTACCGCCTTCCCACCCAATCCCCCTTTAAGTATCCTATCGTACTTCACAGAGTATCGTCAAATTATACAATGTTTTCACCAAATCTCCCCGCCCCCCTTGTGCATCTTCCCGAAAATTCCCCCGCCCCCTTGACAACTCCCACTCAATTAAGTATAATATAATTATGCTTAAGCGAAAGAAAAATAAAAAGAAAGGAGTTTTTACCAATGTCGGAGCCGGGAAAATCAAAGACCAAAAACACTCCCCCCTAATACCACCCCCACAAAAAAGAAAACAACCGCCTATCGCAGCAGGGTAAGCCTTACCCTGTTCCAAGCGCCGCTAAGCGTGGGAAGTTTCGCTGCCTGCGGTCAGCGACCAAAGGGACAAAATCCCTTTGGAAACCCTGTTTCCTCTTTATATCACAAAAAGGAAGCGAAAAAAGAATTGATTTTTTCGGCAGCTTACCCGTTGTTCATAGATTCACCGAAAATAAATAATACTAATCTTTGGTCAACATTTTTTTGTCTATAATCTGACCAAAGATTAGTATAAAATGTGTCACAGCAGTCGTCGAAAAGTGTCTAATAATATAGGGAGTCGGGAAATGTTCAAATGTTCATAAAATCACACACTCGGCTTTATAAAAACGCGTTATGAAATAAACCCCGTCAATGCTCCCAAAAAAAGAAAGGAAAATAAAAGTATGGAAAAAGAAAAAACAACAGAGCCTATAGAAAAGGCGTTGGAAGGCGACGGAGAAGCCCTTGAAGCAATAATCGGAGACTTACAGGCTCCCGTTTTCAATCTGGCTCTGAGAATGCTGGGCACCTTCGCCGACGCGGAAGACGCCGCGCAGGAGATTCTCCTTAAGGTTATCACCAATCTTTCCTCATTCAGAAAAGAAAGCGCCTTTTCCACCTGGGTCTTCAGTATCGCGGTAAATCATCTTAAAAATTACAAAAAGCATATGTTCGCCCATCTTCCGCTCAGTTTCGAGTTTTACGGTGAGGATATCCGAAACGGAAAGATACACGATCTTCCCGACCTTACCCAGAACGTGGAGAAAAATATACTGGCGGAGGAGCTTAAAATGTCCTGCACCAACGTTATGCTGCAATGTCTCGACGCGGACAGCAGGTGTATCTTTGTATTGGGCACAATGTTCAGGTTGGACAGCCGTATGGCGGGCGAAATACTGGGGATAACCCCCGAGGCTTACCGTCAGCGTCTTTCCCGCGTACGCAAAAAAATGGCGGATTTTCTCTCGGAATACTGCGGCGAATACGGAAAGGGAAAATGCAAATGCGCGGACAGGATAAATTACGCCATACAAAGCCACAGACTCGATCCTTCTCATACCGATTATACCTCCGCCAAGGAAATTTCGCCCGAAAAAATGACGAACGTAAAGGAAGCTATGGAAGAGATAGACGGGCTGGCTCAAAGCTTTTCCTTCGTCAAGGCCTATGAGCCGCCGGAAAGACTTTCGCGGTATATTAAGGATTTTCTCGGCTCCGATTCCATGGCGGCGGTTAAAAATTCTTAGGAAACCGCTGATTACACCCGAAACACTAATCTTTGGTCAACATTTTTTGTCTATAATCCGACCAAAGATTAGTATTAAACGTAACATAATCTGCCGCGTGTATACGCGGCTTTGAAAAGGGCGATCGTGTTTATTCCAACAGTTCCCTGAGCCTTTTTAAAGCCTTTTTTTCTTTTCGTGAAACCTGAACCTGAGACATTCCCATTATTTTCCCCACCTCTGTCTGGGTCTTGTTTTTCAGGTATCTTAAAACAATGACCTTCCGCTCTTCGTTTTCCAGAAGAAGAAGGCACTGATTAAGGGCGATCCTGTCGGTGAGGGCGGCCTGTTCGGGGGGAACGGGAACGTCCAGTTCCCGTTCGTTCTCTTCCTCTCCCTCCGCCGTGAGGGAGAGAGGGGGGAGGGAAGCGGAAACGGCTTCGCCCGCCTGTTCCACCGTGATGCCGAGAACCTCCGCTATTTCGGAGAGCTTAGGCTCTTTTCCCTTGCTTCTCAGCTGCGCCTGTACCGCGGTCACTTTAAGGGACAGCTCTTTTAAGCTTCGGCTTACCTTTACCGAGCCGCCGTCGCGGAAAAGGCGCTTTATTTCCCCCAAAATAACGGGTACGGCATATGTGGAGAATTTTAACCCCCTGTTTTCGTCAAAGCCTATTCCCGCCTTGACAAGCCCTTCACAGCCCGCGGCGAAAAGCTCCTCGTATTCTATCCCCCGTCCCTTGAAGCGGGCGGCGAGGGAATGGACAAGCCCCAAATTGTCCTGTATGAATTTATTGTCGGTTTTATTCATATTTTCCCGTCAGCTTCTTTTTCATGGTTACGGTGGTGCCTTTTCCCGGCCGGCTGGTCACCTTAAGGGAATCGGTAAAGGCTTCCATTACCGCGAAGCCCAGCCCCGCCCGCTCTTCTTCGGGGGCGGTGGTGAAAAGCGGCTCCATCGCCTTTTCCACGTCCTCTATTCCGCAGCCCTTGTCGGCTATTTTTATGTAAAGGCAGTTGTCGTCCGTGAGCTTAAGGGTTATGGTTATATCTCCGCTTTTGTCGCGATAGCCGTGGACAATGGAATTGGTCACCGCTTCGCACACCGCCGAGCGAAGGTCGGACAGCTCTTCCACCGTGGGGTCGGTCTGAGCGGCGAAGGCGGCTATACAGCTTCGCGCCAGTGCTTCGTTTCTGGACATGGCGGGAATGGTTATCTTCATTTTGTTTACCGTTTTCATTGGGGTGTGTTCCTTTCTTGGGATTATATTTTATTGCATTTTCAGTTTTTCGGGGAGTATCATTGATCCGAGACCCGCAAGCTTTATGATTTTTTCCGCGTAGCGGGAGGGGTTTTTTATAACCACTTTTCCTCCGTAAAGCTCGGCGGCGCGCTGACGTCCCAATATAAGGCCTATTCCGCTGCTGTCCATAAAGGAGATATGGGAAAAGTCCATTATACAAAGCTTTGGGGTATAGCGTTCAAGGCGGGCGTCGATAAGCTCACGCGCTTTCGCGGCGGTGTGGTGATCCAGCTCGCCCGAAAGGGCGGCGGTTATAAAGTCTTCGCCAATGGTGATTTCTACGGTCATTTCGATTGTCCTTTCGTTTTTTGAGTGGGATTTTTTATTGTTATCGTAATTGGTGATGTTTGAGGAGGCTATATCAATTTTCCGTTCGATGGAACCCCCGAAGAGGAACAGTCGCCTGTCGTAACAAGTGAAGCCCTCTCTTGCGGACCGCCTTACGGTAAGAGAATTTCGCCCTCTGCGAAGGGCGGCCGAAGGGACTTTCTCCCTTTGGAAACCCTACTTCCCCTTTGGATTCCAAAATGGAATCGAAAAAAGAATTGACGGTTGGTTACGGAGCCTTGTAATAATACTACCACCGCCGCTGTCAAAAAAATGTCAAATTCGGTCCTTCGAAAACATTTTTTCCCGCACACGGTAATTTGCTCCCAAAAAAATAAAAAAGCCTTGACCGTGATAAGTCAAAGCTTTTTATTTTTAAACTGACGAAATTCACACAGATTAAAAAGGAATTGCACCCAAAGCACTAATCCGACAGTTTTAAAAGGGATTAGGGAACCGCTGATAAAAGCGTAGCGTAACACAATCAGCCGCGTGAATACGCTGCTTTGAACGGGGCGATTGTGTTTTAATCAGCGTTTCCTTAGTATTAGCCCTCTATAAAGCCGAGAGGACTTATAAAGCCGCCGTCCTTTTTAACCTCGAAATGAATATGGGGAGCCAGCTTACATTCACACTCGGCGGTGTTTCCCGCTTTTCCTATAATGTCCCCACAGGCCACTTCCTGTCCCATTGAAACGGGTACGTTGGGATCAAGGCCGAAAACGCTGCTAATATGCCCGTCGCCGTGGTCAATGGAAACGCATACGCCCCAGAGAGCGTCTTCCCATATGTTTAATATCTTCCCTTCGCCGCAGGCTTTTATATCTGTTCCGATTTCCGCCGCGATATCCACGCCGTCATGAGTCTGCCAAAGGTTCAGCGTTTGAGATTTGACCAGTTCCCCGTCGCTGTATTCGTTGATGATCTCTCCGTCGGCGGGCATTGTTCTTGGGGAAGACGCGGCAAAGAAATTGTTTGCAGGCTCGGTTTGCGGTTCAGTGCTTGTATCAGGGGATGCTGCGGGAGTTGTCGCCGCTGTTGTTGAGGCTGCTGCGGGCGGCGCTGTGATCGTCGCCGTTGTGGTGACCAGAGGGACGCCCGGCTGGTTTTTGTCGACTTCAATAAAAAGACCATCGCTGTCTTCACCTCCGAAACCGTTCATAACACTGTTGTAAGCGTAATAGGTAGAAAAGCCCACCGCCGCCACGCTGAGCGCCAAGGCGACTATGAAGCCTTTTCCCTTCATTGCGGCTCTTACTTTTGCGAATCCTTGTTTTTTCATTGTATAAGTCCTTTCTGTTATTTTATGTCGGTATATTGCTTCCCCCCGTCGATCCGTGTTTAGCGGCGTTCGGGGATTTATGGGTATTGTTGGCAGTTATGGCGCAATTATACATTTTTTCAGCCCGTAAAAATCAAATTTTTTCGGTATAATTTCGTAATTTTTCGGAAAAATATTACCGTAAGTAAAAGGAGCTGTAATACTGATTTTTAATCAATCTGTTGACAAACAGATTGAGAACCTGCCCACATAGAAATTGGCACGCGTCTTTTCGGCAGATTTTGCCGATGACTGCGTTTCGTCATTTGCTTTGCTGTCGGCGCGTCCTTGCGCCGACTTTGGGCAAATGACCGAACACCTCGTGTGTTAAAA
>CATLBH010000045.1 GCA_949878745.1 uncultured Ruminiclostridium sp. | reverse complement strand
ACTGCGGACGCTTTCTGCGTCAAAAATGCTCGGAATACTTTAGTATTCCTGCGCTTTTTTCCTTGAAATCGTCACGCATTTAGCGAAATTGCACAAAATTGCTTGGTTTTCAGATACGCCCTAATTTCAAATTATCCGCTAAGTTTCGCAATCTTTTTAATTTGAAAATAGTATTATACTTGTTTTTTTACTCAAATTTGAACCAGTCAAATCCGAACTCCGATCCCGGCATAAACACAAACGACAGCTCGCTGACTTCTCCGGTGATTTTATCAAGCTTAAAGCTTCTTTCCGTATACTCTTCACTTTGGCCGAATTCCGCAAGCTGAGTGATCTGATTTCCGCCCTTGGGAGTATAGCGAATCTGAATCGGGTTAACGGGGTTGGAGGTCTTTCCTCTTATAGTAATGCCGTCAACGCCCTTTTCACCGAAATCCAGGCCGTTAAAGACGATAACCACATTGTTTCCTATTTCCTCGATTCGATTTTCCCTGATAACGAAGTCGTCGCCGTAAATGCCGTCGTATTCGGCGCTCTGAAGCTTCGCTCTGGAACGTTCGAGTTTCTTGAACTCAAAGCCGCCGAAAATAACGTTCTTTGAAATCACGAAGGAAATCGAGGAAATTCCCTTAAGCCGCTTGGGAAGAGTGAATTTCTCGGGCAAAAATTTGTCCCAGCCGTTGTTGGGCTTAAAGAAAAGGGTGTCTATAAGCGAGGGGGATTCGGAGGGATTGTCGGGGTTTCCGCTCCACAGCTCTATTTCCACCTCGTCGGCTCTTCCGTTGCCCACGTAAAGGGTCAATTGGTTGCTTCCGTAGCTTCCGAAGTCGATATTTTCAAAGCCGATAACGGTTCTCTCATTTATTCCCGAAACCGCGCCCTTGTCCACGATCGACGGCTTAAGGTTGGAGAAGGCCCAGAGAGAGGCGGAAACGAAGCGGTAAGGATCGGTGAGCGCTTCACCAAAGCCCTCGGCGGTAAAGTAAAGGTCGCTTATCACCTCCGGATGATCCTTTCCGTTAAAGCACATGGCTCTTAGAATGAAGCTTCCGTCGCCCACCGCCGTTACCGAAACTCTGCCGTCTTTTTGTACGAGCTTGGCAATGGGGCTGTCGATGCCGTTTTCGAGAACGCATTTCCAGGTTATATCCTTATAGCTTGAATTTTCGGGCAGTATTTTCGCCTTTATTTCGGCTGCGGGATGTTCCTTGTCCAGAGCGAGCCTGTCCGCCGAAAGCTCTATTTTGCGGGCGGAAACGGTGTCGTCCTCCGGCTGAACGTATACGGGGAAGCACTTTTGGGGGGCGGCGGTCCCTTCTTTTATTTCGCAGGGGAGGGCGGTCAACACCAGTCGGGCGGTGGGTAGGCCCTCGGAGGATACGGCAATGTTGATATCCCCGCTTTCGAAGGTGGCCCCGACGATTGCCGTAATAAGGCCGCCGAACAGGCGCTTGCTGTTTCCTTTATAGCTGTCGTAGTCGGTGGAGTCGCCGCTGTCGAGGCCCACCAGCCTTCCCGCTCCGCTCACCTCCACCTTTATGCGGTTCCTGGCGTTGGCCACCAGCTCTCCGTTTTCGTCCGCCGCGCCTATTCTTAAAAAGATAAGGTCGCGCCCGTCCGCTTTAAGGGTATTTTTTTCGGGGGTAATAACCAGCTCGGCGGGCTCGCCGAAGGAGGCTCGCCTGTCGAAGGCGGCTTCGGCTCCGTTTTCGTCATAGGCTCTGGCGATAAGCTCGCCCTTTGTGTAATTGAGCTTCCAGCTTCCGTGAAGGACTTTTCCGCGCTCCAAATCTATATGCTGTCTTCCCAGAGATTTTCCGTTAAAGAACAGCTCCACGTCCTTAAGGTTGGAATAGGTTCTTACCTCTATTTCCTGACCCTCGTTGAAGTCCCAGGCGGGAAGAATGTGCACAAAGGGAGACTTTTTCCCGTCCGTCCACACGGAGCGGTAGAAGTAATAGGCGTTCTTGAAAAGTCCCGCCGTGTCCACTATGCCGAAATATGAGTTTTTCGTGCTGTAGGGCGTGGGCTCGCCGATATAGTCAAAGCCCGTCCAGACGAACTGACCGCCGCAGTAGGGAGCGTCTCTGTCCATTATCCAGGCTTTTTCCATGGGCTTGCCCCAGCCTACGCAGCTGTTGCCCATATCGCTGCACTGTAAGTCGTCGTGGGTGAGGATATCGGCAGAGGCGGGAAGGTGATAAACGCCTCTGGAACGCACGGCGGAGGAAGTCTCGCTTCCGTAAATGAACCAGTCGGGGTGCTTTTCGTGGTGCTCCTCGTACAGATGCTCGGCGTAGTTATATCCGCCCTGTTTAAGATAGTCCGCCACCTTCTGGGCGTTTTCCCAGGGCATATAGTTTGAGGCGATGGTGCAGATTGCGTTACCTTTGGGATCGTGCTCCAGCACGGCTTCCTTAAGCATTTTCGCCACTTCAAGCCCTCGGGGGGAGGCGTGGGTGTCGCCGATCTCGTTTCCTATTGACCACATAACCACGGCGGGGCTGTTTCTGTCCCGTCTCACCCAGGCGGCGACGTCGATTTTGTACCATTCGGGGAAAAATCTGGCGTAGTCGTACTCGGTTTTGGCGTTTTCCCACATATCGAAGCACTCGCTGTCAAGAAGTATTCCCATTTCCTCGCATATGGCCACCAGCTCGCGGGCGGGCATATTGTGACTGGTTCTCACCGCGTTTACTCCGAAGCTTTTAAGGATCTCCAGCTGGCGCTTTAAAGCGGCTTCGTTCATAGCCGCGCCTAAGGCGCCCAAATCGTGATGCATACATACGCCGTGCATTTTTTCCCTTCGTCCGTTTATAACGAATCCTCTTTGGGGATCAAATTCCGCAGTACGGAAGCCGAAGCGGTTTTCTTGAACGTCGGTGATTTCCGAGCCGCTATATAAAACGCTTCTGAGAGTGTACAGATTTCCCTTGTAAATATCCCAGAGCAGGGGATCGCTGACGCGTATGGCGCAGGACGTTCCCTCGGCGTTTCCGATTTCGGCGCCTTCGGGGGAAAGGATCGTGTGAACAAGTTTGCCCCCGCCGTTTTTCTCCCCTTCGATATACACGTTCCATACTCCGTTTTCAAGGCGGGGGGAAATGTATACGCCGTTTTCTTCGATATAGTCCCTGTTCCTTACCTTAAGCCAAACATTTCTGTAAATTCCCGCGCCGCTGTACCAGCGGGAGTTGGGCGATTTGTATCTTACCAATACGTGTACGGTGTTTTCGCCCTCGGAGAGATTATCGGTAATGTCAAAGCCGAAGCTTGAATAGCCGTATTTCCAGTCGCCGACGGCTTTTTTGTTCACATATACGGTACAGTCCATATAAACGCCGTCAAAACAGAGGAAAATCTTTCCTTCGAGCATTTCCTTTGTTGCCTTAAATCTTTTTCTGTACCAGCCGTCGCCGCTTTTGTAAAGATTTCGGGTGTCGCCTATGAGCCAGTCGTGGGGAACTTCCACTTCGGTATAGCTGCCGTCGTCCGCGTTTTCGGCGGTAAAAGCGCCGTTTTCGGTAAGCCGAAACTGCCAGCCGTCGTTCCAGAGTATGTCCTTGTACATTTTTCACCGTTCCTTTCCTGATATGGGGTTTTGTTATATATGGTATGGTCTTGTGGATAGCCTTTTTTTTATGGGGGTTATCGGTCGGAATATCTGACGCTTCTGTATTCTTCCTTGACGCAGTTTAAAAAGCTAAGGTGGTTGGAGACGTCCTTTTTTGTGATAAACAGCTCCGTTCGCAGGTAGGCGAAGGGATCGACGGTAACTATCTTTTTATTCGTTTTTTCCGCGTAATCCAGCGTGTTTTTTGTTCCTCCCGGCTGTCCGTCGAAAACCGCCACCACCATTGAAGAGTTGTCCACCATATACCGATTTCTCACCTGCATACAGCCCTGATAGTACGGTCGGTCGGACACGTAAAAGGCGTAGGTTCCCTCGTTGAGAAGCCTTTCAAGATAATTCCTGTCCTTTTCGCTCCATCTTCTCACATGGTCGTGACAAGGCAGACAGATAAAGCTTATGGAGCGGGAAGCGCGCTTCCCGTAGGATTTAAGCACCTCCGCGACGGCGTCGGCGGCTAAAAGGTCGCTTCCCGCCGCGCCGCCGGTGAGGAAGCAGTTGTAGTTTTTCCGAAAAAGCTGGTCAAAAACGCTCATAAGTGCGGATTTAAGCTTTTTCGCCCCTTCGCTTTCGTAATCGTTTCCGAAGGGAAGCTTTCCGGGGCGGTAGCCGGTAAAGGAAACCGTTCGGTAAATATCCTCCGAGGTGGCGGTGGGCGGCTTTTTGTGCTTTAAAAACTCAAGACGTTCGTCTAAGCTCAAATACATATTCTCCCCCCTTTTCGGTGTCAAGAGAGACCGTTCCGTTTTCTTCCGAAAAGCTTACGGTTCTTCCGTTTTGAGTGATTTTTTCGGTGTCACATTTTATTATAAGGCGGCCGCCGCACTTTGAAAGGACGGTCAGCGCGGAAAGTTTTTTGTTTTCCCAACGTCCGCTCAGAACGAAGCCGTTTCTGGCGCAAAGCCCCTCGAATTCTCCCTTTTCCCAAGCGTCGGGGAGCGAAGGCAGCGGGTTAATAAAGCCCTCGTGACTTTGAAGGAGCATTTCCGCGATTCCCGCGCTTCCTCCGAAGTTGCCGTCCAATTGGAAGGGCGGGTGAAAGTCAAACAGGTTGACGAAGGTGCAGTTTGACAAAAGGCCTTCCAGTATTTTATACGCCCTTTCGCCGTCTCCCGTTCTCGCCCAGAGATTCAGCTTATAGGCTCTCGCCCAGCCGGTGGACTCGTCCCCACGGTCGTTCATGGTGTTTACGGCCGCCCGCATAAGCTCTTTTTGGGCGGAGGTTATGGCTTTACCCGGATACAGTCCCATCAGGTGACTTATATGGCGGTGATTTTTCTGAACCTTTGAAAAGTCGAACTCTTCCTCGTCCTCCTCGAACCATTCTTTTAAAAGTCCGTTTTTGTTCACGCCGTAGGGTTTAAGCTTCTTTACGTCCTCTTTTATTTTTTCTCTCAGCTCTTCGTCGGCGTTCAGAATTTCGCCCGCGGCCGTAAAATCCTTGTAAAGCTGTTCTATAAGCGACTGTTCATAGGTGTTTCCCACGGTGACGGGGCCGTGTTCGGGGGAGTAGGTGGGGGTGGAAACAAGGCGATCCTGTTTGTCGTCGTAAATCAGCCATTGGCTGTAAAACCTTACGCTTTCCCGCATTATGGGGTATATCTTTTTCTCCAGATACTCTTTATCGCCGGTAAATTCATAGTATTCCCATATATTCTGCATAAGCCACGCCACAGCGGCGGTGGACCAGCCCCAGTAAAAATCCCAGCCCGGAGCGGTCCAGCCGAAGGGGTTGACGGCGGTATGGGCGATCCATCCGTTTTCGGGATTGTTTTTGTCGGAGACTATTCCGAAGTATTCATTGGCGGTAACTCTTCCCGAGGGGCGGAGGTCGTCGAGAAAATCCGCCAGGGGCAGTGCCGTTTCCGCGAGGTTTGTGTTATAGGCGCCCCAGTAATTCATTTGGAGATTTACGTTTATGTGATAGTCGCAGTTCCAGGGAGGGCAGTTGCTTTCGTTCCACACCCCCTGAAGGTTCGCGGGGAGCGTTCCCGAACGGGAGCTTGAAATAAGCATATATCGGCCGAATTGGAAATAAAGCTCTTCAAGCATAGAACGGAGCCGTTTATCCCCTTTCTTATAGCCATTGACAAGCTCGTCGGCGGGCAAAGGCTCTCCCCGCGCATCGTTAAGACAGATCAGGCAGCTTTTGAACAGAGGGGAGTAATCCTCGTAATGCTCCTTATACAAAAAATCATACCCATTGGATACGGCCTTATCAAGCCTTTTTTTCACCGGTTCGCGGGGGTTTATGCCGTTTCTGTAATTATCCCCGAATTTTGGGCTGTAATCGGTGGAGGCGGTGAGATAAACAAACAGGTTTTTCGCGTCTTTTACCGCAAGGGCAGCGTTGTTTTCGGCGTTTATCTCTCCGTCGCTTTCCGCTCTTATCTCGAGAAAATACCTCATCTGATTGTCGGGGAGCCGTCCGAAATATTCCAATGTTCCCACTGTTCCTTTGCTTTTTTGGTAGCAGTTTGCCGTTACCGAAGCGGAATACTGCGTTTCGCCCAAATAAAGCTTAAGATTAAGCGAGTCATTTCCTTTAGCCTTAAGCTTTATACATATTACGTTGGAGGGGTAATTGGCAAAGGCTTCACGGGAGTATTCGGTTCCGTTCACAGCAAACTTTGTTATGAACAGTGCTTTGTCCATATCCAACGCTCTTATGTAGTCCTTCGCGCTTTTTTCGTCAATATCCTGCTCAAGGTAAAGGTTACACAGCAGCTGATAGGCCCCCGATCCCTCCGACAGACCGGTGAGGTTTGGCAAAAGTTTAAGGGCTTCTTCGTATTTGCCGCCGTGAAGAAGCTTTTGGACTTCTTTGACGTAGGGGAAGCTGTCGGGTTTGTTTCCGCCGTAATAGTCGGGACGGCCTTCGGAGGGGCCGCCCGTCCAGAGGGTTTTTTCGTTGAGAACGATTTTTTCTTTTCCGATCCCGCCGAAAAAGCTTGCGCCCATATAAGCGTTGCCGATGGGCTGACATTCCTGTTCCCATTTGGAGAAGTCTCCGGGGGAAGTGAATTTAATCACGTTGTTCAGCCCGTTCATTTTTTTGTCCGACATGCACATATGTTTTCCTTTCGCATATTTTTTTGTTTATACTTTTTTATTTTCCGAAGGTAAAGCGATTTCTTCCAGCTCCCTCATCCATACGTCTTTACAGGCATCGGAGGGCATTCGCCAGTCTCCTCTGGGAGAAAGGGTCACCGAGCCTATCTTGGGTCCGTCGGGCAGACAAGAGCGCTTAAACTGCTGGGAGAAAAATCTGCGGTAGAAATTTTTGAGCCACTTTAAAATAACCGATTTTTCATATTTGCGGCTTAAGGCGTAAACCGCCAGACGGTATATCTTTTGGGGAGAAAAGCCCCACCGCACCGCGTAGTAGAGGAAAAAGTCGTGCAGCTCGTAGGGACCCACAAGATCCTCCGTTATCTGGCTGATTTTTCCGTCTTCGGCGGGCAGCAGCTCGGGGCTTACGGGAGTATCTAAAATGTCGTAAAGGGGGCGCTTCAAATCCTCGTTTTCGGAGCTGTCGGCGCAAAAGCGAACGATATGACGCACAAGGGTTTTGGGCACGCCCGCGTTCACACCGTACATGGACATATGGTCGCCGTTGTAGGTAGCCCAGCCCAGAGCCAGCTCGGAAAGGTCGCCCGTTCCCACCACAAGGCCGCTTATTTCGTTGGCTATATCCATCAGTACGAGGGTGCGCTCTCTCGCTTGGGCGTTTTCGTAAACTACGTTGCGGCTTTCGGGGTCGTGGTCGATATCCTCAAAGTGCTGTAATACGGATTTGGAAATATTTACCTCCCTGAAAGTCACGCCCAGCGCTTCGCAAAGGGCGACGGCGTTGCCCTTGGTTCTTTCGGTGGTGCCGAAGCATGGCATAGTTACAGCTATTATGTCCTTTCTTGATCTTCCCAGAAGATCCATCGCCTTAACCGAAACAAGCAGCGCAAGGCAGCTGTCCAGCCCTCCCGAAATTCCTATCACCAGGCTTTTGGCTCCCGTATGGGAAATACGCTTTTTAAGCCCGCTGCTCTGCATCAGAAGGATTTCCTCACAGCGCCGGGCTTTTCCGCTGTCATCGGAGGGAACGAAGGGGGTGTCGCTTATATAGCGGGTAAGCTCGGTTTCCTCCGGCGCCATATCGAAGTAAATTTCCTCAATATCCTCATAGGTGGGGAATACGGTGTTTTTCCGTCTTTCATAGGCGATTTTGTATACGTCTATTTCCGTGGAAATAAGCCCGTTTTCAAAGGGCTTTGTTTCGCACAGAATTGTTCCGTTTTCGGCGATAAGGCTGTGTCCGGAGAAAACGAGGTCGGTGGTGCTTTCCCCGTCCCCCGCGCAGGAATAAACGTATCCGCAGAGAAGTCGGCCGCTTTGTCCCTTTACCAGGTCGCGGCGATAGTCGGATTTTCCCACCATCTCGCTGCTGGCGCTTAAATTAAGTATAATTTCGGCTCCGCTTCGGGCGAGCTTTACCGAAGGGGGTTCGGTTGACCAAAGATCCTCGCATATTTCCACCCCGAAGGTAAATTCGGGCATCTGACGGCATTTGAAAACCACAGGGGGATCGCCGTATTCCGTAAAGTTTCTTTCTTCGTAAAACTCGTTGTAATTGGGAAGATTTCTTTTTCCGCTGATCCCCAAGGTTTCGCCCTTATAAATTACGGCGGCGGCGTTTATAAGCTTTCCTTTTTTCACCATGGGAATACCCAGGGCGAAAACAATATCAAGTTCTTTCGTTTCCGATTTGATTCTTTCAAGCTGCCGCGCGGCGGATTCTATAAGGCTTCTCTGACCGAACAGGTCGCCGCAGGTATAACCCGTAAGGCAAAGCTCGGGGAGAGCCAACAGCTTTACCTTTTTTTCCGCCGATTTTTTAACGCAGGATATGATGTTGTCGGCGTTGAAAACGGGATCGGCCACTTTGATTTCGGGGGTGGCTGAGGCGACTTTTATAAAACCGTGCTTCATTTTGGTTTCCTTTCCTTTGGTTATATTTGGAAGTATTTATAGGCTGTACTTATTTTAGCATTTTTTCCTGAAAAAAGCAATATATACGGGCGATATAAACGATAAGATTATGGCGGAGAAAGGGACATAATCTTTGCCGAGGAGTTGACTATGATATAACTGTTATTATCCCTTGCATTTTACATAAAAATATGTTAAAATGCTAATATCAAAAATATTGCCGCGAGGCGGTTTAATAAATTAAACAAAACAACAGGAGGCATTATGTCAAGAGATTACAACACTTACGAAAGCCCTCTTTGCACCAGATACGCCAGCAAAGAAATGCAGTACGTTTTTTCTCAGCAGAAAAAGTTCGGCACATTCCGCCGTCTTTGGGTGGCTCTGGCGAGAGCGGAAATGAAGCTGGGACTGGATATCACCGAGGAACAGGTGGAACAGCTGGAAGCCAACGTGGACAATATAGATTTTGAAGTGGCTGAGGCAAGGGAGAAGGAGGTACGCCATGATGTAATGTCGCACGTTTACGCTTACGGAAAGGCCTGTCCCGAGGCGGCGGGCATTATTCACTTAGGCGCCACCTCCTGTTACGTAGGGGACAACACCGATATCATCATAATGAGAGACGCAATGAAAATAGTGCACAGAAAGCTTGTGAACGTGTTGTCCAATCTCACGGGCTTTGCGGAGAAATATAAAAGTATGCCCTGCCTCGCCTATACTCATTTACAGCCCGCTCAGCTCACCACGGTGGGAAAACGAGCCACTTTGTGGATGAACGAGCTGCTTATGGATCTGGAGGAGCTGGAGCACCGTATGAATGGTCTTAAGCTTCTGGGACAGAAGGGTACTACGGGAACCCAGGCAAGTTTCGTGGAGCTTTTCGGGGGAGACGGGGAAAAGATAGACAGGCTGGAGGAAATGATTGCCCGGGAAATGGGCTTTGAAAAGTGTGTTCCGGTAAGCGGCCAGACTTATTCCAGGAAAATCGACACACTGACGGTTAACGTTCTGGCGGGGATCGCCGCCAGCTGCTCCAAATTCAGCAACGACCTTCGCATTCTCGCCAGCTTCAAGGAAATGGAGGAGCCCTTTGAGGAGCATCAGATAGGCTCGTCGGCAATGCCCTATAAGCGCAATCCCATGAGGGCGGAGCGAATAACCTCCTTGGCGCGTTACGTGATGGTGGACGCGCTTAACCCCGCCTTTACCAGCGCCACCCAGTGGTTCGAAAGAACTCTCGACGACAGCGCCAACAAGAGAATCGCCGTGGCGGAGGCGTTTTTGGCGGTGGACGCGATACTCAACATAATGATTAACGTCACCGACGGACTTGTGGTTTACGAAAAGTCCATACGGGCGAGGGTTATGAGAGAGCTGCCCTTTATGGCCACGGAAAACATTATGATGCGGCTTGTGGAAAAGGGCGGGAATCGGCAGGAGATACACGAGGCGCTCAGAAAACACAGTCTTGCCGCCGCCAAGGCGGTAAAGGAGGAGGGAAAGGAAAACGATCTGGTGGATCGAATCGCCGCCGATCCCTTCTTTAATATGAGCAAAGAAGAGATTGAATCGGTGCTTAAGCCCGAAAATTATACGGGAAGAAGCGCGGAGCAGGTGGAGAGCTTTCTTAAGGAGTGCATATATCCCGTTCTCGAGGCCAACAGGAGCGTTCTCGGCGAAAAGGCGGAGCTTTCCGTCTAACCCCGATTGTCAAAAGTGCCCCCGAAGTCGTCCTCAAAAACGGCACGCAAAAATAATTTTAAAAATGCTTTCGAATTATACATGAAATTGCTCCCAAAAACGAAAAATACGATAAAAAAATAACGGTGTAATTTAATAAAACGTAATAAAACAGGTAAAATATTATGAAAAATATACGAAACTTCTTGACTTATTAGAAATAATCCACTATAATATATAAGGTTATCCTTAAATTTAAGGGATAGTGTGTTTTTGCTTAGAACATATTCGCATAGGATAAGTTCTCATAAAATGACAGAAACCGAAAAAACAGGACAGGAACGGAGTGAAATCTAATTGAAAAGAGTTAAAAAGCCCGTTTTCTTCGTAGTGGCAGGTTTAATAATAGTGTTCGCGCTGTTGACGGCAATCGGCGTTCACACTTTTTACGGCGATATTACCACTACCTGGATACGCGGGTTGTCGGATATTCGCTGGGGTATCGACATTAGAGGCGGAGTTGACGTTACCTTTACCCCTCCCGAGGGATACGAGGCGGATCAGTATCAGATGGACGCCGCGAGATCGGTAATCGAGACCCGTATGCTTAACAACAACATCACGGACTACGATCTTTACGTGGACTATTCCACACACCAGATAATCGTACGCTTCCCGTGGCAGTCGGACGACACCGACTTCGACCCGGAAGCGGCGGTAAAGGAGCTGGGCGAAACGGCTATGCTTTCCTTCCGCGAGGGGGGAAGCACCTCTATCGGTGAGGAACAGACCTACGAGGATCTCCCCTTAGTGCTTAACGGCGCTGACGTGGAGAGCGCGAGGGCTTATTATAACACTCAGGATAAGGAATATCAGATAGCCTTGACCCTTAAGGATTCGGGTGTGACTGCGTTCTCGGAGGCCACCGAAAGGCTCAGCGCCACAAACGGAATTATTTCCATATGGATGGACGACGATATGATATCCGAGCCGAGAGTTTCCGCTCATATCACCGACGGCTCCGCCACTATAAGCGGCAGCTTCACGGCGGAGAGCGCAAAGGCCCTGGCGGATAAAATAAACGGCGGCGCGCTGCCCTTTAACCTTGTTACCGCCAATTTCAGCACCATAAGCCCCACCCTCGGAGAGGGCGCGAGAGACGCTATGGCTATCGCGGGACTTATCGGCTTCGCGTTTATCGTGGTATTTATGATAGTTAAGTACCGCCTTCCCG
Organism: uncultured Ruminiclostridium sp.; assembly: GCA_949878745.1. GTDB lineage: Bacteria > Bacillota > Clostridia > Oscillospirales > Ruminococcaceae > Ruminiclostridium_E. The sequence goes on along the minus strand of CATLBH010000045.1, from coordinate 3,179 downwards.
GCTTCGTGGCTTCCATCGCCCTTTTGGGACAAGCCGCAGGAACCTTCGCGGCGGTAACCGGCTTCTTCGGCTTTAACGACAGCTTCACCCTCACGATCCCCGGTATCGCGGGTATTATCCTCGCTTTGGGTATGGGTGTTGACGCCAACGTTATTACGGCGGAGCGCATTAAGGAGGAGCTGCACGCGGGCAAGTCGGTTAACGGGGCGATACGCGTAGGCTATAAGCGCGCTTTCTCCGCCATTTTCGACGGCAACATCACCATGGTTATCGTCGCGCTTATACTGATGGGCGCTTTCGGCACAAGCGACAGCATTTGCTCCATTATTCTTTCGCCTATATTTATCTGGTTCGGCGCTTCTACCGAGGGCACTATTTATTCCTTCGGCTATACCTTGGCGGTGGGCGTTATTCTGAACTTCCTGTTCGGTATCCTGCTTTCAAGACTTATGACGGCGTCTCTGGCGGATTTCAAGGCGTTCAGAAAGCCTGTTCTTTACGGAGGTGCTAACAATGAGTAAGAAAAAAGTCTGGGACATCTACGGAAAGAAAAGGATATTCTTTATTATTCCTATAGTTATAGCATTGGCGGCGATTATCGTCGCCTTGATCGCGGGTATCGAGGTGGATATCGAATTCAAGGGCGGTACGCTGATAACTTACAGCTACACAGGGGAGCTTGACACCGCGGCGCTTAAATCGGCGGCGGAAAGCTACGGCTACGGCACGGTGAACGTTACCACCGGCTCTTCCCTTAATTCCTCCACAAACAACGTGACTCTTTCCTACGCCTCCAACGACGGACTCACCGCCGACGTGCTCAACGATATGTCCGCCGGGCTTATGGAAAAGTTTTCGGGAAATCAGCTTGAGAGACTAAACAGTCAGGACGTAAGCCCCACCTCGGGTTGGAAGTTCTTTGTAAAATGTCTTGTGGCCGTTATATTCTCCTTTATATTACTGGTAGTTTATATTGCCTTCAGATTCAAGAAGATAGGCGGTCTTTCGGCGGGCGTTTTCGCTTTGGTGGCACTTATCCACGACATAGTGATAGTGTTTGCTTCTTTTATCTTTTTCAGGCTGCCTCTCGACGCGAATTTTATGGCGGTGGTTCTTACGATTTTGGGTTACTCCATAAACAATACCATAGTAACCTATGACAGAATACGCGAAAACAGAACGCTTTACGGAAAGAAAATGGGTCTTGTGGAGCTGATGAACACCAGTGTGTCTCAGACCATGACCCGTTCCATAAACACCACAGTCACCACCGCCTTTGCGGCGTTGGCGATTTGCGTTGTGGCGCTGATATGCGGGGTGGAGTCGATCATCAGCTTTGCGTTTCCGCTGTTGATAGGCCTTGTGGCTGGTTTTTATTCGTCGGTGTTTATGTCGGGTTCCATGTGGGTTTCCTGGCAGCTACACAAGGAAAAGAAAGCGATTGCGGAAAAGAAATAAGTTTTTTTTCAGAACCCGACTTGGTCGGGCTCTGATTGTTTATGGGAAAAAGTTTACCCGATTGCTCCCAAATAAAAAGAAAGGAAAGCCCAGATGAACATAGGAGTTTCAACCGCCTGTATGTACCCCGTGGAAACGGAAAAAGCGCTTTTGGCTCTTTGCGAAGCCGGTATGGATACCTTTGAAATATTTTTTAACGCCGACTGTGAAATGAGAGGGGCTATTTATAATGAGATTAAATCGATTACGGAAAGATACAGTCTGAATATACTCTCCGTACATCCTTACACCAGCGCTGTGGAAACGATGTCGCTTTTCGGGAATTATCAGAGACGGGTAGTCGATATTATGGAAATATATAAAAGATATTTTGCCGTAATGAACGAGCTGGGGGCGAAGGTATTTGTTCTGCACGGAGCGCTGAAAAGCGCGGAGTGCCCCGAAGAGCTTTATTTTGAGCGGTATCTTTTATTAAGGGAGGAAGGAAAAGCCTTCGGTATAACCGTGGCTCAGGAAAACGTAAGCTACTGCAAGAGCGGAAACCTTGAATTCCTTAAAAAAATGAAAAAGAGTCTCGGAACGGACTGTGACTTCGTGCTGGACGTTAAGCAGGCGCTGAGAAGCGGCACGGACTGCTTTGAGATATTAAACGCGCTGGGCGGAAGCATTGCTCACTGTCATCTCAGCGACAATACACCTGAAAAGGATTGTGTGGCGGTGGGCAAAGGCCGCATTGACTTCGGACGGTTTGCGGAAACGCTTAAAAATATCGGATACGGCGGAGGGATAATTCTGGAGCTGTACAAAAACGGCTATAGGGATTTGAAGGATTTAAAGGAAAGCGTAACTTTTATGAAAGGTTTTTTCTGAAAGGTATTGCAAACTTTGCCAAAAAATGTTATTATATACAAAAAGTATATACTTTAATCTAAGAAAGGATTATCAGAATTTATGAAATGCCCAAATTGCGGATACGATGACAGCAAGGTGATCGACTCCCGCCCCACGGAAAACAGGATACGCCGCCGCAGAGAATGTCTTAAGTGCAAGGAAAGGTTCACTACCTACGAGGAAATTGAAAATACCCCTCTTATGGTTACCAAGAAAAACGGCTCCGTAGAGGAGTTTAAGCGGGATAAGCTTTTAAAGAGCATTGTCAGGGCTGCTGCCAACCGCGCTACCATAGACACGAGAACTGCCAACGAGATGGTGGACGGCATCGTAAGCGAGTTGAGAAACAATTTTAAAGATGAGGTAACCAGCACTCAGATCGGCGAAATGGCGCTTAGGAAGCTTAAGGATAAGGACGCGGTGGCTTATATAAGATTTGCCTCGGTGTATCAGAAGTTTAACGACGCGGAAAGCTTTATAAAAGTAATAACCGAGTTGTCCGAGGGCAAAAACAGGGAACAGAATCCGGAAAAATAGATCGCCTTTTTTTCCGTATGATTCCTGTATGATCTAAACCGTATATGAACAGCCCCGGGTCTTATCTTCCAAAGTCAATAAAATGCGTGTATAATCGACTGGTTGATGTACAAAATATACAATGAAAAGGTGAAATTGGTAAAAAAACTGACAAAACAACTAAACCGCAAAAAAATACAAAAAAAGAGTTGACAAAAGGAAAAGTAAGTGATATAATAATCAAGCACTCGACGAGAGAGCCGAAAAGTTAAGAGGATTCGAGAAAAAAGTGAAATTTTTTCAAAAAGGGTATT
>CATLBH010000044.1 GCA_949878745.1 uncultured Ruminiclostridium sp. | reverse complement strand
TTTAAAAGTATTTGTGCATGCTTTATGCGATAACCCTTTCCGCCTTTTTGCACTAATAATTTCAATCCCTGTATTTCCTCTTCTGTCAGGGTGACAATGTAACGTGGCATATTTGCATCCTCCTATATCTTTTCCTTAGAGTATAACATATTTGCACGTTGTTGTAAAGTTATATTACTAACTGGATGCACTACTACCATTATTACTCCAATTTATATAACCACTGACGAATTTCTTCAAGCTCACTTTGAGATATTGCATTTCCGTCAACCAATGAAACAAATAATTTTTTAACGGATCCGTCATATGCAGTAGCGATCAAATTTCTTGCCATATTATTTTTATAATCGGTTTTTGAAAACTTCGGGAAATAGAAATTCGTGTTTTTGATTTTCTGAACTGTCAAAAAACCTTTGTTAACAAGCCTCACTGCAAAGGTTGATATAGTTTGAGTCTTCCAACCTTTTTTTTGTGCAAAACGCTCAATTAACTGTGAAACTGATACGGGAGAGTCCATTTCCCAAATCGCCTCCATCACCTCCAATTCTGAATCAGATAATAATTGTTTAATCATTTGAGGCACCTCACTTTTACTACTTTTTGTAGTAATTCCATTATACTACACGTTGTAGTGATTGTCAATAGCTTTTTTAAAATTTCTTTTATTTTTTTAAAATTGTTAATTTGGTAAGTTATGAGGATTAAAAATAACAATTGGGTGACGGTAGTGACAGTAAAAATACTCCCCCTTCATTATACTGACTTACTGGCACCCAACTTCAAGAAAAGCTTTCACAGCGGGATTTATCGGGTGCCGGTAACTTTTAGGGTTACGGTAGAATTTGAAATCGGGTGACGGTAACTTTGATTTGCAGAACAAATAATCATATGTATGTTTTGAATGTGTCAAGTTTTATTATACAGTATTAATCCCTGTTTTACAAATTCGGTTATCAGCTTGTCCAGTATATTTTTACTGCTTGTCCTTTTTTAAACGTCCTTTTTCTTACAGTCAAGACTTAGTTTTCGCTCCGGCTTCCTCTTCCGCTTTTCTGCGTCTCATTTCCTGCGCATACAAATTCGGATAGGCAATGTCGGCGATACGATCAAGAATAGCCTCAACTTCCTCTGGTGTTGTATCACGACAATAATCATCGCAAATGATGCAGTGAGTGTTACCGTCATACCACTCTTTCACGATATGCCCCATTTTGGGCGGTTCAACCTTTCTCCCCATGATTTTTACCTCTTTTCTGTTATATTTTTATACATTTTATGCCGGAGTGGTTTGTACAGTTGCTTATTTTTCACTTCCCTCTTTATCCGAACGGAAAAGATAATAAAAATCTGTCTCGAAAAAAATTCCGTATGGATTTTATACATTTCTGTTCGGGTAAACTGTGTCTTCTCCTGAACCTTTTCAGACATTCTTTTTGTGCAAATTCCAAGAAAACTACTTATTTTTGCAAGTGAAACTTTGCGTTTGAATGCTTCAATTTTTAGATTGAGTAAAATATTTTCGCCACCTTTCTTTACCTCTCAATACCCAAAGCAACAGAAATAGCATTTTCGACAGCTTCACTATCCCTTTGCACGTTTATGCAGGCGTAAATCGTACTGACCTTATACCCTGTTGCTTTAGCTAAGTCCTTGCTTCTCCATTTGTACAAGAACTTTAAGTCATTTTTTTTAAAATTTTAATAAACCTTTGTTCAAGTATTTTATCTAATTGAAGAATTTTTTGATGCCATTCTTCTTTTTGCTCCTTAAGTTGAATTTTTATATTCGATATGATATAATTAACAAAAAATCGAGTCTGAATATTAAACCGTGTAAATGGCAATAATACCCACAAGGAAGAGAGGTATTTATACTTATCCTCTGTTTCAATTTATACAGATCCTGAATCCGCAAAACTCAAAAAAATATCCAAAGAAAAAAACAAACGCTAATTTGTCAAAACATATGACATAAAATAAGAGAAAACAACCAAAAAACAGTAAAACAAGGCACAGCAAAGCAGAGTCCAGAGTCGAGAATATAAATCAAATCTCTGCCAACGCCCCAAATATTCTAACGAAAGTATATGCCCACGGACTGCTGCGTCCAAGCGCCAAAAAACTTTTCTTGAATGAACAGTCAAATGCCCTGCAATAAGCATCAGCCTTTCAATAACCGTGTGTATTCTGCGATGCTTTACGGTTTTGTGCCGTATTGACATATCATGTTTTTTCATGCTTGCGTGCCTATTATTCGCAAAATATTGTATGCGATCATACTTAGCTTTAAAATTAGTGCATTGGTATCGAACTTTCCGCTGGGTAAACGCTCAATTCCCATATCAGTTTTTATTTCGCTGTGAAACTGTTTACAAATAGCGTAATTATGATGCAATACCTTCAAGAGCTTTTTATGTGGTCAAAAAAAAGGCTGCTGAAAACAATAACGTGAGTTTTAACAAAACCGACACAAATCAAAAACCAGATATTATTTCACAAATCGAACGATTAGCTGAACTTAGGGATAAAGGAATAATTACTGATGATGAATTTCAGAATAAAAAACAAGAGATGTTATTAAAACTGTAAGTGAATGCCCACAAAGGTTACACACCTTTTTGGAATGGTAAAAATTTTTACAATTTTTATAAGCTTTAATTAAAAGATTTGATTTTTAACGAACCTATGAGTATAGTGTATATGTGAACTAAAGTTTTGAACGTTTACTCTCGATAGTAGTTTCCCCACCATCAGGGGCGTTACGAATCCGAGAGTATTTTTAATTTAATAACACAGTATAATTCAGATGGGATACACTCTAACTAAAGGAACAATAAGGATGAAACTCCTATTATAAATTGACGACAAATAACTTTTTGTGTTCATCCATATACCATTGTAATACATACAAAATTACGTAAAAGGAAAAATCTTTTACAAAAGAAAGGAGTCCGCATATGCCCACCCATGCCATTTACCTCCGAAAATCCCGCAAAGACTCCGAAGCCGAAGCCCACGGCGAAGGTGAAACCCTCGCGAGGCATAAGAGAATACTCCTTGACTATGCGGAAAGAAACAATCTTCAAATAACAAAAATCTATCAGGAAATAGTATCCGGTGAAAGTATAGCCGCCCGTCCGCAAATGCAGCAGCTTTTAACCGACGTAGAACAGGGGCTATATGACGGCGTGCTTGTTATAGAGGTTGAAAGGCTTGCCCGCGGCGACACGATAGATCAGGGAATTGTAGCCCAGACCTTTAAGCTGTCCGATACCAAAATAATTACTCCAACAAAAACCTACGACCCAAACAACGAATTTGACGAGGAATATTTTGAATTCGGCCTGTTTATGTCGCGGCGTGAGTATAAAACGATAAACCGTCGTCTCCAGCGCGGAAGAGCGGCGGCGGCAAAAGAGGGAAAATATATAGCAAGCACCGCCCCTTACGGATACGAAAAAATCAAAATACCCAACGATAAAGGCTATACCCTTCAAATTATCCCCGAACAGGCAGAAGTGATAAAAAATATTTTTGACTGGTACATAAACGGACTTGACGGAAAAAGGCTCGGTCTCGGAGGAATTGCCAAAAAACTGAACGACATCGGCGTCAAACCCTACCGACACGAATATTGGGGGAAAGAAGCCCTTCGGGATATAATATCCAATCCCATATATGCGGGAAAAATCCGCTGGGGATATCGAAAGGTGAAGAAAATCACCGTTGACGGCAAGATATCCGGAAGCCGCCCCATAAGCTTAGACGAAAACTGCATATTGTCAGACGGCTTACACAAAGCCATTATCCCCCAAGATATTTTTGATAAGGCTCAGGAAACACTTAAGTCCCTGCCTCCGCCTCCGGTAGGATACAAAAAAGAAATCAAGTCCCCTCTCGCCGGACTGATCGTTTGCTCAAAATGCGGGCATAAAATGACCTTGCGAAACCCAACTACTCCCGACAAACCGCCTTATCTGGTTTGCCACTACCGATACTGTGACAACGTATCGTCGCCTTTATTGCTTGTGGAAAAAAAGGTGTTGTCAATACTCAAGGATTGGGTCGACGAATACAAAATCAAATGGAAAAATAACGAGCAAAATCTTTCCGCAAGATCCGGCGGTGAAATCCTCGAAAAAACGATAGAACAAACCAAAAAGAAAATAGACACCCTTGAAAAACAGCTGGATAATATGTATGACCTTTTGGAACAAAAAGTCTATACGCCCGAACAGTTTTCCGCCCGCTCCGCTTCCGTAACCAAACGTCTGGAAGACGCCAAAAAGGAATATAAAGCCATTTTGGAAAACAGACAAATTTTAGCCAACGAAACTTTACAGCGCGAAAAATTCATACCCCGCATTGAACACCTTTTAAAAGTATATGATACGCTTGATTCTGCCGCCGCAAAAAATGAAATGCTAAAGGCTATAATTGCCAAAGGAGTTTACACAAAAGAAAAAAGCGGAGCCTTTAAAGGTGCCTCCACCGATGATTTTACTTTATTGCTTTTTCCTAAATTGCCAAAGGAATAGGTATTTGTATAATTGTTATAATGCGTGCGCCGACGAAATCTTTGGCGGCTACCCCTGGTTCAGCAACAAAGAAATGCTGAACCGTCCCGGCTTCCCCTGGGCAGGCGCCAATTCCGAGCGCTACTCCTTAATACGCCATGATCTTTGCCGCAATGTTTCACCCGTGGAATATGTGGAAAGCCTTGCGAGACAGACCGCTCAAAAAGCACCTCGGCTGGACACCGATACCCCCGAACAGGTTAAAATGCGGGAAATGTTTATGCTGAACTTTTACTGGTTTATGCAGACATTGCTCACAAGAAAAGACCGATGCTCCATGGCGCACGGTTTGGAGGTAAGAGTACCCTTCTGCGATCACAGGATAGCCCAGTACGCCTATAATATCCCCCCCGAAATAAAATTCCTGAACGGAAGGGAAAAAGGCATTGTGCGCTCCGCGTCGGAAAAAGTGCTCCCCAAAGACGTGGCCTGGCGCAAAAAGTCGCCTTATCCCAAAACGCATAACCCCGACTATATGAAGCTTATGCTGGAAAAATTCGGCGCGCTTCTTAAAAAACCCGACTGCCGCCTTTTTGAGATAATGGACGGGAAAAAGCTCGCGGAGCTTGAAGAAACGGAGGGAAGGGCGTTCAACAAGAATTGGTACGGTCAGCTGATGGCCACACCGCAGATGTTCGCTTATATGATACAGCTGGAGTATTGGCTGGAGCAATATGACGTGATAATTCAATAATTTAACTTGAAAAACTCCTGAAAATATGTTATATTTAATATATACATAAAAATAGGAGGCCGCGACATTGAACATAATAATTCTGATAACCGCAATAGTAATTCTGGTCTGTATCTTTGCCAACCGCATTTCCGGGAAATTCGGAATCCCCATGCTCCTTGTTTTTATAGGAGTGGGAATGCTCTTCGGCTCGGACGGAATTTTCAAAATTCCCTTTGAAGACTATAGCTTAGCCGAAACCGGCTGCTCCGTTGCCCTTATCTTTATTATGTTCTACGGCGGATTCGGCACCAACTGGCATAAAGCAAAGCCGGTCGCCCTGAAATCTCTTCTTCTGTCCTCCTTCGGTGTGGTGATAACCGCCCTGCTCACCGGCGTATTCTGCTACCTTGCTCTGGGTATGGACATTGTGGGGGGAATGCTAATAGGCGCCTGTCTCGGCTCCACCGACGCCGCCACCGTCTTTTCCATACTTCGCGGAAAAAAGCTTAATCTAAAATACAATACCGCTTCCCTCCTGGAAGTGGAAAGCGGAAGCAACGACCCCTTCGCGTATATGATGACCATGATCGTCCTGTCGTTTATGCAAAACGCGGGCTCCGCCTCGGATATGGCGCTGATGCTTTTTAAACAGCTTTTTATCGGCGCCGCCCTCGGGGCGCTGATCGCGGTTTTGGCGTGGCTTATACTTAAAAAAGTAACGTTCAGCGCCGCAGGTCTTGACTCCGTTTATATGGTGGCGATAGCGCTGCTTGCCTACGCGGCTCCGGCCGTGTTGGGGGGAAACGGCTACCTGAGCGCCTACATAGTGGGTATTTTTTTGGGGAACCGACCCATACCCGGAAAAAGAAATCTTGTTCATTTCTTTGACGGCGTGACGGGTTTGCTGCAAATGCTGGTGTTCTTTATGCTTGGTCTGCTGTCCTTCCCTTCCAAGCTGCCCGAGGTGGTGCTGCCGGGAATACTTATAGCGCTGTTTATGACCTTTATAGCGCGGCCGGTTTCCGTTTTCGGCATACTCGCCCCATTCCGCTGCAAGTTAAATCAAATGCTGCTTGTCTCATGGTCGGGGCTTCGCGGCGTGGCCTCCGTTGTTTTTGCCATTATGTCTACGGCGGCCACCGAGTTTAAGGAATACGACCTATTTCATACCGTATTCATTACCGTTCTGTTTTCCCTCCTGTTTCAAGGCTCCCTTATCCCCGCCTTTGCACGAAAGCTTAATATGATAGACGATACCAACAACGTTATGACCACCTTTAACGACTATTCCGAAGAGCTTCCCGTCCAGTTTATTAAAATTAACATAAACGAAGGTGACCGCTGGGAAGGAAAACAGATAAAGGATATCAGCCTTCCCCCGGAAACGCTTGTGGCAATGGTGATAAGAAGAAGCAAAAGAATAGTCCCCAAGGGCTTTACCCAGCTGAGAGCGGGCGATACGGCCGTGCTCTGTGCTCCCGCGATAAACGACAGTACCCGCATAAACTTCACCGAAATCAACGTTACAAAGGAAAGTCAATACTGCGGCCTTATGCTGTCCCGTCTTCCGCCCGACAACGGCAATCTGGTGGTGCTTATAAAGCGGGGAGACAAGGTAATCATCCCGAGAGGGAGAACCGTGTTTACCGAAGGGGACGTTTTGGTTATAAACTCCGCGGAAGGTGAATAATACTTTTTTAACAATAATCCCTTTTTAAACTGTGAGTATTGCGTCAGTTAAAAAGGGATTGATATTAATTTAAATGAAATATTTCAGCGATTAATTTGAAACATATTGTTTAGTGTGTAATTTCAACTTAGTTGGAATATAATGCAAAAGAAAATTTTGTCGTATTTTAACGATTTATGTAGCCAAAACGCTCTCATTTTTCGACATATTTTTTCTCGTTTTTACCGTTTTTCACATATTAGCTTATTTTTTTCAAGCCGACCTCTCCCTTATATGTCACGCAAACCCGCTTCCGATGCGGGTTTGCGTTTTTTTAAAAATTTTTTGATTTTTATTACAAAAACTACTTGAAAAAAACAAAATATTGCGGTAAAATGAGAGCAATCGGTACAATATATCGAAATTCCAACGGACAAAATCGAAATATGTGAAAATTGCTAAGAAAGGAAAAAAATATGGTTAAAAACGCCTGTACTTTTATTTCTTCACCTCTTCATAAATTCAGCTTCGGCTTCGACACATCAAGCTACAAGTGTATCGCTTTAAAACTTCAGCTGGCTCAGTACATAAGCGACTCCTATAAAGACGGAGTAAGAATTTTTTACTGCGTATGCGAACAAGGCGTTGACCTGTGGGCCGCCGAAATCGTTATTCATATTATGAGAGACGACCCGACTGTAAAGCTATACTGTATAATTCCGTACGAGGAACAGGCAGCCAAGTGGGACGCCAATACCCGAGAGCTTTATTATACCGTTCTCGAACAGGCCACCGATGTGTTTTTCCTGAACAGGCATTACAAAAAAAACTGCGTTTTCGAAGCCTACTCGGTTGCTCTGGAGTGCTCCGAAAAGGTATTTGTATCCTTAGTGGAAAAAACGGAGGAAGAAATCCGTAAATGGAATATTATGAAGGGAAAAGAAATTTTTTGCTGTATGGAACGGCTTTTGATAGGCGCGGACAGAATCTGATATTCGCTTTTTACTTTATGAGGGCATTGAAACGTTTGATTTTAAGCCTTTTATTTTTTTAAAACTGCTTGAAAACTCCCGAATTTAAACGGTTCTCCGACGCTGTCCTTTTCCTTGGTCAATCTGTTTATCGGTATAATACTCCGCCTGCGCCTCCCAAAGCCCGTAATACACGCCCTTTTTCTCTAACAGCTCCTCGTGCCCCCCTCTTTCCGCAATACTTCCCTCCTCCATAACCGTTATCTCATCGCAAAAACGGCAGGAGGCCAATCGGTGGGAGATATAAACCGCCGTTTTCGTGTCCACGATTTCGTTAAACTTAGTATAAATCTCATACTCCGAAATCGGGTCAAGAGAAGCCGTAGGCTCGTCCAGCACGATAAAGGGCGCCCCCTTGTAAATCGCTCTGGCCAGACAAAGCTTCTGCGCCTCTCCTCCCGAAATCTCGATGCCGCAATCGTCAAAATCCTTGTAAAGACAGCTTTCTATCCCATTTTCCGTTTTCAAAAGCCTGTCCCCCACCCCCGCCTTTATTACGCACTCCTTTACCCTTTCCCCGTCGTAATCGGCGTCGCAGGCCACGTTTTCCGCCGCGCTGAAGGAAAACAGCTCCGAATCCTGAAACACCACCGAGAACAGCGCCATGTAATCATCGTACTGATATTTTCTGATATCTATTCCGTTTAAGGTGATCTCCCCCTCGGAAGGGTCGTACAGACGGCACAAAAGCTTTATCAGGGTGGACTTGCCGCAGCCGTTTTTCCCCACCAGCGCCATTCTTTCCCCTATCCTCCACTTAAGACAGATATCCTTAAGGGCGTACTCCTCTGAATTGGGATACTTGAACCACACGTGTCTGAACTCAAACTCATATTCGTTGTCGTCCCGCTTTTCGGTGGGGATAGTACCCTTGTACTTTTCGTCGGGAATGTCCAGAAAGTCGAAGGCGTAGCCCACAAAATCGATGTCCACCGACATATTTCCAATGCCGTTGGTAACGCTGCTTATTCCCTGACGTATCCTGTCGAAATACATTACGAAGCTCACTATCTCTCCCACCGTCAGAATCCCGCTTATCGCTCTTGCCGCCGCGAAGCCGTACATTATTACGCTTGAGGCTAACACAAGAAAGCTCACCACCGCGTTTATCTCGCATATCTTCCACATATATTTCTTAAAGTATTTCACGTTGCCTTTAACACAACGCCTATACTCCCCCGCTATAAGCTCCCTCTCGTCGTAAACGCGGCAGTCCTTGCCGTTTCGGTAATTGCGGGTTATATTTTCCAGGTAGTAGCTTGCCTTCCTGTCGTTCTGCAAAACCTCCCTGTTGTTATTCGCTTGGCTGATCTGCATGTATCCTCTTTTGCCGTTATAAAGCCCTCTGGCCACCTCTATGACTATAACCGCCCCCGCCGCGGCCGCCATACCCCAAGGCGAGCTTAAGAACCCCATGAAGCCTTCGCCCCGGCTGCCCCCACCGCTTCTGAAGGCGAGCGGCGCTATTATGATTATAGCCACAACCGCGGAAACAACCCCCGCCGCCATTTCCAGAAAGCTGTATATAAACCTTTGGGACCGCGCCATTCCCTGCATTGCGCGGTGATAGGCGATATAAGTATCGGGATTTTCAATATGCACATAATCCATGCTTATGATTTTATCCCAAAGCCTTTTTTTCTTGTTTGTATCATAAGTGAATTGGTGACAGTCCTTCCGTATGTCAAGGGTCTGAAGCGCGATAAATATCGCCAGCTCCGCCACGGCGGTTATCACCGTAAAAAGCAGTATGTCGGGCCACGGACTGTATTTTTCCACCATGTCGATCAGCTTGGACACAATAAAAATATGCAAAAAATCCTGTACCACATGAAGCGCTTTTCCCGCGCTGATCCGCGCCGTCCGCCCTCCGTCCATCTCCTCGGTGAGCTTAAGCCCCCGCTTTATAAGCGCGGTTTTCTCTTTAAAGGTCATTTTTTTCCGCCTCCTTTGCCCCGCCGTCCTCGTAATAGCTGCTCTGAATATTAAAAAGCTTGGCGTAATTCCCGTTAAGTTTCATCAGCTCGCCGTGGGTCCCCTCCTCGGCAATTTGCCCCTCCGCTATAAGCAAAATTCTGTCGCAAAAGCGGGTGGAGGCTAATCGGTGAGAAATAAAAACGCTGGACTTGTTCTCCGCGAAACGGGAGTAGCTGAGATACATTTCCTGCTCCGCGATGGGGTCGAGGGCGGCGGTAGGCTCGTCAAGTAGCAGTATCGGCGCGTCCTTGTACAAAGCCTTGGCCAGAGCCAGCTTTTGCGCCTGTCCCCCCGAAAGCTCGGTGGCGTTGTCGTAAACGGTCTTGCAAAGCCGCGTGTTTTCCTTTTGAGGGAGGGACATAATCTTTTCGTAAATCCCCGCCTTTTTCATACAGTCGTAAACCCTTTCGAAGTCGGTTTCCTCCGCCCTTCTCCCCGAAACGTTTTCCGCCACGGTGACGGGCAGCGCTCCGATATCCTGAAACACGGTGCCGAAAAGCTTTAAGTATTCCAAGGGATTGTATTCGCTTATGTTTATTCCGTTTAAAAATATTTCCCCCTCCGTCGGCTCGTAAAGGCCGCACATAAGCTTTATAAGCGTGGTTTTCCCCGCTCCGTTAAGCCCCACCAGCGCCAGCCGTTCACCCTTGTTCAGCTTAAAGGAAACGTTTTTTATGGTGGGCCCTTTCGCTCCCGAATAAGTATAGCTCACGTTTTTAAACTCTATTTCACACTCCCCCTCGGGTATTTTTTTCCCTTTGGGGGCACTTGACTGGTCCTTTAAATCCAAGTATTCTCTTGTATAGCTTATGTTGTTGGAAAACCACTGATAGGCGCTGAATTTGTCGCACCAGCTTTTCACCGCCTCCGACAGCATAAATATTGAGTTAAAGTACAGAACGAACTCCCCCGCCCCTATATGTCCGCCTATAACCAACCAAATCACGTAAAGGTCGGCTGCCAAGTTTCCTGCGAAGGCCACTAACTGCCCCAAAATATTATGGCGATAGCTCCACTCGTCCTGCTGCTCATACCAGCCTAAGCGCTTTTCGAATATTTTTTTGAATATTTTTTCAAGCCAAAGCTGCATTCCGAATATGCGTATATCCTTCGCCGAGCTAAAATCCGAATCGGTGCCTATTGAGGTGACGTAGGAAAGCTGACGATCGTAGGTTTGCCAGTTGTCCGCCATATTCCACACCCACTGCATCTTATGCTTGTTTATATAGTACCTCGCCACGGCTGGGGCGGCGATAACCAATATCAGAAGCGGGTTCAGCATCGAAAGAATACCGCCGAAGGAGGCTATTTTCAAAGCCGACACCGCCGTATCCCTTATATTGTCAAAAGCCGAAGGGATAACGCCGACGGCGGCGCATGATTTTTGAAGCATATCGTTTATTTTCGGGTCCTCGGTTTTTTCGTAGGGAAGGTACATTTTCTTGCGCATCAGCCTTTCGGAAAACCGGCTGCCGAACTCATACTTTCCGATGGTGTAGGAATACATATCGCAGACCTTGACCAAAAACAAGGCCAATTGTCCCAAGCCTATCACCGCCGCCGCAATCAGTCCCGACCTCAGCCTTTCCTCCCCGTTCAGCGCGAATTCTATCACCAGCTTGTCGGTGAAGGCGACGCAAAGGGAGTTTAAGGTTATCATAACCGTACTCGCCAGCATAACGAAAAACAGCCCTCGGGAGTTTTTAAAGGCTTCCTTGGTAATATAAAGCATATTGCCCGCCACTCCGTATTTGGAACGCTTTTTTTCATTAAGATGCCATTTTCTTGCCGCTTCAAGTCTTTCCTTTGTGGGTTTTGTTATCTTTACCTTGTTCATACATTACCTCCGCGCTGATTTTCGTACAACCCGCTGTCCTTGTAATATTCCGCCTGAGCATTCCACATCCCGCTGTACACCCCGCCTTTTTTCAGCAGCTCTTCATGTGACCCCTTCTCCGCGACAGTCCCGTCCTTCAAAACCGTTATATCATCGCAGAATTTACAGGATGAAAGCCTGTGGGAGATATAAACGGCGGTTCTTGTCCCCACGATTTCATTGAATTTCGTATAAATATCGTACTCAGAGGTCGGATCGAGAGCCGCGGTGGGCTCGTCAAGCACGATAAAGGGCGCCCCCTTGTACACGGCGCGGGCGAGACAAAGCTTTTGCGCCTCTCCGCCGGATATCTCCACTCCCTTTTCGTCAAAATCCCTGTAAAGACAGGTGTTTATTCCCTTCTCCATTTCCCTTAGCCTGTCGCCGAGCCCCGCCCGAACGACACATTCCTCTATCCTCTCTTCGTCGCGCTCCCCACCTGCCGCCACGTTATCGGCAATGCTGAAGGAAAACATTCTCGAATCCTGGAACACCACCGAAAACAGCGCCATATAGTCCTCATATTTGTACTTTTTTATGTCTATCCCGTTTAACGTGATCTCACCTTCGGTAGGATCGTACAGCCGACACAAAAGCTTTACCAGCGTGGTTTTGCCACAGCCATTTCGTCCCACCAGCGCCATTTTTTCCCCTATTCTCCATTTTAAATTCAAATCCTTTAACACGAACTGCTTCGAACCGGGATATTTAAACCATACGTGTTTAAATTCAAATTCGTATTCGTTGTCGTCCCTTTTTTCGGTGGGGATAGTGCCCATATATTTTTCGTCGGGCATATCGAGAAAATCATATATGCTTTTTAAATAAATCAAAATTCCGTTCAGGTGGGTAATATCTCCCGCCAAGCCGTTTATGCCCATCCATAGCCTGTTAAAGCTTTGAACGTCCTTTACCACCTCGCCGGCGGAAAGCGATCCCGTTATGGCCTTAAATCCTACCAGCGTGTATACCGTTACCGTCCTCGCCAGCCACAAAAGCTGATTGACGGCGTCCGTTCTCATACAAAGCCTGTCCACGCGCCCGTATACCAAGTCTCTTTTTTCCCATAGCCCGATAAGCCTGTTTATAAGAAAATCCTTCTGACCGTAAAGGCGTATATCCTTTCCCGACTGATATGTTCCACAGTATTCGACGAAATAATTATCTATTATTCTTTGGGGGTAAAGATATTCTTCCGAGCTGTACATCGTCTCGTCGGCGTTCATCTTTTTGCCTGCCCCTATATTTTCGATTATCATAAGCAGAATGATCACCGCCGCCGCCAAAGGAGCGGCCAGGTGCTCCATAATCCCGCCGCCCGCCGAAGCCGCGGACACTCTCGTAAAAATATCGGAAGCGGTTATCAGCGCGCCCGCTATCATAATAACGCACTCGCAGAAGCCGGACACCGATTCCCCCACCTGATAAAGAAGCCCGCACCAATAATTATTGTTGAACAAGGAGACTTTGTCGTTTTCCCTCTGAACGGCGGCGTCCTCTATTTTGGTGTAATCCATATTAAGTATTTTTTCGTTTATATCTATATCCATATAAAATTTGAGCCTGTGCATTTTCACCATCAGCAGCTTCTGAAAACACTGTTGAGCGCTTTGCAGCAAAAACCCCGCCACCAGAAATATCACGATAACGGCAATAAGCTCCTTTATGGGCTTTCCTCCGCTTATCCCGTCCACTATAAAACCCGAAAGCCAGATGGGTATAAACTGCTCCATGGCCTGGACCGACTGGATTATGCATCTTTGAGTCAGATATCCGGGAGAAATTCTGTGAATATCCTTTACGGCGCGTTTAAGTAGGGCGGTTTTTTCCTTTAACGAAACGTTCTTTTTCTCATTCTCAGATTTCATCGGCGTACGCTTCCTTTCTCTTTTCTTTTATTTCCTCGTCCCTGTAATACTGACTCTGGAGGTTAAACATTTCCGCGTATTCCCCGCCTTTTTCCAACAGCTCCCTGTGGCTTCCCGTTTCGGTTATCTCCCCGTTCTTAAGATAAAAGATCCTGTCGCAGAATTGGGTGGAGGCCAATCGGTGGGAAATAAACACCGAGGTTTTATTTTCTGTGAATTTCGAGTATTCAAGATACATATTCTGCTCCGCTATGGGATCAAGAGCGGAGGTTGGCTCGTCTAAAAGCAGTATCTTTGACCCGAACCGCCGCTGCTTGTACAATGCCCGCGCCAAAGCCAGCTTCTGAGCCTCTCCCCCCGAAAGGTCAATGGCGCTGTCGTGAACCGACCTAAGAAGATAGGTGTCCGCCCCGTCGGGGAGCAGGTCGGTCTTTTCCTTAAGCCCCGAACGGGATAAAACGAAATCAATGTCCTCCCGCTCGTATCGGTCGCTCATAGCGATGTTTTCCGCTATGGTGGAGGGCATAAAGCGGATATCCTGAAATACCGCCGCGATAAGGGTGTAATATTCGTCACGATTGTATTCCCGTATGGGTGTGCCGTTAACGTATATTTCCCCCTCCGTTGGGCGGTAAATGCCGCAGATAAGCTTTACAAGCGTGGTTTTTCCCGCTCCGTTGTTTCCCACCACCGCTATCTTTTCTCCAGTCTTTATTGTGAAATTAAGATTTTTAAGAGTGGGCTCATCCGATCCCCCGAATGAATAGGACACGTTTTCAAAGCGTATATCGAATTTATCCTCGGGAAGAGGCTTTCCCTTCCCCCTGTTGCTTTTGTCGGGAATATCCATAAACTCCCGAAACTGTGAAAAAATTACGTTCAGCCACTCCATATTAGCCATATCGTCAAGGAATCGGTAAAAGGAGTTGGCAATAGCCGAAACCGAGGAAAAATACAGCATAAAATCGCCCGCGGTAAGCTTTCCGCCGACCACGTTAAACACGATAAAGCCGTAGGAAAGAATGTCTCTCACCGCTACCACCGCCAGCATGACAAAGCCGTTTTTAAACTCCAACGTCCCCTGCTTTTTATACCACCAAAGCCTTTCCTCCGCAAAGTCTTTCATTTTTTTAAGAAACCAGCTCTCCATGTTGTAAAGCCGCACGTCCTTGGCGTTGGCGAAATTCCGCGAGGCCCTTCTCACATAGTTTATTTTTCTTTCCATGGGAATCCACTTTTCCTGATTCCTGTTAAACCACTTTATTTTGTATTTTATCGCTTCATAATAAAAGAAGGTGGGCACGAAGATTATCAGTATAAGCCACGGGGAAAGAGTGCAGAGTATTGCGCCCCAGCTGAGCATGGTGAAGATTCGGCCTATAAGATCCGCCGCTCTTTGATAGAGCAGATCAAAGTTGCCCGAGCCCATATTGGCCTTTTCGTATTTATCCTTTGTTTCGGGGCGCTCAAGATTTTCATAATCCGTATCGAAGGTCTTGCGCACAAGCATCATATGAAAATTATAAACTATTTTCCTGTATTGCTTTCGCCATATTTTGTTATTGGCCAGGGAATTGAAGATCATTACGCACACTATGCACAATATCATCAGCACCATTCTAAAAAACAGCCGTTCACGCTCCCCCTCCGACAGCACGAAATTGACCATATCCCGGTTAAAAAACGACCACATTGGTTCGATAACCGCCGAAGTGCCCGTCAGCAAAAATAAAAAGGGCAAAAACGACCTGTCGATTTTGTTTACCGCCGTTCCGATATACCTGAGATTGCTGAAAAGCGAATACTTTTGTTTGCCGCCGCGCCATTTGGAGGCCGACGCTTTTTTTGCCGTCTCTTTTGACATCTTTCTGTATCCTTTCTTTGCTTTTTTGGTTTTTTATATTATAGCATAAAAAAGTCGCTTTGTGTCGATTTCGGAACGAACGGTCGATATACGGAACGAAATGCAAAAATTCTTAAAAATCAATCCGCCCGATTTGATTGACACCTTAATCCGCAAAACAAACCCTCAAAAAAACCTACCCAACGGGCAAAAAATATAGTATAATAGATATATAAAACAGCTGCAAAAGCAGCACCCGGAGGGTGAAATAAAATGAAGGCGAAAATAGA
>CATLBH010000043.1 GCA_949878745.1 uncultured Ruminiclostridium sp. | reverse complement strand
TTCCCTCAGCCACTTTGACATTTCCCAATAGAATATACTTTTGGGAGGCTCATGCTTAACGTTGAAGTCCTCGGACTTCAACATATTATTAAGCCCAAAAACGTCCTTGCTTTGCTCAAAGCTCTTAGCCGTATCAATCCGGTTTCCGTCAAGATCATACAAATCAACCTCAATGCCGCAATCCGAAATATTATCTGCACCGAGCCTAAAAAGTGCCTTTTTTATTGCAATCTCTTCACAAGGCAATTCGACCGATTCTATATTCCCGTCATAGCTTATTTCAACGGCGGCTAACGCATCAGGCGAGCAATAATAGGGAGGAAAGGTTTTTCCGTCAAACACCTCGTCAAAGGGGATTTCCTCGTTGACGTACAGCTTCCCGTACTCGGTATCAATCCCTTTCCCGGATTCTAACAGCTTTATGCCCTCGTCGGCAAGCCAATCATAATCGTTATACTCAGCTTCCGAAAGTGCGCCGCGAATATTGAGCATATGTGTAAGGCCGATTTTTTCGGGAGCGTCGGTATCCTCAATCAACGTGAACCTTGCAAGGTTGTATGTAAGGTTGATAATGTTTTTCAAGCCCCAATTGATATTCAAATCATCACAGGACAGCACTGCCAAAAACTGCCTTTGCTCCAACTGGTCCATGCCGTCCATTCGCTTTCCGAGATAATTCAGCGCATCGAGGCTCACCTCGCAGTCTGTCAGCATCGACAGTTCCGCAGGTTCAATATCTATTACCATACCTGTAGGAGACAAGTGATCCTTGTCAATGCCGATCTCACCGAGCTTTTCCGAAAGCTCCTTTTCCGTACACGGGAATGTCATCTCCGTACAGTACGGGCTGTTTTGAATTGTTGCTTTAATCATATGCTTACCTCCAATTTACGATTAATTTTCTTCTTCGCCGCAGCCGCAAATTTTCATTGCATTCACCGCCGCAAGCCCTTTTCTCTTAATCAGCATTGAGTTGCAAATTAAGCTGAAAACCTTGTTTTTTATAATGCTGCCGTCCGCTATATCGTCAATGGAAAGGTGTCGGCTGCCATTGTACAAATCCTTTGCAGCGCAGTAAAGAGCATAAGCGTTTTCACTTCCGTTTTTAAGGTGAATATTGTCAAAAACAATATCGTCTTTTCCGATAGAGCCTTTTGCGGTGTCCCACAGCTTCTCGTCCGCTGTAAGCAGGTACAATGCTGCGATAATCTTGTAGTTTTTGAGGCTTTGCTTTTTCGCCTCATTTAAAAAGGTACTGCGGTGTTTTTCGTTTATGAATTTCATAGTGTTGTCCTTTCCTGTATTTAAATTTTCATCGGGCGGCTTAACGTTGACAATAACATTTTCGATCTCAAACAGCAGGATTTCATCTTCAAGCTTGTCAAAATCGACCTTTGCACCTTTGGGAGGAAAATTTGGCACCTCTTGCATGAAAGCCTCAAGCTTTCGGAGGCGAGGGTTGGTAATGAATAACATGGTTCTACTCCTTTTTTCTGAAATAAAAAAAGCCTGTAAGCAGTTTCTGTCTGCTCACAGGCTTTGTTGATAATATATAAAAAACGATGTAAAAATTTTATGTGCTTGAGTTCAAATCACCCAAAAATCTATTTTGTCAGTTTCCCTTGCAATAAAAAAATGCCTGTGATTAACTTCTCGGCGGTGAGAAATCATTCACAGGCATGTTGGATATTTTGTACAGTTTAAATTGGAAAAATTTGTTAAATATTTTTTGGGAGAGTTCGAATCCATTTTTCCCTCGAAAAAATCTACGGAAGAGCAATCCTGTTTTCGGCAAGATTTATGCCCACAAATGGCTTTGTACAGCCGCTTGTGGGCATAATATCTTTTTTGTCAGTGAAAGATGGTGACCCGTACGGGAATCGAACCCATGTTTGCGGCGTGAGAGGCCGCCGTCTTAACCGCTTGACCAACGGGCCATACATATTGAGGATAGACAACGCGTCTACCCTCTAATAAACGCCTTGGGGCGGTATGGTACACCTTCAGGGACTCGAACCCTGGACCCACTGATTAAGAGTCAGTTGCTCTACCAACTGAGCTAAAGGTGCATAATACAAAAAGCACACAAGGTGCTTTTTGATTGATGCCGGCATTATCTATCTTCCCAGGCCGTCACCAGCCAAGTATTTTCGACGCAAACGAGCTTAACTACTGTGTTCGGAATGGGAACAGGTGGAACCTCGTCACAATAAACACCGACTAAGAGAAAAGCTTGAAACTATTCTCTCAAAATTGAACAACGAAACCAAAGATACAAGACATATTTCTCTTTTGAAGGATAAGCCCTCGACCGATTAGTATTCGCTGGCTGAACGTCTCACAACGCTTACACCTTGAACCTATCAACCTCGTAGTCTACAAGGGGTCTTAACTCATTTAGAGTGGGATATCTTATCTTAAGGACGGCTTCACGCTTAGATGCTTTCAGCGTTTATCCGATCCGCACTTAGCTGCCCAGCTGTGCCACTGGCGTGACAACTGGTGCACCAGAGGTGCGTCCATCCCGGTCCTCTCGTACTAGGGACAGCGCCTTTCAAATATCCTTCGCCCACGACAGATAGGGACCGAACTGTCTCACGACGTTCTGAACCCAGCTCGCGTGCCACTTTAATCGGCGAACAGCCGAACCCTTGGGACCGAATACAGCCCCAGGATGTGACGAGCCGACATCGAGGTGCCAAACCTCCCCGTCGCTGTGGACGCTTGGGGGAGATCAGCCTGTTATCCCCAGGGTAACTTTTGTCCGTTGAGCGATGGCATTTCCATTCACATACCACCGGATCACTAACTCCAACTTTCGTTCCTGCTCGAGCCGTCACTCTTGCAGTCAGGCTAGCTTTTGCGTTTACACTCAAAAGCATGGTTTCCGTCCATGCTGAGCTAACCTTTGAGCGCCTCCGTTACTCTTTTGGAGGCGACCGCCCCAGTCAAACTGCCCACCTAAAACTGTCCCCCGACCAGATTCATGGCCGCAGGTTAGAATTCCAACACTTCAAGAGTGGTATCCCAAGGTTGACTCCACACAAGCTGACGCCTGTGCTTCCCTGTCTCCCACCTATCCTGTACATGAAATATCGAAATCCAATATTAAGCTACAGTAAAGCTCCATGGGGTCTTTCCGTCTAGTCGCGGGTAACCGGCATCTTCACCGGTACTACAATTTCGCCGGGTGGGCAGTTGAGACAGCTCCCAGATCGTTACGCCATTCGTGCGGGACAGAACTTACCTGCCAAGGAATTTCGCTACCTTAGGACCGTTATAGTTACGGCCG
Source organism: uncultured Ruminiclostridium sp. (assembly GCA_949878745.1). Taxonomy (GTDB): domain Bacteria; phylum Bacillota; class Clostridia; order Oscillospirales; family Ruminococcaceae; genus Ruminiclostridium_E. The sequence goes on along the minus strand of CATLBH010000043.1, from coordinate 13,954 downwards.
CCGTTTACCGGGGCTTCAATTCAGAGCTCTCACTCCTCCTCTTAACCTTCCGGCACCGGGCAGGCGTCACCCCATATACGTCATCTTTCGATTTAGCATAGAGCTGTGTTTTTGATAAACAGTCGCCTGGGACTATTCTCTGCGGGTTTCCGTAGAAACCTCCCCTTATTCCGAAGTTACGGGGACATTTTGCCGAGTTCCTTAACTACCCTTCTCCCGTTGGCCTTAGAATTCTCTTCCTACCTACCTGTGTCGGTTTGCGGTACGGACACATAAGATATACACAAGGCTTTTCTCGCCACCTGCCATGACTGCTTCACTACTTGTTTTCGTTCCCTTTCGACCGGCTCAACCATCGACCGGCTCAGTCACTTTCAGTGTGTCCCCTTGCTTAAATCTTTCTGCGGTAACGGAATTTCAACCGTTTGTGCATCGGCTACGCGTTTCCGCCTCACCTTAGCTTCCGACTTACTTGGAGCGGACGAACCTTCCTCCAAAAACCTTAGGCTTTCGGCCATTATGATTCTCACATAATTCTCGCTACTCATTCCGGCATTCTCACTCGTATGAAGTCCACCATCGCTTCCGCTATGACTTCGCCCCTCATACGACGCTCCCCTACCCCTGTACCATAAGGTACAAGCCTAAGCTTCGGTGTATATTTTAGCCCCGTTAAATTTTCCGCGCAGAATCACTCGACCAGTGAGCTATTACGCACTCTTTGAATGTGTGGCTGCTTCTGAGCCAACATCCTGGTTGTTTTTGCAATTCCACATCGTTTTCCACTTAAATATACTTTGGGACCTTAGCTGTAGGTCTGGGCTCTTTCCCTTTCGACTATGAGACTTATCTCACACAGTCTGACTCCTGCACATCGATTATTCGGCATTCTTAGTTTGATAAAGTTCGGTAACCTCTCGGCCCCTAGCTCAGTCAGTGCTTTACCTCCGATAATCTAATACAAGGCTAGTCCTAAAACTATTTCGGGGAGAACCAGCTATATCCGAGTTCGATTAGAATTTCTCCGCTATCCACACCTCATCCGCCAACATTTCAACGGGGGTCGGTTCGGTCCTCCATTGAGTTTTACCTCAACTTCAACCTGGGCATGGATAGGTCACTCGGTTTCGGGTCTATTGCATGCAACTATTTCGTGGGTTAACACTCGCTTTCACTTCGGCTCCGCAGCTTAACTGCTTAACCTCGCTGCATACAATAACTCGCCGGACCATTCTACAATAGGTACCTTATCACACTTTGACGTGCTCTAAGTGCTTGTAAGCACAGGGTTTCAGGTTCTCTTTCACTCCCCTCCCGGGGTGCTTTTCACCTTTCCTTCACAGTACTCTTCGCTATCGGTCATCAGGTAGTATTTAGGCTTGGAGGATGGTCCCCCCATCTTCCCACGGGATTTCACGTGTCCCGCGGTACTTTGGATACCGCTCACCAACTCGCCCTTTCGTCTACGGGTCTCTCACCCTCTTCGGCCAGCCTTCCCATGCTGTTCGACTAAAGCTTGTTGTGCTAAATGCGGTCCTAAACCCCGCAAGGATTGCTCCTCACGGTTTAGCCTTCTCCGCTTTCGCTCGCCACTACTTACGGAATCTCGGTTGATTTCTTTTCCTCGCCCTACTTAGATGTTTCAGTTCGGGCGGTTCCCCTCATTAACCTATTTATTCAGTTAATGATGCATAGGCTTGACCCTATGCGGATTTCTCCATTCGGATATCTGCGGATCGTTTCGTGCTTGCCAATCCCCGCAGCTTTTCGCAGCTTACCGCGTCCTTCTTCGGCTCCTGATGCCAAGGCATCCTCCCTGCGCTCTTATTAGCTTAACCTTCGCAGAATTATGTCTTGTTTCATTAGTTTAAAATCTTGATTTAAACCAACAGAAGAATTAGAAATTGTTTTATACCCATTTTCTTTGGATATTTACTTTTTGCTAATTGTTTCCTCTTTGTTGTTTCGTTATTCAATTTTCAAAGAACAGTTTCTGTTCCTTTAACATTTGAAGTCTCAGGAACATCTATTTTTTTGGTGGGCACAAATGGACTCGAACCATCGACCTCACGCTTATCAGGCGTGCGCTCTAACCACCTGAGCTATGCGCCCTTCTTGGTGGAGATTAAGGGAATCGAACCCTTGACCCCCTGCTTGCAAAGCAGGTGCTCTCCCAGCTGAGCTAAACCCCCGTTTTAAGTTTTAGCCTGCTGCTCCCTCAAAATTGAACAGTATCTTGAATTTTTCTCCTTGTCCGAATGTCGTGTTCATTCGTCGTCTTCCTTAGAAAGGAGGTGATCCAGCCGCACCTTCCGATACGGCTACCTTGTTACGACTTAACCCTAATCATCGACCCCACCTTCGACTGCGCCGTCCTTGCGGTTAAGCTACAGGCTTCGGGTGTTGCCAACTCTCATGGTTTGACGGGCGGTGTGTACAAGGCCCGGGAACGTATTCACCGTAGCATGCTGATCTACGATTACTAGCAATTCCGACTTCATGCAGGCGGGTTGCAGCCTACAATCCGAACTGAGACGTTTTTTGGAGATTTGCTCCACCTCGCGGTTTTGCTGCTCTTTGTTAAACGCCATTGTAGTACGTGTGAGGCCCAGGTCGTAAGGGGCATGATGATTTGACCTCATCCCCACCTTCCTCCGTTTTGTCAACGGCAGTCTGATCAGAGTGCTCTTGCGTAGCAACTAATCATAAGGGTTGCGCTCGTTGCGGGACTTAACCCAACATCTCACGACACGAGCTGACGACAACCATGCACCACCTGTCTTCGTGTCTCCGAAGAGAGGATCCCATCTCTGGGACTTGCACTTGATGTCAAGACCTGGTAAGGTTCTTCGCGTTGCATCGAATTAATCCACATACTCCACTGCTTGTGCGGGCCCCCGTCAATTCCTTTGAGTTTCAACCTTGCGGTCGTACTCCCCAGGTGGATTACTTATTGTGTTAACTCCGGCACGGAAGGGTTCAGTCCCCCCACACCTAGTAATCATCGTTTACGGCGTGGACTACCAGGGTATCTAATCCTGTTTGCTCCCCACGCTTTCGAGCCTCAGCGTCAGTAAAAGCCCAGCAAGCCGCCTTCGCCACTGGTGTTCCTCCTAATATCTACGCATTTCACCGCTACACTAGGAATTCCGCTTGCCTCTACTTCACTCAAGAATATCAGTTTCAAAAGCAGGTTATGAGTTGAGCCCATAATTTTCACTTCTGACTTAATATCCCGCCTACGCTCCCTTTACACCCAGTAATTCCGGACAACGCTTGCCACCTACGTATTACCGCGGCTGCTGGCACGTAGTTAGCCGTGGCTTCCTCCGTGGGTACCGTCATTATCGTCCCCACTGACAGAGGTTTACAATCCGAAAACCTTCTTCCCTCACGCGGCGTCGCTGGATAAGGGTTTCCCCCATTGTCCAATATTCCCCACTGCTGCCTCCCGTAGGAGTCTGGGCCGTGTCTCAGTCCCAATGTGGCCGATCAACCTCTCAGTCCGGCTACTGATCGTCGACTTGGTGGGCCGTTACCTCACCAACTATCTAATCAGACGCGAGCCCATCTTTCAGCGATAAATCTTTGGTACCCAAGAGATGCCTCTTTGGCACGTTATGCGGTATTAGCAGTCGTTTCCAACTGTTGTCCCCCACTGAAAGGCAGGTTGCTCACGTGTTACTCACCCGTCCGCCACTGATCCGGAGAGCAAGCTCTCCTTCACCGTTCGACTTGCATGTGTTAGGCGCGCCGCCAGCGTTCGTCCTGAGCCAGGATCAAACTCTTTAAAGTTTGTATCAAAAAGACTTGTCCCTATAGACCCGTCTCTCTAATCTGTCTCTTTTTGAACGCCAACTTGCATTTCTGCACTTGTTTGTTCATCCAGAATTAATTTGAATTTCAGGTTACTTAATTCGTCAATACTGTTCAATTTTCAAGGAGCAGCTTCTTCTTTCAAGTTCTCTTCGATTCCTCGTTAAGATTTTCTCTCAAGTCGACAGCTTTTATATTTTAGCACATCTTGAAGTTTTTGTCAAGTACTTTTTTGAAATTTTTTCGATTTTTTTCAAATTTCTTTTTCCTTAACTTTCCTTCTCTCAAGAGCGCCTGTCTATTATATCACAGGCTCGCCGTTTTGTCAATACCCTTTTTGAAAAAATTTCACTTTTTTCTCGAATCCTCTTAACTTTTCGGCTCTCTCGTCGAGTGCTTGATTATTATATCACTTACTTTTCCTTTTGTCAACTCTTTTTTTGTATTTTTTTGCAGTTTGTTGAAATATGTCATTTTTATTCGTCTTTTGGCTCGTTAACTATATACATTGCACAACTTATAATCCGTATTTTATAAAATTACAACAAAGATATCACACCGTCTTTCATATAAAACAAACATTAGAACGTCATTTCTGCCGATCTTCATATCGTATTCAGATAAACTTTCGAATCAGTTCAAGACAAGTGCCCAAAAATCTTCTGTAAAATATATGTCTTCCTTACAACTTGCAGTTGGATTAATCAACTTATTATATCTTGATTTATAATCTTCTCATTGTTATAATATAGTTAAAAGAAGGAAGTGATTTTATGCCGGAAATTAATATAGGCAAACAAATAGCGTATTTAAGAAAAACAAAGGGTATAACACAAGAACAGCTTTCCCTTGCCCTGAATGTATCTAGCCAAGCTGTTTCAAAATGGGAAACATCGCTGTGCTGCCCCGACATTACTTTAATACCGGACATTGCGGTTTTCTTTGACGTCACAGCCGACGAACTCTTGGGAGTTAATTTGCTCAGAAATGAAAACTTTGCCCAACTTGCAGAGCACTTAATCGAAATGTCCGTAATTTCATACAAAAACGGACTTCTGGCACTATGTGACTACTCTGAAAAAGCGGTACGGTTTCCCTTTCTTAAAACCGCTGTGGAAATTGCAGTCACAAGCGATCAGGACAACGAAACCTCCTCCATGGTACTTATTGCGGCAGCGGGAGACGATCGTTCGCGTAAACTTATTGCAGACTGTGTAAACCTGATTGCAAAGGGTACTCATACAGCCGAAATAATTAAAATACTTGAAAACAGACTATCGTGCCAAGAAAACAGTTGCCTGAAAGAGAAGCGACCCGATTTTTTTCCCACAAAAGATGACTTTTTCAAATCATTAGCCGGAAGGAAACCTCTTTCCGAAAATACCGCTCTACTGGAAAAGCTATTGTCCTTTCCGGACAGCATTTCCGTAAAAGGCTTATTTTTTCCGATAAACAACGAGCTTTTTCCCGCCCTTTACGGTGCTTCCGAGAACGTAATAAAAATGATTTCCAATGCCCTGATAGATAAAAGCGCAATTTTTCATCTGGCATGGAATTTTAAGCTTTTTCCTGCTCCGTCGGAATCGGAAATAGTTGACTGCCAGCAAAAAATCTACCGCAAAATAGTAAATATCATCTCAAACGACAACAAATAGACAAAAAACCGTGATCACCATTTAAACGGGATCACGTTTTTTTAATCTAAACTCTTTCTTGGAATAATCTTTGTAATAAACAACCTAACCCTTTTTCTTTTACATTCTCAAGTATAGGGTAAAAGAAAAAACGCCCCCTCGGTCGCAACCGAGAGTGGCGCAAGAGATATACTTAAACCAAAAACCGAAGGATATCACCCGCCGCCAAAAAGGCCGGGGATATCCGACAGCGGTTATCATTTTTTATTAAAGCTGATCAACAATCTCCAGCTCTTCAAACAACGAGCTTTCGTCGTCGTCCAACGACTCAACCTCTGCGTCGGGAATACCTTCGGCAAACTCATCGTTATCTTCCGACGCTTCGGCGTCGGCGGGAGCGACGTTTATGGAGGTGACCAGATTCTTGATCTCTTTCAGATCGTCCTTGATATTTCCGCCGGTCTCTCTGATTTCGTCGCCGATTTTTGCTCCGGTTTCCTTGAGTTCGCCTTTAATATTTCCTGTGGTTTCCTTCATCTGTTCCTTTACGCTGCCCGTGGTTTCTTTAACGCGGTCGCGGAGGGTTCCGGTGGTTTCTTTTACCTGTTCTTTAATGGTCTCGCCGGTTTCCTTAATATGCTCCACCGTTTCTTCGCCCTTTTTAACCATATCCTCGGATTTAACCTGCTTTATTCCCTCGGAAATTTTGTCGGCTGTGGTCTTTATGGTTCCTACCGCATACATGGAAGCTCTGTGGAGCTTTCCTCCCTTGCGGGTTTCTTCTTTATATTCGGTGAACGCGGTGGTATCTTCTTTTTTTTCCGTCATCTTTTTATACACTAAGTATCCTATTCCCGCGGTTCCCGCCAACGTCAATAACGCCGTTAAAGTTTTCATATCAGTTACCCTTTCTACGTAATCGTGGTGATGTTATTTTATTATTTTAACATAAATTTACCAAAAAGTAAATACTATTTGCAAAAATTTTGCGGATACGCCTCAAGATAAAAAATAGGCATTCCCATTTCGGTAAAGCGCTCCTCGTATTCGGTCATAATATTCCCCGATATCTCGCTGTTATGTAGGTCGAGAGAAACATTTCCGAGCGCGAAGCCGTTTTGGGAAAAATTTTCAATGGAAAACTCGAATAGACGTCTGTTATCGGTTTTTTGTCTTATACTGCCTTGTTCGGTAAGTATATTGCGGTAAATCTTTAAAAAAATCGGATGGGTCAGCCTGTGCTTCGCGTAGCTTTCTTTAGGATAAGGGCAGCTGAAATTAAGATAAATCATTTCCACCGAACGGCGAGGAAATATTTTTTCGAGATATTCCGCCTTTCCCGCGTAATATCTGAGGTTTTTTATACCGCTGTTCAAGGTTCTTTCCATAGCGGTAACGAGCACGTTTGGCGTCTGTTCCAAGGCAATAAAATTTATATCGGGATTTCGCTCCGCCATTTGCTGGATAAACCTGCCTTTGCCGCAGCCTATTTCAAGATGAACTGGATTTTCGTTTCCGAATACCTTTTTAATATTAAATGGCTCCGGTATGGGGCGGTCTCTTTGTTCCGCTATATAATCGGGGATCCAGCCGAGACAGACCTCTCCGCACCGTTCCATACGTTCGTCCAAATGACGTTTTTTCCTCATTCTCATCTTAGTTTCTCTTCCTCCGAAAGCTTTTGTTTTATTATTGCAAATAATTATATCACATTTTTTTAAAAAGTCAATTATTTTTTAAGGCTCTTTTTGAAGCTTTTTGAACTTCCCGAGGCATTTGTTTAAAACGAAGTTTTATAATTGGTTACAAATGGCAATGTGCAAAACGTATAAAAGCTAACCAAAAATTTGTAAAAACTGTCGCAAAGGTTTTTCAAAGGCGGCAGGACAGGCAAAAAGACTTTTTAAAACGATTTTTTTCTTTTTTTACGTGGTAGAAAAGGGTATTTTTTTAACTAACTGCTATGAAATCAGCATTATAAATAAATTTATAGTTACTTTTTTGTTATTTTGTATATGTAACCGATTTTAATACCGCTCTTGACCTTTTGATAATTTTAGTATATAATATTGTTAGCAAAAATAAATATAAAGTTCGTCCCGTTCCGGTAAATTTTTTAGTATTTTTTCGGACATATTATATACAATTCGGCTATTACCACATTTTATTTGATTTTCTTCCGATTTTTTACGGATAAATGTACATTACCCACAAGGCGGAGCCGTGCGCTTGCGTTCTTGGCAAACAATTTTAGGGCACTTATCCTAGCCCCGGAGGAGGCACAGCAACTTGCAGCAGCCGTACTTACATAATGATACCGAGTTTATCGGCGATGTGAAAATTCTCATCTCCGGTAATGATACGGACATATTGGGAGCCGACAAAAATGTCTACCGCTTTTTCGGGGTTCGGAAATTCGGTGACGTCGATCTCATCCGAGCGTTGGAGCTTCGGAAATACACTGAAGAGATATCGTTCATTTCGGCTGAGCGTGACAGTTTCAGTTTGATTATGAAAAATTCTTCGGGATACTTTAACGCTGTCTTCACCGTAGCCGCAAGAACGAAGGACGGCACAACCCTGAATTTAAAGCTTTTTAAATCCCGTGAAACCGATACCGTGCTTATGGCGGCTTCTCTTTCCGCCGACAGCGTGTTTCGGTACGATTTCAAATCAAAGAAAATGTATCTGTACAGCAATCGAGGCGGTGAATTCGCTTTTACCGGCTGTATGAATGATTTTGAAAAATATTTTGAGGATCACCGTGTGGTTCACAAAGACGACGCGGAGAAGTTCAGGCTATTATGCGGCGATATCCGCGAGGGCAAGCGGGAGATAAAACGCGAGCTCAGGCTCTCAGAAAGCGGCAGCGACTACTCCCTTTATTCCATAAGGGCGCGCACGGCTGTAACGGGAGGCGAAGAAAGCGTAATGGGTCTTATCGCGAATATAGACGGCGAAAAGGGCGTTATGCACTCCGACGGACAATACCGTGATTTTGAAAAAGAGATTACCGAATATGTTTTCGACTTAGCCGACGACACGGTGGACGCCGATGAGGCTATTCACTCCGTGCTTGCCAAAACGGGAAAGCATCTGGGGGTTGAAAGGGTTTATCTTCTTGAAACAGACGACATACCTTTTTCCCTTAAAGTTACCCAAAGCTATTATTTTTCTGATGGATACCGTCCCAAAGGAGACCCGGAAAAAACCGACGGCAAAGGCTGGAACCTGATGCTGTCCCAGTTTGACCGCAGCGGAATGATTTGTTCCTCCAATCCCGCAAGCGATAATATCCCCGAGATTTTAAAGGCGTTTACTCTTTCGCTTTCGGGAACGGCAAAATCGGTTACATACTGCTCCCTGAAAAATAACGGAAAATTCGGCGGGGTTTTGTGCGTGGAAAGCTTTAAGGACAGCATAAGTTTTTCAGACCTTAATATGGGAGAAATAAAGGCGGTCAGCCGTATTATATCCTCCTATCTTTTCAAGCTGAGGGAATTCAGCAGCGTAAAGACCGCAATCGACCGTCTCACCAATTACGATAAGCTTACGGGAATGCCCAATCTAAACAGATTCAAACAGGTCGCCGAGGAAACCCTCCGAACGGAAAGCGATCCGGAATCTCTTTCCCTTATATATTACGATATAAACAACTTCAAATACATAAACGAAAAGTACGGCGAGGAGAGCGGGGATCACCTTCTGATCGATTTCGCGGAAAGCATTGCCCCCGACAACAGGGAGACCGTGTTCAGTTGCCGAGTATTTTCCGACAAATTTGTACAGTTGGTTCGCTGTCCCGAAGCGGAGCTTGAGAATACTGCCTTTTCGGTGGTAAATTCATTTGTGTACAACGAACAGCTTAAGCATTCCGGATACAAGGTAACCTTCTCCTGCGGCCTTTACACCTTCCGAGACAAGGAAACGGATATCAACACCGCACTGGACAACGTTATCCTTGCCTCCAAAACGGAAAGAAACATAACCGAGACCACCTGCGTCTCATATCGGGACGATATGAGAAACGAGGTAAGACAGGAAATCGAAATGCTGAACAACGCCATGAAGGGGCTTATAAACCGTGAATTCGTGGTGTACTATCAGCCTAAGGTGGCTCTGGAAAACTCACGGCTTGTGGGGGGAGAAGCGTTGGTGCGCTGGAAAAAGCCTGACGGTACGATGATCCCTCCAAACGATTTTATCCCTTGTCTTGAAAAGAACGGTTTTATTACCGCCCTGGATTTTTATGTATACGAAGAGGTCTGCCGTTTTATAAAGAGCAGAGTCGAAAAAAATCTGCCGGTGGTTCCCATTTCGGTAAACGTTTCGATGCTTCATCTTAAGGAAGAGGGTTTTCTTGACAGGATAAACAGCCTGGTAAAAAGCTATGCCATACCGGCTCACCTTCTTGAATTCGAGCTGACCGAGGGGGTATTTTTGGAAAACGAAAAGGAAGCCCTGAAAATAATGGAAAAAATGAAGGAAATGGGCTTCCTGGTTTCTATTGACGATTTCGGTTCGGGATTTTCCTCTCTTAATCTGCTTAAAAATATGCCGGTGGACATTCTTAAGATAGACAAGGAATTTTTCGCTCACGACACCCTTCTTAACAACGACCAGATAATTATTTCAAGTATCATCAATATGGCCAACCGCCTTCACATATCGGTAATATGCGAGGGGGTGGAAACGGTGGATCAGATACATTTCCTCAAGGAGATCTGCTGCGATATGGTTCAGGGGTATTTTTACTCAAAGCCGGTAGACGAGGATATGTTCAGAGTATTTAACTCGAATACCGACTTTCGCAGGGAAAACGAATAAGGCGTTCATTTAAGATCAATTTAAAATATTTCGATAATTTTATTAGCCAAAAATTCCGGCTTACGGAATTTTGTTATACCTCATAGGGGACTGTCGCTTTTTTAGACGGTCCCCGATTTATTTTCAGGGAGAATCGATTTTCAGATAATCGTATAGATAATCGATTCTCTCCTCATACTCCTCGAGCCTTTCTTCCAACAATGCTCTTTCCTCTTCATCCTTCTTTTCCACCTTGCTTTGAGCCGCAAGATTTATCGTATACACCGTTACCGTAAGGAAAGCAAACGCCGTAAGCCCCGCCGTCAAGGGATTGAAATAACCCTTGCTCTCACTCTGTTCGTTAATAAGCGAGCGAACGGGGGTTTTTGTAAGAGCAGTTCTGAGAGCAAGATACAAAGGCACCGAGATCACCACCGCCAGTACCGCGTTTACCGAAGAGGTTATTGCGTTTGTGCCTACGGCTATCCATGCCGCTTCAACCGTTCCGCCTATAATAAGCACCGTAAAAAAAGATTTAACAAGATACAGCACTATATAAGCAAGCTGACCGAACACCGCCGCCAATATCGTCGCGGCGAGGGAGATCTTTCCTTCCTTATTCCGCTTGTTCAGTTTTCCCGCCACATAACCCATGGCGAATTTTGATATAAAGGTGTAGGGCGCTGAAAGGACATAGGCGGGGTTAAACAGGTCGTACAGCGCCGCGCCTATTCCGCTGGCTATGCCCCCGGTGCTTCCGCAGAAAAGAAGTCCCGCCAGAATGCACATGGAGTTGCCCAGATGTATTCTTGTAACCAATAATCCGTTGGGTATGGGGAAGGAAAGATAATTTCCCACAAACACCAGCGCCGCCATTAAACCGACGGTGACTGTTTTCATAATTTTGTTTCCTGCCGTACGTTCCATTTTTTCTGTCCTTTCGCTTGTTTTTTGTTTGACAATTATATTGTAATCGTTAAATCTGCACAATGCAAATCCGCAAACTTAAAAAACTTCAAGCCTGTTTTTGTTTAAGTTCAACATAATTTGCCACTGTAAGAAAAAGTTTTAGAGCACTGTCAACATTAAAATCCGGCTTTTTTTCATAATAAAAACCGTCTCCTTGTATAAATTGCACAAAGAGACGGTTTTCGGTCAAAATATATTGCGGTATAAGGAAAATTTTATTTTTCAAAAAGTCTGGGACTTATAAGGGAGTATGCAAGCCATTACGATGTACGCGATAAGCATCGGGAACGCGGCCGTAAACACGCTGATCAGCACAGCCAGAAGCCGAACAATATTATAATCCAGATTCAGATACTCCCCGATTCCGCCGCATACGCCGCAGAAAACCCCTCCCTGTTCTATCTTATATAATTTCTTAGGCATTAGATCATTCTCCTTTATCCTTAAAATCAATCCTCACCTCTCCTACTCCTGTTTTTACTTTAAAGTTGTACTTGCCGCTTCCATTCACGGGAGTGTTGCCGTTGACTCTCACCTGCCCTATTCCCGAATCCACATCAAAGCCGTAATCGGAGGATTTTCCGTAAACAGTCATTTTCACCTCGCCGCAGCCGTTGTCTATATCGGCGTCGCCGTTTATCTCGCCCTTATAGGTAAAAGCTCCTATCCCGCTATGGGCGGTCAATTCATTGCAGACCATATCGGAAGCGTTCACCTCGCCCACGCCCGAATCGATTCTCAACTCGCCGCAGCTGACGTTATCCAACTTTATAGCGCCCGCGCCGGTATTCATTCTTATTTTTCCCTCGGAGACGACGTTTTCCATTTTCATTTCTCCCGCGCCGTTCTCTATTTCAAATCCGTCCGCTTTAAGGTCGTAAAGATACATCGCTCCCGCGCCGTTCTGAACAAAAATATTGTCATATTCGGCGTTTTGGGGGAAGGTGATGTTTATTTCCGTCCTTGAGTTGTTTCCGAAGCTGAACATTGTAAAACCGCGCTTATACTTTACATAAAGAGTGTCACCCTTTACCTCGTACCTAAATTTGCTCTCTATTATATTCTTTGTGTGTATATCTATCTGATCAACATCGTCTCTCTTTATGTTTATTGTTCCGTAGTCTATATCTATATTTATATTTTTTACTTCACCTTCCATAACAGTTCCTCCGCTTTCGTTAACAGTATAGTCGTTGTTCCTATCGTCGCCGTAATCCACGTGTACTCCGCCGGAATCCACCTGTACCGTCGGGAAATGGGCAAAAAGCTTCCACCCGTCAATACATACCGCCACGGTAACCAAAATAATTCCCAAAAGTACTGTTGAACCGCCGATTACATATTTTAATACGCCTTTTCTCATTGTATTATCTCCTTTCTTCCCGTAAGCTTGTTAAACAGCGCGGATATTCCCTTCGCGCATGATTTTACCAGTTTAAATATAGCCTTGCAAAGCGGATATACAGCCAACGGTATAAGTCCGCCCAGAATAAGGCTTTGACCTAGCAGGAAAATTCCCACCACCGGATTGTCAAACATGGCGGCGATACCGCCCACAAGCAATCCTATCGCTCCGCCTCCGAAGCCCGCAATAAGTCCGATTATTAAAGCAAAAAATGCCACAATCAAGGATACAAGCACCGCAACCACCGAAAGCCAAATGGGAGCGGAAAACACCGCCAATACCACAAACAGGGCTATCTGCCCTCCCGTCCACTTTTTGGCGTACTGAGCGGGAGTGGGGGGAGGAGTAAAGCCGCCGTAACCGCCGGAGGGATTTGAACCGAAATTTGAATCGGTCTGTGTTTTAACGTTTTCGGCGGTATTCTCGCTTATTATCGAGCGCGCCAATTCTTCTGGGGTACCCAGACTTGCGATCACCGCCTGTTCGTTGTCCTCTCCGGCGTCGCTGAAAAATTCCTCGTAATAACTCATAGCGGCGTCTCTTTCCTCGTTGGGCAGGGCGGAAAGCGCGTTTCTGAGCCGAGACAAAAACTCGTATTTATTCATTGGCTTCATCTCCATTATAAGTATGCTCCTCTCCTTGAGTAAAAATTATGTCCTCGATTTTTTTACGGTGGAGCTTCCACTCCTCGCGGTACAGCTCCAAAGCCGCACCCCCTTTGTTGGTTACTCTGTAATACCGTCGGTTCCTGCCCTGAAACTCCCGATCGTAGGTTTCCAGAACCTCTTCCTTTTGCAGACGCCTCAGAACTGGGTACAGCGTTGACTCGGATACGTCAACGGCCACTCTTATATCCTGTGTTATCTTATAGCCGTAGGTATCCTCTTTGGCCACTACCGCCAGAACCAATGCGTCAAGCAGCGCCGATGTTATCGGAAACGCCATCTGATCATCTCCTTTTATGCGAAAGGGTTTTTGTATCGTTTACTATATTATAGCGCATATAATATCGTTTGTCAATACAATATTGGAAATTTTTTAAATTTTTTGAGAAGGGCAAAAGCTTTTCGGTATTTTAAAAAAGCGTCGGCTCCGACACCGAGTCATACTAATCTTTAATCCTATTGTAGACGAAGTCGGAAGTATGATTAAAGATTACACCCGAAACACTAATCTTTGGTCAACATTTTTTGTCTATAATCTGACCAAAGATTAGGGAACCACTGATTAAATCGGATGCGCGCATCTTGCTTGCATATTTTCCGTCAGATTGCACAACTTCTCCTTGACGGGCGCTAGCCCGCCTGCGTCGAATTTGTACAAT
>CATLBH010000042.1 GCA_949878745.1 uncultured Ruminiclostridium sp. | reverse complement strand
ATTTTGTCGAGGACAAGGCAAAATTTCGCCGGCTTGCTGTCGCAAGTCAAGAAATTTTAACACACGAGGTGTTCGGTCATTTGCCCAAAGTCGGCGCAAGGACGCGCCGACAGCAAAGCAAATGACGTAACGCAGTCATCGGCAAAATCTGCCGAAAAGACGCGTGCCAATTCCTATGTGGACAGGTTCTGAAATTATGTATAGTTCCCATTGCCCCCAAAAACAAAAAACCGCGTCCCCTTATACCCTTGTAACGGAATCGCGGTTTTTTCGTAAATCTTTTTATTTTTTAATTTCCTCTGCCCCAAAAATCACTTGCTTTTAGCCATCTTTATAATCTGTCCCAATTTCAGCGCGCTTCCCGAATAAAGAATAATATTTTCATACACCTTAGCCACCAGCATCATTGTCCCAAAAGTAAGCAAAGCCAGTATAAGCGTGGAAATCACAATCTCCGCCGCTCCCATCTGCCCCAGAACAATAGCGGAAGGAAGGGCAAAAGGCGAGGATATGGGGAGATAACGAGCCAATATCATCAGAAAGTTGGGTTCCGCCGAAATCTCTCCGCCGCCGAAGTCGTAGCCCATGTTAAAAGCTGCGGGAAAATAGGAAAGGAAAAATCCCAACATACTTATCAAAGCCAGAGGCTGCATACCCGTAGCCAAATCCTCGCTTCTGCTTATGCCCGCGCCGATAAGCGCCGCAAGAAGGGAATAGAACAAAAAGCCCAAAAGGAAGATAATGATAAGCGCTATTATGGAAAGAGGATCAAACAATCCCGGCGCCGCTTGAAATATCTCTGCCTGCCAGCTTATGTCCGCCGCCTGCATCGCTTCGCCCAGTCCCTGAGCCGCGTCCATTCCCGCGTTCACCAGCTCTCCTCCGCCAACGCTCATGGCGATCAGCGACATCACTCCCACGGCGGCTCCCGCCACCGCGCCTATTATCAGCAGCTGAGTAAGCACAACCAGCAGCATTGCGAACACCTTGCCCATAACTATAGCCAAAGGTCTGACCGAGGTAATAAGCAGCTCGATCACTCTCGACGTCTTTTCCATGGCCACCGACTGGGCTATTATCTGAGCATAGCTTATAATAAACATAAACATAACCGCCGCGAAAAGCATGGGAACCACAACATTGAGTATTTCCCTGAATTCGCTGAGCTCTTCGCCGTATACCAATATTTCGCTGGAAAAAAGGGTTTCGGCAAGTCCGACGTTTTCGGCGTCGACGCCTAAGCTTGTGAGCAGCGCCGTTTTATATAAAGAGCGGCATACCGTCGCGGCGTTATCCATATAGCTGTCGCTTACGATGTCTTTATTCATCGGGCGGTAGAATTTCAGCCGAACGTTTCCGCCCTCTTCGCCGCCCTCGTAAAGCACGTGAAGCACCGCCTCCGCCTTATCGCCCGTCTTAACGGTTTCCAAAAGCCCTTCCAATTCGCTTTTGTCAACAATTACGCAATTAATGTCGATTAACGAAGCGTCAAAATCGGGAACATTGGTCTCGTTGCAGATATAAAGGGTATCCAATCCCTTAGTCTCGGAATCCTCTCCCCCTAAAATATCCCCTAAGCCGGAGAAGGAAAACACGCCTATAAGCACCGCGATGGCGATTATCAAAACGCATATTATAATAGTTGACGCGATAAAGCCCTTTGATTTCACTTGCTGTAAATAAGTGAAGCTGAAAATAGGCTTCCAACCCTTAAACCTCATTTTTTTCTTCCCCCTTTTCCCCGTTTTCTTCCGTTTCGGTGAACCGCTCCACCCGTTCTATAAATATTTCGTTGAGAGTAGGCTCCCTTAGCTCGAATTTTATGGGCAGCACTCCCGCTTCCAGCATTTTTTTCATCAAAGCGTGCGCCTGTCCCTCTTCCTTTACGGTAAAACATACTCCGTTGGGAGTGTTTTCCTTTAAGCTCAGTCCGCATTCGGAGGCCAGCCCCATAAAGTCGCCGTCCGCCTTTACAAGAAGATTTACTCGTCCCTCTTCCTTTTTGATTTTGTTCAGGTTGCCGTTAAGCACCGTTTTTCCGCGGTTCATTATGATTATATCGTCGCAGAATTCCTCGATGATGTTCATCTGGTGGCTGGACATTATAATAAACTTATCCTTGGCTATCTCCTCGCGTATAACCGATTTGAAAAGATCGGCGTTTATGGGGTCGAGACCCGACAGAGGCTCGTCCAGCACGATAAGCTCCGGATCACCGATAAGCGCCGCCGCAAGCTGCACCTTCTGCTGATTGCCCTTTGAAAGCTGATCCGCCTTTTTGGAGCGGTACTCGTCAATGCCCAATCTTTCAAACCAATAATCGATCTCCTTTTTCGCGCGGCTTTTTTTCAAGCCCTTTATGGAAGCGAAAAAGTACATCTGATTTATAATGTCTATCTTCGGGTACAGTCCCCTGTCCTCGGCAAGATAGCCTATCCCGCCCTGGGCGGGCTTAATGGGTTCTCCCTTCCATTCCACCGTTCCCGTATCCCGTGAAAGCATACCGAGGATAATCCGTATAGAGGTGGTCTTTCCCGCGCCGTTGGTGCCCAAAAGCGCGAAAACGCCGGAGTGGCCGAACTCAAAGCTGAGACAGTCCACCGCTCGGAAGCTTCCGTAGGTCTTTGAAACGTTTTGTACTGTTAAAGACATAATTCCTCCCTTAAGCTTGCATTTTTTCCGATTTTATTCGGAAACTTTTCCGCTGTTTAGTATATCACTTTCGGGAAGAAATGTCAATACAGTTTACAGATAAAATATGTTTTTTTTACATTTTCGCCGTTTTTTTCATATAAGCGGCAAGGCGAAAGTAAATAAAATTTACTAAAAAATTTTTCCAAAAACGCTAAAGTTTTTTATCCTTCTGCCGATATAATATGTGAAGAAAAAGCGAGTTGCCGCAAAACGGACAGCCCGATTCACTCAAATACGGTAGGATTTGTACTTAAAAAGACATACGCGCTTAAAAAGTCAATTTCTATAATAAATAAAGGAGGATACATCAATGAACGTTGGAAAAATTGCGGAGTATACGACCCCCACACCCGCCGCTACCCCCAAGACCACCGTTGAGCAGTCCGCGAAGAAGAATACCACAGCCGCTGCCGACAGACCCCATACCGACAGATATGAGGCTCAGTCCGAGGCTTCTTACACCCCCGCTTACACAAAGGCTTCTTCCAAGACTCAGACAGAGACCGATACCAACAAGGATAAGGGTATGAATGTTCAGAAGCCCGGTTCTCATGTTTCCATGAAGAACGAAGCCTTTAAGGCCATGGTTTCCGACATTATCGGCAGACAGAGCGGTCTCGCTTTCGACGCTATCATGAAAGACGCCGACAAGATCCAGAACGGAACCATCGACGATTACTGGAGCGCCGATCAGACCGCGCAGCGTATCTACGATTTCGCGCGCACTCTCGCAGGCGACGACGACAGCAAGCTGGAAACCCTCAGAAAAGCCGTTCAGGAAGGCTTCAGACAGGCCGGCGCTTCTTTCAGCAAGACCAGCGGTATGAAGGGACTTCCTTCCATCTGCCAGGATACTTACAAGCAGGTTATGGATAAGTTCGACGACTGGGCCAAGGAATCCAAGGGCAGCTCTTCCACTTCTTCCAAGAAGGACGAAGACACCTTCAAGCCCTCCGGCTACAGTGTTACCAACGACGAGAAGAAGGCTTACAAGAAGCCCGGCACCTCTTCCGCGGGCAGCACTTCCGCTTCCGGCGGCTTCAGGCCTTCCGGCTACAGCGTGACCAACGACGAGAAAAAGGCTTATAAGGCCGAGGAATAATCGGTTATAAGCTTTCGTCGGGATTTGTTTTTTAATTAAAAAATAAAATCAAATTTAAAAGCCCCGTCAAAGTGCGGGGCTTTTATTTGTTACGCTTTTTGTTTAATCCCGTTTGCCGGACAGCAAAACTTATTTGAGTAAGAGTAATGGATATCTGCATTTGCGAAAAATACTAATTGTAAACTTTAAATCCTATCGTTCCATACAATCTTGCCGTCGCCGCGTTTACAGCGCGAAGCGTAATTATTGAAGCGCCGTCGGAAAAAGCATCATATACCGCTCTTTCACATACGGCCTTTGCAAATCCTTTTCGGCGCATATCGGGAATGGTACCAACAAATTCAAGAGACGCTGCGCCGTTATTGTCCATAATGGAAGCCACGGAAACCGGAATGTCGTCATGATACAAAATATAGCATTTTACGCCCTTTTCTTCACACCAGATAAAATGATTAACGGGGTGTATATCCGGGTATCCGCCTGCAAGAATATCGTTTGTTATCCGTGCCCACAGCGCAAATTCTTCGGCCGAACGCACCTTAATGATTTTATAATTACTTTCAATGTAATCCCTTTTATCTTCGGGAAGCATTGCCATATATACTTCATCATCTTCACCGGGCTCGATCGGCTCGTATGTGGGTTCTTTTCCCGAAAATAAAAAGGCCGCTTCGTCAGATGCAAGTAAACCAAACCAAATTGGCATATTCATTGATTTCATTTCATCTATGACCGTTTTCATCCGCTCCGCAGGCAGGTCATTGATACGCACGTTATAAATAAAGGATATACCCTGCTCTCCCTCTTTAGGCTTTACATAAGAATAGAATTCCTTGTCCATCTTTTCCATATGTACGGCTTCTCCGAATAAGCCCACATAATAATTTGCTCCTTCATCAATGTGTCGCATAATTTCTCTGTTTGTCATTTTTCTGCTTTATACCTTTCATAAAATTTGTGTTCAGCACGCAGGGATTGTCTGTAACCTGACCTAAGATTAGTGTTAATTATTGGTGGGCGAACAGCAACGTGGATAATATTATTTCATTTTTGCCTCAATAAGACATTTTGCGATTCAATTATCAGCCTTCTTGCGTTCAAGTGCTTTTGTACCGGCTTTCAGCACTTGAAGTGAGATTTCAAAGCTTTCCTCAACTGACAGCGGGTGTCCGAACGCATTATTATTTACCAATAAAACATATCCCTCCAAAAAAGCCCGATATGTTCTAATCAGGTGGTCACAATTTTCCCGCGAAATATTTAACGTAGAAAAAATCTTATATATAACGGAAAAAAATTTTTTTGTAGCGTCCTTCATTTCGTCGCTCTGAAACTTATTGTACCAGAGCATTGTGTTAAAAATACCGGGGTTCTCCGTTGCATACTTATAAAAAGCACGCCCCATCGCCTCTAAAGCATCGTATCCCGTAACGCAAACCGCCGCTTCAGTCACCCTTTCCTCCAGCTGCCTCCAACCGTATAACATAACTTCCTTTTGCAAATCCTCCAACCCTTTAATATGATTATAAAGCGACGGAGGCTTAATGTTTAAACTGTCCGCAAGCAGTTTTAAGGTGACTTTTTCCAATCCGATTTCATTTGCCAGCTTGGAAGCTTTTTTTATAATGATCCTCTTATCAATATCAGCTCGTGCCATATGATTACCGCCCATTAAGCTATTACAGTTAGTATTATAACTAATTGTAATAGTTTTGTCAAGCCCTTTTTTGTATTTCTTATAAAATCCGTATTAAAAATTTGTAAATGCATAGTTTTGCATAAACTGACGATGTATATTGCTCCATTTTTGGATTGTCATAATTTCACTTTAACAAAAAATGAAAATTAAGGATTATTTAATAATTTATATGCTAAAATGAGATCACAACAGGAAAGGCGGTTTATTAAAATGTATTTTTCAATACTTAAAAAGGACCTTAAGCGCAAAAAGACCATGAATATAATCCTGCTGATCTTCGTGACTCTGGCGGCGACGTTTATAGCCAGCAGCGCCAATAATATGGTTACGGTAAGCAGCGCGCTTGACAACTATTTCGACAAGGCTAACGTGCCCGATTACTGGTTCGCTTCAACAAACGACCCCGACATAGAGAGGTTTAAGGAGCTGGCAAGCGAAAACGGCTATGATTACATCATTTCACGGCTTGTCCAGATAAACCCGGCCGATATCACATCGGATGGAGAAAAAATCGAATATACCAATACCATGGTTTTATCAACTTTGGGCGGAATCAAAATTTTCGATAAAAACAATGTTGAGATAACTCATGTGAACGATGGGGAAATTTATCTTACCTCCGATTTATTTCACTCGGAGGAAAACAATTTCCGTGTGGGGGGAAAGATCCGCATATCCCAGAATGGAGCCGAAAAGGAATTTACAATAAAGGGCTACACCAAAGATGCGCTTTTCGGCTCGCCGATGATGGGAATGACCAGATTTATCATCAGCGAAAACGACCTTAAGCTGTTCGACTCGGATCAAGCCGCAGTTTGTCACGCGGTGGAGGTAAATACAAAGGACGCCGATTATTTGCAAAAATTCAACAGGCTCGGTCTTAACACCATAATGGCGGTGGATAAACCCATGATAAAGATGATATATATTATGGATCTTCTCATTGCCGCTTTGCTGTTGGTGGTAAGCGTTTGTCTTATACTTATCTCAATGGTGATACTAAGGTTTATCATCAATTTCACCGTTGCCGAGGAATACCGCGAGATAGGGGTCATGAAAGCGATAGGCATAAAAAACGGCGCTATTAGAGGGCTGTATATCGTAAAATATCTGGCTTTATCCGTTATGGGAACGGCAATAGGCCTTTGCCTCAGCTTTCCCTTCGAAAAGACGATAATAAGCGGCATTTCCGATAAGATCATTATTTCGGGGGAGGACAACTTTTTCATAAATATAGCGGCGGCTGTTCTGGCGGGAGCTGCGGTGGTACTGTTCAGCTATTTCTGCACAAGAAGGATACGCAAAATTTCCCCTTTGGACGCGATACGAAGCGGAGAAACGGGGGAACGCTTCGGGAAAAAGAGCCTTATCCGTCTAAGCGGCTTGCATATTCCCACAGTTCTGTTTATGTCCTTAAACGATATTTTAAGCGGTATGAAAAACTATGTTTCCATGATAATAATTTTTATTTTGGGCACTCTTCTGGTAATAATCCCCGTGAATACCATAAACACACTGCGCTCCGACAATCTGATAACCGCCTTCAATATGGTCAAAAGCGACCACATTATTTCAATGGAGATTCTTTTCAATCCCAACGAGAACAATGCCGCCAAAATAGAACGGCAGTTTTCACAGGTCAGGGAAATGTTTGCCGAAAACGGCATAGAAACTGACGTTTTTCAGGAAATCATGTTTCGGAGCACCCTCCGCATGGGCGACAGGCTCACCAATTCTATTACCTTTCAGGGCAAGGGCGAAGTCACAGCGGATATGTACGTTTATCTTTACGGAACTCCGCCGCAAAACGTTCACGAGGTGGCTCTTACATATCTGACGGCGGGACAGATCGGCGCGGATATCGGCGACGAGGTGGAAATAAAGACGGGGGATAAATGGGAAACCTTTACCGTTACCGCCATAACCCACAGTATGAACAATATGGGCGAGGGGATAAGATTTCATCAGGACACGGAGCTTGATTACAGCTACGCGGCGGGAAGCTTCGGGATACAGGTAAATTACACAGACAAACCGGACGCTTCGGCGATGGAGGAGCGAAAGAGGCTTATTAAAGAGCTTTACCCCGACTCAAAGATTTTTACCCCCGGCGAATATATAAGCTATATGATTGGCGGAGCCGTGACGGAGCAGATTGAGAGCATGAAAACCCTTATTTTAAGCATAATTCTCGGAATAAACGCTTTGGTGGCAGTGCTTATGGTAAAAAGCTTTGTCACCAAAGAAAAAGGGGATATAGCGCTTATGAAAGCTATCGGGTTTGGCAATGCTTCGCTGACTGTGTGGCAGACATTGCGCATAGGTATCGTTCTTACGGTTTCGGTGCTGATAGGCGCGTCGCTTTCCTCTCCGCTGTCAACACTGATAATCACTCCCATATTCCGTATGATGGGAGCGTACAGCATCGAGTACGATATACGCGGGATTGAGGTATATATCGTATATCCTCTTATAGTACTGGCGGTAACTTCATTGGCGGCGTTTATTTCGGCGCAGGGCTTAAGAAAAATATCCTCGGCGGAAATTTCAAACAACGAATAAATTTGACATATAACATATAAGGAGAATTGTTATGAAAGATATTCTTGAAGTAAAAGACCTTTGCAAAACATATGTGGTAAACAAGCGGCAGAACAACGTGTTGAGAAACGTAAGCTTCCATGTTTCCAAAGGAGAGATGACGGCGGTGATGGGACCGTCGGGATCGGGAAAATCCACCCTTTTGTACGCCGTTTCGGGAATGGACGGGATAACCGCTGGTGAAGCGAAGTTCTGCGGCAAAAATATAGCCGAAATGAATCAGAAAGATTTGGCGGAGCTTCGACTGAATGAAATGGGATTTATTTTTCAGCAGATGTATATGCTGAAAAACCTTTCCATACTGGATAATATAATACTTCCCGCCTGTCAGTCGGAAAAGCTGAAGGAATCCCGCCGCGAAACCGCCGAGCGGGGGAGAGAGCTTATGCGCAGATTGGGTATAATCGACATCGCGGACAACGACATTAACGAGGTGTCGGGAGGACAGCTTCAGAGAGCCTGCATCTGCCGCAGCATGATAAATGAGCCGGAAATGATTTTTGCCGACGAACCCACGGGAGCGCTTAACCGTTCCGCCTCCGACGAGGTGATGGAGGAGCTGACAAAGCTTAACGAAAAGGGAACCACCGTGATGTTGGTTACCCATGACGTCAAGGTGGCGGCAAGATGTTCAAGAGTTATGTATATAGTTGACGGGAACATAAAAGGGGAGTATAATTATATGGAAACGGACGTGGGGAAGAGCCTGCGTGAGAGGGAAAGAGCGCTTAACGGATGGCTTATGGAGATGGGCTGGTAATTTCCGCTCAAAGTGCAGAAAATTTTGCTGCTGTCCGATTCTATTTTTGGTCATCCATATTATTTGTCTATACCTTGACCAAAGTAAAAATAATATAACGGGGGGATTGGATTGACCGATATACTTATAGTTGAGGATAACCAAGAGCTGTCTCAGCTTTTGCGGGACTTCCTCAGAAACGAGGGCTACGCGGTAAGCACCGCCGAAAACGGAGAAAAAGCCCTCGCCTTTTACGAAAGGTACGGAGCGAAGCTTGTGGTGTTGGACATAATGCTGCCGGGGATTGACGGCTTTTCAGTGCTCAAAAAAATAAGAGAAAAAAGCAATACCCCCGTTCTGATTGTGTCGGCCAAGGGGGAAAAGGAGGACAAGCTGAACGGTCTTAACGGGGGCGCGGACGACTATATTGAAAAGCCTTACGACATTGACATAATGCTGGCTAAAATAGCGGGTATATTTAAGCGGCGCTATTCCGTGGACTCGCTCACCGAGGGGGATATAACCGTGGATAAGGTGAACCGCGCCCTTTACAAAAGCGGCGTGTTTGTGGAAACCACCGCCAAGGAGCTTGAGCTTCTTCTTTTGCTTATGGAAAACAAAAACAGGCCTCTTACAAAGGAATATATTTTCAGCGCCGTCTGGGGCAGCGACAGCTTTTCCGAGCTTCAGACCCTTACGGTGCACATAAATCGGCTAAGGGAAAAAATAGAAGCCGAACCAAAAAAACCCAAAAAAATCGTAACCGTATGGGGCACCGGATATAAATATACGGAGAATTAAACGATATGAAATCCTTCAGGAAATTATTTGCCTTTGTTATCGCGGTTCTGGCGCTGATTATAATACTGACCGACTGTTTTCTTGTTTTTGGGGGCAATTTGGGCGGCGCTCGTCCTTATCGAGTGGAGATCAACAGAGCGTGCGAGGTTTTGAAAGACTCCGACAAAAGCCTCGACCTCTCGGAATATCCCCATATAACAAATGTGGAAAGACAGCCCGAGCCTTTGACGGGGGATTTTTTCCTCTCCGACAGCGACTATCTCATAAAAGAAATAAACGGAACCCTGTACCGCTTTGAGTACGCAAGAGATAATAATGCGGCGGAAAGGCTTTTGCTTCCCATAAATCTTATTTTGCTGTTTATATCGGGCCTTGTCATATTTGTGCTTTTATATGTGAGAAACAAAATACTAAACCCCTTTGAAAAGCTGTCCGAGTTTCCACTGGCGCTGGCAAAGGGGAACCTTTCCCTTCCCCTTAAGGAAAGCAAAAACCGTTTTTTCGGCAGATTTCTCTGGGGAATGGATCAGCTTCGGGAGAATATCGAAAAGCAAAAAAGCCGCGAACTGGAACTCCAAAAAGAAAAAAAGACTCTTCTCCTTTCTCTTTCCCACGATATAAAAACTCCCCTTTCCGCCATAAAGCTTTATTCAAAGGCATTGTCGAAGGGGCTTTACGCCGACGAGGAAAAAAAGCTTGAAATCGCTTTGGCCATCGGGGAAAAGGCGGACGATATAGAAGCCCGCACCGCCGAAATAATTACGGCGGCGAGAGAGGATTTTCTTTCCTTTGAGGTAAAAAATACCGAATTTTACCTGTCCGCGCTTTTAAAAAACACGGAAAATTATTATTCCGAAAAGCTTAAGCTTATCAGCGCCGAACTTAATATTTCGGAATATTCCGACTGTCTTATAAAGGGCGACCCCGACCGCGCCGAAGAGGTGATACAGAACCTTATGGAAAACGCCATAAAATACGGGGACGGAAAGGAAGTGAAAATCGGCGTTTCCGAGGAGGACGGCTGTGTTCTGGTATCGGTGTCGAACGGCGGGGCGGCTATTTCGGAAGAGGAGCTTCCCCATATTTTCGAAAGCTTCTGGCGGGGCAAAAATTCCGCTAACGTAAGCGGAAGCGGGCTTGGCCTCTATATCTGTCTTAGGCTTATGAGAGAAATGAACGGGGAAATCTTTGCCGAGTCTGAGGGGGAAGGGCTTAAGGTGACGGCGGTTTTCGGGAAAGCGTAGCTTTAGTTTTCCGTTGCCGCAGGAAATTCCACAGCAGCCCCGCTCCGACGCTTAACAGGCATACTAAGATATAAAGCAAAAGATTGTTTTCCACCGTAATTTTTTCCGTTCCGGTAAACTTGGCAAAAAACCTTACCGCCACTATCAGAAGCGGGTGTAAAACATAAACGTCGGAAGCCAGATTCCTAAGCTTTTTGTTTTCCGTGCCGCTTCGGAATATAAGCGCCCTGAACAGAAAATACATTAGGGGAACCAGAAACAGATACATGGCGGTATGCCTTTGCATACCGGAGCGGTGTAAAATTATTCCCTCCGCACCCATCAGGAGAAAAAGCAGAAAGGCGTACATAAAATCATACTTTCCTTTTTTTCCCTCTCTTTTAATCAAATATCCCATATACAAAAACACGGGAGCGTAAAACAAACCGTTTCTGGTATAGTCGGAAACATTGAACAGCGCGTCGTAAAAGCCTTTAAATATCCCGTTACCTTCGATAAATCCGTAATATCCGTCGCCGAACAAGCCTATAATGTAAAGAAGGCAAACTATGGCAAGTCCCGACTTTTTGCCGATGCGCTTTATCAGAAAATATACCGTCCAAAGCCCCGAAATCAGTGCGGGGAAGTACCATAAATGGTAGAATGTGCCGTTAATAAATATGTCCTTTAAAACGGACAGAATCAGCGTCTCCGGTTTGCCTTCGGCTGTTCCTCCCAACCCCATATAAACGTTTACGGGAAGATAAAGGAAAATACAGAAAATATAAAGCTTAAGTATCTTAGCCGTATAGGATACTAAGGCTTTTTTATTTTCCCTTGCCCTGTCAAGTATATAATAACCCGTTATCATCAGGAATAAGGGCACCGCGATTCTTCCCAGCACGGCGGTAAAGAAAAAGTCAAACTCTCCGTTTATCTTTTCAAAGGGGGAAATATGAATGGCCGCCACGAGAAAGGAAGCCGCGAAACGCCAGATATCAATACTTATTCCTTTGTTTTTCATAGGCTGTTTTCTTTTACCGTCAGAATAAACCCGTCGGCGTTATTTCCCGATACGGTAAAGCTCCCTTCCGCTTCGATTTCCGTTTCGCCTCCGCTTCGGGGTATGTAATATACCGCGTAGCCGAAGCTTTTTAAAGGCTTATCGGGATAAGCGAAGTCTTTAAGATGTTCTATATATTCCTCAAGGCAAAAACCACCTATCTCAATTATTTTTGAATGAGGAAAACCCACATAGCGGAAATGCCACTCCTCACCCGAAATTTTTGTAATCGTCTTTTTTTCCTCTTTGTATCTTTCGATAAAGCCGTAATCCAAAGCTGCTTTGCGGAATTTTTCGCATATTCCGAAGCGGGGAAAACGGGGTCGGATAAAATCTATCTCCCCCTCGTTCAGGGCAAGGTCTATGGCAAGCCCCGTCTGATGCTCGCTGGCTCCGGGAATGGCAACGTATTTTTTCGTATATTCCGAACCGTTTTCCTTCAAAGAGGTGTTGTAAATGTCCGCCTGTTCCTCAAAGCTTCTGTAGCCGCTTACCGGCACAATCCCTTCACCCGCTCCTATATCCTCCAAAAGCCTAATAAGCAAGCTGTTTGCCTCCCTTGAAAGGGTTATATTTTTAAAGCTTTCACTAAAGGGCACAAGCTCCTCCGTCGCTGTTTTTACCTCAAACCTTTTGTTCACCAGCACAAGGTTTCCTTTTCCCACATCTTCGCTTTTTAATTTTATCATACTCATTATAAAACCTCCGTAAATTTCGGTAAAAACGGTAAAATCATTCCGCAGCCAACTCTATCAGGCGGTCTATCGTTTCCTCAAAGGAAATGCCCGCTGCTTTAAGCATACTCGGATATCTTGAATGAGAGGTAAAGCCCGGTATCGTATTAACCTCGTTAAAGATTATTTTTTTGTCTTTGGTATAGAACATATCCACCCGCGCGAAACCCTTACAGCCCAATATTTTATAGATATTTAAAGCGAAGGCTTTTATTTTTTCTTTTTCGCACTGTGAGAGTCTTGCGGGCAAATGTATTTTGCTTGTCTTTAAGCTGTACTTTTCGTAAAAGTCAAAAAAGCCCTTTTCGTTTTCCAGTTCGATTTCGTCAATCTCACCCACAATGGGCGCAAGGCTACCCAATACCGCGCAGCCCACCTCGAAGCCGTCAACGCTTTCTTCTATCAAAGACTTATCGTCATAGACAAAGGCTTCCTTAAGCGCCGCTTCAAGCTCCCCGAGAGAGGAAATTTTCCTCACCCCCACCGACGAACCCGCCTTTAAAGGCTTAACGAACAGAGGAAATTTCAGATCGGATATTTTTTCTTTAACATAATCAAGGCCGTCCGTTTTTATAAACAGATATCCCTTGGGTACGGAAACTCCCTTTGAGGCGGCAAGCTCGTGAGCCAAATATTTATCCATACAAATCGCCGAAGATGTCATACCGCAGCCCGCGCATTTTATGCCAGCCAGTTCCAGAAGCCCCTGTAATCTTCCGTCCTCCCCGTTCCTCCCGTGAAGAATGGGAAAAGCAACGTCTATTCGCTTAACCTCCCCTGTATCCGTCATAATTATGCCGTGGTCGCTCCTGTTAACCGATACCGTGATTTTTCTCGGGCGCTTTTCGTCAAGCCAGCGGTCGTTTTCGATTTCCTCGGCTTGCCCCTCATACAGATAAAAATCCCCGTATTCGGTGATTCCTATAAGTATCAAATCGTACTTTTCCTTATCGATGGTTTTTACCACCGAAGCGGCGGACATAAGCGAAACCTTGTATTCGCTGGAACGTCCGCCGAAAAAGATCGCAACGGTTTTTTTCATTTTCGTTCTCCGTTTCCTTTTTATTTATCCGAAACAAAAACGTCTTCGGGAAGCTTATAGGCTATAAGAATTTTTTCGTCGTACAGCTTTTCTTTTTTCGTAAGTCTGCCGCTTTTCCTGTCCCTTTCCGCACGAGAAACGGATAAGTATTTGTACACACTCTCGTTTTCTTTTTTGTATCTGACGTTTTCGTTTAATATCGCGTATTCCGTGTCGGATGCGGTATCCGAAAGAATTCTCCCGTACATATACTTATCGTCAAAGTCAATTTCTATCTGATAAATACAGTCAGTTTCGTTTTGCGCCTTAAGGTCGAGCCAGCCCTCGCTTACGGTGGCGTCGATCCCGTCAAGCTCCGAGCCGTCCGGGTCGGGAAAGGACTTTACGCCGTGACTATGCCTTTCCGTTACGGTAAGAGGGCTCATAAGAAACAGAAGATACAGCAGAT
This sequence comes from uncultured Ruminiclostridium sp., assembly GCA_949878745.1. Lineage (GTDB taxonomy): Bacteria > Bacillota > Clostridia > Oscillospirales > Ruminococcaceae > Ruminiclostridium_E. The sequence goes on along the minus strand of CATLBH010000042.1, from coordinate 3,101 downwards.
TGCTCAGGTGACAGACGCCGCCCCCCTTTCCCACGGTAAGCTTTCCGTCGATAAGTATAAGCCCGTCCCGCATCCGTCCATACCTACGGCTGTTTCCCGAAAGATAGGAAAAGGAAAAGGTTTCGCCGGGGCATATAAGGATACGGTTCATTGTTTTTGCCGTTATTTTCAGGTTGTGAGCCTTGTTTTGCTGATAAATTATATCCATTCCGCTGTTTTCGTTTATAACCGAGGTTTTTGCGGCGCAAATCTCATATTTCCGGGGTTCTCCGAAACGGCGGGCGTACCTGTTGTTGTCAAAGCGCATTTTTACGCGTTCAAACAGCTTTCTTTGCCTTATCCTGAGAGGGAGAAGAAAAGGGAAGAGCTGCGTAAGTCTTTTTCTGGGCATTTTTATAACCCGCCTTTCATTTTATAGCTTTTCTTGCGTGTTTTTATTTTACAATTTTTTGGGGGGGAATGTTTTAAGGATTCATTGTGAAAAGCTTACGATTTTATTAAATTGCTTTTTTGTGTATTTGCTCCCCTTTCAAAAAATTTCGCGCCCAAATTTCTTTATTTCACGTCAAACCACTGGAAAAACGCCGTAATTTGCTGTATACTAATATGGGGATTTAGAACCTGTCTTCACAAGCTATTGCGCGCGTCTTTTCGGCATATTTTGCCGATGACTGCGTTAAAATTCCTTGACCTGCGACAGCAAGCCTGTGGAATTTTGCCTTGTCCTCGGCAAAATTTGCTCGAAAATCCACACACAAATCTTGTGAAGACAGGTTCTTATCCAAAACCAAACCGAAATGAGAAAACACCTATGAAAATCGCAATATGTGACGACAACGAGGAAATACGGATTGAAATCGCCGAACTGATAAAGGAACAATGTCCCGAAGCCGCGGTATATCACTTTTCATCGGGCGAGGGAATATTAGGCTCACCCAACGAGTACGATATTATTTTTTTGGATATAGCTATGGGCGGGCTTTCGGGTCTTGAAGCGGCAGGGCTCCTGAGAGAAAGGCAGGAAAAAATCGGGGGCAAAAAAAGTATCATCATCTTTGTCACAGCTTTTAAAGAGCATATGCCGGAGGCGTTCGACGTAAACGCCTTTCATTATCTTGTAAAGCCTCCGGACAGGGAAAAGCTTGCCCGCGTTCTGGAGCGTGCTCTGAAAGAAGCAAGCTTTGCCGAAAGCACCGAATGTATCGTGATAAAATCTTTCGGGAAACAGCAAAAGCTTTTTCTTCACGATATTTATTACATCGAAAGCAGCAACAAAAAGACCGTTTATCATACCAAAAACGGAATTTACGAAGCCTACGGGAAAATGGAGGAGCTTGAGACAAAATTAGGCGGGAGCTTTTACCGCTGTCATCGCTGTTTTCTCGTAAACTTAGAGAACGTCTCCTCCTACGGCTATGACGAAATAAGGACTGTGAACGGTGAAAGGCTTATTCTGGCGAAAAAGAAGTATCCCGATTTTGTAAAGGCATATTTAAGATATGCAAAAGGGGGAGGGATAGTAAATGTATAACGTGTTTTACGACGTTATGAGCTTTGTGATGCTTTTCGTGCGTTATGGGGCAAGTTCGGTTCTGTGCTTAAGCTACACAAGATACTTTTTGAAGGAAAAAAACGGGAAAAAGGTTACCCTTCTTGTCTGGACTGTGACTTATGTCTTAGGGGCGGCGGTGATATATTTTGCCTTTGATACGGTGAATGTGTTCCAGAACATAATTTGCGTCGTGATGAAGATCACGTTTCTATTGATACTTCAACGGCTTCTTTTTCATAACGAGGGCGCTATAAACCTGTTTATCGTGTTCAGCTTTCTTGCGGGACGGGATCTTACGGTTTCCGTAATAGCGGTGCTGACCTATCAGCTTATGGGCGATATGTCCATGGGAATACTCAACAGTCTCGCCGAAAGCGCCGACATCGGTTCCGAAGCATTTCTGATCGAACACGGACAGACGCTGCTTTTTACTCTGGACATAATTATAACGGTTGCCGCGGTGGCGGGATATACTGCTATTCTCGGGCTGTATCTTAAAATAATAAAAAAGAGCTTCAGGAAAAAGGAACATCGGCTTCAGCGCAGGGAGAGCGTTTTTCTTATGCTTCCCCTTGTGGCATCTCTTTGTATAGCGATCACGGTAAGAATGATGGAATTCAGCGAAACGGGACAGCCATACTGGGACATTTTTGAGCTTGTGCCTGTGGCGAAGCTTTTTATACCCGTTACCGACATTCTGCTTTTGGGTACGAACATAGCCGCCGTGATACTGTTTCAGAGTATGCTGGAGTACAACGAAGAAAAAAACAAGCGCGACCTTCTGGAGAGTCAGATATCCCAAATGCGCGGGGAAATAGCGGAAATACAGGATATTTATTCCGATATAAGAGGTCTTAGGCACGATATGAAAAACCATATCGAAAATATTTCCCTTTACGTAAAGCGAACGGGAGCCGAGGACGAACGGCTTTCGGAGTATATCGGAAGTATGAGCAAGACGGTAGACCGGCTGGACTTTTCCTTTAATACGGGAAACCCTATTTGCGACATAATTATACATCGTAAAAAAGGCGAAGCCGAGAAAAAGGGAATAAGCTTTAAATCGGACTTTACATTTCCTGAAACGGATAAGCTCGATTCCTACGACGTGGGTGTGATTCTCGGAAACTCGCTGGAAAACGCCATTGAAGCCTGCGTAAAAGTAAAGGAGCCTTATATTTTCCTGCGTTCTTACGTTAAAGGAAGCCTGTTTTTTATCGAAACGGAAAATAATTTTTCAGGGGCGCTTAATCTCTGCGAAAAAAGCGGGATTCCTCTTACCACCAAAGAAAAATCATCGCACGGCTTCGGCTTGTCCAATATAGAGAGGACGGCTAAAAAGTATATGGGCGATATTGACGTTTCCACTGAAGAAAAGTGCGGAAAAAGCGTATTCATCCTTACCGTTATGCTTCATATGTGACTAAGGAACCGCTGATTAAATCGGTGTGTGCATATTGCGCGGCAGATTTTTCGTCAGATTGTACAAATTCGACGCAGGCGGGCTAGCGCCCGTCAAGGAGAAGTTGTGCAATCTGACGGAAAATAT
>CATLBH010000041.1 GCA_949878745.1 uncultured Ruminiclostridium sp. | reverse complement strand
CATATTTTCCGTCAGATTGCACAACTTCTCCTTGACGGGCGCTAGCCCGCCTGCGTCGAATTTGTACAATCTGACGAAAAATCTGCCGCGCAATATACACACACCGATTTAATCAGCGGTTCCCTAATCCAACAGTTTTAAAAGGGATTAGTATTAAACTGTGGGTATTAAGTCAGTTTAAAAAGGGATTGGTATAACACATTGTGTGTTAAAAACCCTTGACGGGCTTATCGCGTAAGCTGCCCGCCTGCGGATTTTTGCCTTGTCATCAACAAATTATGCTCGAAAATCCGCACCCCATTCCTATTGGAACAGTTTCTAACTTTAAGGAGGATCATATGGTAATCTTAATAATGGGCGCGTCTCATACGGGAAAGACTTTGTTGTCTCAAAAGCTGCTTGAAAAATACGGCATACCTTATTTTTCCATAGATCATCTTAAAATGGGGCTTATCCGAAGCGGCAATACCGATCTTACGCCGGAGGACGACGAAAAACTGACTCCATATCTGTGGGGGATAGTAAAGGAAATAGTAAAAACGGCCGTTGAAAACGAACAAAACCTTATAATTGAGGGCGCTTATATCCCCTTTGACTGGAGAAAGGATTTCGAAGAGGAATATTTACAAGAAATCCGCTTTTACTGTCTGGTTATGTCGGAGGAATACATAAAGGATAATTTTGACCGAATAAAAAAATACGCTTCGGTTATTGAGGAAAGAATAGACGATCCGGAATATCTTAATATAAGGAATCTGACTTTTGAAAACCTGAAAAACCTCAACGCCTGTAAAAAATACGGCTGTGAGTATATTTTAATAGATAAGGAATATTGTGTTGATATCAAATTACAGAGAAAGGTAAGACAATGATGACAATATTTTACGAATTTGACGGTAAACTTTACGCGAATATAACCAATAAATGCCCTTGTGCCTGTACCTTTTGTATTCGCAAAAACAGCGACGGCGTAGCGGGAAGCGGCAGTCTATGGCTGGAGCATGAGCCTGATTTCAACGAGATAAAAGAAGTCTTTGACGGTTTTGACAAAACTGGGCTGTCCGAGCTTGTGTTTTGCGGCTACGGAGAACCGATGATGAGGGCTGAGCTGCTGCTTAAAACCGCGGAATATGTCAAGGAAAAAACAAATATGATAATCCGCGTAAATACAAACGGGCTTATTCCGTTTATGAATCCCGAATTTGATATTTCTTTATTAAAGTATAAAATAGACAAGGTTTCCATTAGTCTGAACGCTTCCGATCCCGATAAATACCTAAGAATTACCGGTTCAAAATACGGTTTGCCCTCCTATAACTCAATGCTGAATTTTGCCTTAAGGATAAAGGAGTATGTTCCCGACGTATCCTTCACCGTCGTGGATTGCGGACTTGGCGAGGAAGAAATTCGTCGCTGTGAGGAAAGAGCGAAGGATATTGGTATTCCTCTGAGAATAAGGCATTATGTAAAGGATAATGAAAAATACGAATAGCTTTAAAAAGGTTTAAGAAACTGATCCAATAGGAATGGTGTGCGGATTTTCGAGCAAAATTTGTTGATGACAAGGCAAAAATCCGCAGGCGGGCAGCTTGCGCGATAAGCCCGTCAAGGATTTTTAACACACGATATGTTATACCAATCCCTTTTTAAACTGACGTAATACCCACAGTTTAAAGAGGGATTAGTATTAGTCATTTGCCCAAAGTCGGCGCAAGGATGCGCCGACAACAAAGCAAATGACAAAACGCAAGTCAGCGGCAAAATATGCCGAAAAGACGTGCGCCAATTCCTATTGAAACAGCTTCTAATTTATTCGCGGGTGAAAAAACGATATGAAGAATTCAAAGCAGAGAAATCTTATTCTTGATACCATTATAAATAATCCTGTTCATCCTATAGCCAAAGAAGTATACGAAATGGCGAGGGAAAAGCTGCCCAATATAAGCTTGGGAACCGTTTACAGAAACCTCAGAGCGCTGACCGAATCCTGTCTTATAAGGCGCATTGCGGTGTCCGACGGCAGCGACAGATACGACGGAAGGCTCGACAGGCACTTTCACCTTATTTGCAGCGGCTGCGGCAGGGTGGAGGACGTTGAGCCGGATAAATATTATGACCTTGCAAAATACGCGGAGGCGCATACGGATTATAAGGTTGAGGAAATAGATATAATTATGAGAGGATATTGCTCCGAATGTCAAGGAAAATAAACGGGTGCTATGCTATCCGCTTTGATCTCAGCTATGCTCTTTGATTATTTATTTGTAATATAAGGGATACCGTAAGCAAAAGAGCGATTCCCAATTCCGCCGAAGCGCTTCGGTTGGAGAAAATAAAAACTGCCGTTATCGAGAAGAAAAGCGACGTCGCCGTACATACAAGGGAAATTTTACTGAGCTTTTTTATCGTCTTTTTGAACAGAGTCAGTATAACCGATACGACCAGCATAGCCGCCGAAGCGCAGCTTGTCAGAGCCGTAAGCATCGGCGTCCAGTTCCCGTAACTCATCGGTAGCGGGTCGAAATATGAGCAGCTTTCGTAAAAGGCTTCCACACCGCTGTCAGGCGGAGCCGCAAATCTCATTAAAAAGCTGTCGGGCAGCGCTTCGAGAAATATTGCGGCAATCAGCGCCGAAAGAGCCAAGGGGAGATACAAAAAATTAAGGCGGAGCTTTTCGGCGCACATTATAAATTTCCTGCCGCGTATAATTGTTCCCAAAGCAATAAGCGCTCCGCCGAGAAAAAGAAATAGAATCGCGATGTATCCGACGGCTGTCAATAACAGAGGGAAAAAGAGCATTGCTGCTCCTATTACGGTTATTATTACCGAAACCGTATTTAATAACAGCTTTCTTTGACCGAACGTCTCGATTATTGTTTTATCCGACACCTCAAGGGTGTTGTTTTCGGTTCTCTCTCCGTCAATAAGCTCCGTTACGGAAACATTCAGAATTTTCGATAAGGGTTTTAGAAGAGATACGTCGGGAAATCCTCGGCCTTTTTCCCATTTTGACACCGCTTTATCCGTAACGCCTATCTTTTCCGCAAGTTCTTTCTGGGTGAGTCCGAGTTTTTTTCTTTCTTCGTATATAAGCCTTCCGCTTTTTTCAATATCCATTTTTTCACCTTTCCATTCCTCTTGTGAAGCCTATGAATTTTTACGTTTTTCAAGCTTATCTTCTTTACAAAATGTGTATATTATGGTAGCATTAAAATGTGTTTTTGTCAATCTATTTTACGTAGAGTGGCTTTGCTAACTGGTTTGCTCTACGTAAATCGGGGGATTTTTAAAATGAAATACAATTGTCTTATAGTAGACGACGAAATTTTATTGGCCGACAGCACGGCGGAATACTTCAATATGTTTGGCGTTACCGCTGCAGCAGTATATACAGCGGAGGAATGTCGGGTGTTTTTTTCGGAAAATTCCGTCGATTTGTTATTGCTGGACATCAATCTCGGCGGCGACAGCGGTTTTCGGCTATGCAAAGAACTTCGCGAAAAAACGGGGATTCCTATATTGTTTATATCCGCGCGGACAAGCGACGACGATCAGATAATCGCGCTTAACATAGGCGGCGACGACTATATACAGAAACCTTATTCTTTGGGGGTTCTCCTCGCGAAGGTAAAGGCGGTGCTTAAACGTTACGGGGGAAGCGGGGAAGGGTATGACGACGGCCGTCTGAAAATCGATTCCGTTTCAAAAACCGCGTATGTAAACGGAGAAGCGGTGAAGCTTACATCATTGGAATTTAAACTGCTGTGGTACCTTGTTAAAAACGAAAACAGGGTCGTTTCAAAACAGGAGCTGTTTGACAACGTATGGAAGGACAAATTTACCGGCGACGGTACTCTGAACGTGCATATACGAAGGATACGCGAGGCGATAGAGCCCGACCCCGGCGCTCCCGAATATATTATTACCGTTTGGGGAGACGGCTATGAATTTTTTGGGGGCAGGCAATGAGGAACGGAGTCGTTACAGTCGCGCTGATTATTATGTTTGCTCTGGAGCTTACGTTGTTGATTTGGTTCGCCTTTCGGAAAACCGAAGGCGGACAGGATACCGTTGCGGTAAATGAGGCGGTACAGTCGGTGCGCGGAGACTGGCGGGATATGGCGTCTCATGTAAACAAAACCGAACTTGACTACGTTGTTTTGGACAGCGGTGGCAAGGTGATTTTCAAAACAAAAGAAGGACTTTCTGAAAGCGTAAATGCCGCGGTAGCACACCGTGATACAATTCTGGATATCGAAGTCGGCGGCTGTGTTTCGGGAAAAATCATCGTGTATAACGCCGGCTCCGACGCCCTTGAAAGCAGCAGAAATGTTCTTGCCTTGGTGTTCGGTATATCTGCGGCGGTGCAAATCTCCCTCTGTGTCGGGTATTTGTTTTATCTTTACCGTGCTGTAATAAAGCCCTTTCGCGGACTTAAAGGCTTTGCGGAGCGGGTCGCTGGAGGAAATCTCGATATTCCGCTGGAAATGGACAGGGACAACCTTTTCGGAGCCTTTACCGAAAGCTTTGATATAATGCGTTCCGAGCTGAAAAAAGCGAAACTTGCCGAAGCGCAGGTCAACGCCTCAAAAAAGGAGCTTGTGGCTAAGCTGTCTCACGATATTCGCACGCCCGTGGCGAGTATTAAAGCATTGTCCGAGCTTGGAGCTGCCCTTTTCGAGAACGAAAAAACCCGCGAGACCTTTGGTCGGATAAACTCCAAGGCCGATCAGATAACCACTCTCGCGGGAAATCTTTTTTCGGCGGCTCTGGAGGAATTGCGGCAGCTCACCGTAACACCCTCCGATATGCCCAGCGGGGAACTGAGCGGTATGCTGGAAAACGCGGACTATTTTAATAAGGCGCGGATTTCCGATATTCCCGAATGTATGCTGTACGCGGATAAACTTCGGTTACAACAGGTTTTCGACAACATTTTCGCCAATTCCTACAAGTACGCCAATACGGATATTGAGGTGAGGATTTTTCTGCAAAACAAAAGACTTGCGGTGGAAATCGAAGATCGGGGAGGGGGAGTAAACGCCGAAGAGCTTCCCCTCTTGAAGGAAAAATTCAGGCGCGGCGGGAATTCGGTAGGCGTCGACGGCGCGGGACTGGGTCTTTACATTTCGGACAGATTTATGACGGAGATGAAAGGGGAGCTGATTATCGAAAACGGAAGCGCGGGGTTAAAAATAACCGTTTTGATTTCACTTTCGGGGAACAATTAAGAAATATTTAAGGATTTCTTAAAGGCATTTAAGAATTTAAACGCTATAATAGAACGTGAAAGAGAGGTGCGGTTATGAAAGAAATTTTACTTAAAACCGAGTCTTTAAGCAAGAGCTTCTCAAGCGGAGGAGCTTTGCAGCACGTTTTGAAAAATGTCGATATGGAAATTTATCGGGGCGATTTTACCGTAATAATGGGAGCTTCGGGCGCGGGAAAATCCACGCTTTTATACGCCCTTTCCGGAATGGACACTCCCTCGCTGGGAAAAATCACCTTTGGCGACCAAGTCATCTCGGATTTAAACTCCGACGGGCTTGCGGTTTTTCGGCGGGAGCATTGCGGATTCGTGTTCCAGCAGATTTACCTTATCGATTCCATGAGCGTTTTCGACAACGTTATGGCCGCGGGGCTGCTTGTAAACAAGGACAAGTCGGCGCTTGTCATACGCGCGGGGGAATTGTTCGCCGCTGTGGACATTCCCGAAAAAACACAGCGCAAGTTTCCCGCACAGATATCCGGCGGCGAGGCGCAGCGGGCGGGTATTGTCCGCGCATTGATAAACAGTCCCGAAATTCTGTTTGCCGACGAGCCCACTGGCGCGCTGAATTCAAAAACGGGGCTGGAGGTTCTGAATACGCTCACCGAATTTAACAAACAGGGACAGAGCGTGGTTATGGTAACTCACGATATGCGCAGTGCGCGTCGAGGAAACCGAATCCTATACTTAAAGGACGGCTTCATACTCGGAGAATGTGATTTGGGCAAATACCGACCCAACGACAGGGAACGGCACGGGAAGCTGTCGGAATTTCTGGCGAAAATGGGGTGGTAGTATGAGGGGAAATAAAAGCGTAAATTATAATAAAAGCATACTGCTTGCCCGCGCGAATATTCGAAGGGGAAAGGGGCAGACCGCCGCCATTGTTATGCTCGTCCTTTTGTCCTCCTTGATGATGAACCTGTGGCTTATGCTTTCGACGGATTACAGAAAAAATTTCGACCGCTGTCATGACAGGCTGAACGACGGGCATATAAATCTTGCGGCATACGTTACCGGCGAGGATTTTAAGGAATTTTTTACAGCCGCCTTGGAAAAGCGCCCCGACATTACGGAATTTACCATAAGCGACGGGTTTTGCGCCCCTTTTTCCTTTAAATACAACGGCGGGGAAATAACTCATCTGGGAGTGCTTCTTGAAAAGGAGGACGCGCTTTCGCGAAAAGCGGGAAAATTTGAAATCACCGAGGACAGCGATTATAAGAGCGGAATTTATCTCCCCATGCTTTACGGTACGAGAAATAATTACGCGGCGGGCGACAGGATTAAAATTACCCTTTTGGGGGAGGAATTTGAATACACGGTTTGCGGATTTTTCAACAGCGCGATGATAGGTTCTCACAACTGTGGGATGATGGCGCTTTTGCTGACTGAGGATAAATTTGAGGAATTTTCCAGTGAAAGCTGTGCGCTTAAGTCCGTTTACGCTTCCGTAAGAGTGAAGGACATATCAAAAAGCGAGTCCGTTTCCGCCGAGCTAAAAGACGCGATTTCAAAGGAATTTCCCGATGTGGTGGTTACGGGAAATAATTACGAAATGATTGCGGTGTCAAGATATGTTTCACAAATGATATGCTCGGGAATTTTAAGCGCAATGGCGTTTTTGGTGCTTCTTATCGGCGTTGTCATAATCGTTTCAAACATAGCCAATTATATTAGGGAAAATATGCGCAATTTAGGCGCTTTGAAAGCTGTCGGTTATATGAGCGGTCAGCTTGTTTTCGCTTTGCTCGCGCAGTTCGCGGGAATATCCTTGATAGCCGCTCTTATAGGTACGGCCGTTTCTTACTGTATTTTTCCGGAGATCAACTCTATGATGATCGCCCAGACTGGCATTCCCTACGCCGTAAAGTTCCAGCTTGTCCCCATATTGTTCACTTTGATTTTTATTTCGGGAGTAGTTTCGGCGTCGGTATATTTTTCCGCCAAAAAAATAAAGAAAATAGAACCGATAACGGCAATGCGGCAGGGTATCGCAACCCACAGCTTCAAAAAAAATCATGTCGAGCTTGAAAAAACGCACCTTCCCGTTAACGCCGCCCTTGCCATGAAAACCACTTTCGGAGGGCTTAAACAGAATATAACGGTATGTGTTACAATGCTTGTCATCTCTTTGATACTGGTATTTTCCGCCACCTCGTTCAGAAATACCATTATCGATATTAAGCCCATGATAGAAATGATAGCGGGAGAGCATGCGGATTCTGCGATAAACATCAATCCCAACAGAGAAGAAGAGCTTATCGAAAAGCTGAGGGAGGACGGTCGGGTTGAAAAATTTTATCTGTTTACCAACAACAATATGGAGGTTCAACATGTCGGCGGGCTTTCTCTGGCTGTTTCGGTAACGGACGACTGCTCAAAATTAAACAACCGAAGTTTGATAATAGAAGGGCGTTTTCCCAGATATGAAAACGAGTTTGCCGTCGCCGCGAAATACGCGAAGGACAACGGCATAAGAGTCGGCGATGAGATAGCTCTAAGGATAGGCAATTCCGAGGAAAAATATATTATTTCGGGCTTTCTCCAATGCACAAACAATCTCGGCAAGGACTGCCTGATGATCCGCGAGGGATATGAAAAACTAAGTCCTGTGCCCAATGTGACCTACTATATCAATCTTGAGGAGGGTACAGATATTGACGGCTTCAACGGCGAGTTGTCCGATAGGTTAGGAAGCGACGTAAACTCCCTTCAAAATATTCGGCTTATTATAGAATCCGTTGGCGGCGTATATGTTTTGTTGATGACGTTTCTCGTTATAGCTATCGTGATAATCAGCTGTATTGTTATTGTTTTCGTAATGTATCTTCTTATAAGAACCGTCTTAAACGGAAAAAAGCGAGATTACGGAATTTTAAAGGCATTGGGTTATACCACAAGGCAGCTTGTCACACAGACCGCGCTAAGCGTTATGCCGTCGGTAACCCTTTCCGCGGCCGTGGGTATTTTCGTGAGCATACAGCTGATAAACCCGCTTATGACGGTGTTTTTAAGCGGCGTAGGGATAGTCAAAAGTATACTTACCGTACCGGTGGACATCTGCATAGCTGCGGGAATAATATTGGTGGCGTTTACATTCGCCGTGGCCTGTCTTATGTCTTTGCGGGTGAAAAAAATATCGCCCATAGAACTGATTTCGGGTGAGTAATTTATTTGAGCCGCATATACGCGGGCTTCCATCTTCCCGACGCAAAAAGTGCGATAAACAGAATAAACAAAAGCATATTATGGCCTATCATACACGCCCACGCCGATATCAGACCATAGCTCAGGAGCTGAGTGCATATAAATGTCCCTATAATCCTTATACACCACATACCCAGCACGTTAAAAACAAAAGGCGCAACGGTCTTTCCCGCTCCCTGCATAATGCCCTCAATAACAATAGGCACTCCGTAAAACGGTTCCGATATCGCCACCATGCGAAGCACTGTAGTACCTAATTCAATGACCTCTTTGTCATTTGAAAACAACAGCATAAGTTTGGGCGCGAAGAGAAACAGCAGTCCTCCCGACAGTATCATAAGCACTATCACCAACGGTATCGCCGATTTTGCCAGCGATTGAAGCCTTTCCTTGTCCTTCGCTCCACAGGCGTTCCCCGAAAGGGTGGCCGCCGCCGTCTGCATTCCGTATCCGGGTATGTAAAAGGCGGATTCCACCGTGTTGGCTATTGTATGGGCGGCCGTCGAGGTTTCTCCCAGCGAGTTTATCATTGAAGCGAACGCCACATAGCCCAAGGAGGTGGCAAATCTTTGGAACATATTGGGTATCGCTATTCTTAGACAGGGCTTAAGTATTTTCAAGTCGGGCTTAAGGCTCTGACCCTTCGGAGAAATTTCCTTGTGAAGCCACAGTCTAACCGTTATCGCGATACCTCCGAAGGCGTATGAAACGGCGCTGGCTATCGCCGCTCCCTCTATTCCCAATCCCAAACCGTAAACCGTGTAGCCGGTGTTAAAAATTACCGCGCTTCGAGTGGGATAAATGAGGAAAAAATTCAGAACGATGTTTAACAAATTAACGAAGATACCGATTATCATAGGGGACTTTGTATCCCCCACCGATCGAAGCACGGTTCCGAAGATTATGCTCGCCGTTCTGAACAGCATGGGAGTGTACAGTATAAGGAAATACCTTGACGCCATTTCCCTTATGCCCGCGTCCACCTGCATCCAGATCGGGACAAGTCCGCTTAAGGATGTGGTAAGAACGGTGAAGAGCAATCCCACTATAATTACCGAAGTCACCGCCTGTCCCGAAGCCTTTTTCGCCTGTTCCCTTTCATTTGCTCCCATGGACTGGGCTATATAGGATAAAAAGCCCACGCCGATTGCCGAAACAGTGCTGCCTACCAGCCAGTTAACGGTGCTTGTCGCGCCCACCGCCGCCGTGGCTTGCTTCCCCAAGGATCCCACCATTGCGGTATCTATGTACTGAACCGCCGTTTGCATAAGCTGTTCCAGCATAGTGGGCCAAGCCAGCGCGATAAGGGCGGGAAGCATTGAAAATAAAGCTTTTTTCTTCATGGCGCTCTCCTTTGCTTGATATGTTTTTGAATTTTCATAAATTCACCGCCGTTTTTCGAGTGTACTCTTAATACGGCGGTAAGTTTTTTATTTGCACAAATTAAGCTTTATAATATTTTCGTCCTCGGAAAACGTAATGACGTTGTAGAGGAAAAGCAGTTGGTCGTAATCCTCAAGCCTCGTCATTACCTGAAAATCCGTGTTGATATATCTGAGGTCTATCATTGTGACTTTTTTGTATTCCTTTGACAGGAACGGGACAAACGAGTGGGCATAGCTGTCTTTTATAAGGATTATGGATTTGTCGCTTTTGGCGTTTTTGTTTTCCACTGTTACAATAGGCGAATTCTGGCCTAAAAATGAGGAATATTTGTCCTTGACCTGTAAAAAGCTTCTGAAATACATACTGTCGTATTCATCGTAAACCACCTTATTCGTTTTCGTATCAAATGCACTGAATACCGATACTTCGACTTCCGGTTCACCCTCCGCCAAAGTGTAATAATCTATCACGTCCTGCGTTATGTCAAAATCCAGGGTTTTGGAAAAAAGAGTGCCCTTGAATTCGTTGGAGGCATGTTCGATCGAGAAGTCGTCGTATTTGCGGCTTGCGTAGCCCAATACCGGCGCGGCGGCCTCATAGGCGGTGAACGCGCCGTAGCTGGTCCAGTGATGGTCGGTGCGGTAATAGATATATGAGCCTCTGCGGTTCATAAGGGAAGAAAAAACGTCTACGGTGCCCTCAAAGCCCTTTAATTCCGAATAGAATTTGTCTATATATTCCTTTTGATTCCCGATTTCCGCGTATTTGGGAACATTGTCCTTATAAATCTCCTGAGCGTTCGGCACTAACATAAAGTAGGCGGGTATCTCCGGATGTTTTTCCGCAAAGTTGTTTATCGCTTTAAGATTGCGCTGATACAGGTTTTCGTCGTAGTCCTTCCAGATTTGCATCATCATTCCGTTTTCGGTAAAAACTCCGTTTGTTTCCGTTTTACCCAAGGCGGAGTCGGTCTTGTTTTTGAGGACTATCCAATCCTCGCGGCCGAAAAAACGGTCGGATATCCAGTCGTCGAATCCCTCCATAAAGCTTTCGTCTTTATAGCTTTTGAAGGAAAACTTCGGAAACTCGGCCAGATATCTGTTTTCGTTTTCGGAAAAAGGCTTTTTTTCGGGAGACATAAAAACGAGCGTCAGTATCGGCATTATAACGAGAAATAAGGCGAAAATCGCCGCCATTATCTTTTTATATAAATTTTTCATTTTATACCTTTCTGTCGGATTATCAGAAATTGAAATAAAGGAACGGGTTATATGTGGCGTCCGCAAGGTAAGCGGTTGAAAGCACCATTATAGCCGTTTTTCCTATGAGAGTGGAGTAATTGATAAGACTGGGGAGCTTTTCTTTCAGCTTTTCCGCCGCGCGCGAGAAAATATCGGTGCAGGCGAATATTCCTATAACGAACATCACGCCGTAATTCATAAGATAATACATGGAGGTGTTGTCAACAAGCGTTCCGCCGCCGAACATTGCTCCCATATATCCTAAGGCCGTGGAAATATCCGCAGTATCGAAGAGCACCCAACCCAATATCACAAGTACAATTGTATAAAGCCAGGAGAAAAAGGAGGGAATTTTTTCCAGAAGCTTTCCGAGAAACAGCTTTTCGATTATGATCACCAAGCCGTAAAGCACGCCCCAGAGAATAAAGTTCCAGCTTGCCCCGTGCCAGATACCCGTCAGAAGCCACACCACCGCGAGATTGAACACCGTGCGGCCCTTACCCTTCCTGCTCCCGCCGAGAGGGAAGTAAACATAGCTTTTGAACCAGGCGCCCAAGGTAATGTGCCATCTGCGCCAGAATTCGCTGATACTTTTTGACTGATATGGGTAATTGAAATTCTGAGGAAAATTAAAGCCCATCATTTTACCCAATCCTATGGCCATATCCGAATAGCCCGAAAAATCAAAGTAGATCTGAAGAGTGAACGCCAGTATTCCGAGCCAGGCGGTAAGCACCGACAGCTCGCTTGCTTCCATTCCCTTGACCGAGGTCCACAGCATACCGATATTATTGGCTATCAGCACTTTTTTTCCCACTCCGGTTATAAACTTCAAAATCCCCTCGTAAATACAGTCAAGGTTAATGGTTCTGTCGTCCAGCTCCTTGGCGATATCGTCATACCTTACTATGGGACCCGCCACGATCTGTGGGAACAGAGTTACAAAAGCGGCAAAGGAAATAGGGTTTTTCTGCACCTTTATTTTGCCCATATACATATCTATGGTGTAAGACATGGACTGGAACGTAAAAAAGCTTATTCCTATAGGAAGGGGTAAGGCGTGTTTCGGGTCGAAAAGAGCGGTGCCAAAAATGGCGTCTATATTCTGCATTATGAAGCCGCTGTATTTAAAAACGCCTAAGAGGCCGAGGTTCATCAGAAGGGACACGATAAGACAAATACGCTTAATCGTTTTGCTTTTGTCAAATTTGTAAATCAAAAGTCCCGCCGTGTAATCTATAAGGGTTGAGACCAGCATTATCAGCACATACACAGGTTCCCCCCAGGCGTAAAAAATGATTCCGCTTATGAGAATAAAAAGGTTTTTGAATTTCTTAGGCGCGATATAATACAATATCAGCACAATCGGCAGAAAAACAAACATAAATGTAAGGCTTGAAAAAACCATATTTGAATTATCCTTTCGGTATTGCGTTTTATTCGGAATTTACCAAAGCGGCGGCTTTTTTGTATTCCTCTGGAGTGTACATTGTATTAAGCACTTCTATAAGCGAGTTTGCGGAAAGCAGGGAAGGGAGCTTCAACAGCTTAAGCAGCTTTTTGCGTCTTTCCTCCGAATTGTCTTTTCCTATAAAACCGTCGTCGTAAAGGGTTATTTTGTCCGCCCAACCGTTTTTTTCTTTTAAGTACGCGTTTTTTTCCGACACAGTCACTCCGGATTTTATCAAGGCGTTTTTCAGAATATCCGCCGGGATTCCTTCCACGCCCAATTTGCCTTCCTTTGAGGGCTCCGCTTTTCTCTTTTCCTTTCCGAATATTTCCGGTATATAGACGTTGTATATTTTTCCTTTTTGGGTGCAGCCTTTGATGTAGCTTCGTATTTTAAAGCCCGCGCTGTCGCTGTCTGTCAGTATGATTACGCCTCGGCTTTCCGCAAGACTTTTGATAAGCGCCAGCTTTTCCTTGTTCTTAAATACTCCGAAGCCGTCGGTGGTAATTATAAGCGCGTCGGTAACCGAGGAGAGCTTTATTTTGTCGTATTTTCCCTCGACTATAACGGCTTCCTTAAGATGTATCATTTCTTTATCCGTCACTTTTGATTCAATATTTAGCGGAAACTGTTTTTCCGCATTCCATTATTTTTAAGACGGTTTCCTCCAGGAGCAGCTGTCTGTTGACCGTGGAGGATTTAAGCTTTACGTCAGCCTCAAAAATAATGTTTACCGTGTTTCTTAAAGAGTTCAGCTCCATTTTGGCCGCCTGATTGTATTTTCTGGCCGCAAAACTTGCTTTTGTTCCCGTGTATCCGAAATCGGCGGATACCTGTTGGGGAGGAATTCCGACGGATTTTGCTGCCTTTGCCGTATAATAATCGGAATACACCGTCGACAGGGCAGCTAAAATGGGTATCGGGTCGACGCGCTGGGCGGACAGCTCTCCGAGAATTTTAAAAGCTTCTTTTTTATTTCCCGCTATCATGGCGTCGGACAGGGTGAAGATTCTTGTTTCAAGCCTTTTGGCTATCATGACGTCAATGATTTCTCTTGTGATTTCTTTTCCCTCTTCCACATAACAGCAAAGTTTTGTGGTTTCAACGGAGGCCAGATTCAGATCGCAGGAGGTTATTTCCGCTATATACTCGGCGTTTGTGGGGGAAATAAGTCTTTTTTGTTTATTGACCTTCCTTAATATAATATCTCCGATTTTCATTTTATTAAGCGGCTTGAATTCGCATACCGCCGAATATTTTTTTATTATTTCAAAAAGTTTTTTTACCCTTGCGGAGCGAAGGGAAAATCCGCAGCCCGTCAGGTAGAAAACCATAACGGTGGTGTCGGGAATGTTCTTGAGTATGCTCTCGAAAAACTCAAAATCCCCTTCGGGAAGCTTTTCAGGGCTGAAATCGTTTATCAGTATAACCTTGTGCTCCGCGAAAAAGGGAAGGGACGCCGAATGCTCGGACAGCATATTGAGATCGGGGTTTCCGCTTAACTCAAGCAGGTTTATATCCACCGCCGCGTCTCCCAGCAGCTTGTTTTTTATTTTCACGGCATAAGTTTTGACCAAAAAGCTTTCTTCTCCGTAAAAAAAATAAATCCGAGAAAAATTTCCGCTTTTTATTTCGCTGTTCAGCTGTGCTTCGGTAATTATGGGCATATGTTATCGGCCTTTCTTTTATCCCTGATTTCTTCTGCTTAAAAAACCGTTTTCGGTTATTATGTAGGACGCTTTTTCATAGTAAAGATTTTTGGCGTTTTCATAGCCTTTCGCTCCCTCAAGCCTTTTGGAGGAGACGAAAACCTTTCCGTCAAGCTTATGAATTTTTCCCGTATAGCCGTATAAAACGGTAATACTGTTATCCGACGGAGCTTTTGCGGGTGAAAGGGACACATAAACTCCGTTTATCGATAAAGTACATCTGTCCGATTCGTTTATAAGGTTTATTTTGTCGGTGTAAATCGCTTCTTTGCTTTCGGGAGGAATGAAGGTTTGACACGGTATTTTTGAAAACATCGAAATCGCGTTGTGACTTGTATTAAGTACAGTAACCGTGTAAGCTTCATCAATAAAATTGTTTTTAAGATAATCGTTTATTTTTCGGAGCAGCTTTGGAGAGTCATCGGAGGCCGCTATAAAGACGCTGCCCATATGTTCGGCTATAATGCAAGCGTCATCACCGTCGGAGTACATTGTAAGCTTTGCCTTGTCAAGGTAATAAATATTCGCGATTGAGGTAAACAAAAGCAAAACGCAAATCGAAACCAACACGGCTTTGAGCGTTTTCCGAATGTCTTTAAAGCAAAAACTGACAGTCATAATATACGCCGCCGAAAGAAAGCTTATGGGAATCACAAAGGCGTAATCCAAGGGAAAATAAGCGTATTTGAAGCTTCCGAAAAGATTTATTATCCATATCATACCTTTTGCGCACAGTCCCGCCAGAAATATCAGTATACTTCCGTTTCCGCCAAATATGGAAAACAGCGATACGCAGGACAAGGCGGGCAGAAACAAAGGGTATAATACGGTATTGGTCAATGCTCCCACTAAGGAAAAACCGCCGAAATAAATACAGCTTAGCGGGAAGGTACAAAGAATGGCGCAAAGGGAGGCGATAAAAGCTTTTTTAACGGCCGAAAACCTTCCCGTACCGAATTTGCGTGCTGCCGCGGGAGAAACTACGCCCACGCCCAATGTTCCAGCAACGGATAAAAGCAGTCCCGCGTCGACGCAGGCATATGGATCCGGCAGCGTTATTATAAGCACCGCCGCTCCGACGGAGTTAAAAACATTGCTTTTTCTCATAAAAGGCTCGCAGCCGTAAAATATTATAAGCATTATACCCGCTCTTACCACCGAGTGTGAAAGCTTGAAAAACAGCATAAACAATAATATAATCGATGTCAATACCGAAAATTTCAGGTATCTGTGGTGTCTGAGCGGAGTCAGCGAGACAATCAGCAGTACTATGTGAGATATGAGCGTCAGGTGAAGTCCAGATACCGCAGTAAAATGGCTGATTCCCGCCCTTTTGATGTTTTCCGACAGCGAATCGCTTAATCCCGTCTTATCGCCCATAAACATAGCTTTTAAAATATCGCCTTCTTCTCCCCTAAGCAGAAGGCTGATCCTTTCGCCAATATAGTCGCTGTAATCGGATACGAGTTTTTTCAGGCTTAAATTTTTACGGGACGTTATTTCCGCTTTTGACTTGGGAGAGGCTGAGAGAAAAATATTTTTCGGTTTATAATAGCTTTTTTCGGAAAAACTCTGATTGTCTTTTAAAATTGAAAGCTTTACCGTTATTTTTATATTGTCTCCTGTTTCTCCTCCGTTATCCTCGCCGAACATATTAATGCTGGTTTCGGCTCCGTTTATATTCGTTTTTATCGTAAAAGCAGCGGTATCGTGATCGTAATAAACAACGTCAGTTATAGTGCCGTTTATTTCCACTGTCTTTCCGTCATATTCGGTTACGGGAATATACACGGTAATTGTGTATATTCCGTGGATTATCATTGCCGCCGAAAAGGTAAACAAAGTGACGGAAATCGCCGCAGATTTTCCCCGCCGGGTCACCGCCAAGGCGCTTATCATCAGAAGCGCGGCAATCGCAAAAACGCCCGTTGTCGCCGTACCGAAAAATTCGGCACAAATAAGCCCCGCAAGGTATGAAAAACCTATTAAGCCTAATTTGTGCCTCATAACCTTCTCCTTTATTTATCGCTGTTTGCGAGATTTTTGGGTGTCTTACCGCACAATTTACGCACCAATAAATTTTAGCCAAAACTAAAAGTCAGTTCAAGCTTTTTAATCTCTTTTTCTTTTTCCTTGTCGGTAATATGAACGTATAATTCCATTATATCATAGGCCTCTCGTGTTATAGGAATAACTCTGTTACCGGATTTACTCTTTGGTTCACCAATTCTAAGAAACTGTTCCAATAGGAATGGAGTGCGGATTTTCGAGCATATATTGTTGATGACAAGGCAAAAATCCGCAGGCGGGCAGCTTACGCGATAAGCCCGTCAAGGATTGGTATAAAAAGGGATTGCCCCCGAAACACTAATCCAACAGTTTAAAGAGGGATTAGTATTAGTCATTTGCCCAAAGTCGGTGCAAGGATGCGCCGACAACAAAGCAAATGCCAAAACACAAGTCAGCGGCAAAATATGCCGAAAAGACGTGCGCCAATTCCTATTGGAACAGTTTCTAAAATCTTTATCAATACCATATCTAAATTCCATGGTGCGTCTAACAGTAATTGTGCGCTTAGAAAAGTCGATGTCCTCCCATTTCAAACCCACGAGTTCGCCTGTTCTGAGTCCTGTTTGCAAGACAAGAGCATATTGATAATAATATTTGCTTGTTTCTTTTGCGGTATCCAAAAAACGTTTTTGTTCATCAAGTGTAAGAAATCTGACTTTGGTTTCGTATTTTTTTTAGACATTTTACAGATCTTTTAACAGGGGAAAAGGGAATGATTTCGTTTTCGACGGCATAGATAAACATATTTGACATTGTTATACGGCACTGGTCAATAGATGGGCTTTTATAGCCTTTATCAGCCATAATATTCGGAACCGTCTGACAGTGTATTGGTTTAACATCGGATATTACCATATTTCCGATAACATCTTTAATATTGTGAATGTACCTGTCTTTAAAGTTCCTTACTGTATTAAAGCGTGTTGTTTTTCCGTGATATCGCTTATCTATTGCCATGTTCATCTTCGTATTTTGATTCCGCAAGCTATTTTTTGGCATCCGCAGCCTTTTCAAAATGCTTTTCAACCCTCTTACCGCTTTGGCTTGTAAACCTTGCAGTATACTTACCGTCTTTCCTTTGTGAAATTCCCCCGCCTTAATTTTTGCCTTTCAGATCCTTTCCCATTAGATCAACTCCTTTATCGAATAAAAGAGCTTGACACATATAATAAGTATATCATTTTTACTAATTTTTGTCAATTAGACCTCCAAAACTTTCTAAATATATTTTTCAAACGTAAATTCTCAAAGTAAATGCAACAGTGCAAATTAGCGGTAGCACTTACTATGAGAAGGAAAAAGTGATAGCATTAAGTCTGAGAAAAAGGAGGTCTCAGACAATGAAAAACGAAAGAAAAAACAAACACATGACATTGCAGGATAGAATAGAAATCCAAGAATTTACTTTGAGAATTTACGTATATTTTTCAAACGTAATACTAATAACCAATTAAAAACATGACAAAATCCAATCTCTACCGGTAATGCTTTTGATAATATCAAGAGGTAAGGAACAAATGGTATCACAAAGCCTTTCAACAACGTTATCAAGAGTTTTAAA
>CATLBH010000040.1 GCA_949878745.1 uncultured Ruminiclostridium sp. | reverse complement strand
GTTCACCATACCGCCGGAGAGGGTCTGCATCGCGAACCTGTCCGGGTATTGCACCGCCTCGTCCACCCACTGTTTGCGGGCATAGTTCATAAAAATTCACTTCCTTTCATTATGTTGCGGCGGCTGCCACCGATACGGTAAACTCAATGTCAAGCCTGTACCGTAAGGATTGCAGAACCGCCGCAAGCGAATAATTAACCTTGTCGGTGTACCAAAGCTGCCCCGCACGATCGTAAAGCTGAATTTCGGTAATTACGATATTTCCCTCGGCAGGGTGATCGCATTGTACACGGATCAGCATTTTGCCGTTCGGCAAAATTTCTTTGCTTAAAATCGTGAGCGGGTAGTAGGCATTTCCGACGCGGTATTTGCCCGATACAACGTTATCGATCGTAAATTGCTTATAGCCCTGTATCGCGGCGTTTGTAAGCTGCGCCATAAAGAAAAACCTCCTTTTAAGATTTTGTTCGCCCCGTGCCGCATTTTCGGTACTTGACCGAATATGTGATGGGGCTAACCTGTGTGGCTACTCCTGCCGCGTCGCCCGATCCCAAAAGGGACGGCTGCGGCTCTGCGCCTGAACGTGTAACCTCAACGCCAAACACCTCCTTGTCGATTATTTCACGAACATCGGCCGCCGCTATATCAATAACCACGGCATCGGACGGCTTTTTGCCGGAGCGTTCAAATTCTATGCTGAACGCCTCCGCACTTACCCTTTGCGCGATACCTGCCGCGCCCTCGTCCAAGAACACGATGCGCGCGGGGCTTACGCCGCTGTGCAGCTCCTCGCTCGTTCCCGATGGTTCTATGATAAATCGGCTTGTTTCGCCGTGTTCGTCTATTTTGATATGCTCCGCGCCGATTGTTACGGCATCGCGCGGTTTCGTTCCCGCCCGATCAAATATCTGCGTATACACCGAACGGCTCACCTCCGCGTTGATAACCGCCCCGTCCGTATCAAGAAAAATGATCCGCGTCGGGTTTGTGCCGCTGTGGAGGCGTTCGCTTGTCAGTTCGTGCCGCTCCTTGAATACTTTCGGGGACAACAGCTCGTCAACAATAATGCCGTCAAAGGTCAGCACGACTGCCCGCCGAGGCTTTGTACCCGTTTTTATGTGTGTAATGATAAACGCCGACGGTCGAAAGTCGGCGTTTATAGAAATTTTTTCCTTTGCGGTCGCCGCGAAATGCAGCTGCACACCCGCCGGGCGTATTTCCCAAAGCCCCAAAAAAGTTGACGTTTCGTCAAACGAGGACAGGGAGGGGACGGTCATTGTTATAGTTGCGGGTTCGTCTATGCTCTCCGAGTACCATATCGGGGTTTTACCCCAAAGAATGACCATCCGCGTCGCTTTCCTGCAAGCTGCCCGCGATGCGCGGAATGAGGTTGTTGACGGCAAGCAAACCGGGGACGGCGGTCTTTATTTCCGTGATCGTGTTGTTCGGCAGGTCAACGTCCCCGACTGTAAGCGTTTCAAAATTTACTATGCCCGTAACGCTCCGGGTCGTCAAATTCGGGCTTAATGTCATACTGTGCCGCTCCTCGCCGGAAACGTCGGCAACGTCAAGCACTCCGTCTGCATATTCGGCGGCAATCTGATCGCCCTTTATTTCGTCCGCTAATGCCCCTAAAATCGCTCCTACGGTCGGGGTGGACGTACTTATTACCGAATACGTCAAGCCGTCTATAATGACGGTATACGCCGTGTTTGCCTGCGTTGCGGCAATAACAACCTTTGTAATCGTACAAAGGGAAAATACTATGACGAGTTTCGATGCGCGGCAAACGGTCAGAATTTAATTCGCTGTGCCTGTATTGCAAGGGCGGGATATGATGATACAATCGATATTAAGCCTCAGATACAGCTTTCGCTGGATTCTTTCCACAGAGTTCTGGAGGTTGATTCGATAATGGATATCGTTCGTCCGCGAAAGGGAAGACCGAGCAGAAGCAACCCAAGCGGTATTACATATGTTTTTAACGACTATGAAAAATGGCCATGCCGTTATCATTTGGATATATTGGCTCATACTCAATCATGGAAAACAAAGGAAAACGTTAAAATGTTAGCTGATTCCATTACTAAAATGATGAAAACAGACCGTTCCGATCTTATCGGGGTAACAGCAAGTTCATGGGTAGGCTATCAGCTCGGCACGCTGGGCTGTTTTCCGTCGCAAGGCCTTTCGGTAAGACAAAATTGTTTGCTGCCTTCTCCGATATCCGCGGACTGTCAAAGCAGCCGAGGAATGTACAATTTGGAATATATCGAGTGGTTTGCAAGATGCGGGGTCATACCGTATATTCCCATCTTAAAAGAAGCCGCAGATGAAATCGCATTTTCAATTGACGAAAACGGCATTTGCAATGCTTCGATCCTGGAAGCCGCATTGAAAGGTATCGGTACTTACGGCGGTCAACAATTGGAAACCGATTGGAAATCTCCCGTAAGAAGATTTTGCGATATTACATTCAGGGCTTTACTTATTCTACATTATACTTAAATTGATGTTGATGAGCAGGCTATTATAATATTTACGTTCCGAAAGCTGCTATGTCTTACTTGAGGGATTGGATCAAATTTGCATTATGTGTCGGATATTATAGCAATTCCCCTATAGACAAACATAAAAAAGTACGATGTAAGAAAGAAAAGGTATGAAATTATGATGCCTTTATACTAATCACTTTTAAAACTGTAGGATTAGTGTTTTGGGTGCAATCCCTTTTTAAACTGTGAGTATTACGTCAGTTTAACAAGGGATTGGTATTAGATGTAAGGAAATTGATAATATCAAATAAGGAAGACGGCATATGCAAAAGATATGTTATCTCGGCAGTAGAGATTATACGTAATAAGTAAATTTTAACGAAAATAAATATTTTTAGAAGCTTAGCGGTAATTTTCAGTTAAGAGTCCATTCGGTCACGATATCGCGCATCATTTTATACTAATTTTTAATCATATTGTAGACGAAGTCGGAAATATGATTAAAGATTACACCCGAAACACTAATCTTTGGTCAACATTTTTTGTCTATAATCTGACCAAAGATTAGTATTAAACGGATAATTTTCACCTGAGAAAATTATCCGTAATTTATTTTGAGACAGTTTACTCGTAAGCAATACGGATTCTTAAAATATTAACATATCCTAACCATTTTCCCTCCCCCCTTTCAGGCTTAAAAGGACGCAAAAATTTTACCGGCAAAAGGCATTAAATCGCGGATCCGCTTAAAAGTCAAACTAATGCGTCAAATTTCAATATATTACTTTTCTACAAAATTTTTCTTTTTTCTACACTTTTACCTTGATTTTTTTCAAAAATATGTTAAAATAGATATAGACTGAAATTATCGGAAAGGTGAAAGGGCATGAAAAGTCTTACAAGAAAGTATTCATTTTATTTTGGCGCCGATCAGCGGATTATTCCGGTTACGGAGGGGAGGGAAGGGGCATGATCAGGGTTGCCGTGTGCGATGACGACATAAACTTTTCAAAAAAATTCGGTTTTCTTGTAAAAGAGTTGTTTTCAAATCAAAGTATTGAAAACGAAATATCCGTATTTGACGGCGGAACCGATTTTCTTTCCCGATCGAAGGCGTATGACGCGGTTTTTCTCGATATTGCCATGCCGAATATAGACGGATTTGATATCGCCGAGCAGATGGCGGAACAAAACAGCAAAGCTCTTATAATTTTCGTGACGGAACACGACGAACTGGTTTATTCATCCCTTAAATTCCACCCGTTTCGTTTTATCAGAAAAAGCAGACTTAGCGTGGAGCTTCCCGAAGTCCTGGACGATGTGATTAAAGAGCTTTTGAAAGCGTCGGACGGCAAAAAGCTCACATACGTTTCAAAAGGAAAGTACGCGTCAGTAGAGATAAAAAAAATCGAGTACGTAGACGTTATCGGACACTATCTACATATTCATATTTCAGGTGGCAAAGTTATCAAAATTTACGGAAGCCTTGAAAATATCTCCAATCGGCTTACGGAGCAAGGATTTATCCGTATTCACAAAAGCTTCTTGATCAACTCCGAGCACATCGCTTTTTACAAAGACAATCAGGTGTTCCTTAAAAGCGGAACCAATGTTCCCGTCAGCAGAAACAGGATGCGTAAATTCAAAAGCGAATGTGAAAAATTCGGACGCGCCGATATTTGAGAAAAATGAGTGAAATTATAGAAACGGCGGCTTCGGCTGCGGAATGCTGTATTTTCGTAAGGCTGTTTAACGGATACCTCGGCTTTAAAAACAACGGAAAAAAATTGCTGAAATCAATAATTTTTTTCATTTTATGTTTAGCGATTAATATTTTTCTAAGTACGCGCAAAGGTCTTGAAAATCTTTCAATTATAACACTGACGCTTCTTTTTCTTGCATATTCTTTTGCTTTTTTAAACGGACGAATATTTGAAAAGCTGTTGGCTGCCGTGATTCCCGTTGTCGGTATTCTTCCGATAAACCTGATTGTCATCAATATATTCTGCGCGTTGGCGGGGAATAACCCGGCCGAAATTATGCCCGGCGGGTCTATGAGAGTTTATGTTTTGTTTTTTTCAAAAACAATTTCTTTTTTTGTCTGTGAAACAATATTAAAAGGAAGAAAAAAACAATCTTGCGCGCTTAATAAATTTCAGATGGCAATAGAACTTTCATATTTTTTAATTTCTTTTCTTATAACGGCCGTACTTTGGAATATTTCGGGAAAACAAGCCGAAAATTCCTTTGCCTATGCCGTAATCTTTCTTTTAATAACGCTTTTGAACGCTATAATTTATGTATTGATGAGCAAGACGCGTCAATATAATGACGTCATTGAAGAGTACAAGCTTATGAAAGCAAACTTTTCCGCTCAGGAAAAGCTTGCCGCCGAGACCAAAAAACGTTATAATGAAATAAAGACGCTTAGGCACGATATGAAGCATTGCTTTTCAGCGGCGGCTTCCCTTATTTCCGACAACAAACTAGACGAGGCCAAGGCTTATATAGAAAGCGTTATCAAAGAAAGGATAGCTCCCGTTACGGCGGGAGTAAGTACGGAAAACGCCGTTATAGACGCGGTTATAAACAACAAAATAGCCGCTGCCGCCGATAAAGGATTGGAAATAAAATGTTCGATTGACATATGCCGTACCGAAATAAAGGATGTGGACATAAGCGTTTTGATTTCAAATCTTCTGGATAACGCCATTAACGGCTGCGACATATCACGTCCCATTATTGAGCTTGATATAAAAAGAAAAAACGCGTTTCTCAGCATTACCGTTAAAAACAGTATTTCGAAATGCGTTCTTAAAAGCAATCCGGAGCTTCGGACTCAAAACAAAGATAAAGACGAACACGGTTTCGGAATTAAATCCATAAAAGCCGTTGCGGATAAATACGGCGGACATGCCGCATTCAGCGAAAGCGACGGCTGTTTTACCGCCCAAGTATGGCTTAATACCAATCTTTAATCAAGTTGTAGACTTGATTAAAGATTGTACCCCAAACAAGCCCTAATCTTCGGTCGTCATTTTTTGCCTGTAACCTGACCAAAGATTAGTATAAGGAGGCACAGCGCAATTAGCGGATAATGAGGTATTTTATGCCAATAACCATTTTGATTTGGTTTCTCCCATATCAAAATGGTTATTGGCATTATTTGACTTTTATAAATCAGACTTTCACCTCCGCCGCGAAAGCCTCCCTGTTCCTCTTTTTAAGCATTCTCCATACGATTATGTAACAAACGATGTGACACGCCAGCGTCAGACCCCAGGAAACGGGATAAGAAAGATACACCGCCGTTATGGTGTGATACTTCGGAATCCCGAACACGGTGGCGATCCAGAGTATCCTCAGTCCACAGGCGCCCAGCAGAGACACGATCATAGGCATAATTGAATACCCCAGTCCCCTCAGCATTCCCACCATAACGTCCATACCACCGCACAAGAAGTAGGTGGTGAGAATTATCGAAAGTCTTTTCATTCCCGCCGCGATAACTTCGGGAGTTTTTGAGTATATTCCCAGCAGCGGCTCTCCCAGCAGGTACGCCGCCCAACCCGTAACTACGCCCGTAATCGCCACGCAAAGCAAAGAGCTGAAAAGTATCTTCGGTATTCTCTTGTATTTTCCCGCCCCCATATTCTGGCTGGTAAAGGATACCGCCGCCTGGTGAAAGGTATTCATGGCCATATAGATAAAACCCTCGATGGAGGAAGCCGAAGAGTTGCCCGATACCACGGTGTCTCCGAAAAGGTTTACCGAAGACTGTATCACCACGTTGGAAAGGGAAAAGATCATTCCCTGAAATCCCGCGGGAAGGCCTACCCTTACCACGGACAAAAGAACGTGTCTGTTTATTTTAAGCTGTCTTAGATCCAGCCGTATGGCGGTATCGTCCTTTACAAGACACAGCACTACCAGCGCCGCGGAAATGCATTGTGACAGCACGGTGGCTAAAGCCACTCCCGCCACGTCCATACGGAGAACTATTACAAACAGCAGATTAAGCCCGACGTTTATTACCCCCGCCGCCGTAAGGAAATACAAGGGCCGCTTTGTGTCTCCCACCGCGCGAAGTATCGCCGCCCCGAAGTTGTATACCATCATGGCGGGCATTCCGATAAAATATATCCTTAAATAAGTAACCGCCAAAGGAAGCTGAGCTTCGGTAGCGTTCATAATTTCCAGCATCTGGGGGGCTAAAATCATTCCCACCGCCGCCAGAATCGTTCCGCAGATAACCGACAGCAGCATGGAAGTATGCACCGCGTCATGAAGCCCACGATCGGAACCCGAACCGCGAGTGCGTGCCACCACGACATTTACGCCCACGGAAAGTCCGACGAAAATGTTGGTGAAAAGGTTTATGAGAGAAGAGGTGGAGCCAACGGCACCCATGGAATTGTCCCCCGCGAAACGACCCACCACGATTATGTCCGCCGCGTTGAAAAGAAGCTGAAGCAATCCCGAAGCCATAAGCGGCAAAGAAAAAAGCAGCATTTTTTTTAGTACCGAACCGCTGCACATATCTATCTGATATTGTTTTGCCAAAACTCTTCCTCCTTCGTTTTTTTCGTGCCTATGGAACCGCTGATTAAAACACAATCGCCCCGTTTAAAGCAGCGTACTCACGCGGCTGATTGTGTTACGCTACGCTTTATACCAATCCCTTTTTAAACTGACGAAATACACACAAATACACACAGTTTAAAAAGGGATTGCACCCAAAGCACTAGTCCAACAGTTTTAAAAGGGATTTAGTATTAATCAGCGGTTTCGTAAATGCCGTAAATATAATAACACTTTTGTCGTTGTTTGTCAATTTACAATCGCCTGTACATATTTAGCTATTTTTAACAAAATTTCTCATAAATTTCCGTTTTCTCTTGACATTTTGCCCGACACAATATATAATATACTTGTTGTATTATATATTTTTTCAATTCCGTTTGTTCCCGCTGTTCCCGCGATGCGTCGGAAAACGGATAATTTGCGCCAAAGAATCGAGGAAGGAAACGGCTGATTTATGGAAAACAGGAAAAACACACTTTTGATAGCTGACGATTCGTCTTACAATATAGAGCTGCTCACGGAAATATTTAAGGAACAGTATCGTCTTTTTACAGCCGTAAACGGGCAGCAGGCGCTGGACGTTATGCGCTCCAATATCGGGGAGATCGACGCCGTTCTTCTGGATATCGTCATGCCGATCAAGGACGGCTACGAGGTGCTCATGGATATGAATATGGACGAGAGCCTCAAGTATATTCCCGTTATAGTTATAACCGCCGATGACGATATCGAGTCTGAGCATAAAGCTTTTGACTACGGCGCCTATGATTTTATAACAAGACCCTTTAACATTAAGACGCTGAAGCAAAGAGTCGACGGAATGTTCCATCATTTGGATATTGAAAGAATGCGGCGGGAAAACGACTGTCTCCTTAAGGAAACACAAACCACCAAGCGTATGTCCGCCCTTGTGGACAACCTCCCCGGAGGCGTGGCCATAATCGAAACCGACGGAAAAACGGCGGAATGTACATATTTCAACAGCTCGGTGCCCAAGCTTTTCCATATGACCGACGACGAATTCGCCGCCCGATTCAAAACTGCCGAACCTGAAAAATACGACGATTGGATTTCCGCTTTTGTGGCCAAGGTGGCGGAGGGAAAGAAGCCGGATTATTCCTTCTCTTCAGAGGATAAAAACGGAGAGATCAGCTGGATACGCCTTATCGCTTCGGGAATTGACAAAAAAGGCGACAGAAAAGTATTATACTGCGTTTTCCTTGACATAAACTCCGAAAAACGCCATGAGCAGAGAGCCAAGGAAACAGAAGCGCGCCTGAGGGAAAACGACATAAATATCGAAAACGTGATCAGCAACGCGCCGGGCGGCATCGCCATGTGCGAAAAGGGAGACGACGGAAGGCTTCATATTATATACAGCAGCAAGGGTCTTGCCGATATTTTCCGCTATCCCGACTACGACACCTATGTGAAGGAGGTTGAGGAAGCCGAGCTTAAAATGATCAGCGAGTTTGAAGCGGACGATTTCAGGAACAAAATGAGTCACGCCATCGTTTCGGGCACCCCCATCGAATATACCTTCCATTGCCGCGCCTATGATAATAAGCCCCTCTGGATACTCGCGAGAGCGCAGTTTATGAAAAGTGAGACGGGAAAACTCAGGCTGTACTGCTTTATTTCCGATGTAACTAAGGAAAAGGAATACGAGATAGAGCTTCGCAACAACGCCTACTACGACTCCCTCACCGGACTTTATAACCGAAGCGCCTTTATGCTCGGCGCCAAAGAGCTGCTGTCGGAAAATCCCGATACGGAATACGTTATTTACAGAATAAATATAGGAAGCTTTAAGGTAATAAACGACATTATGGGGCGCGAGATCGGCGATAAGGTGCTGGTTTCCGTCGCCACCGCCCTTAACAAAGTGATCTCAAGCAAGGGACTTTTCTCAAGGTTCTTTGCCGACAACTTCACCGTTATGGTGCCCTTGGGCACCGTCAGCCCCGAGGAAATAATAAAAGAAATAAAGGAAGAGGTGGAGGACGACTGTCTTGTAAGTCAGGACGTACATTATTACATAGGCGTTTACACGATCAATGAGCGAAACGCTACCATAGAAGACATATGCGACCGCGCCGCCATCGCCTGCCGATCCGTAACGGGCAACTTCCAGGTTCACGTAGCATTTTATGACGAAAAAATGCGCGATGAAATGCTTGAAGAACAGGAGATACGGGACGAGACGCACAGAGCCATTGTCAACGGCGAATTCTGCATTTACTACCAACCGATTTACGGCGTAAAGGCCAAAAAATTTGTCAGCGCCGAGGCTCTGGTGCGCTGGATACACCCCACAAAAGGCATTATTTCCCCCGGAAAGTTTATTCCGATTTTCGAGCGCAACGGTTTTATCGCGGAGCTTGACCTGTATGTTCTGGAGCAGGTGTGCAAGTATCAGCAGAAACGCAGAAATCTGGGTCTGGAACCTTTCCCAATATCGGTCAACATCTCCCGCCGAAGCCTTTACAACCCGAATCTTTACGATATAATCAGCCGCCTTGCCGACAAATACGGCGTGGAGCCAAAGTATTTCCGCATCGAAATCACCGAAACCGCTTACAACGACAATCCCACCCAGCTTCTGGAAACGGTGGGAAAACTCAGAAACAAGTGTTTTCCCGTCCTTATGGACGATTTCGGAAGCGGCTACTCCTCTCTTAACACCCTTAAGGATATCCCCATTGATCTGCTTAAGCTGGATATGAAGTTTATGCAGAATTTTGAGAAAAACAACCGAGTGGGCACAATCGTCACCGCCATCGCCCGAATGGCCAAGTGGCTTAACGTCCCCCTGCTGGCGGAAGGCGTTGAGACGAGGGAGCAGTATGAGTTTCTCCGAAGCATAGGCTGCGCCTATATTCAGGGCTATTATTTTGCCAAACCGATGCCGTCGGCTCAGTTTACCGATCTTATTCAGCTTAACGGCGCGGATCTCAACGACAAGAATCTTGAAAACTACGGTATGAACTCGGAAATAAACGAGCTTCTGGGAAGCAACACCATCGTTTCAAAGCTTATAGGCGGCGCGTTCGGAGGGCTTGGTATATATGAGCTGTATGATGACAAGCTTGAGGTTATCCGCGTAAACGACGGGTATATGCAGATAATGGGCTATTCCCCCGTTGACTTTACGGGAGAACACTATGATATTTGGGAAAAAGTACATCCGGAGGATATAGAAAAATCAAGGCAGGCGTGTCTCGAAGCTTCAAGAACGGGAAAAGCGGTAAGAGCCACCATAAGGCGCTACGACAGAAGCGGAAAGCTTCTTTATCTGGAAGGAATACACAGGCGCTTGGGGGGCACCGACGAAAATCCCATAATCTGTATCGCCTTCAACGATATAACCGAGCTTCTGGAAAAAAAGGCGATAATACAGAAAACCAACCGGCGTCTCGATTCCATACTGGAAGCCACGGGGTCGTTGGCGGTGGATATCGACTATGTCGAAGACGAAGCCTTCTGCGCGGGATTCACCGGAGCCTTTGAGTTTACGGACCGTGAGCTGGAAAAAAAGCTAAGGAGCGGAGAAGGGTTGGACAGCCTTGCCCATCCCGACGACCTGGCGAAAATGCGCCTGTGGCATTCCGAAAAAAAGTCCGGCCGCTTTTCCAACGAATTCAGAATCAGAAAAAAGAACGGCGAATACCATTGGTTCCGTTTCATAGAGACGCGTACCTATGACGAAAGCGGAACTCATCTCAGAACCGCAGGCGTTATAAGGGATATCGACGCGGAAAAAAGCGCCTTTCGTCATCTCGAGGCAATAATAAACAATCTCAGAGACGGAATCGCCCTTATAAATATCATAGACGAAAAGCCCTCCCTCGCTTACGCCAACGACAGATTTTATTCAATGCTGTGCATTGACGCGAACGATACGGCAAAAATAGAGGAATTTGTTAACGGCGTTATAAAGAACAGCTTCGGAACCCGCGATATAACGGTTTTAGACGGCGACAAAGCCGAACATATCATCAAAGTATGCACCACCGTGATAAAAAACGAAGGCAAAAAAAATAACAGCTTTATTGCAATGTTCAGCGACGTAACAAGGGAAAGAGCGAAGGACAAAAACCGCATAGCGGAGCGGAAAGCCTATGCGGAAACGGGAATTTACGACGAGGTTTTCACCCTTAATTACGCGGCAAACACCACCCGCCTTGTATCGAGCCTCAGGCACCCGGAAAAAGCGAACGGCTCAACGTCTCTTGAAATGGCCCGCAACGTCAACGCGTGGATAAACAGATATGTTCACCCCTCCGACAGAGCTTACGCAAGAGATCTCTTCGCCTCTCCGTCAAAAAATTCCGACTTTACCGACGGATATATAGAGGTTCAGATATCCGATCCCGAAGACAACAACAAATATAAGCACTTCGGCCTTACTCTGGTGCGTTCCGGACGGGATACCTGCGTATTGTTCACCAAAAGCGCCGAAAGTGACAAAAACGCCACGCGGACCATTTCGGCAAAAGAGCTTGACCGCTTGTACAAGCAGATCGCGGAACAGACCAACACCGCGGTAATAGAGGTGGATCATGTTACCGATACGCTGACCTGCTCCCCCAATATGAAAAGCTTCGCCGGCGGAAAGTTCGGCATGGATCAGTTCAGAGAAAAAAGCTTTATTAAAGGTCTGATGATACACGCGGAGGATAAGGGCATATTCACGGACTTTCTGAATGAAGCCCAAAGCTCCGAGAGGCCCGTCTACGTCACCCTGCGGTTAAAAATGGCCGATGGGGAATACAAATGGTGCAGACTCTCACTTTCCTTTATAAGAAACGCCGACGGCGAGGTGGTAAAATCACTCTGCACCATAAACACGGTGGACGAGGAAATGCGTGCCCTCAGAAATCTTGACAAAAGCGGAGAGATGCTGGGAAAAACCGTTAAGCACATTCCCGTGGGAATAGGTATCTATCACGTTATCGACAATATGCCCGTGCCCATATACATAAGCGACACCACATACCGTATTTTCGGCTCGGAGCCGGGAGATGATTTCAAGCCCGAGCATTATCTTGATTTCGCCAAAGGCAAAAAGCTGGTGAACGGTGTTGAGGACGACTATACCTATTTATCCGTCAAAAAAGACGGCTCTTCATTCTGGGTGAACGTCAAATACCGGGTTATGGACGAAAACGGAAAGACCCTCGTATACGCGGCGGTGAGCGACGTCAGCGACAAAGTCGAGAGCGAGCGCACAAAAGAAGTGCAGAATCAGCTTTATCAGATGCTTCTTGATGAAACGGGTACGGTTATATTTGATTACAACGCCGAATCCGACAGCATAACTTATTACCGTCACCTCTCCGAAAACGACAGAAAGCCCTTGTTGGTACGGCAGCTTCATTCTAATCCCGATGAATTTACGATTCTTGGCGAAAAAGACAGAAGAGAGTTTATAGCCACCCTCGACAACCTTGCCGAAGGGAAGGAATCCGAAAAAGGCACCGACGAGCTTGCCGTAACAATAGAAGACAGCGGATATAAGAGACACTACCGCTGTCAGTTCAAGAGCATCGCCGATACGGCGGGAAAAGTGTTTCGCATAATAGGCAAGATAGAGGACGTAGAGGACGAGATGGCCAAGTTTGACGAAATTCAGGCGAAAGCCATGTATGATTCGCTCTGCGTGGACATTTACAACAAAGCGACCACCGAGGAATTTATTAAAAGCGAGCTGAAGCATTCCACCGGCGGGGCGCTGCTGATGATAGACATCGATGATTTTAAAAGCATAAACGACAATCTGGGACACCTTTTCGGGGACGAGTTCCTGAAACAGTTCGCCAACATACTGAAAGACGTGTTCAGGGAAAGCGACATAGTGGGACGTTACGGCGGAGACGAGTTCTTTGTATTCGTAAGTCACGCCAACACCTCCGTTGCGGTTAAAAAGGGACAGGTAATACTCGAACGCATTTCGGGAATAGCCGTGCCCAAAATAGGCAGGGTAAAGACCAGTATCGGCATTGCCGCGGTCACTCCCGAAAACAGGGATTACCGCCAGTTAGTGAAACAAGCGGACAGCGCCCTTTATCAGGCGAAAAACCAGGGCAAAAACTGCGTCATTCTCTTCGACCCACGCACAATGAACGAAACGGTTTTCAGAAGCACCGAAAAGGACGGGGAAAGCGGCAGGACGGTGCCCTTGAGCAGCAACCCCCATTCCGAGGCCTCCATAATTATGAGGGTTTTCAGCGCGCTTCAGTCCGGCTCCGATATAAAAACCAGCATAAATCAGATGCTGGCGCTGGTGGGGAAGCATTTTGACGTCAGCAGGGCTTATATCTTCGAGGATTCGGAAGACGGACTCCATTGCTCCAACACATACGAATGGTGCGGCGAAGGGGTCGTGTCGGAAAAGGAATCCCTTCAAAATATATCCTACGCTGAGGATATGGGCGGGATGTACCACCAGAGCCTTAACGAGGACGGAATACTTTACTGTCACGACATAAAGACCCTATCCCCCGCCATACGCGAACTTTTAAGCCGTCAGGGGATAAAGTCGGTGCTCCACTGCGCCATAGCGGAGGACGGAAAGTTCAAGGGCTTCGTGGGATTTGACGAATGCCGCGAAAACCGCTTCTGGACGAGGGAACAGGTGGACGCTCTCACATACGTGGCCAAGGTGTTGGCGACGTTTCTCCTTAACGACCGAAACAAAAACCGCTCAAAAATTTATCTGCGTTCCATCGAATCGATACTTTACAACTATCCCGAATTCATATACATAGTGGATCCCGAAACACGGTCTCTTCTTTATATAAACAAGAGGGCGGAAGACATCATCAGGGCAGACAAAATCGGCATTACTTGCTTTGATGCCTTCTGCGGAGGAAAAGAGCCGGAAAACTGCCCCCTTAAAAATATCGGAAAGCCGCTAGAAGCCATCAGCCCAGTTGTTAACAAGAAAATAAGGGCTCAGGCTACCGAGGTTGAATGGTGGGGAAAAAAGGCTTACTTAGTAAGCTGCCTTGAGGTCAAGTGATCGGACGGCAGCGCAACAAATAATATCTTACAGTCGAGGGTCGATACTCTTTTAACAGGGAGCAATCGACCCCGCTTTTTTAAGCAATATATTTTTTGAAACGCCAAACGAAAAAACGAGTGTAAAGCAGAAAACCAAAGAGAAATAAAGAGAAAAACACTTATATATTAAAAAAAACAAAAAAAACTCTTGACAAATCCGATACAGACCTGTATAATAACAAATGTTGCGTTTCCGCGAACGACTTGCGGCCGCGGATAAAGCCGAGGCAAGAACGCCTTAACACGGTATATTTGAAAATTTTCGGATATCGCCCATAATAAAAAACAGGAGGAAAAAACAATGTCTACTTATATGCCCAATCCTCAGACAGTAGAACGCAAGTGGTATATTCTCGACGCTGCGGGAAAGCCCCTCGGACGCGTTGCCGCCCAGGCTGCCCTGATGCTCAGAGGCAAGCATAAGCCCACCTTCGCGCCCCACTGCGACTGCGGAGACCATGTGATAATCATCAACTGCGCCAAGGCAGTGCTCACCGGCAAGAAGCTTGAAAAGAAGTATCACAGATGGCACACCGGCTATATCGGCCATCTCAGAGAAATACAGTACGGAAAGCTGATGGAGACCAACCCCGAAAAGGCCATGGAGCTTGCCGTTTACGGTATGCTCCCCAACAACACCATCGGAAGAAAGGCCATGACCAGACTTCGCCTCTACAAGGGCGCGGAGCATGTGAATGCCGCCCAGAAGCCCGAAGAATTCAAATTTTAAGGAGGGATAAACACTATGTACGAATCTAAACCGTATTACTATGGAACCGGCAGAAGAAAACACTCCGTAGCAAGAGTGCGCGTTTATCCCGGCTCCGGCAAAATCACCATAAATAACAGAGATATCGACGATTATTTCGGTCTCGATACCCTTAAGCTCATCGCCCGTCAGCCTCTTGCCCTGACAGGAACCACCGAAAAGTTCGACATCGTTTGCCTTGTTGCGGGCGGCGGTGTTACGGGACAGGCCGGCGCGATCCGCCACGGTCTTTCCAGAGCGCTTCTCCAGTACAGCGAGGAGCTTCGCCCCGTTCTTAAAAAAGCGGGCTTCCTCACCCGCGACCCCAGAATGAAGGAAAGAAAGAAGTACGGCTTGAAGGCTGCGAGACGTGCGCCTCAGTTCTCCAAGCGTTAATTTGATTTTTTATTTAATTTAATTAGGGACGCCTTTTTTTGTGCGTCCCTTATATTATATTTTAAAAAGTGAAGGTGACGGACTATGCCTTATATCAAGATTTCCGATAAAGACATATATTATGAAATCCACGGTAAAAATAACGACAATACCCTTGTATATTTTCATGGAGGACCCGGTGCAAGCTGTCTTGATTT
This sequence comes from uncultured Ruminiclostridium sp., assembly GCA_949878745.1. Taxonomy (GTDB): domain Bacteria; phylum Bacillota; class Clostridia; order Oscillospirales; family Ruminococcaceae; genus Ruminiclostridium_E. Next base: position 2,450 of record CATLBH010000040.1, on the reverse strand, counting down.
TACCGCTCAGGCTAAGGAACTCAGCAGTGAATTAAAAGTTGTAATATTTGATCAATACGGTGTGCTGCGTTCCCAGCGGATTATGGAAGATGAAGCATACGGAATGGATATTCAGGCTGAAATGATCGAAGAGATGCGTAAAAAGCTCTGTATTGATAAATGGAGCGTGTTAGGGCATTCCTACGGCGGTATGCTTGCGTGCCTGTATGCGCATACATATCCTTCAGCTGTCAATAAACTTATTTTAGATTGTCCAAGCCTTGATTTTATTGATTCTGCAAAATCCGTAGCAAATTATATGAGCGATTACATTTCCAAATCGGGCGATAATGAAGCAAAATCCTTGCTCCAAAAGATCAAAACCGCCGATTATACGGATAAAGCTGTATTTTTCGATCTTATGTCCTTGTTGGAGCACATCGAGGATATGCAGCTAAGAAGCTATCTGCATGGGATTACCTTCGAAGAATATGCAGAAAATGTCTATACGGAAGAGATTCCCGATGAGATGTGGGCAAAATCCGAAACTCATTTAATGAAACTGATCGATGATGGAAAAATGATTGAAAATTTTCTGCCCATGTTGAAAAATATCCGCAATCCGCTGCTTCTGATAAATGGCCGTTATGATCCTGCCTGCAGTGAAAATCAGATTAGATATATTAAAGAAAATACAGAAAACGCGAGGCAAGTTATGTTTGAAAACAGCGGACACTTTCCAAGAATTGAAGAGCCGGAAAAATATACGCAATCTGTGATTGATTTTTTGTTGAATCAATGACTTCATAGAGTTAAATTCCGATTCATTAAAATAAAAGGCTTTTCCTTGAGATTCGTCTCGGGGAAAAGCTTTTTTGCCTTCTAACCTGTTTTTTTGGGGGCAGTCTCACCGAGTTGGGTATCAGTTTTTGTTCCCGTTTTTTACCTTGATTTTGGCCGTGGCGCTGATATTGTCATCCCGGCGGATTATAACGTCGCCCTCGCAGCTTCGGTATTTTCTCACATATTCCTTAAGAATCGTCCTTTTCCGAAAATAACCCGTGTGAGTTTGGGCGGGAATCAAGGTAATTCATAAAGATTTCACGGTCAAGCTGATAAGTGTTTTCCTGCTTTGGTAAAGGCTTTTCAACTCCCTCACGGGTTGCAATGTACTTGATATAGTTGCTGAATTTTTTATGAGCCTTTGGCTTGATATATCGGCTTGTAACAATAATTTTCGGCATTGATAAATCCTTTCTTGATTTTTGAATAGTGCTATGCTATAATTTACTTGTTAGTATCGGTAATAATTAAACCGACAAATTGAAATTTGAATGTTTGGAGAAGGGAAATGGATGTTTCGTTATTCTCAAATCAATATCTTGTTCGAAAGATATGTGCCGATGATGTAGCGCAAGTATACACATTATGCTATAAAAACAGTTTATACTATCAATATTGTCCTCCGTTTGTATCAGAACAGAGCATTATGAATGATATGAATGCGCTCCCACCCAACAAAGAAATGTGCGATAAGTATTATCTGGGATTTTATGATGGGGAAAAACTGATTGCTGTGATGGATTTCATTATGGCTTATCCGGATGAATTAACAGCCTTTATTGGATTTTTTATGACGGATGTGTCCATACAAAATACCGGAACAGGGAGCAAGATAATCAATGACCTGTGTGCTTATCTGACTTGTATCGGGATAGCGAATGTTCGCCTCGGTTGGGTAAAAGGGAATCCTCAAGCAGAACATTTTTGGCGCAAAAATGGTTTTAGAGAAACAGGAGTTACATATGATACGGAAAACTATACCGTAATTGTTGCCCAGCGAGGTTTATAAATTTCAGTTTGTCGAGCGAATTAAATCAATTACTCATTCTGAAATTCCACCGCACTCTCAAAATTTATAACCCCATTGATATGCCGCACCTCATCAACGCACATCGCATGAAGTTCCTGCATAGTATCCTCATCAACGTCATTCGCCGCCGCAACCGCATGAGCAACCTTTCCAAGCTCCACGGCTATTTTAAAAAGATTTCTGTTGATCCTCTGCTCCGCCCCATGCACCACAGCGTCCACCGAAGAGGTTATCCTCGGTGACAAATAATTTACGTTGTTCTCGGATTTCAAAAATCCGATATAAAAATTTATCGCTTTTTCTATAAATTCACTTTTTGACTTGCAGTTATCGCCTGCGTATAACTCGTCAACGTTCTCCATTGTAGCAGGAAACAGCCATAACGGAAACTTTATCTTATTGGCAAAAGAAATGCACAACTCCTTGGATTTTCCCTTTGTACCGCTGTTTTTTCTTTCCTGCAACTCCGATTTTTTTGATTTTTCCAAATTACAACTCCTTTCTTTAAACTCAAAATTTCCCATTGCGGCGGGCTTTGCCCGACGCTGTTATCGGGGCGGAACACCGCCCCTTTAACTTGCATCAAATTCATAGCTTC
>CATLBH010000039.1 GCA_949878745.1 uncultured Ruminiclostridium sp. | reverse complement strand
CGGCGCGCATACCGTCTCCGCCCACGGGAGTATGGCAATTAAGAGGAAATCCCAAATCGTGCTTGCTTCGCAAGACCTGCTCTTGACTGGTTGGATTTGCTTTTACACAAAATTTTATGGAGTGCCCATAAACCCGCCAAATCTCGCTTTGAAACGGATTTAGCGGGTTTATACCGTAAGTTTTTTCTTTTTATCCCGAAGCGGCGGCTTCTCCCGCTTCTAACGTTTGTTTTTTTGAGACAAACTTATAATTTTGTTTTTTCTGCTCTCGCTTTGTAGCAGTGGAACTTTGCCCCACACCCTACTTCCTTTTCGGACACCGAAAAGGATATTACGAGGCCTCACCGCTTTTTATTTTTTTACAGCCCCATTTTGATTTGATATCAATCGTTATACATCGCCGGGCTTCCGTCATACAAGGCGGTTTTAACCTTGCCGCCGACAAGGCGGAACTGTCCGTACAGCTCCCTGTTGTCCCCGTCGGAGGAAACATTCAATACTACCCGATAGGTTCCGTCCTCCGCTCCCTTCCAAAAGGCAAGGACAGGGGCTTCAAAAAAGCTGTCCTTGCCCGGTTTAACCAGCATGGCTATCGAGTTGAAGGCTAAATCCTCGGTAGGGGGTACGTTTTCCCACTCGCCGTCAACGTTTTTCTCCAGCGAAAAACCCAGACCGTAATAATACTCGCGATCGGTGCGGTTTTTTATTATGTATTCCAAGGGATCGTTTTCCCCAAGCGTTTCGGGGTCATTTTTCAGAATCATTGATATTTCCCCGTCCAATTCCGCGCTTTCTATTTCAAACGCCCCGTATACCGTTTCGCTTTTATCGCCGATGAAAACGTTAAGCGCCACTCTGTAGCTGCCTTCGCTAAGGTTTTTCCAGAACTTGTGAACGGACGTCTGAAAAACGAAGCTTTCGTGCGGGGGCAGGATCACAAGATCGTCGGTAAAATAAGCCGGCTCTTCGGGCTCGACCTCCGTCCATTCGCCGCTGACATATTTTTCCACGGAAATATAGCGGCCGAAAGAACACTCGCCGTCTGTACCGTTGTAGATGACGAATTCGAGGGGATCGTCGGAGCCCAAGCCCGATAAGGTCATTGTGACCCCGTTTTTGGGAAATATCCCCGGTATGCTAAAATAACCGTATATCGTTTCGTTTTCTTCTCCGAATATTATCGGCAGGGCGATACGGTACTCGCCCTCTTCAAGAGCGCCCCAGTCGTTAAAAATATCCGCTTCGTAAACCGCTCGCTCGCCCGCCTCAAGCTTTATCATAAGCTCGGACACCCCACGAATCGGCTCAAGGCTTTCCCATTGGGAACCGACAAGCTTTTCCAGATTGAATTTGTCCCCGTAGTAAAAATACGTGTCCGTTCCGTTGTACAAATCGAAGCTGTATCTTATCGGGCTGTTGCCTTGCTCGGGAGTAAGGGTAAATGTGATTTCGCCGTCTCCCGAAGTGGGAATGTCCGTGACGGGCGGGTCGGCGGTTATGTCGGTTCCCGTGTTGTCGGTTTGAGGGAATTCCACGTTTATATCGGTATATTCCGCTATTTTGGGGGCATTGGCCAGGTAGCGGTTTATCACCTTTACCATAAGGTCGTTAAGCTTTTCCACCGTAAAGGCTCCCGTGGTGGGGGTAATATGACCGCCGACGCTCACGCCGCTGTCGTCGGTGAGGAATAAGTAGCTTCCCCCGGTTTTAAGGGCAAAATCGCGCATAAGAAATTCGGTTTCCTTATCCCCGCCGCTGGCTAAAATCGGTATTACCCGTATCCCTTTTTCGGCGGCACTCTCGGTAAGCTCATTCATTTGTACGACGGCGGAGCTGTCGTCGTTATGGGGCGGCGCGTCGAGAATGATAAAAAGAAGCTTTACCGAATCCTCGCTCCAGCTTAACCCGTTTATGGCGCTGTCCAAAGCCGAATTTACCTTTTCGGGGTTGTCTCCGCCGCCGTCCGCGCTTTGTCGGTTAAGTATGTCAACGGCGTAGGAAATATCGTCGGTAAAGTCAAAATCCTTCACCACATACTCGTCACCGTCGTCGCGGTAAAAATTCACGCTGAGCCTTACGGGAATATTTCCGTTGTCCCTTGCCGCTCTTTCGATAACACTTTCCAGTTCCTTTTGAAGATAAGAAAGTTCATCGGACATGGAACCGGTAGTATCCACCACAAGCGCCAGATCCAAGGTTTTTGAAGGACGTTTTTCCTCTTGCTCAAGAATAAACGAAACCGCCTCTTGGTCGGAAATCACCTTAATTTCCCCGCCGAAATCGCTTGTTACGGTCAATTTTCCTTTTGACAGCTCAGAGGGAGAACAGAACAAGTACGCCTTTCCCTCGTTATCGGTTCTGGCGCGCCAGAGTGTTTCGCCATCCCCGTTGGTAAGGGTCATAAGCGAATTTTCCAGGGGTTTTCCGCCGGATTCCGCCGTTACGAATATGCGGGAGCAAAAAACTCTGTCCCAGAGGCTTCGGTATTCCTCCCAGCCGGTATCGGCTTTTTGGAAAAGATCCTTCCAGAAGCTGTAATGGTCGTTGTCGATCCATTCGCCCGCCGTAAGGGTACCCGCTGTGGGAGGAATACTGTTTTCGGCGGTGTATATTTCTTCCGGTATTATGTCGCCGGGGAACCATTCTTCTTCTGCTGCTGCCATATCATAAATTACCTCCCCTTCGGGAGCCATTGGAACCTCGCCCGGAGCATAGGTGGTCAGGGCGCCGCCCGCACCTTCGGAGCCTCCGTCTCTATCCGCCGTCGCACCGGACGCGCCCTCCCCCAATGTACCCTCAGCCGACGGTACTTCGGGAGCGCCGCCGTCGGCTTTTTCGGTCATATCGTTTGAAGCCGCGCAGGCGGTAAGCGAAACCGCCGTTAAAAACGCCGTCAAAGTCAATAATAGCTTTTTCATAACATAAACCTTTCCTTTCCGCCGCCTTGTCGGATTATGCTCCTAAGGTCGGCGCTAAATCATTTTGTCGTTTTTCATTACAATATAAGTGCCCGTTTCAAGACCGTACCTTGCGTTGTCGAGATTCAAGGATTCAAACATATACATTTTTACTTGCTCCAAATCGGAAAACTTTGTCGCCTGATATGGCGACTGAGGATTCGTCTTTTCAAATAGCAAAAGCCCGTCTTCGTTTTCCGCCAGCACCGCCGCGTGACCCGCCGCCGTCAGCCCCTCGCTTTGAAGCCAGATTGTTATAAGGGAGCACTTGCCTTTTTCAAAGGCTATCCCCCGTTTTTCCCACTCTTTTATTATTTTGTCATACATTTCCTGTTCCGAACACCCCGTTTTAATTTGTACCGGCGAATACAGCGAAAAATATTTTTCCTTTTCGCCTTCGCCGAAATCCACCAAGGGATTATTGCAAATCGCGTCGTAATCGCTGTAGAGCCACTGAGTGTCCGAATAGCATTCCCATTCGCTCTTATCCAAAGGAGCGCTTACGGAAATAAAATCGCTCAACAGCTCAAAGGCGGCCAGCCTGCACAAAATATCGGCATAATTCCGCTTGTTTGTTTTATACCACAGCGCGCTCATGGGATAATAATCGCCGTAGTCTACCGCATAAGCGGAAACGGAAGTAAAATCCTCCTTAAGCTCGAAATTTTCACAGCTTCCCATACATTTATTATAGTCGTTCACCCATTCAAGAATCTTTTCGATTCGGTTTTCTGGAACCCCCGCCGCCGACAGAAGCTCTTTCACCTCATTCCGCGCGGATTCTCCCGTTAAATTGGAATATGTAAGGGAACCGTCGGGATATTTTTTCTCTTTATCATCTGTTTTCGAAGCCTTTTCCACGGGCCCCGTGTCGTTTTCATCGGAAAAGCCGCCGGCAAATTCCTCCGTTTTTCCTCCCGATTCGGAATTTTCATCATAAATATCGGAGCCGTTTTCGGTATAATTCGATACTCCGTCGAACCCGTTCGACCCGCAGGAGGTCAATAAAACCGCTCCCAAAATCACCGCCGAAAACAACAATTTTTTCATTGGGATATGTCCTTTCTCAAAAGCCTTGTTATTTTGTTGGCTTTTTGATTTTTTGTGTTCATTTATAAAACGATACAACAAGTAATTTTGTCCTAAATTTTTAATATATTGTTAATTTTATATAAAAAAATATAGATTTGTTGCCAATATATGCTTAAATTACCAAAAATAAAAAAATGTGCAAAAAGGTCTTGATTTTTTCTTAAAAAGGGTTAAAATAGTAATTAGCACTCGGAAGGTTAGAGTGCTAAAGAGTAAAAGAACAAAATTTTTAAGGAGGCAATATATATGAACATTAAACCGTTGGCTGACAGAGTAGTTATCAAAATGCTGGAAGCCGAAGAAACCACCAAGGGCGGCATTATTCTCACCAGCTCCGCGCAGGAAAAGCCCCAGGTTGCCGAAATCGTCGCGGTAGGTCCCGGCGGGATCGTTGACGGCGAAAAGGTGGAGATGGAAGTTAAGGTAGGCGATAAGGTACTTATCAGCAAGTACGCGGGAACGGAAGTAAAGGTTGACGGGGTAGAGTACACTATCCTCCGTCAGAGCGAGGTTCTCGCAATTGTAGAATAAAAAAAGAACAAAATTTGAAAGGAAATGATTCAATATGGCTAAACAGATCATCTACGGCGAGGACGCAAGAAAAGCGCTTTTGAGCGGCATCGATCAGCTTGCCGATACCGTTAAGATTACTTTGGGACCCAAGGGCAGAAACGTAGTACTCGATAAAAAATACGGCGCTCCCCTTATCACCAACGACGGTGTTACCATCGCAAAGGAAATCGAGCTTGACGATCCCTTTGAAAATATGGGCGCACAGCTTGTAAAAGAGGTTTCCACCAAGACAAACGACGCCGCGGGCGACGGCACCACCACCGCCACGCTCCTGGCTCAGGCTCTTATTCGCGAGGGAATGAAGAATATTGCCGCGGGAGCCAACCCCATGGTAGTTAAAAAGGGTATCGCGGAAGCGGTTGACGTTACCGTTGAGGAAGTAAGGAAAAATTCCCAGAAGGTAAAGGACAGCGCCGACATCGCCAGAGTCGCCACCGTATCCAGCGGCGACGAAGTAGTGGGCAAGCTTGTTGCAGACGCTATGGAGAAGGTAACCGCCGACGGCGTTATCACCGTAGAGGAGAGCAAGACCGCCGAAACCAGCTGCGAAGTGGTTGAAGGCATGCAGTTTGACAGAGGCTATATCAGCCCTTATATGGCTACTGATATGGAAAAGATGGTGGCCGAGCTTGACGAGCCTTATATCCTTATTACCGACAAGAAGATTTCCAATATACAGGAGCTTCTCCCCCTGCTGGAACAGATCGTACAGTCCGGAAAGAAGCTGCTTATCATCGCCGAGGATATAGAGGGCGAAGCGCTTTCCACCATTATCCTAAATAAGCTCCGCGGTACCTTCGTGTGCGTTGCCGTAAAGGCTCCCGGCTTCGGCGACAGACGCAAGGAAATGCTTCAGGATATCGCAATTCTCACCAGCGGTCAGGTAGTGACCTCCGACCTCGGAATCGAGCTCAAGGACGCAACTATTGATATGCTCGGCACCGCGAAGCAGGTAAAAGTCGGCAAGGAAAATACCACCATCGTTGACGGCGCGGGTTCAAGTGAATCCATTAAGGAGAGAATCGCCCAGATCAGAGCGGCCATCGAAACCACCACCAGCGAATTCGACAAGGAAAAGCTTCAGGAAAGACTCGCAAAGCTTTCGGGCGGCGTAGCGGTAATTAAAGTCGGCGCAGCTACCGAGGTTGAGATGAAGGAAAAGAAGCTTCGCATAGAGGACGCTTTGGCGGCAACAAAGGCGGCCGTTGAGGAAGGAATTGTAGCTGGCGGCGGTACCGCGCTTATCAACGCCATGCCCGCCGTTGAAAAGCTTATCGAAAAGCTTGAAGGAGACGAAAAGACAGGCGCCAAGATCGTTCTCCGCGCCCTTGAGGAGCCCGTTCGCCAGATCGCTCTTAACGCGGGTCTTGAAGGCAGCGTTATTATAGACAGCATCAAGAGAAACGGTTCCGTTGGCTATGGCTTTGACGCGGCCAAGGAAGAGTATGTGGATATGGTTACCGCCGGTATCGTTGACCCCGCCAAGGTAACCCGCTCGGCTATCCAGAACGCGGCTTCCGTTGCGGCTATGGTGCTTACCACCGAAAGCCTTGTAACCGACAAGAAGGAACCCGCTGCTCCCGCTGCCGCCCCCGGAATGGACGGCGGAATGGGCGGAATGTATTAATAATTAAAAATAATTCAATATGAGCTTTTTAGTCCGAACCGCGCTTGCGAATGTGCGGTTCGGACTTATTTTTTAATTTTTGCAAGTTTTTTTTTATAACTTGCAAAAATCTCAAAAAAACTATTGCAAAATTCAAAAAAATATGGTAAAATAAATTTTGTAATGAGGAGGTAATTCAAAATTTACCGAAATACAGCGATAAATTTTTTGCAAGCCGAATTGTTATAATATGTTAAATCACATCGTGGTGATGTATAAAAATAGTGTCGCTTAAGCGGCGGAAACAGGAGGCAACAGCAATGGCATTGAAAAATCAGTATCTTATCGACCTTATGGAAACGGTTAAGAAAAGAAACGCCGGCGAACCCGAATTCATTCAGGCGGTAACGGAGGTTCTCGAAACCCTTGAGCCTGTAGTGGAGAAGCGCCCCGACCTTGTGGAGGCGGGCGTTCTCGACAGACTTGTGGAGCCCGAGAGACAGATTATGTTCAGAGTACCCTGGGTTGACGACAACGGAAAGGTTCAGGTGAACAGAGGCTTCCGCGTACAGTACAACAGCGCAATCGGTCCTTATAAGGGCGGTTTGAGGCTTCACCCCTCGGTATATCTGGGAATTATAAAGTTCCTCGGTTTTGAACAGGTGTTCAAAAACAGCCTGACCACCCTCCCCATGGGCGGCGGCAAGGGCGGCTCCGACTTTGACCCCAAGGGCAAGAGCGACGGAGAGGTAATGCGTTTCTGCCAGAGCTTTATGACCGAGCTTTGCAAGCATATCGGTCCCGACTGTGACGTTCCCGCGGGCGACATCGGCACAGGCGCGAGAGAAATCGGCTATATGTTTGGACAGTATAAGAGAATCCGCAACGAATTCAGCGGCGTACTTACCGGTAAAGGTCTTACCTACGGCGGTTCTCTTGCGAGAACCGAGGCTACGGGCTACGGACTTTGCTATTTCACCGACGAGATGCTTAAAGCCAACGGCAAGAGCTTTGAGGGCAAGACCGTTGTTATTTCCGGTTCGGGCAACGTCGCCATTTACGCGACACAGAAGGCTACCGAGCTTGGCGCGAAGGTAGTCGCCCTTTCCGACTCCAACGGATACATTCACGATCCCGACGGAATAGAGCTTAATCTCGTAAAGCAGATCAAGGAGGTTGAGCGCGGCAGAATCAAGGAATATATCTCCCGCACCTCTCACAAGAACGCCGCTTACACCGACGGATGCAGCGGTATCTGGAGCATACCCTGCGATATCGCTCTTCCCTGCGCCACTCAGAACGAAATCGACGGCGCGAGCGCTCAGACTCTTGTAAACAACGGCTGCTTCGCGGTTGCCGAAGGCGCGAATATGCCCTCGACTCCCGAAGCCATAGAGGTATATCTTAAGAACGGCGTGCTTTACGGACCCGCCAAGGCCGCTAACGCCGGCGGCGTTGCCACCTCCGGCCTTGAAATGAGCCAGAATTCCATGCGCTATAGCTGGAGCTTTGAAGAGGTTGACGCTAAGCTTAAGGGAATTATGCAGTCCATATTCAAGAGCTGCGACGAGGCGGCCAAGGAATACGGAATGGCAGGCAATTATATGGCGGGAGCCAATATTGCGGGATTCCTTAAGGTTGCGGAAGCTATGAAGGCGCAGGGCTGCGTATAAAATATATATAAAAATATATATAAAAAAAGAGCTGCAATCACATTTTTTGGGTGTGATTGCAGCTCTTTTATTTTATTACGGTTTACGTTTTTATAAGCACTCTAATCGTATTCTCAACAATTATTTTCCCTTAAGATCACAAACAACTACGCCAAGTCCCACAGTACTGATGTAGCAGCGTCCGTACTCGTTCACGTCGCCCTTGATAAAATGTCCGTTGCCCATGCCGCCGAACTGCATTGTGCCCTGAGTTACGGGAGCCCATGTGGAGCCGCCGTCTACCGACCAGTAGATTCCTATAACGTCGTCATTTCCGGGTCTTCCCCAAATATATATCGCATCGGGAGAGCCTTCGTCCTTCCCCTTTCCGACACCCACTCCGAGACAGGCCATAAGGTTTTCGTTTCGGGTGAAGGTTTTTCCGTGATCCTCAGATACCTGAAGTCCCATAGAGGGGAGGTAAACAACGCCCTCTCTTCCGGGCATTACGGTAATTCTCGCGGCGCTGAAAAGGCTTAAGGTGTTCTCGAAGGTTTTTCCGCCGTCGGAGCTTACATAAAATCCGCTTCCGCTGGTGGCGTAGACATAATCGGGGTTTACGGGGTCGCATACCACGTAGCTGGTTATGTGAATACCTTCGCTGGCTGTCCAGCTCTCGCCGTTATCGTCTGAATAATACAGGCTTATGCCGCTTTCGGGAGCCCAGAAGAAGCGCTTTCCATCGGCGGAAACGCTTACGTTGCCTTTTCCGCTGCCGGATTCCGGCTTGGTTTTCGCCTGCTTCCAATTTTCGCCGCCGTCAAGAGTATAGTAAAAGCCTACGTCTCCTACTCCCGCCTTTACCCATACGTCGGGAGCGCCGTAAGCGGCGGCTATGCTGGTGGTGGAGCCTATTCTGCTGCTGTGCACATGTCCGTATTCAAAGGGACTTTCGTTGACAAAGCCGTCATAGTCGCCTATGCTGGTGATTATGGGACCGTTGGGTATGGTGACAAGCTCGTAGGGCACCGTTTCCTCAATTCCTTTTGAGTCAAAATAAAATTCGGGGGAATCGTCCCAGATATTGCCGCATCCGAATATGCCATTGCCCGAAACCACCTTGATCTTATTGGGATCGAAAGGGTCGATCATAAGACAGCCGCACCAGTGAATGGCGTAACCGTTCATCCAGGGGATTCCGCCGTCGGTCATGGTCATTTTAGCGTTAATGCTTTCCCAGGTTTTGCCGCCGTCAACGGTTCGGAAAAACTCATCGCCGAATGAGCCGTTAGGCTGCGCCACCCAGCGGTTTTCGGTCACCGCCACCATTCTGTCGGGATTTGTGGGATCAACTACCACGTCGCCGAAGCGGGAGTTTATGGGTTCGATGGATTCCACCGTTCCGCCGGCTATGTTAAGCCGCTTGATCCCGCCGTCGCCGCCGTCGCCGTGAGGTCCCTCGGTGGCTCCGTAGGTGATAAGTATATTCCCCTTTCCGTCGAGTCTCATTCTTTGAGGATACAGATTTGTGGGAAGTCCCGCAACGGCGCTCCAGCTTACGCCGCCGTCATTGCTGACCCAAACGTTGTCCTCGCCGTTTTTGGAGATAGCCGCGTATATTTTCGTACACTCCGAACCGTTAGAGGAATCTGGGTCGACAACTATGGCGCAAATGCCGTTTCCGTTGGCGGTGTTTACGTTTGTGGCGTCGGACAGAGACTGAAGAGTGTTCCAGGTTTTGCCGCCGTCGGTGCTCTTGATAAGTCCGCCGGTTCTTCCGCCCACGTAAAGGATATCGTTGTTGACGGGGTCGATGGCGATACGCTCGCCGTTTTGTCTGCCCATTCCGTTGCCGTGAGCCTTGATTTTTTCGGTGACGTCCACCGTTTCATAGGTTTCACCATAGTCGTGCGAAATCATAATACAGGTTTTTCCGTTGCTGAAATAGGAGGTACCCGCCAAAAGATAGATTTTATTGGGTTCGTCGTGGGCGGCAGCAAAGCCGTCAATTCCGAGAAGACCCACGTCTTCCTCGGTTATTTTGTAAGAAATTGATTTCCACTTTCCGTCGGTTTTGTCCCAACGATAAGCGCCGCCCACATCGGTTCTGGCGTAATACAGTCCTTCCTCGGAGGTGGAAAAGACTCCCGATACGAATCCGCCGCCGCCCATCGCGAACTGGCTGTAATTCCAGTTTGAATCCGATACGGAGACAGGAGCGCCGCCGTTTCCGTTGTTTTCGCCGGAGGGCGTGCCGCCCTCGCCGCCGTTGCCGCTGTTGTCGGTACAAGAGCAAAGCAGCATAACAGCCGCCATTGACGCAGCGGAAAGCTTAAGAGATTTTTTGTTAAATTTTTTAAGCATTTTTAATACCTTTCTTGTTTTTAAAATCTTGACTGGTAACGATTACATATACTATTATTTTACCATATAAAAGTATATTTTTATATATCCGTTTATTACAAATTTAAGAGTGGTTTTTTGGTGGTATTGTACTATTAATATATGAATAATACGGGCTGTAAAGAAACTAAAAGTAACAGCTAATACTAATCTTTGGTCAACATTTTTTTGTCTATAATCTGACCAAAGATTATTGCTCCCCCAATTAAACCTTGCCAAATTTGAAGAGGATATTTTGCGAAATGCCTTTATTGAAATACTTTATAAAAATTTATCATATTATTTTGGCAAGGTTTAATTGGGGGAGCAATAGTATAAAACGGCTTTTAGGAAAGCGTATCGAAGTTTTCGTTCACCCTTTTAAAAGAGTGGCGGAGTTCAGAGGCTGCGCCTCAGGTCGCCCTCCGCAGAGGGCGAAATTCTGTGCGTATAGGAAAGATCAAAAGCCAAGTCAAAATTTGAGCCGCTGTAAACAAGAATAGGCGCGGTAAATAGTTGAGGTAATGTTTCGGCGCTGTGACAAAGTCCAATTTCAGAAAAAAGCGCTATACGCAATGACTGCGTTGACGTATTTATTAGAAACTGAGTTTACCGGCAATCTTGTTTTACTCCAGGAAATCGTATTAGTATGGGTGGCTATCGGAGATTATGTTGATTGATGCTATCTGCGTATTTACCCAGATAGCACCGCTAAGACAAAACACTTTAAGGGAAATCTTTTAATGGCAACAATAAAATAAAAACGAATTCAGGAGGGAATACACTATGAAAAAGACAGTTTGTTTGGCAATATCCTGGCTGCTTACTGCGGCGATAATCACGGGCTGTACAGCAAAAGAAGAGGACTACGAGGCATGCTCGTATACTTCCGGCGAAACTGTAAACTCTGTCAGTATTGATGTTCGTGACAGGATAATCGAGGTGTCGCTGTCGGAGGACGGCAAGGTTCATATTGATTATTTTGAAAGCGATAAAGAGCGATATGATATTTCCGTTTCAGACGGCGGAGCGCTTACGATGACCGCTGTCAACAGCAAAGAATGGTCTGATTATATCGGAGGAAAAGCACCGTCAGGCACTCGCAAAATAGCTCTTAAAGCACCCGATGAAGCTCTGGATTCACTGAGTATTTTCACTACAAACGAGAACATTGCTCTCGTGCCTTTGAATGTCGGACATATCACGCTTTAAGCTAACGGCGGCAATATCTCCTTTGAAAAGTTGAATGCCGAAAGTTCGGTCACTCTTAAAGCTAAGAACGGAAATATCGATGGCACGATCATTGGCAGCTATGATGATTACGCTGTGTCTTGCAGTATCAAAAAGGGAGAAAGTAATCTCCCCGCGGAAAAGGAAGGCGGTGCCAAAAATTTGATTGTATCGGTCAACAATGGTGATGTTGACGTCAGCTTTGTCGAAAAGTAGAAAACGATCTCAAAATTCTTTATAGCCTAAGCCCCCAAAATGCCCCCAAAAACAAAAACTTTCCAAGCTTGTCATAAAGAACTCCTTCTCCGAATATATTTACTTTGAAAAAGGGCAAGTTATCCTATAAAATCATTGCCTTAATATGAAAGGGAACAAATTCCCGTGAAGGAAAGGAAAGATCGAAATATGGAACTTCAGCTTAAGAAAGAGCCTTTATATCTGAACGAGGTGATATTCGACGGGCAGACGGAACAGGGCGTGGAATTCGACTACGTTCTCCCCGACTACTACCCAGACATATTTAAAATCCTTAAATGCAGTCTTACGCCAGGCATATCCTCGTACAGCATATCGGGAACACAGCTTTTTATCGACGGAGCGGTGCTTATAAAAATACTTTACCTGTCCGACGACAATGTGAATATCCATTGTGTGGAGCAAAAATACACATATTCCAAAACCCTTGAGCTTACCAAGCCCGCCGATAAGGCCACCGTTTATATCACCGCCAGAACCGACTATTCCAACTGCCGCGCCATAAGCGGAAGACGCTTTGACGTCAGAGGAGCGGTAAGCTGTAAGGTAAAGGCCTGTCAGCCCAGAATATTCGAAACGGTAAGCGGCGCGGAGAGCCTCGAAACAAAATCCCGCTCCCTTTCCTACTGCGGGAACAAATTGATGGGCGGCGGTCAGTTTACGATACGCGAGGACATAGAGACCGGAACCGGAAGAGGCGGGATTTTGGGAATTCTCAGCTGTGACGCCTCCGCCGAAGTCACCGACATAAAAGTAATAGCCGGAAAAGCGGTGGTAAAGGGAGAAGCCAAGGTAAAAGCCCTTTATCTGGTAAAAATCGACGAGGAATCGCGGGATACCGAAGTTATGGAGGCCACGGTTCCCATAAGCCGTATTATAGATATGGACGGACTGAACGACAGCTTCACCTGTTTAGCGGACATAAAGATAATGGACTGTGGTCTTGAGGTGAAGGCGGGTGACAGCGGCGACAACAGGATACTGGGCTGTGATCTTACCGTGGACTGTAAAGTGACCGCAAACAGAGAGGAAACCGTTTCGGTTCTCACCGACCTGTTTTCCACCGACTACGAAACGGATTTCACCACCGCCCAGATTAAGGTGGAACATTCGCCGGTTCGGGTTCAGAAGCAGCTTTCGCATAAAACGGAGCTTGAAAGCAAGGAAGGAAGCCTTGAAGAAATATTCGACTGCCGCTGCGAGCTTAACGGAGTAACCTGCAAATTCAACGGTGAGGGCGGCCTAATCATTATGGGACAGCTTATTTCTCAGGCTATCGGAAGACTTTCCGGCTCCGGTACGCCCGTTTATCTGGAAAAAAGCGAGCCGGTGGAATTGAGCTGCGACGTGGGCTTTGGCGACGAAAACAGCGTTATCGAACCTAATCTTCAAATAACCGACGTGAGCTTCAACATAAGCGGCGACGTGAAAGTGGAGGTAAGGGCAAGCATTTTACTGAACGGCTGCGTATACAGGCTGAAAAACATTACGGTGATAGAAAACGTCCTTTTGGACAGTGAAAAGCCCAAGGAAAAAAGCACCGAATACGCCCTTAAAATGTATTACGCCGAAGAAAACGAGGAAATATTCGCCGTGGCTAAGCGTTACAACACAAAGCCCGAAGCCATAATGGAAGAAAACGAGCTGGAGGAAGAGGTGCTTTCCGCTCCCTGCCTTCTTCTTATTCCTATTCTTTAAGGAGGGAAAAATAAATGAGTAATTCAATCTATCGGAATATTGCCAAGCGCACCGACGGAAATATTTATATCGGGGTGGTGGGTCCCGTCCGTTCGGGAAAATCAACCTTTATCAGCAAGTTTATGCAGACCCTTGTAATTCCCTCCATAAACAACGAATTCCGTAGGGAGAGAGCTATTGACGAGCTGCCTCAATCCGCTGCGGGAAAAACGATAATGACCACCGAGCCTAAATTTGTTCCCGAAGACGCCATCTCCGTTGAGGTGGAGGACAACATTACGATGAATGTACGGCTTATCGACTGCGTAGGCTATATTGTGCCCAGCGCCATAGGCTATATCGAAAACGAAATGCCCCGTATGGTGAAAACACCATGGTTCAATACCGAGGTGCCCTTCAATATGGCGGCGGAGGTGGGAACGCAGAAGGTAATAAACGAGCACTCCACCATCGGTCTCGTAATAACAACCGACGGCAGCATAACCGACATACCCAGAGAGGAATACGCCGAGGCGGAGCAAAGGGTCATAGAAGAATTGGAGCTTATACATAAGCCTTATGTTGTAGTTCTCAACTGTCAGCACCCCGACGCTCCCGAAAGCAAGGCGCTGGCGGAGGAGCTTTCGGAAAAGTACAAAAGACCCGTCGTTCCGCTTAATTGCCTTGAAATAGGGGAGCAGGCGATCAAGGAGCTTTTGGCGGAGGTACTGCTTCAATTCCCTGTAAAGGAGATCAACATAAAAATACCCAAGTGGCTTACCGCTCTTGAAAAAGGGCATTGGCTCAAATCCGACATTTTTTCCTCCCTTAAAAAATCCGCTTCGGATATAACCAATATAGGGGAAGTAAAAAGCGTAACCTGTAAATTAACGGAAAGCGAGCACATAACCGATTGCAGCGTGGAAAAGGTTGATCTGGGCAGCGGCGCGGCATTTGTGAAGGCGGAACTTTCCAACGACCTCTTTTACCGTGTTCTGGGCGAGACTACGGGACTCGACATAAAAGACGAGAGCGATCTTATGCCGTGTATGATAGAATTGGCACAGATCAAGAAGCGCTACGAAAAGGTAAAAAGCGCTCTTGACGAGGTGGAGGCCACGGGATACGGCATAGTTATGCCGAGTCTTGACGAGCTTACTTTGGAAGAGCCGGAAATAGTTAAACAGGGCGGAAAATACGGCGTAAGACTGAGGGCGGAATCCACATCGATCCATATGATGAGCGCCAAGATAAACACCGAGGTATCTCCGATAGTTGGCACAGAGCGTCAGAGCGAGGAACTGGTGAAATACCTACTTAAAGAATTTGAGGAAAATCCCGCCAAAATTTGGGAAAGCAATATTTTCGGGAAATCCCTTCACGAGCTGGTGACCGAAGGGCTTCACAACAAGCTGTACCGTATGCCCGCCGATGCGCGGCAAAAGCTTCAGGAGACCATACAGCGAATTATCAACGACGGCTGCGGCGGATTGATTTGTATAATTCTTTAAAAATCCCGCGATAGTAAATTTTGTTCCTTCACATTCATATTTATGGTTTAATATATAATATAAAAGCCCCTTGTTTTTTATAACGGGGCTTGCTTTTTTGCCAAAAAATTTTTTATATTTTTGAAATTTTTTTAAAAAAAGTATTGACAAGAATGCCGAACTATGCTATAATTGTTTAACAGTGAAACGCTGATATAGCTCAGTTGGTAGAGCGCATCCTTGGTAAGGATGAGGTCATCGGTTCAAATCCGATTATCAGCTCCACAAAATGCACTTTCACTAAGTCTTTCAGAGAAGTTTCGTTTCTCTGTTTGATTATGAGTGTTTAAAGGTCTGCAAGCCTTTCTGCACTTGTGAAGGTGCTTTTTTGTTTTAATTAGATTATTTTCCTGTAATCTTTTTTTGCATATATGCAATCTTAATAAAAAATCAGTTTTTATTAACTGACAATAATTCGTTTTGTTTTTTAGCTATTTTGACGAAAAAACTTACAAAATGTTGAAAAAACAAAAAAATTCAATATAATAATTATTTATCAAAATTTTACAGTTATATTGGAGGTTGCTAATATGGAAAAAATCAAATTTGAAAATTGGGCAGATATATGGCTTGAATACGCTTTGAAGGATAGGGTGAAGGATAATACATATTATTCATATGTTAATATCGTAAAAAATCATCTCGATCCATACTTCAAAGGAAAGAATCTTGATGAAATATCGTTTCTTGAGGTACAGCGGTATTTCAATAATAAGTCTAAGAGCGTGTATCATGATTTTTTAATAAAAAACAAATGCTTGCTGTCACAAATTTTCGATTGTGGAATATTAGACGGCAAATGTACACAAAATCCTTGTGATAAAAAAAAAATGCCTAAAGGCAAACAGACAAAAAAGAAAAGTGTTTATTCCGAAGAGGAAGCTGAATTGATTTTTCAATACGCGTATACTCATCGTTTTGGTCCGGAAATACAGTTAATGCTTGAAACGGGAATATGCAGATATGAGCTTTTGGGATTGACATGGGAGGATGTTGACCTACAGAATCAAATCTTGTACATTCGTCGAGGAGTAGCCGATATAATTGATTCATCAACAGGAAAATTTAAGGTTCTTGTAGGGAATACCAAAAATGAGTATAGAGAACGTGAAGTACCCCTTTCAAAACGTATATGCGGTATTCTTAGCGGAATAGAAAAAACTTTAACGTTAGGTAAAAACGAACATAAACATCAACTTGGCACAGAGATTACAAAAAAATTTATCTTTTGCAATAGATATGGTGAAGTTTGCAGTCCAAGAAATTGGAGCAGGCGTCATTATGACGTATTTATGAAAGAAATGCAAGCCTACTATGCCGAAAAAGGAATAGATATACCAATATACACTCCTCACCAGTTACGGCACACACGAGCAAGCATTTGGGTTAACTCCGGAAAAAACATTTACGCTGTTGCGCGAGTACTTGGACACGCAAATTTAGATATGCTTCAAAAGCGATATGCTCATTCCAATATTGAGCAGCTTCGGCAGCTTCTTGATATTCAATAAAAATATTCGGTTAAACGCTCTAACGAGCTTTAACAGCATAGACGGAGATTGCAACTCCGATAAAGGCGGTACATGTTAGTCCTACCGCCTTTTTTCTATGCTTATAAATAAATGGACTAACATAAAATAAAAAATCGGAGGACTAACAAAATGAGCAAAGTAATAGCAATCTGCAATCAAAAAGCTGGAACGGGACTCGGTGGACTTTGTACGGCGGTGCAAAAGCAAGTACAAAATAACGGATATGTACTGCGACAGCGCGGAGCAGGTGCTGATAAAGGGCATAAAGGGGGCGCTGGCGCGGGAGAAAATTCCGATAAACGTACATAACGCCCGAAAGGGCGCGATAATCGACCGAATACGCTTTACCTGCCTTATGATGGCAGCGGGGCGTTTTTTTGTTGTCAAAAATTGTAAGCACCTTATTGAAGCTTTTTCTGGCGCAGTATGGGACGGAAAAAAGCTTGACGACACCCGGCTTGATGACGGCAGCGTGAATATAGACAGCTTGGACGCTTTTGAATACAGTATCGAGCCGTATATGAAGCGGATTTTACAGCTTTATTTCGGCAGCGGAAGGGAGTGAAAAACACGAATATTTCAGATATAAAAACAGCTTTTCCCGACGTTTGCGCGCCTAATACAGACAGCTATTACAGCGAAAAAATAACGCGCTGGCGAAACGTTTTTGAAGGGCACCCGCCCTGGGAAAAGGTAAAATTTCACGGGCTTAAGAAAAAAGCCGACCGCCCGATGAATATGCTCAATACCGCAAAGGTGCTTTGCGACTGCTTTTCCGATCTTACCTTTTCGGAACAGGTGGAAATTACCGTTGACGATGAAAATTTTCAGCAGTATATAACCGAGCAGCTGAACGAAAACGGCTTTTGGAAAAAGGTGCCCGATCTGCTTTCCTCGGCTTACGCATTGGGCGGCGGCTGCGTGAAGGTTTTCGCGGAAAATAAAAAGCCGAGGATAGATTTTGTTCACGCCGATAAGTTTATCCCCGCGGGCTGGAACGGGCGCGGAATATTTGACGGAATTTTTTCGGCGGCGACGGTAAGGGGCGGAAAATATTACACGCTTTTGGAACGGCAGAGCGTGGGAAAAGCGGAATACAAGCTTTTCAAATCGGGGGACGGCGGCAGCTTGGGAACCGAGGCGGATCTGTCGGAGCTTTACGGGGAACTGCCGCCCGTCGTTAATTACGGTGGAACGGTACCGATGTTTTCGTATTTCAAGCCGGCGGTCAGCAATAACGCCGAGTACGATGTGCCGCTGGGCATGAGCATTTACGCAAACGCGCTCGACACGCTGAAAGCGCTTGATGTGGCGTTCGACAGCTTTTCCCGCGAGTTTGTTTTGGGCAAGAAAAGAATAATCATTCCCGCCTCCTGCGTACAAACGGTAACAGACGATGACGGCGCGCAGGTAAGATATTTCGACGCCAACGATGAGGCGTTTGTGGCGCTTAACGTGGAGGACGCGGAAAAATTCAAGATAACCGACAACACCGTAGAATTAAGGGTAGAGGAACACGTGGCGGCAATAAACGCGCTTTTGAATATTCTTTGTTTTCAGGTTGGACTGTCGGCGGGAACTCTTTCCTTCGACGCGGTTCAGGGAGTAAAGACCGCCACCGAGGTAATTTCTCAGGACAGCAAAACCCAGCGGACTATCAAGTCAAACAAAAACCTGCTTACGGAAATGATTGAGGGCTTGGTTCACGGTCTGATCTCCTTGGGAGTGTGGCTTGAGGATTTGAAGCCGAAGGAATATTCCGTTAATATCAGCTGGCAGGACAATGTGGTTATCGACGATAACACGCTGATTGACAACACCATAAAGCTTTACAGCGCGGGACTGCTTGACTTGGAAAGGGCGATAGCAAAGGCGAATAAGTGCGACGAAAATACGGCTGCCGAGATAGCGAAAAAAATTCGCGCGGGAAATTCGGTGGGTACGGCGGACTTTTTCGGAAGATAAGGAGCTGATTAAATGGAGCCTTTAGAACAGCTTAACCTTGCCGCGCCTATCGTCAGCACGTACACCGAAATCGAGGAAACAATACTTTGTCATATTGCCGAACAGCTTGCCGCCAATTCCGACACGCTTATAAACGCAACCTCGGAATGGCGGATAAAAATGCTGGCGCAAATGGGGAAGGTGGGCAAGGACACGGCGCGGATCATTGCTTCCAAGGTCGGTAAGGTTCCCGGCGAGGTTCAAAAAGTGGTGCAGTCTTCGATTGACAAAGTGCTTTCCGAATACGGGCTTGAAATAAACGGAAAAATTGAGGAAAGCACGGCGGCAGCGCTTAAAAATTACGATTTGCAAGCCGTTAAGGACAAGTATAATCAGGTCAACACCGTTATGCAATACAAAGCAAAGCAAGCCTACGTGAACGGTATAAACAGCGCTGCGGATAAAATGCTGAAGAAAAAACAAAAAGCTCTTGAAAACTCGCAAGAATACCTTGACATTCTGAATAAAAACGCAATGGCAACGGTGTTGGGTGAAAAGTCACGTACCGAAGCGATACGGGAAACCATCGCGGAGATGAGCAAAAAAGGCATTCCCGCTTTTGTGGATAAGACAGGTCGGGAATGGTCGCCGGAGGCTTATGTGGATATGGATATCCGCAACACTGCAAAAAACGCGGCGCTTGCGGCTGAATTCGCAAGCCTTGACGAGCTGGGGCAGGATATTGTTTTGGTGTCCTCCCACAGCGGAGCGCGTCCCTTATGCGCGCCGTATCAAGGGAAATTTTACAGCATAAGCGGAAAAAGCGGGACGATTACCGACGCTAAGGGTAAAACCTACAATTATACGCCTTTGTCGGGTACCTCTTTCGGGAAAGCCGCGGGGCTGTTCGGTATAAATTGCGGGCACCGAATGAGGGGCGTGTCGGACGGTACTTTTATCAATCGGGAAAAAGAGTTTGAAGGAGAGGAAACGAGCGAGGAGTACAGGAAGGTTCAGCGGCAGAGGGCGCTTGAAAGGGCTGTACGGAAGAAAAAGACGGAAGCCAATATGTACGAGGCGGCGGGAGATAAGGATGCGGCGCGGGATTTGAGGAGGCTTGCGCAGGACGAGGATCGGAAGCTTCGGGACTACTGTCAGAAAGAGGGTCTTTCTTATCGGAGGGATCGGACGGAGGTTTATGGGTATAAAAAAGTTGACATTTCGGAAAGACCTGCAAATAAAAATCAAGGGGTAAAGTGAAGATTTCATCAAACTTTCACAATTGCAAAAAGGGTACAACAAAAGCGCTGCCAAAGCAGAAAATTTTTCGGCAGCTTAGAAATAAGACG
>CATLBH010000038.1 GCA_949878745.1 uncultured Ruminiclostridium sp. | reverse complement strand
TGCGTGACGATTTCAAGGAAAAAAGCGCAGGAATACTAAAGTATTCCGAGCATTTTTGACGCAGAAAGCGTCCGCAGTTAGTAGAAATTGTGCAAATTGCGACTTTTCAGATAGCCCCTAGTATAAAACAAATATAAAAGCGCAAATCATATAAAAAATTGCCCGCCCCTAAAGCTTTTTATAGACTTTCGGGGCGGGTAACATTTTTACGATCTTATACTATTTTCAAATTAAAAAGATTGCAAAATTTAGTGGATAATTTGAAAATATTGCTTTGGGTGTAATTTCATCTTAAAAAGGTTAGAACCTTTTTAAGATGAAATCAGTATTATAAGTTTATTGTTTTTTCTTCTCTCCGAAGCTGTCGTCCAGCACTACGTTTTTCTCCGCCGCCTGACGTCTTCCGTAAATAAGCGAAGGGCTTACTCCCGTATTTTTCATTATCGCGTCCATTACGTGCTTGGTTTTATGGGAAAGAGGAACGCCGTCGGGATCCAAAGGAAGATTTTCTTCCTCAAAGCCGTCGTTTCGCTCTATGCTGTCAAGGATTTTGGCAAACTCGTCCGAAACGGAGTTATCTCTTTCGTCCCCCGTCGCTTTCGGCGAGTCCGATCGGGAAACGGGCATATCGTTCACCGTTTTATAAGCGCTCACAGCTCTGGCAGCTCGGTTTACCTCCGAAGGCTTTTCTTTCGGGGGCAAATTTTCCCTTGCTTGCTTATCGCCTGTATCTTCCATTTCAACAACCCCCAATGAAGTTAATTCTTCCTTCGAAGCGGATTTCGTCGGCCTTTCAAAATCGGCGCCCAAAGAATTTACTCTTACGGAGCCGTAGGCGCTTTCGGCGGAATACCTGCTGTATGCGCTGCTCGAAGCAACCGGACGTTTTTCAAAATCGGCGGGCTTCGGCGAATCGCCTCCGATTTCCTCCGTTCCCGACATATTCTCTTTTCTTATATCCTCTTCGAGCTCCGATACTTTTTCATTTTTGGGAGCATTTTCTTGAGCGCTGCGTTGGTTTGCGTCCTCTTCCCTGCTTCTTCTCATTTCGCTGTCGGCAAAAAGATCCTTGAAGCCGTCGCTGTCGGTGGGAACCTTTGTTTCGGAGGACATTGCCGCGTCGGGAAGCTTCACCTTAGGAGCTTTTTTGGGCGGCTCAGGCTCGGGTTCCGAATCGTAATCGGAAAAATCCTCAAACTGATCCAGATCGGGCAGAAAGTGGGTTTCCCCGTCGGGCTTAACGGGAGACTTTTCCGTTTCCTTCGGCTTTTCCCGTGACGCGCCTTCAGCTAACGAACGTATTGCGTCACCGGTGTTTTCTCCCGCGCTTTCCGCGCTTCCTCCTGCGGAAAAATCCTCTCCCAGATAAACGCCGTTTTTAACGGTATCGGTTTCCTTCGCGCTTCCCGTGCTTATTGTGCGCGCGGGCATTTCGCGGTAAACCGAAGGATCGGCGCCCCTTATTACTCTGGCCACGGTGGGAGGCGGGGCCGCCGAGGGCGCTTTTTTCTTAACCTCCGGAGCGGGAAGCTCTTCTCTCCGCTTTTCTATCGGCTTAAGAACTCCGCTTTTCTCAAGCTCCTTGCGGGCGATTCGGGTAAACTGATACGGCTTGATCTTCTTTCCGTCCGGGGAGGTTTCTTCCGCCTCTTCCTTTTGGGAGCCGTCGGTTTCTTCCGGCTCCGCGGGGGGAGGGAAGGAAAATTGATTGGTATAGGCTATGAAATCGTCAAAATCCGAGGGTCGGGCTTCGCCGTTAAACACCTTTGTTTTAATAACGTTAAAATAACCCAGCCACTCGGTGAAATCCCTCTGACTGATATTTTTTCCCACTCTTTCGGATATTTCCTTATAAAGTCCGTCCGACTTTTCCTTAAGTATATCCAACTCTTCGGGAGTGGGGGGATCGAATTTCGGCTGTTCCATTATCTCGCGGCAGGTGCTTCCGTCGCGGTGGACGGTGTCGCAGTATTCGGAGGTGTAACAGTCGTCCCTTATATAAAACTCGTTACAGCGGCGGCACCGCTGTAAAAACGCGCCGCTGTTTATAAGCGCGTCTATTTCCAGGTCGATTATCGCTTTAAATCCCGATGGAACATATACCTTTTCCGGAACCTTTACCATGGACTTAATTATGGTGTTGACCACATTGTCCGAATGATCGGGAAGATAGCTTTTTATCGCCCCGAAAGCGTCCATCGCCTCCCAGTCGGCGATTGCCCCCTCTTCCTTGGCGACATAGGAACGGCTTTCGGCAAAATGTACGTTTTTGAAAAGATTACGCATTATCTCCTTGGCCGCCCCGCTGAAAACAAAGGGAGAACCGGAGAGCCTTCCCGGGCGGTACACCTTCACCGAGCTGACGGTGTCCAGGGAATATCCCTGTTCGTTGGCGGCCACGCTGAACATAAGGTCGAAAACATTAAGCCGTCCTATGGCCTCGTCCAGCTTGTTCAGCTTACAGCCGAACACGTAATCCAATTTTTTCTGAGCGTACTCCTGAACCTTGAGAAGATCGGCCCAGCGATTTACGGCGCGATGAGCCCTGTACTCGGAAAGGCGCTGAAACACCGCCTTCTGAAAGGGTGTCTTACAGTCGATAAAGCTGTTCCAAAGGGTGGAGACGCTCATTTCTCCCTCACGGCAGATATACTCTATCCAACAGTCCACGACTATTTTGTCAAATATGCCTCTCATATTGTTTTCGTAATAGCGGTGACAGCCGGATATTGAATTTCTTATAAGGTTTACCTCGTCCACGGGATACTCGCCGGTTTTCATACAGTCGCGGCAAAGCTGGTTGCAGTCTTCCGTAAAATGGGTATAATCAAACTTACAAAACCCCAGCAGATTTGAGGGTACGTTTACCTGATATATATCGTTGGAGTTTTTGCCCGCGACGTTCAATACGCAAGGTGTGTGTATACTCATACTGATCTCTTTTCGTCGTTATTTTGGCTCGTCAATCCCCTTTTAAACCGGGTACCAACTGCGGCTTATAACGGGATCGCTCCCGAAAAAACGCTTATTCTCCGGCGGCTTCGGGGGTTTCCGCTTCTGTGACCGTGATTCGGGCGGGAGGCTCTTTTGTGGTGGTCTCCTCTGTTTCCTCCTCTTCCTCATCGTCCTCGGGAGGGGCAAACAGCTCCTCCATATCCACCGTCTTGCCGTCTATATACAAAAGACGGTCCGAGATCCAGCGAGGATTCGGCGCCGCGTTTTCATAAGCGGTAGCCAACACCTTCCTGCACCCGAAAGATCTCCGGAAGGTGGCGAAGGGATACTCCTCGTCCTTATACGCTTCTTCCGCATAATACTCGGTAATAACAAGACCGTCTCTCTCCTTGGTATATGTCACCAATCTGTACCGTCCGTCGGCGCTTGTGAGATAATCGTGACTGCGCGCGGAATAATCCAGTTCCTGATCCTCCCCGTATATCTGATCCACCATAACATATCTTAAGGAAATACCGAAATTCAGAAAAACACTGTAAACCAGTCCCCCCACCACGAACATCATAAGGAAAAGAGTTCCCGCCACAGTTTTAAAGGATTCCCCAACGCCGCAGGCAAGAAAAATCACAACGGATACCGCAACGGGCGGTATGATAATGTGCCACTGTCCAAACCCCACTATCAGTATCACAAAAGACTCCAGCGGGATCAGCACCGCCGTTATGATCGTGGGTATCTGTTTTCGGGTAAAAAACATAAGTACAGCGAAAAGAAAATTCACAAACACATACATTATGGTGAGAGTGGTCATATTTTCCGTTTCAAGATAACCGGTAAAAATCAACTGGGCGATTTTACCCAAAAAAAACAAATATATCAGGGAAAGGAAGGAGATTCCCAAAAGAAACCACTTGTTTTTTATAAATTTTAAAAACTTGTCCATTTTATATTCCTTTATTTTCAGTTAAAAAGTCATATTGCCGAAAGTACATCTTATATTGTATAACAAAACGGAAAAAATTTCAAGTAAAATTAAGCTATTTCATCTTTTTTATAGAAAAAAATGGATTTTTATGCAATAAAACGGGCAATTTTTTATTTTTTTCGGAATATTTGCCGTCCTTTTGCGAAAATTGAATTGACATAATGGTAAATATGTACTATAATATATAAATCATAAAAAACAGGAATTGGAAAGCAATATGGATTTTAAAATAAGAGAAGCCTTACCCGCCGACTACCCCGGCATAAAAGAAATTTACGCTCAGGGCATAGAAAGCGGCACCGCCACTTTCAGAACAAAAACCCCCGAATACGAGGAATGGGACGGGTCGCACCTTCCTTTCTGCCGTTATGTGGCGGAATGCGGCGGTATCATAATAGGCTGGACGTCGCTAACCTTGGGCCTTACACGCGGCGCCTACAGGGGAGTCGCAGAGCTGAGCATATATGTAAGAGACGGTTACAGAAGACACGGAGTGGGGTACGCGCTTATCGAAGAGGTTAAGAAAAACGCCTCCCGCTTCGGCGTCTGGACGCTTGAGTCGCGGATATGCCGAAGAAATACGGGAAGTGTCCGATTGCACGAGAAGTGCGGCTTCCGTATGGTGGGTGTAAGGGAAAGGATCGCCAAGGATATGTTCGGCGAGTGGCAGGATACGGTCGAAATGGAATTCAGAATCTGATCGGATTATTATAACGGCGAACCGCCTCGCTAAAATTATAAAGACCCCCTTTGGCAACACCTAAGAGGGTCTTTTTCTATGTAATTTTAAATTTCCTTACGCTTCCAAATAAACATCCTCAAAATCCGACACGGAAACATCATGTTTCACCCTATCGCGAACCTCCGCCTTCTTGGCGTTGTTGAAACGATCGAGGGTACCCGCCAGATACCCCGTAACACGGCGTATGCGCTGAAAAGGAGTAGTATCGTAATGATATTCTATATCAACGTAGTCTCCGTCGACCACCTTAATGTTCATTTCGCTGATGCGCCTTTCGGGATAAAGTGCCCTCGCTCTTTTAACGTAAGCCTCCTTCTCCCCGTCGCTTAAATTACCGCCCGTAACATTTACCTTAATCATTGATTTTTTCCTTTCTGAACGTGATCCGCAAAGATAACCTCTGTTCTTCCGTTTTATGCCCTTATCTATCAAAATATAGTTTATTTTGTGGAGCAGTTATGATTATACCACCATATGCTGTGGATTGCAATAGCCAATTCGGCAAAAAATACGGCTTAATTTTGTAGAATATTACGATTGATTTTTCACCGAGGCCTGTTCCTTCCCAAAGGAAAAAGCAATAACGGACCTGCCTTTTCCCCCGCCGACCCCTTCGTTAATCAAACGAAAATTTACCCAAAAAGCCTTGTAAATTTGGACAAAAAATCAGAAAAATTTTTCGACAAAAAACAAACATTCACATATCCGCAAATAAAAGCACCGCCCCATTCTGAATAACAAGGCGGCGCCATATAGTAATTCTGGATTTTCACCGGCTTAATCCGACAGCGAGGTCAGCGTATTGTAAATAAAAGGCTGACGCCCCTTTGTTACGGCACGTTTATTCACCTTTAAGCGGCTGTCATCATACATTACCCTTTATCAAGACCCGAGCATATTCGCATACGGGCCAAAGGCGGGCGAAAACCCTCCGAAGAAAGCTTTTCCGGCGGGATCAAACTCCCGACTTGATTATCCTGTTTACCGCGGCCTGGATTTCGTTTACAAGATGCTCTATCTCGTCGTAAACCGCGCCGCTCTGCTTTGAAAGCGTTCCGATTTCACGGGCAACAACCGCAAAGCCCACGCCGGCTTTTCCCGCGGCGGCCGCTTCGATGTTGGCGTTTACCGAAAGAATATGCTCCATTGTGGCGGTGTTGTGAAGATCGCTCATAAGGCCCTTGGCGGCTTCTATATTTTCATTTATTCCGCCGAATTCGTCCCTAAACACCTTTACCTGCTTTTCGTTGGCGGTCTGAAGATACTGGAAATTCACCAGCATATTCATAATGTCGCCGAGCATGGTGGCGGCGGCGCGAATGGTCTTTTCGTCTCTTACCGGAACCTTGCGGAGCGCTTCTATGTAAAGATCCTCGTTAATGCCCAGCTCGCGGGCTATGGATCTGAACTTCTCCTCGTCGGGAGGGGCGGGAAGCACCTGTCCGCCGATAATCGCTCCCACCTTCTCCTCGCCTATTTTAAGGTCGATGGAGAAATCCATAAGGCCGGCGTGACAAAAATAAACGCCGGAACACTCGTTGTCGCACTTGACGCAGCGCCTTTCGCCCTCGGGGCTTTCTCTTGTGTATTTCATACAAAAATCGTTAAAATTGCTCGGTTCGGTTATGTACTTTCCATCGACGCCCACAGCTATGGCCGCGAGACCGGTAGCGTCGGAAAACATATCCTGTATTTCCTGGAATTTCTCCAGATCCACAAATTCTCTTATATCCAGCATAAAAGTACTTTCCTTTCAAAGGTTGTCGTCATAGGACGGATTTAAGAGTTATGTCCGTAACAGCGAAACACACATTACAAACAGCGACTCTGAGCGGCCGCCGAATGAGCCGCACGCTGTCAAACACGAGAATGCGGCCCGGCCGTCGGTACCTCAATAATATTTTATCACATTTTTTTTATAAAATCAAGCCTTTTGTTAAATTTCGCCGTATTTTTAAAAAATTATCGGCCCGCCCGATTTTACGCCGCGGGCGAGCGATGATCGTTTGGGGTTCTTTGGGGGCACTTTGGTGGATTCGGCTTAAAACTATTGCCCGAGAAACTCCAAAACTGCTCCCTCCGGAATGGCGCCCACGCTTCTGGCGGCTTCCTTTCCGTTTTTAAACAGAATAAACGTGGGGATTGCGGAAATTCCGAATCGGGAGGCAAGCTCTCCTTCCTCCGCCACGTCGACTTTTCCTATTTTATATTCGGGGTGCTCGGAGGCGACTTTTTCGAGGATCGGGCCCATCATGCGGCAGGGGCCGCAGGTTTCCGCCCAGAAATCCACCAATACGGTGCCTGACGAGGTTTCGGCTGAGAAGTTTTGTGAGGTTAATTTTATGGTTGACATTTTTACATCCGCCTTTCGTTTTGCTTTTTGCTTTTTATTTATAAGTATAACATATTATGTCTGTTTTTTCAACAATTAAAACTTTTAAAAACGGAAATTTTTTAACGCAAGGTAGGGGGGATGTAAAGGTTCTTATCCAAGGATAATTCCTTTTTACAATGCTTCTTTTATATAACCGCCCCCTATAAAAGCTTTTTTGCCAATTTTTCTTGATGTCCTATCGGTTATTGCCAACAATTGCTTACCCGTGAAAAACTTTGCTTATATCTTGCGTATCAAACTCCGCAACCCGTTCCATCAAGTAAAATCATCCCTACACCAATAACTGCCCAACCGCAGGGGGCGCAGCCCAAATTTTCCTAACGGAAAATTTGGCGCCGCTCCGCTAACGCTTCGCGTCGGCTCGCTCCACCTTCGGCTCCGTTCGCGGCTGCGCCGCCGCCTATTCCCCACTTTTTTTCCGCTCCCCACAAAAACCACTGGACAAACCCCCATAAAAGTGCTAAAATAAATAAGAACTCAAAAATCAAAAAATTCGGGAGGACAATCAAATGACTGAAAACGAAGCCCGCGAAGCCATATGCGAAGTAGGACACAACCTTTGGCAGCTGGGATTTGTCGCCGCCAACGACGGCAACATCTCCGTAAAACTGGACGATGACGTGTTCTTAGCCACCCCCACCGGCACAAGCAAGCAAATACTGAAGCCTGAAATGCTTATAATGGTCAACGGAAAAAACGAGGTAATAAAAGAGGCTCCCGGCTACAAGCCTTCCTCCGAATTTAAAATGCATCTGAGCTGTTACGAGGAACGCCCCGACATAAACGCGGTGGTACACGCCCACCCTCCCACGGCCACGGGCTTCGCCATCGCCCATATCCCCCTGGACGACTATTCCATGCCCGAAGCGGTGATATTTTTGGGCAGCGTCCCCATAGCCCCCTATGACACCCCCGGCTCGGTGGGTCTCGCGGAATCCATAAAGCCCTTCCTGCAATATCACGATACCATACTAATGGAAAACCACGGAGTGGTTTCGGTGGGCGTGGATCTTACACAGGCTTATTACAGAATGGAGACCGTGGAGCATTACGCGAAGGTGTCTCTGGTGGCGAGACAGCTGGGCGGAGCTTATCCGCTTTCGAGAGAAAAAATCGACGAGTGCATAGAAATAGGAAAGGGCTGTCCGCTTCGTCACCCGGGATACAGAAAATACTCGTGATATGAAAGGCGGATTTGTTATATGAAAAAAGTACTTATTTTTGATTTCGGCGCCTCTTCGGGCAGAGCGCTGATTTGCAGCTATGAAAACAAAAGCTTCTGTTCCACCGAAATACACAGATTTGCCAACAACCCCGTTTATTCCGGCGGAACCCTATACTGGAACATCGATACGATTTTCAAGGAAGTGGACAAGGCCATAGACAAGGCGGAGGATTACGGCTTCGACGCCGTATCTGTGGACACCTGGGGCGTTGACTTTGCCCTTCTTGATCAAAACGGCGACTATGTGCAAAAGCCGGTCAATTACCGCGACAAGCGCACCGACGGGATTCCCGAAAAGCTTTTTGAAACCATTCCCGAAAAAGAGCTGTATATGCGTACGGGAATAAATCAGTCTCAGATAAATACCATGTACCAGCTGCTCGCCATACAAAAAAACGACCCGAAGCTGCTTTCCTCCGCTTACCATTTTCTTATGATGCCCGACCTTATAGCCTACAGGCTTACGGGAACCATGACCAACGAATACACCAACGCCACCACCACTGGCCTTGTCGATCCGAAAACAAAAAACTGGGACTTTGATCTCATAAAAAAATTGGGGCTTCCCGAATACATTTTCGGAAAACTCCTTATGCCCGGGGAACAAATAGGCTGTCTTAAAGCGGAATACACCGACAGGGAGATCCCCGTTTTTGCCTGTCCGTCTCACGATACGGCCAGCGCCATCGCGGCGGTGCCTTCCACGGAAAAAAGATTCGCCTACATAAGCTGCGGCACATGGGCGCTGTTCGGAACCGAGCTGAAGGAGCCGATTATAAACGACCTTTCCTTTGAAGGCGGGTTTACCAACGAAGGCGGCTTAAACGGCACCGCTTTCCTTAAAAACATTTCCGGCACCTGGTTTTTGCAGGAATGCAGAAGATACTTTAACGCCAACGGAGAAGTATTCACCTTCAACGACATGGAGGCGTTCGCCAGAAGCGCCCCTCCCTTTATCGCTAAAATCAACCCCAACGACCCCATGTTCAGAGAGAAAAGCGGCGATATGCCTAAAAAAGTTCTGAAATACTGTGAAAAAACGGGACAAACAAGGCCGAAATCCTTTGCCCAAACCTTAAGAATTATCTATGAAAGCCTTGCGGCGGAATTCGCTTCTACCCTCGAGGCGTTGGAAAAGGTCACCGACTACACCTACCCTGCGGTATATATTTTCGGCGGCGGATCAAAGGACGGCTTTTTATGCCAGCTTACCGCCGACGCCACAGGCCGTACCGTGATCGCAGGCCCCACCGAGGCCACCGCCATTGGAAACGCCATGAGCGCCCTTATAACCCTCGGCGAAATAAAGGACGTGGCGGAAGCGAGAGCAATAGTCAAAAGAGGAGCGCAGCTTAAAGAATTTCTGCCCAACCTCACGGACGGGGACGGAAGAAGATAGTCTTTCAAGAGACGGTTCGTACCGCGCGTATGTTTCTCTTGTATTAAAATATTATCAATTGTAACTTATAAGCTAAAATTTATGGATTTTTACCGTTTTTTATTCTTTCGGGGCAGTTTTTTGTCTGTACCGTCAAAAAGACTTTTAATCCAAATTACATATTTGGTAACTATT
Source organism: uncultured Ruminiclostridium sp. (assembly GCA_949878745.1). Classification (GTDB taxonomy): domain Bacteria; phylum Bacillota; class Clostridia; order Oscillospirales; family Ruminococcaceae; genus Ruminiclostridium_E. The sequence goes on along the minus strand of CATLBH010000038.1, from coordinate 10,211 downwards.
TTATGTAATTTTTCTTGCTTTTTTTTGCCCGAAAGGTTATAATTTATATGGTCGGTTTAAATGCCCCGTATTGGCAGCGTTGTATCACGTCATATCACGCGTTGAAGTAAAGGGAAAGAGAAGGTTAGCGTATGGATAAGCTCAAAATAGCAATGTTCGGCGAATTCTCCGTATCGTACAGGGAAAATACCATCAGCGAACACTCCAAAAGATCAAAAAAACTCTGGCTCCTGCTCCAGTATCTGGTGGTGCACCATAACAGGGCGGTGGCTCAATCGGAGCTTATCGACATTTTAAGCCGGGAGGACGAGGGGGTAAACCCCACCAGCGCCCTGAAAACACAAATACACCGATTAAGGGACATTTTGTCCGAACTGGGCTGTGAGCAACAGATTATAGTCTGTATAAACGGCGCTTACAGCATAAACTCGGAAATAGATATTGAAATTGACGCGGAGGAATTTGAAAAAACCTTTAAAGAAGCCGCCTCCGCCGATGACCGAGAGGAAAAGCTCGGTCTTATACTGAACGCGGTAAATCTTTACTCGGGCGATTTTTTGGCAAAATCCGCGTACGAATCCTGGGTAATCCCCTTAAACACCTATTACCGCTCGGTATACAGCAAGGCGGTACGCATAGCGGTGGAGCTTTTAACCTCTATGGGCAAGCTTCATGATATAATAGCAATCTGCAGCAAGTCCTCCACCATAAATCCCTATGACGAATTTGTGCATTACAGTCAGATAAAAGCATTGGCGGAGCTTGGGGATCAGGAAAGCGCGAAGCGTCAATATGAAACGGTCACTCACCTTATGATGACCAAGTTCGGAATCACCCCTTCAAAAGAACTGATAGAGCTTTACGACACCGCAATTAAATCCAAAAAAAGCGTAAAATTGGATATAGACGCGGTGATCTCCGATCTTCTGGAGCAAAGACAGGTAAGCGGCGCTTTTTTTTGCGAGTATCAAATATTCAAGCATTTGTATCAGCTTGAAATAAGGGATTCTCAAAGAACCGGAATCAGCATAAACATCTGTCTTCTCACCATAAACGGCGCGGACGGAGAGCTGCCCGCCCAGAATCCCCTGAACAAAGCCATGCAAAGATTACAGGACTGTGTTTCCCGCTCTCTCAGAGGAAGCGACATTTTTTCAAGGTACAGCGTGAGCCAGTTTGTAATGATGCTCTCAAACACCAACGAACAAACGGGAGAGCTTATTATGAAGCGCATAGAAAAGGCTTTTAAACGGGAAAACACCAACAAGGACATAGAGCTTAGCTATGTATTTAAAACCACAAGAAGAAACGAATTTGATTAAGTACATCTTCTAAATTCTTATTTTTTCGGAGCAAAACAGCGAAAATGAAACCTTATAAAACAATAACTGCATTTTTGACAGCCGCATTAGCTTTAATTCTATGCGGCTGTGTTGATATTTCGGACAGACAGTTTATCCCCGCCGAAACCTCTTCCGATACCTACCCCCAAGAGGAAAGCGGAATAGGCGGCGACCTTCTTATCTCGACGAATACGGCGGCGGAAACCGAAGCGGCGGCGCGCCCCGCGGTTATCGACCAAAATTCCTTTTCCGACGCTCAGGAAAAGTTTATCGAATCCTGCTTTTTTATGGGGGACAGTATCTGTTCCGGCTTCTCGATGTACGGCCTGAGCGAAAGCTGCTGCGCAAAGGCGGGAGTGGCGGCTCGAAACATAAACGATTTCACCTTCGAATACGAGGGCGCACAGGTTGAACCGCTAACGGCGGCGGTCAACAGCGGAAAGAAAAATTTCGTTTTCCTTATGGGCATAAACGACGTGAACATAGAAAGTGCGGCGGAGTTCGCCGAGTATTACGACAGCTTTCTGACGCGTGTGGAAGCTCTTTGCCCCGACGCCGCCCTTTACGTTATGTCTATAACTCCCGTTACGGAGGACAGCAGCTTCTGTTATAACTATGAGATAGACGAGTTTAACGCGGCTCTGTATACAATGATCGAAAATTCCGATTCGGGGGCAAGGCATTATATCGACTCCTCGAAAGGTCTGAAAACCGAAACGGGAGGGCTGCCGGAAGAGTTCGGAATGGAAGACGGAGTACATTTGGGAAAAAGCGCCTACTACTATATGCTCTATTCCCTCTGCGAAGGTGCGGGAATAGTCTGATTTTCAAAAACAGGAGAAGAAAAAATGCGGGCAAAAGTAATAGTAAAATCCTTAATAATAAACAGTTCCCTGAAAAAAGCCCTCCTGATCCGCCGCCAAGACGACGATGAAGAAGGCGGAGGCACATGGGAAAGCGCGGGAGGAAAGGTCGAAGAAAACGAAAGCCTTGAAGAGGCAATAATAAGGGAAATCAGGGAAGAAACAGGTATAACCGTTTCCCCGGAACGGCTTCTATACGCCTCTTTAGGCGAGATCAACGGTGAAAAACACATTTTTATCGTATACCTCTGCACAACAAACGAAACAAAAGCCGTTTTAAGCGCCGAACATACCGATTTCCGCTGGGTCGACAAGGAAGAGTGCAAAAGTCTGCTTATCGACGGTATTGCGGAGGATTATTTAAAATTCGGGGTTTATGATACGGAGTGGTAAGCAGGTTAAAAATAAAATAAGTTAATTTAAGATATAGCGTTTTTTTTGGAAGCAATTGGGCGAAAACAGGCCGCTAAAAAACGGCCTTGAATGGGAGAAATCGGCGGCGCAGCCGCGAACGGAGCAAAGCGGAGTGAGCCGACGCGAAGCGGCGACAAATTTTCCCTTGGGAAAATTTGGGCTGCGCCCCCTCGGTTGGGCAGTTATCGGTGTAGGGACGGTTTTGCTTGATGGAGCGGTTTGCGGAGTTCGATAGGCAAGATACAAACAAAGTTTTTTACGTGTACGCAATCATCGGCACAGCATTTTATGAGAGAGAAACCTATATTGACAATAAAACGCCCAGAGGGGGGTAAGGAAGGGTTTCACCTTAAGCCCCCCGCGGGAGCGGTCCTACACGGCCCGTGTATTAATAAAACATCACAAAAAGGAGATCGACCTTCGATAAAAACCTTTCCCCCCCTTGCGGCAGCAAAACCCAACCTCCAAACACCCCCTTGTAATTTCCCCCAAAATAGTGTATAATAAATAAACCAAAAGAAAACCATAACCGGGGGGCACCCCAACAACTCCCCCAAAAAAGAAAGGAAAAACCATGGAAATCACAAAAGACACAATAATCGGAGATATTCTCGACTTCAACGCCGAAGCCGCCGCCCCCTTCTTTTTCGAAATGGGTATGCACTGCCTCGGCTGCCCCTCCGCAAGAGGCGAAAGCGTGGCTCAGGCCTGCGCCGTTCACGGCGTCGACCCCGACGCGCTGGTAGCAAAGCTCAACGACGCGGTAAACAAGTGAATATCCGCCTTGACCGCCGCCTTAAAACGGTCGCCGAGCTTGTCCGTACGGACAAACGAATCGCCGATATAGGAACGGATCACGCTTTAGTCCCCTGCTGGCTTTATCGGCAGGGGGCTAAAGAAATTTACGCCGCCGATATCGCCGAAGGCCCTTTAGCCTGTGCAAAAGCCACGGCGGAGGTGTACGGCATAAAGGGCATACATTTCCTTCTAAGCGACGGACTGGACAATGTCCCCCCCGTGGACGACGTTATTATAGCGGGAATGGGAGGCGAAATGATCGCCGATATCCTTTCCCGCTGTACATATCTAAATAATGATATGCGTTTTATCCTCCAGCCCATGACCAAGGATCACCTCCTTCGGCGGGAGCTTTACCGTAACGGCTTCGGAATAATTACGGAAAAAACGGCGGCGGTTTCGAAAAAAGTATATACCGTTATGCTCTGCGAATATACGGGAGAAAAAAAAGAAACAAACCCGGCCTTTTCCTTCCTCGGAAAAAACCGCGACGTCGAATACAGGGAAAAGGTGCTTCACAGACTGGAAAAAATGGGTAAAGGCGCCCCCCTTTATCTTGAAATAAAAAAAGAAATAGAAAAAACATTATAAATATACAAAAGAAATAAAAATAAGCAGGAAAGGAGCCGATTATATGGGAACAATTACCGTAGGAGACGTATACCGTTATATAAACGATATGGCTCCCTTTGACACACAGGATAAATTTGACAATTCGGGTCTGCTCGTGGGAAATATGGAAACCACCGTCACAAAAGCTTTGGTATGCCTTGACATCACCCGAAAGGCGGCGGAAGAAGCCGCTCTAAAAGGCGCGGAGCTGATAGTTTCCCACCACTCGCTGATTTTCCATAAGCTGAGCGCCATAGATATACACAGTCCCCTTAATATACTCATCAAAAACGACATCAGCGCCATCTGCGCGCACACAAACGTGGATATCTGCAAAAACGGCATAAGCGATATGATGCTTGAACTGCTGGATTTCAAGGGAGAAACAAGGGTATTGGAGCCGATTCATAAGGACGGAAGCGGCTACGGAAGAATAGTTGAACTGGATTTCGTTTCGGAGGCGGACTCTCTTGCCTCTATGTGCAAAAAAGCCTTTCACTGCAATACCGTAAGATACTATGACAGCGAACGTATCGTCAAAACCGTCGCCGTTTGCTCCGGAGCGGGCGGAAGCGAGGAAAACGTGGAAAACGCCGCCAAAAAAGGCTGCGACGCCTTGATAACCGGAGACGTAAAGCACAGCGGCTTTATCGAAGCCGCCAACCGAGGAATAACCCTTATCGACGCGGGTCATTTCCACACGGAAAACATAATTTGCGGAAAAATCTCCGCTGACCTTGAGGCCAAATTGGGCATAGAAGCCTTTATCGCCGAAAACAGTGTAGATATACTGAAATACTGTTGATTTAACATAATAATAAAAGAAAGGAGCCGTTATGTCACTTGACGGAGCGTTTCTCTCACTTGTAAAAAACGAGCTGTCCGCCAAAGGCCTTGTGGGCTCAAGAGTGGATAAGATACACCAGCCTGCGCGGGACGAGCTTGTCATTACCCTGCGCGGATATAAAGGCGCGGTGAGACTGGCCTTATCCGCCAACCCCTCTGCGGCGAGAGTCTGCGTCACCGAAGGAATAGCCGACAACCCCCAGTCGCCGCCTATGTTCTGTATGCTTTTGCGAAAGCACCTTAGCGGCGGAAGGCTTCTGGATATAACTCAGGAGGGACTCGAACGGGTTCTTTCCTTCGACTTCGAATGTGTAAACGAAATCGGAGACATAGTCCTTAACCGCCTTTCCGTGGAGCTTCTGGGAAGATGCAGCAACATAATACTGCTCACCGAAAAAAACGGGGAATGGCGGGTGGTGGACAGCATAAAGCGCATAGGCGACGACGTTTCCGCAATAAGACGTATCCTGCCGGGTATCCTTTACGAGGCGCCGCCGAGAGAGAATAGGCTTGATTTGCGTTTGTGCACTGCCGAGGAGGCGAGAGAAAGGCTTTTGGCTTACCCGGAACAAAAGCTTGAAAAAAACCTTATAAAAGTTTTCGAGGGGGTAAGCCCCGTTTTGTGCCGCGAATGGGCCTTCTATACGGCAAGAGACGCAGACGTTCCCTGTAAGTGCCTTGAGGACAAGGAACACCTTGAACGCTTCGGCTTTTTCTTAAACAAACTGAAAAACGCCCTGTCGGGAGAAGGGACAAAATACGTCACAATATACGACAAAAACGGAAAACCCGTAGATTTTACCTTTATTTCCACCGAACAGTACGGCGCTTCAATGATACAAAAGGAATCCGACTCCCCCTCAAAGCTTCTGGACGGATTTTTCTCCGGCCGCGCCCAGGCGGAGCGCATGAAACAGCGTTCCGGCGACCTGCTGAAATCCATTCTGGCGGTTTACAACCGAACGGCGAAAAAATTGGAGCTGCAAAAGGGCGAGCTTTCAGCCTGCGGTGAACGGGAGGTATTCCGAGTCCGAGGCGATCTTCTTTCCGCCAATATCTACCGTATGGAAAAAGGAATGAACGAGATAACGGTGGACAACTACATTACCGGACAACCCGAAACCATAAAACTGGACGTAAGGCTCACCCCCTCCCAGAACGCCCAGAAATGCTATAACGAATACCGAAAACTGGATACGGCGGAAAAAATGCTCACCAAGCTTATAGAACAGGAAAAACAGGAGCTTGTTTATCTGGACAGCGTTTTCGACGCCGCGGCCAGAGCCCAAACCGACGCGGAGCTTCAGGAAATCCGCCTTGAACTCTCTCAATCGGGCTATCTGAAAAAGGGCAGGAACAGCAGCACCGATAAAGCCCCGAAGCCCCTCCAGCCCATAAAGCTAAAATCAAAGGACGGCTTCGATATCTGGGTGGGGAGGAACAATCTCCAAAACGACAAGCTTACCCTTAAAACCGCCAAGGGCGACGACCTGTGGCTTCACACCAAGGATATCCCCGGCGCTCACGTGATAGTGTTCGCGGGAGGAAAAGAGATCCCCGAAAGCACCATAGAGGAAGCCGCCCATATTGCCGCTTCAAACTCGAAGGCCAAAGGCGGAACGAAAATCCCCGTGGACTACACCAAGGTCAGATACGTCAAAAAGCCCAACGGAGCCAAGCCCGGAATGGTGATATTCACCAACAACAAAACCGTTCTGGTGGACGGCTGATACTTTTTGCAAATTACCGTAGGCATATTGTCGGAAAGGACGGCATACCGGAATGACTTATAAAAAATATCCCGACGAAATCACCGTTAACGAATATATCCGAAAAAAAGAGCCTCTTATCCTTGCCGTCCCCTTTGACGAAAACGAGCCGGTGCTGATGTCCCTCCTTGACGACAGCTTCGAGCATCATATATTGTTGCAGCATTTCGGCGTAAACCCTTCTTATACGGATAAATACTACCGTATAGTCGCGGATACCGAGTCGGCGGAATGGACCTTTGTCTGTCCTCCCGATTATAGGGGAATAAAGGACAGGCAAAAAAGGATAATCCGCTATTACAACGACGGCTTTGCCGCGATTTCCGAAGTGCTGTCCGACATAGGCTATTTTTCGGACATACGAATCCCCAAAAGGTACCGCCGCCACTTTGAAGCCATGGGGGCTTAATACTAATCCCTTTTAAAACCGTGAGATTAGTGTTTTGGGTGCAATTCCTTTTAAAAAGGAATTGGTATACAGCACATATATGTCATAAAAGAAAGGACACAAACCAAAATGAAGAAAGAATTGGCGAAAACCTATTCTCCAAAGGATTTTGAGGACAGGATATATCAGAACTGGCTGGAAAAGAAATATTTCCACGCCGTAATAGACAAAAACAAGACCCCCTTTACCATAGTTATCCCCCCTCCCAACATCACGGGACAGCTTCATATGGGACACGCTCTCGACGAAACCTTTCAGGATATCATAATACGCTATAAGAGAATGAAAGGCTTCTGCACTCTCTGGCTCCCCGGCACCGACCACGCCTCCATCGCCACCGAGGCGAAGATTGTCGCTGCCATGAAAGAAGAGGGGCTTTCAAAGGACGATGTGGGTCGCGAGGGCTTCCTTGAAAGAGCTTGGGCGTGGAAGGACAAATACGCGGGAAGAATATGCCAACAGCTTACAAAATTAGGCTGCTCCTGCGACTGGGACAGACTCAGGTTCACTCTCGACGAGGGCTGCTCCAAGGCGGTACAGAAGGTGTTTATCGACCTGTACAACGAGGGCTTGATTTATCATGGAGAAAGAATCATAAACTGGTGCCCCAACTGTAAGACCAGTATCAGCGATATCGAGTGCGAATACGAGGAACAGGCGGGACATTTCTGGCACATAAAATACCCCTTTGCCGACGGAAGCGGCTTTGTGGAAATCGCCACCACCCGCCCCGAAACCCTTTTGGGGGACACCGCCGTTGCGGTAAATCCCGATGACGAACGCTATAAGGAAATAATAGGCAAAAAGGTAATATTGCCCCTTGTAAATAAGGAGATACCCGTTATCGCCGACGAATATGTGGATATGGAATTCGGTACCGGCGTAGTTAAAATCACCCCCGCCCACGACCCCAACGACTACGAGGTGGGACTCCGCCATGATCTGGAAATAATAAATATTATGAACGAGGACGCCACCATTAACGAAAAGGGCGGAAAATACGCGGGAATGGATCGCTACGAAGCGAGAAAGGCCATGGTCGCCGACCTTGAAGCGCAGGGTCTTCTGGTTAAGGTTGAGGAGCACGTTCACAACGTGGGCACTTGTCAGCGCTGCCACACCGTGGTTGAGCCCCGCTGCTCCAAACAGTGGTTCGTTTCCATGAAAAAGCTCGCGGAGCCCGCCATAGACGTGGTAAGGTCGGGAGAACTGCGCTATATTCCAAAGCGCTTTGAAAACGGCTACCTTCACTGGATGGAAAATATAAGAGACTGGTGCGTTTCCCGCCAGCTTTGGTGGGGGCACAGGATCCCCGCCTACTACTGCACCAACAAGGATTGCGGTCACGAAACAATTTCTCCCTCAGCACCCGACAAGTGCCCCAAATGCGGAGCCGAAATGGTACAGGACGGCGACACCCTCGACACCTGGTTCAGCTCGGCGCTGTGGCCCTTCTCCACCTTGGGCTGGCCCGACAAAACCGAGGACTACGAATACTTCTACCCCACCGACACACTGGTAACGGGCTACGACATAATCCCTTTTTGGGTATCCCGAATGATTTTCAGCGGCCTTCACTACACCGGCCAAAAGCCCTTTACCGACGTTTACATTCACGGCCTTCTCCGTGACGGTCAAGGCAAAAAAATGTCCAAATCCTTGGGCAACGGCGTCGACCCTCTGGAAATAATAGAACAGTACGGCGCGGACGCCTTAAGGCTTACCCTCATAACCGGCAACGCCCCCGGAAACGATATGCGATGGTCGGAGGCCAAGCTGAACAACAGCAGAAACTTCGCCAATAAGCTTTGGAACGCCTCGCGCTATATCTTAATGAACCTCCCCGAGGATATGACCAAGGCAGTGCTCCCGAAAAATCTCCCCATAGAGGACAAATGGCTTTTATCCCTTTACAACGAGCTTGTTAAGGACGTAACCTCTAACATAGACGCCTACGAATTCGGCATAGCCTGCGGCAAGGTTTACGACTTTATCTGGGACATTTACTGCGACTGGTACATCGAGCTCACCAAGCCCCGTATCGCCGAGGGAGGAGAGACCGCAAAGGCGGCGCAAAACGTTCTGGTTTACGTTATGGCGGGGCTGCTTAAGCTCCTCCACCCCTTTATGCCCTATATTACCGAGGAAATATGGCAGTCTATGCCCGTTGATGACCAGCCCGAAAGCATAATGATCTCCCAATGGTGCGAATACGACAAAAGCCTTTCCTTCCCCAAGGAACAGGAGGATTTCGGAAAGATAATCGACGCCGTAAAGGCAATACGCGTTCAGAGAAGCGAGCTGAACGTCCCCCCCTCCAAAAAAGCTTCGCTGGAAATAGAAACCAAGGACAAGGAGCTGTTCGAATCCTGCGCGGTGTTCTTTACAAGGCTGGCGGGGGCTTCCTCCGTGGAGATCAAGGAAAATGTGGATTCCGCCGAGGGGAAAATGACCGCCGTTACTTCCGCCGCAAGACTGTTTATGCCCAAAGGCGAGCTGGTTGACGCGGAGAAGGAAGCGGCAAGGCTGGATAAGGAAATAAAGGCGGTTCAGAAGGATATAGATTTTCTCGGCAAAAAGCTTAATAATCCCGGATTTTTGGCTAAAGCGCCGAAGGAGCAGATAGAAAACGAGCGGGCGAAGCTGGAAAAGGCCGAGGAAAAGATGAGGAAGCTGATTCAAAAGTAAGATATACAAATTAAACCGTAAAATCTTTTAAAGACTTTACGGTTTAAATTTTTATTGTAAAACCAATATGTTAAATAAACATAAACAGAATATCTTCCTTTTATTTAATTTTTATAATCAAATAAATCATCTAACAAATTCTTGAAAGCATTAATTGAATCAGAACGTTTTTCTTCTAATTCTTTAACCAAATTGTCTTTTTTGTCACAATATTCATCTATATAGTTTGACACTATTCTGTATACATCATAATCTATATGTTCTTTAAAATATATATCCCCTTGTAGTTCAAAAGCTTTACTTATACTAATAACCATTTAAAAACACGATAAAATCCAATCTCTACCAGTAATACTTTTTATTGTAAATTTGGACAAAGAACAAATTGTATTGCAAAGTCTATCAACAACTTTTTCGAGTGAGGGAAACA
>CATLBH010000037.1 GCA_949878745.1 uncultured Ruminiclostridium sp. | reverse complement strand
TCTTTTTTCTTTTATTTCAGCTACATTTTTTGTGCTAATTTTATATGTTTTTGGCATTTTTTTCACCCTGTTTTAGTATACCATATTTTGTCGTTTTTGTCTATTGTTTAATTGGTTTTTAGTATAATCTTTAATCATATTGTAGACGAAGTCGGAAATATGATTAAAGATTACACCCGAGACACTAATCTTTGGTCAACATTTTTTTGTTTATAATCTGACCAAAGATTAGTATTACGCGCCGGGCTTATAAGCTTTTTTTCTTTCTCGCCTTGTGGCGGTGGGGCTTCGCCCCACACCCCACTTCCTTTTCGGTGTCCGAAAAGGAAGCGAAAAGGACATCGCGCGGCTTCGCCGCTTTTTTTCTCTTTTTTCTCTTTTTATTTCATCTCAAAATTATACTCATATAGCGCAAAACTCGGTATACCCGTCTCATACCTCTTCAAATCCCTCTCCCCCGCGAACCGAAACCCCATACTCTCATACATTCCCCTCGCGGGAGTATTTTTGGGCACCGCGTCAAGCCTTATCGCCCCATACCCATTTTCCCGCGCGAAATCCAGACAGAACCCCACCATACGCTTGCCGATTCCCCGCCCCTTGTAATCGGGGTCGACAGCCAGCGCGTGTATTATCATATACTTCCCCTCGGCGATCTCCTCCGTCCAATCCCCGCGGGAATAATCCCCGCCGGGATCGGTATTCAGCAAAAACACACCAATAAGCTTTTCCCCCTCCTCGCACACAAAAAGGCTCCCCTCCTTTATCCCTTTTTCAACCGTTTCCGAAGAAGGATACACCTTGTGAATCCAATTAGGATAATTTATATTTTTTTCAAGGTGCAATGTAACCTTGTCGTAAAGCTCAGAGGCTTTTTCATAATCAGATAAAACCGCGTTTCGTATCTCCATTTTACAAAGTCCTTCATTTAATACTGATTTTTAATCAATCTGTTGACAAACAGATTGACTAAAAATCACACCCAAAGCACTATTTGCAAATCATTCCAAATTTTATTTTGTCTATAGTATGATTTGAAAATAGTATAAGCAACATTAAAATTACTCACAGTTTTTCATAAGGGCAATGGCAATATCGGGATATCTCCATTCCGTTTCGTCCCTGTCATAAAGCCCGAACAACTCGCCGCTGCCGGAAAAAGCGTTGTTGTCCCACCATACGCAGGTTATCCCCACCGCTCTCGCTTCGCTTACATAATAAGCGGCATGGTCGATACGCGCTTCAAGGTTCTCGTTTTTATTGCGGCTTCCGAATTCGCCGATAACAACGGCTATCCCCTTGGACGTGTATTTTTCGTACAGCATATCCATCACGCTCTTTATGGAATTTCCGGTTCTTCCCACCGAAAAAGAATCGGCGTTCATATCTCCCGAAAGGGCAAACTGATTGGGTTCATAGGCGTGTACCGAAACTATCGTCCGATTAGCCGGGTCGTCGGGTAAGCTGAACAGCTCGTCACAGGCGTATACCGGCGAAGCGCAATAGCTGGGAGTCATAAGATAACGGGTCTCGTTTTTGCCCCCGCTCCCCCTGACCGTATCCACAAAGGCCTGATTGCACTGCATTATACAGTCGATAGCCTCTTTGGCAAGCTCGGTGTTCGTGTCCAGCCACCACTCGTTGTTGGTTCCTTTTAAACGCGGCTCGTTCACCGACTCAAATATAAGATGCTCGTCGTAATCCTTAAAGGTCTCGGAAAGCCTGCTCCATACCGCGTTTGAGAATTTCAGCGAGTTATCGAGGGTTTCATAGGAAGGATAGTAATAATTCTTAACCATATCGTGATGAATATTGATTATCACATACATTTTCCTTTTATAGGCGTAATCCACTATCTCCTTTACCCTTCCCACCCAATAGTCGGAAACGTTCAGATTTTCGTCAACGTGAGTGTGCCAGGTCACGGGTATTCGTATTGTGTTAAATCCCGCGGAGTAAATATCGTCTATCATTTCCTCGGTTATCACGGGAGAGCCCCACGCGGTTTCGGAGGCCTGCTCCACCGACGTTTTTGTGTCCGCGTCCAGCGTGTTACCAAGGTTCCAGCCGATTTTCATATCCTTTACGAAATCAAGAGCCTCGCTTTCGGGAAGCTCTCTCGACTCAATATCGTACTCGGGAATTTCCGCTCCGGTACCCACAAGGTCGCTTTTCCTCTCTCCGCCGCAGGCGGTCAGCAATATTACCGTCCCCAAAACAAGGGCGCATTCTCTAAAAGCTTTTATCATTGAATTTACTTCCTTTATTTATTTTTTATCGTTGAACTGAAAGGAATAAGGCAAAAGCTCCGCCAGCTCGGATCTGTAACAGGTATCGTTTCCGTCGCAAATGATTATCGGCGTGTCGGGAGCGCAGAACTCGCTGAGCACCTGTCTGCATATTCCGCAGGGAAACGGCGTTTCCCCGCCCTCGTCGGTACAAATCGCCACGGCGGTTATTTTTCTTTTCCCTTCGCTTACCGCCTTAAACACCGCCGTTCTCTCGGCGCAGTTGGAGGCTCCGTAGCTTCCGTTTTCAATGTTGCAGCCGGTATAAATTTCACCCTCCGAATCCGTAACCGCCGCCCCCACCCTGTATCCAGAATAGGGGCAGTAAGCCTTTTCCATAGCTTCCTTGGCCTTTTCCGTCAGCTCCTTAAAGCCGCAGTCCTCAACGCTCGTTTTTATCAAAATAAGTTCCCTCCCTATCCGTATACGCTAAAAGCATCGGCTTAATTTCCGCTTTTTCACCGAAGGAATAAGCCTCCGCCAACATTTTCTCCGCTTCATCGGCCGATTTTTCATCGGGCGCATATATCTCCGCTAGCGGCTGCCCTTTCTCTACCCTGTCTCCGATTTTGGAAAGCAAAACAAACCCACTCCCAAAATCTATTTTGTCCGTTTTTGAAAGCCGCCCCGCTTTTGCGATAACCGCCGCCGCTCCCGTCTTTTCTCCGTCAATGGCGGTAACAACGCCGCCGCAAGGCGAAAGAAGCTCCCTTTTCACCGCGGCTGAGGGCAATATTCCGTAATTCTCGGTTATCGACGGATCGCCCCCTTGATTTTCCACAAACCTGCGAAATTTCTCCAAGGCGCTGCCGTCCGCTATCGAAGCCTTAAGCATTTCCCTTGCCTCGCGGGTATCCTTCGCCTTTGCCCCCGCCGTCAGCATAAACGAGCCTATTATATAACACAGCTCCGTAAAATCCTCAGGACCTTTCCCTTTAAGGGTGTCTATCGCTTCTTTTACTTCAAGGGCATTGCCGACAGCGCTGCCCAAGGGCTGATTCATATCGGTAACTATCCCGTACACCCTTCTCCCGTTCCTTTCACCTATGGCGACCATTTTTTGCGCCAAGAGAACGGCGTCATCGAGGCTCTTCATAAACGCCCCCGAACCGCACTTTACGTCAAGCACTATGGAGTCCGAACCGCAGGCCAGCTTCTTGCTCATTATACTTGCGGCAATAAGGGGAATACTCGGTACCGTTCCCGTAACGTCCCTCAAAGCGTACAGCTTTTTATCGGCGGGAGCCACGTTTTTCGTCTGACCCATCAGAGCAATCTTATCCCGCTTTATAAAACGTATAAATTCCTCTTCGGAAAGCGAGGTACGAAAACCCGGTATCGCCTCCAGCTTGTCAATGGTCCCGCCGCTGAAGCCCAGCCCCCTCCCCGACATTTTAGCCACGGGAAGGCCGCAGGCCGCCGCCATGGGAGCAACGACAAGCGTTGTTTTGTCGCCTACCCCGCCGCTGGAGTGCTTATCCACCTTTATCCCGTCAATATAGCTTAAATCCACCGAATCCCCGCTTTTCGCCATAGCGTCCGTTAAAACCGATATTTCGGGATCGGTCATTCCGTTTATACACACCGCCATAAGAAAAGCGCTTATCTGATAATCCGGTATCGACCCGTCGCATACTCCGCCGACAAAAAAGCGTATTTCCTCTTCCGAAATCTCCCGGCGATCCCTTTTCTTTTCGATTATTTCAACAATATTCACAGCGCCGCCCCCTTCTTGTTTATTAACATAAAAATATTATAGCATAATGAAAGGAAAAAGTCTATAATTTTTAAAATAAAAACCTTTTGAAAAAACACATAAATTTCTCTTGACAAAAAGAATTATTGTGATACAATATTGTGAAATACACAAAACTCGCCAACCCGCCAAATCATCGCCACGCCGTTACAAAAGAAAGGGGTACAGCAAAATGAAAAAAACCGACCTGATAATTACCGACCTGGACGGAACACTGCTAAGAAACGATAAAACCCTCTCGGAACACACTATCAAAGTGCTCAAAAAAATAAAAGAAAAAGGCGTACCGATATGTATCGCCACGGCCAGAGGACACACCAACGCCCTGCGGTACATAAAATCCCTCAACCCCGATATTCTGATATCCAGCGGCGGCGCTTTAATCAGCCAAGGGGATAAAATCATCGCCCAAACCGCCTTTTCGGCACGGGATACCCAAAAGCTTATTTCAACCGCTTTTTCTCTTACCGACAACAAGTGTGAAATAACCGCAGACACCGTCACACGGCATTTTTGGAATTACAAAGACGACCCTCACATTCTCTCCCCAGACTGGGGGGAGGTTATTTATACGGATTATTCGGATTTTAAGGAAGAAGCGCTTAAAATATGCGTTCAAACCGATAACGCCGGTATAGCCGAAAAAATAGCGGAAAGCGTCAAAGATTGCAATTATGCGAGGTTTTCCGACGGTGAATGGTATAAATACACGAAATCCTCCGCCACCAAGGAGAACGCCCTTAAGGAAATCTCACGAATATTTAATATTCCCCTCGGCAATATGGCGGCTTTCGGAGACGATTTTGTGGATATAGAAATGATAAAGCTTTGCGGCACAGGAGTGGCAGTGGATAACGCTATAACGGAGGTAAAGGAAGCGGCGGATTATGTAACGGACAGCAGCGAAAAAGACGGAGTGGCAAAATTTATCGAAAAATTTTTACTATAGGAAAAATAAAAACTCCCCGAAGGAAAATCCCACAGGGAGTTTTATATTTAATCTTTATCCCTCATATTCACTGAACTTGGGAGCGTTGGCAATTACATCCGCCTCCAGATTTGATGGCAGCTGTTCATATCTGGCAAATTCCATCGTAAATCCGCCCATTCCTCTGGTCATCTGACGTACAACCGTGGCAAAATCTCCGGTTTCCGCCATGGGGAGCTCCGCCGAAATTTCCGTGATTCCGCTTCCTACGGGGTTCATACCGAGAACGGCGCCCCTTCTCTTGTTGATAACGCCCATAATATCGCCAGTGTTGTCGTCGGGCACCATTATGGAAAGGCTCATAATAGGCTCAAGGAGACAGGGAGAAGCCTGCTGCAAGCCCGCCTTGTAGGCAATGTGAGCCGCCATCTTAAACGCCTGCTCCGAGCTGTCCACCGGGTGATAGGAGCCGTCAAACAAAGTGGCCTTAAGACGGACAACGGGATATCCCGCAAGAACGCCGTGGGCAATACTTTCCTGAAGACCCTTTTCGACCGCCGGGAAGTAGTTCTTGGGAACGCTTCCGCCCACTACTCTCTCGGCGAATACAAGCTCGTCGGTGTCGCCCGGCTCAAACTCCATTTTAACGTGGCCGTACTGTCCGTGACCGCCCGACTGCTTCTTATGCTTCCCTTCAACGCTTACCTTCTTCCGTATAGTCTCACGGTAAGCGATAATGGGCTTAGACAGTTCCACGTCAACGCCGAACTTGGTCTTAAGCTTCTGTACGGACACCTCTATATGCTGCTCGCCCATTCCCCCTATAATGCGCTGATGGGTTTCGTGATTGTGATTGTAGGACAAGGTCAGATCCTCTTCCAACAAGCGCCTTAAAGCGGTGCCCAGCTTACCCTCGTCCCCCTTGTTTACTGCGGCTATGCCCTTGAAGAAACAGGGCTGAGGGAACAAAATCGGAACATACTGACTTACGTTGGAGGGATCGCAAAGCGTGTCGTTTGTGTTGGCGTTAAGCTTTGTAACCACAACGATGTCGCCCGCGCAGGCCTCGGCAAGCTCTTCCTGCTTCTTGCCCTTAAGGGTCAAAATCTTGCCCGGTTTTTCCGCTTCTCCGGTGGTGGCGTTCACAATGGGAGAATTAACGCTCAGCTTACCCTGTACCACCTTAATAAAGCTCATTTTTCCCACAAAGGGATCGGCTACGGTCTTGAATACGAACGCGGAAAGAGGTTTGTCCTCCTCATACTTGATATACTCCTCCTTCTTGGGTTCGCCGGGGCGCTCCGAAGCGCTGGGGAGCATATAAACAATGGTATCCAGAAGCATATCCACCGACGCGAGAGTGTCGCCCGAGCAGCAAACCACGGGAGTGATAACACCCTGATCGATACCGTCGTGAATTCCCTTTACGATCTCGGCAAAGGTAAAGTCCTCGCCCTCGTTTTCGAAATATCTCATCATAAGGTCTTCGTCGGTCTCGGCAATAGCCTCCGCCATGGCGGCTCTCAAACCCTTAAGGCGGTTTTCCGAAGCGGGCATTTCCACTTCCTTGCGCTTTCCGCCCTCGCTGTACTCATAAGCCTTCATTTCCAGAAGGTTTATGTAGCTTTCAACCTTACCGTATTTATCAAACGGAACAACTATCGGGCAGATAGTGGGTCCGAAATTGGTTTTAAGCTCTTCAAGGCAGCGATAGAAGTTGGAGTTTTCCTCCTCCATTCTGGTTACAACGAACATACTCGCCTTTTTAAGGCTCTTGGCTTCGTTATAAGCCTTAATGGTGCCAACCTGAACGCCGTCCTTGGCGGGCAGAGTGATTATAACGCTTTCCGCGGCTCTTATACCCTCCAACATCTCTCCAACAAAGTCAAACTGACCCGGAGTGTCGAGAATATTTATCTTTACGTCTTTCCACTCGGCGTACGCCAGAGCCGCATTAAGGGATATCTTACGTCTGATCTCATCGGGGTCGAAGTCACAAACGGTGCTTCCGTCCGCTACCTTGCCCATTCTGTCGAGTCCGCCGCTTACATACATCAGACTTTCGGCGAGAGAGGTTTTGCCGCTTCCGCCGTGACCTGCCAACGCGATATTTCTTATATTACTACACTTATATGGTTTCATTCGCTAACCTCCGGAAAAAAATTTAGCATTTAATCAGTCATTTTTGCCTGCTTTTTAAATACGTTGCTATAATTATACTATAAGTCGATGAAAAAATCCAGTCTATTTTTGTATTTTTTTCATATCAAGCATAAAATAAACGGTCATCTTTTTGGTAACTTCTAACAAAAGCAAAGAAAATTGATAAAAAACTGTCGGTTTTTATGTAAAAATAAAACAAAATAATTTGTAAAAATTAAATAAAATTACAATACCGTAATTGATTTTTTTAGTTCAATGTGTTATTATATAAATAGCAAAAGACCCATCAACCGAAAGGGGATATATTTATGGAAACACGTACCAAGGAAATTACCTACGCAAAAAACAAAAAGATCAAGCTCGGCATAATTCCGGGACATTTCGCCACTAACCACTCTCACGTAAATTACTATATCGATCTCAACAAAATGAAGCGCAAGCTGAAAAACGCCAAGGAAACCGCCGAGGTTCTCGCAAGCATCTACAGCAACACTCCCATCGATACGATAGTCTGCCTTGAGGGAACTCAGATGATAGGCGCGTTTCTGGCGGAAGCCTTAAGCAGCGGCTCAAACCATTCCATCAACTATGACTCGGACATCTGCGTCATCACCCCCGAACTGGACAGCAACAACCAGATGATCTTCCGCGACGATACTCAGCCCATGATTTGGGGCAAGCGCGTTTTGCTCCTTATCTCCAGCGCCTCCACCGGCTGGACCATCGAAAGATCAATGAGCTGCCTGAGATATTACAGCGGCGAGCTGGTAAGCGTCGCGGCTCTGTTCAGCGCCATTGACGAGGTTGCGGGAATCAAAATCAACTCTATCTTTACACCCGAGGACGTGCCCGGCTACGAGAGCCATTCCCCCGCCGAATGTCCCATGTGCAAGTCCAAGCAAAAGGTAGACGCCCTTATTAACGCTTTCGGTTACTCCAAAATATAAGGACAAGCGGTAAATAAATTTTTTATTTACAAACGAAAAACCGATAAAAACAACGCGGTATCATTATCAAAAGTGATACCGCGTTGTGTTTTGGCAATTTTTTAGTAAATTTGTCAAACTAATACTATTCTTTGGTCAGATTATAGATAAAAAATGTTGACCAAAGATCAGTGTTTCGGGTGTAATCTTTATACTAATTCTCAATAGAAATCAGACAAAGGCGGCGGGTGGAACGTTCCTAATCAAGGAAGTCCCGACGCAGGAATATGCGCATATTTCAAGGAGGGCTGACGCAGAGTAGGGACGCTCCAATCGTCAGATTTGTCTGATTTCTATTGGGATTTAGTATTAATCATATTTTATAAAATCAAGGTCATTAACAAGGTCATTTTCACCCGACCCGTCCTCAACAAACTGTCCTTCGTAGGCTGTGAATATCACCACATTTCCCGTACCCTCGTCTATATAAGCCTCGGCAATGTACTCCCTCCCGTTAAAGGTATAATACAGCTCGTATTTATCCTCGGCCTCCTCCGATTTTTTAAATCCCGCCCCGATAATTTCCCTTTCGGTAAGGCCGTTTCCTTCTGCCGCACCCCTTACGTGTTTTTCCCACATTCTCGAAACCTTATCGGCGGTAATTACCCCCTCACCCTTTACCGTCTCTGGAACGGTGTCGGGATTCAGAAATTCCCTGTAATCGCATATATCGTCGGTAATAAATACGCTCTCACCCGTGGCCAATCTTGTAATCGCTATCTCGTCGGAATGTTCGTAAGCCTCCAGTACATACTCGGTATAGTTAAGGTCGGTGTAATAAAGCTGTATTCCCTTTGCAACAAGCTTCCCGTCAATAACTATGTCGGTGTTGCAGCCGTATTCGGCAATAACGCCGTCGGCCTTGAACCCGTCTGAACGTATCCGTTCGCATAGTCTCACCAAGGAAAAATACTGTATGAATTCCGGAGCGGGATAATTGTCCAATTCCCGCGTGTTTTCGGGAAGATTACCCTTCACCTCCCACAAAACGCTGTCAAAATCCAAAAGCTCGGGAGTGTATAACATAAAAACGTCTCTAACCGGTCTGCCGTTGCCATCATAGGCTCGGAACACTATATCCTCTCCCTCACGGAAAATGGGCAGGGCGGTGGTTTTATACCTTTCCGCCGTTTTGTGCAACGCCGTTATCTCAAATTCCCATCCGCTCACGGTATAAGAAGACTTTCCTATGGGACGGTAAAACACGGTTCCCTCTTCTGTCTTTAACGCCTTAAGATCGGAGTCTTCCAATTTGTAAACAATACACTCCCTTTCCTCCGCCTCCGTTTCCAATACGGCGGCCGTTCCCGCTTCGGTAAGATTCGAAGCCGCGTATTCCGTAAAGAACTCCCCCTGCTCCTCGGCGGCCCCGTAAATTTGCCCGCCAAAAGAAAAACATAAGGGCGGCGACGAGGTAAGCTTTTCCGAAGCTTCGGATTTTTTCGTGTTCTCACCGTTATCCCCGGCGGAGGCGGGCGCGATATCTGTTGTTTCCCCGCCGGACATATCGTCTTGGGGAGCTATGTTTTTCTGCGCCAATATTAAAAAGAAAGCCGCCGCTCCCGCCGCCGCGATAGGTACGGCGGTTCCCATAACCGCCTTTATAACCGCTATGGCAAAGCTTTTTTTGGCCGTCCTCGCGTAATATTCCTCCCGCCTTTTATAAAGGCTTTTTATCATTTCCTCATCTGTTTTCATACATAAAGCCCTCCTTTTGAAGCTGCTTTTTTAAGGCAATTTTACCGCGGTAAACCAACATTTCCATCTGCCTCTTGCTCTTTCTCATTATTTTTGCCGCCTGTTCGTTGGTGAAGCCCAGTAAATATGTAAGCTTCAACGCCTGACCGTACTGCTCGGGCAGCTTGGCCAGCGCCTCGTAAAGGGCGATCCTGTCCTCGTTTCTTATAACCCTGTCCGCAAGGCTCACCTCCTCATATTCCGCGTTCGGATTTTCGTAGCCGACAACCTCTTTGCTTGTCTTACATTTTCTCAGATAATCCAACGCCATATTCTTGCCTATGGTAAAAAGCCATGTTTTAAAGCTGTATTTGGCTTTATAAGACGGCTTTTTGACCATAAGCCTGAAAAAAACGTCCTCGGTTATTTCCTCGGCAATATAAATATCCTTTATGTATCCGTTTATAAAAAAGATAAGCCCGTCCTTATAGGCTCTTACAATATCCTCGATTCCGCCGTCGTCGCCCTTAAGATACCGAAAATAAAATTCTGCCCCGTTATCGCCGTTCAACCCGTTTCACCGCCTTAATAAATTTTATTCGATTATTTAACGTTCAAAAAGCCGAAAACTCACATTGTCCGAAAACAAAAAAACGGGATATTTCACCCGTTATTGTTTAAAATCAACGTATAATTCAAAGCGTCTTCGTTTCCGTAATATTTTTTTCTTCTTCCCATCACCTTAAACCCAAAGCTTTCATAAAGCCTTACGGCGGGAACGTTGCTTTCCCTTACCTCCAGAAATACTCTTTCTGTTTTTTGGGGGCAGCTTTTCAGGAATCGATCCATAAGTTTTTTTCCGTAACCCATACCCCGTTTTTCCGGAATCACCGCGATTCGGTAAAGCTCCGCTTCCTCAAAGGAAACGGCTGCAATAAAATACCCCGTGGGAGTCCCCGCTTCGTCGTGAACAAGCCCGTAAACAATATCCTCTCTTTGAAGCGACGACCGCAGCGCTTCAAGACTCCACGCTTCCTCCCGAAAACAGATATCTTCTATTTCTTTTATAAAATCGATCTCTTTTATATAAATCCCGCCTTTGTTATCCGTCATCTTAGAAACTGTTCCAATAGGAATGGTGTGCGGAATTTCGAGCATATTTTGTTGATGACAAGGCAAAAATCCGCAGGCGGACAGCTTACGCGATAAGCCCGTCAAGGATTTTTAACACACGGTGTGTTAGTCATTTGCCCAAAGTCGGCGCAAGGATGCGCCGACAACAAAGCAAATGACAAAACGCAAGTCAGCGGCAAAATATGCCGAAAAAAAGTGCGCCAATTCCTATTGGAACAGTTTCTTATATATTTTCCTTAATGTAATCCGTATAATATTCCTCGAATCTGTCCCTTACGATCCGATAAGCCTCTATACCTTTATAATAGGGATCTTCTATTTCCAGTACGACTATCTTTTCCTCGACTATTTTGTTTTTGAAATATGAGCACAAGGTTATTTTCTGACGCTGCGTCATTACATGAACCGAATCAAAATCGTTAATATCGTATTCGGATATATGCTTGGGAATATGAGAGGTTTCAATTCCCTTTTCTTTAAGCACAGTACGGACGTTTTCGTCAATGGCGGTTCCCACCGCCGCAAGACCCGCGCTTTCGAAAACGTAGGGAGCGTTAAGATTCCGAGCGGTCATATTGGCTATTTCCATAGCCAAAGGGCTTCGCGTTTTGTTCGAGGTGCAGATTATTAGGACTTTTTTCATTTTGTTCTCCTGTGAGGGTCGTTCCGGTTGTCAGCCAACCTTCTCTTAATGCGTATCGAACCATGTTTTCCCTACTTTAACGTCAACGGTAAGGGGAACCGACATTTTAACGCAGTTCTCCATTTCCTCCTTAAGAAGCCGAGCCGCGGTTTCGGCGCAGCTTTTATGCGCTTCCACTATAAGCTCGTCGTGAACCTGAAGTATAAGACGGGCGTCGAGATTTTCCGATTTCAAACGCCGATAAACCTTTATCATGGCGAGCTTTATGATGTCTGCGGCGGTGCCCTGAATAGGCGTGTTCATAGCGATACGCTTCGCCGCCGCCTGAACTACCTTGTTGGAGGCGTTTATTTCCGGGATATACCTTCTCCTGCCGAACATCGTTTCCACATAAAGGTTTTTCTTGGCGTTCTCGGCGGTTTGTTTCATAAAGCCGTCAACCCCGCTGTACTTGGACAGATATGCTTCTATATACCGCTTCGCCTCGGCCACCGAAACTCCGATATCCTTTGCCAGCGAAAAGGCGCCTATGCCGTAGACTATACCGAAATTGACCGCCTTCGCCCTTGAGCGAAGCTCCGGGGTTACCCAGTCTATGGGCTGGTTAAACACCTGTGAGGCGGTGATGGTGTGTATGTCGTCGCCGTTCAGAAAAGCCTCCCGCATTATTTTGTCGTCGGCGAGATGCGCCAATACCCTAAGCTCGATCTGCGAATAGTCCGCGTCCACCAACATAAAGTCCTCTTTGGCGGTAAAAAAACGGCGCATATTTTTGCCCAGCTCGGTTCTCACGGGAATATTCTGTATATTCGGCTCCGCGCTGCTTATTCTGCCGGTTCGAGTCTCCGTCTGTTTAAAGGTGGAATGAATACGTCCGTCCTCCTTCACGGCGGCCTTAAGTCCGCTCACATATGTGGACTGAAGCTTTGAAAAGGCTCGATAGTCCGATATAAGGGGCACTATCGGGTGCTTTTCCATAAGCTCCTCCAACACGTCAGCGTTTGTGGAATAACCCGTTTTGGTCTTTTTCCCGCTGGGAAGAGACAGTTTTTCAAATAACACCGTTCCCAGCTGCTTGGGTGACAGTATATTGAACCTTTCCCCCGCCAGCTCGTAAATCCTGCCCTCGGCATCGTCGATTTTCGCTTTAAGCTCCTCCCCGAAGCTGTCTATTCCCTTAAGATCGACCTCAACCCCGTCAATCTCCATAGAGGTCAACACCTCGGCAAGAGGAATCTCTATATCCGAGAGTATTTTTTCCAACCCCTCGGAACCGATTTTTTCCGTCAGACGCGTGTTAAGCTCATAAAGACATTGGGGCAGCTCCTCGTCGGTCTCCGCCGCCTTCACCCTGTATTCGGCGCACAGCTTTTCGAGGCTGTAATCCGATGAGCTAACGTTAAGAAGATAAGCGCTGAGGGTGGTGTCAAAAACAGCGTTTTTCACTTCGATCCCCTTGGTCATGGCATAAGCGTAAAGCCCCTTAAGATCGAAGGTACGCTTTTCCGTATCGCATTCCAGTACCGTTTTTATATCGCTTTCCGAGTGGTATTTTTTCAGCTCCCCGTTATGGCACACTATAAGCGTATCGCCCCCGAGCATTATATCAAAAGCGTTTTTGTCAAGCTCGGCCTTTTTCGTCCCGTTTTTTTCCCTCGCTTCGCTTATCTCCTTTTCCGCCGCCAATTCTCCCGCCTTTTTGATACTTCCCGGTGAAATGTTAAGCTTTTTCAGTATTGAAAACATTTCCAACTCTGTCAGAATTTCCGCCAACCGAACTTCGTCCCTTTCGGCGGGAACATAAACGCTCATATCCGTTTCAACGGGCGCGTCAAGCGCTATCTTCCCCAACTCGCGGCTTAAAAAACAGCTTTCTTTTCCCTCAACAAGCTTTTGCCGAAGCTTTTCGGAAATCGGAAGCTCGTGGATCTTTTCATAAATGCTTTTTATGTCCGAATATTTTTGTATCAGATCCAAAGCGGTTTTTTCGCCTATTCCCTTTACGCCGGGTATATTGTCGCTGGAATCGCCCATAAGAGCCTTTACCTCAAGCATCTGCGCGGGCTCAACGCCGTATTTTTCCTTTATTTCCGCGGGCGTATACAAAATATCCTCTTTATTTCCCGCAAGATTCACCGACACCTTGTCGGTGATTAACTGAAAGCTGTCCCTGTCGCCCGTGGCCACAACGGCATAAAATCCCTCCCGCTCTGCGGCGTGAGACAATGTACCCAAAATATCGTCGGCCTCCCAGCCCTCTTTTTCCACTATTTTAATGCCCATCGCCCTTAATATTTCCTTAACATAGGGCATCTGCATGGCAAGCTCCTCGGGCATGGGCTTTCTTGTGCCCTTATATTCGCCGTAAAGCTTATGTCGGAAGGTGGGCGCTCTCATATCGAAGGCCACGGCCGTATAATCCGGCGAAAAACCGTTTTGAAGCTTAAAAAGTATGTTCATAAAGCCCGTTATGGCGTTGGTGAAAACGCCCTTTTTGTTGGAAAGAGCTCTTATGCCATAAAAGGCGCGGTTTATTATGCTGTTGCCGTCTATTACAAGGAGTGTCATAGTTAATCCTTTCTTCCGATTTCCGCGAAGATATTTTCTACTATAGAAAAAAACGCTTGAACCTCTTCACTTCTTAAAAAGCTCCTTTATTCTTCCCAATATCTTCTTGTCACTCTTATCCTGCTGCTCTTCACGGTTTTTATACGCCTGCTCATAAAAATATAGCTGTGAGTCCAAAGCCTGTTTCCCTTCCTCCGGCTCCTTTTTGCGGTAGGTGCCGTCGGGAAGCTGTACTCTCGCTTTTACGCTGTCCTTCAGCATTGTGTTGAAAATATCCGTAAGACGTTCCTGTATAATCGGGCTTTTTATGGGAGCCGCGACTTCCACCCGCTTTTCGGTGTTGCGGGTCATAAAGTCGGCGGAGCTTATAAAAATTTTTCGGCGCTCGCCGCTCCCGAAAATATAGATACGGCTGTGTTCGAGAAATCTTCCCACAATCGAGGTTACGGTTATATTTTCCGTACAGCCCTCTATACCCGCCACAAGACAGCAGATACCGCGTATGATAAGCTGAACCTTAACCCCCTTTTTGCTCGCCTCCGACAGCTTTTGTATAATGTCTATATCGGTGAGGGAATTCATTTTTATGCCTATATATCCCTCTGAGCCGTAGGTTATCTCCCGATCGATCATCTCCACGACGCGGGATTTGAGACAGTTGGGCGCTACCCACAGCGTGGAGCTGCTCTCCACCGCCGTCCCAACCGAAAGATTGTTGAACACGAGAGAAGCGTCCGCGCCGAATTCCTTGTCAGAAGTGATAAGAGTCAGGTCGGTGTAAAGCTTTGAGGTGCGCTCGTTGTAATTTCCCGTTCCGATCTGAGTTACATACTTTATTTCATTTCCCGTGCGCCTTGTTATCAGAAGCAGCTTTGAGTGCACTTTTAAGGAGTCCAGACCGTAAATCACCGTAACCCCCGCCTCGGCAAGACGTTTCGACCAGCCTATATTGTTTTCCTCATCAAACCTTGCCCTAAGCTCTACCAGCGCGAGAACGTCCTTCCCCGCCTCCGCCGCCCGAATCAGGGCGTTTACGATCTTACTGTCCCTCGCCACACGGTAAAGGGTTATTTTTATGGAAACCACCGTGGGATCAACCGCCGCTTCCTCCAGAAGCGATATAAAACACTGAAAACGCTCATAGGGATAAAACAAAAGCAAATCCTGCTGTTCCGCCTGTTTCATCATGGAAACGCCTTCCTTAACCATAAGCGGCCGCTGTGGAGTAAGCTTTGTGAAAAACAGCTCCGCTCTCCCCTCCAGCTTATCTCTCAGCGCTCCCACGAAGCCGAAATCCAACGGACACTGCTGAGTAAAGATAAATCCTCCCCCCAAATCCAGCCCCAGCTTTTTCGCCAACAGCTCCCTGTCAAACTCTCCGTTTTTCGTCAACAGCTCCACCCTCACGGGAGCAAGCTTTTTGCGCTTTTTTATAAGCTCCTCCATAATATCGCGGAAATCCACGTCGTGATCGTACAAGGCTTCGTCCACGTCGATGTCGGCGTTTCTTGTGATACGGAATATGTTGCGGCTCAACACCTCGAAATTCGGAAAAACCAAGTGAACAAAGTGCACTATAAGGTCTTCTATCAAAAGAAAACGCACTTTCCCTTCCTCCGAGGGAAGAAAAATAAGCCTTTCAAAAATATCCGAAGCCGTAAGGGGAAGTATGCCCAGAAGAACGTGCTTTTCCCCGCCGTGAGGCTTTAAATAGACCCCCGCGTACAGCTCCTTGTTTTTCACGAAAGGCATCGGGTGAGTCTTATCCACCACGGTAGGGGACAAAAGAGGCAGTATTTCCTTTTTGAAATACTTTTCAAGCTCTTCCTCTTCGCTTTTATCCTTCAGCTTGTCGGGATAAACCTGTTCCACGCCGTGTTCCTTAAGCTTTTTTATTATATCCTTATAGGCCTTTTCTTTCCTCGGAAGCAGCTCGGCGGTGCGTGAAGCTATTTTTTTCAGCTGTTCCGAAGGAGTAAGACCCGATTTATTATCCTTTTTCGCTTCCTTGACGATCGTCTGATCGTGAAGGGTACCCACTCTTACCATAAAAAATTCGTCAAGATTGCTGCAAAAAATAGACACGAAATTCAAACGCTCCATAAGAGGAAGCGAAGCGTCCTCCGCCTCCTCAAGAACGCGCTCGTTAAATTTAAGCCAGGACAGCTCGCGGTTGTCGAAGCAGCCGTTAAATATTTCATTCATATCCCAAAAGTCCTTTTTAATCAATTTTTGTAAAAAAATCCTTTTTAACGCAAAAAGGGCGGAGCTTGCCTGCCAATCTCCCCCCTTTATTTCCCTTTCTTACCCATACCGATTATCGCCGATATCCCCCCAATAAACCGAGTTTATATCCCCGCCTATCCGTCCCCGCCGCCCGCTCCATCATAAAAAACCGTCCCTACACCCATATCTGCCCATCAGCACCGGGCGCGGCCCGAATTTTCCTTCGGAAAATTCGCAGCGCTCCGCAAGCTCCGCGCCGGCTCATTCCGCTCCGCTCCATTCGCGGCCGCGCCGCGGCGCCCGTCTCAACAATCACCTAACCTAAAACAAATCCTACTTTCCTCCGCCCGTCCTCAATTCCAGCGCCTTCTTAGTAAATCCCGCAAACAACGGGTGCGGCCTGTTAGGCCTCGACTTAAACTCCGGATGGAACTGCACCGCCAAAAACCAAGGATGCACCTCCCTCGAAAGCTCCACAATTTCCACCAGCTTCCCGTCGGGCGACTGCCCCGACAGAATCAGCCCTTTATCCGCCAATACCTGTCTGTAGGTGTTGTTAAACTCATAACGATGACGGTGACGCTCATAAATCAGCTCCTCGCCGTATATCTCCCGCGCGAGAGTCCCCTCGGTCAGCTTACAGGGATACAGCCCAAGCCGCATGGTTCCCCCCATCTCGACGTTTTTCTGATCCGGCATAAGATCGATCACCTTATACATTCCGTCCTCGGCAAATTCCGCCGAGTTGGCGCCGTCCAGCTCCGCTACGTGCCTCGCGAATTCTATGGTGGCCATATGCATACCCAAACACAGCCCCAGATAAGGCACCTTGTTTTCCCTGGCGTAGCGCACCGCCTCTATCTTCCCCTCTATTCCCCTGTTGCCGAAGCCTCCGGGGACGAGAATGCCGTCACAGTCGGACAGCAGCTCCGAAGCGGTGTTTTCCGTCACCTCCTCCGAATCTATCAGCTTTATATGAACGTTCGCCCCGTTGAAAAAGCTGGCGTGACGAAGGGATTCCATTACCGAAAGATACGCGTCGGGAAGCGCCACATATTTGCCCACAAGCCCAATGGTGAGCTTTTCCTTCGTGTTCTCCTGCATATGTACCATATCGGTCCATTCTTTAAGATCCGGCTCGGGATTCTCCATATTGAGATGATGACACACCACGTCCGCCAGCCCCTCTTTTTCAAGCATAAGCGGCACCGCGTACAAGGAAGAAGCGGTAAGATTGGGAATAACGTCCTCCTTGCGCACATTGCAGAAGCTGGCTATTTTCGCCTTCATATCCTCCGGAATCTCCGACTCGCTGCGGCACACCAACACCGTAGGCTGTATTCCGTAGGACAAAAGCGACTTTACGCTGTGCTGCGTGGGCTTGGTCTTAAGCTCGTCGCTTCCGGTGACAAACGGGAGCAAGGTCACGTGTATGTACATCACGTTTTCCCGACCCTTGTCCGCCACCACCTGTCTTATCGCTTCAAGAAAAGGTGTGCTCTCGATATCACCCACCGTGCCGCCGATTTCGGTAATAACCACGTCCACAGGGGTTTCGTGAACGTTGGCGGCCCTGTAAATGCGCTCCTTTATCTCGTTGGTGATGTGGGGGATCACCTGTACGGTCCCCCCCAGATAGTCCCCCCTGCGCTCCTTTGAAATGACGCTCCAGTATATTTTACCGGTGGTAACATTGCTGTTTACCGACAGATTCTCATCGATAAAACGCTCATAGTGTCCCAGATCCAGGTCGGTTTCGGCTCCGTCGTCGGTGACGAATACCTCGCCGTGCTGATAAGGGCTCATCGTGCCCGGATCGATGTTAAGATACGGGTCGAATTTCTGTATGGTTACCTTATAACCTCTGTTTTTCAGCAGCCGTCCCAGCGACGCCGCGGTAATTCCTTTTCCTAAGCCGGAAACAACGCCTCCGGTAACAAAAATATACTTGGTGGTCATTTTTAATATCCTTCCTGAATTTCAGATGTAAATATACTATTATTATTTTACTATAAATCAAGCTTTTTTTCAATAGTTTAAAAAAACTTTTTTATATTTTGTTTTTTTTGGTGGCACTTTAACGGGTTAACGCGCAAGGCTTTACCCCGAAAAATTTCCCCTTTTTTCCCTAACGGGGTATTTTTAACGAATTTTTGAAAAAAATAACACCGACATATCTTTAAACCGTCACAATCCATTGAAAGTACTCAAAAATTACAGGCAAACCGGAAAAAAGTTTGTATTTTTTTGTTAATTGAACATTGCGCCGATAAATGATATAATAATACAGAGCTTTTAAGGTAAGCTTGTACAGAAAAAGCGATATGTTATACTAATCTTTAATCATATTGTAGACGAAGTCGGAAATATGATTAAAGATTACACCCGAAACACTAATCTTTGGTCAACATTTTTTGTCTATAATCTGACCAAAGATTAGTATTAAATATCGCGAAATCACCCATGCGTAAAAGAAAGGACGAATCAATATGAAGAAAATTATTGCCGCAATCATAACGGCTGCTCTTATCACCTCCGCTTTCACCGCCTGCGGCGGCGAAAACGACGATAACAACACCACGACCACCACCTCCGCAGCAAGCGAAAACACTTCCTCCAATACCGAAGACTCAAGCTCATCCGAGGAAACAAGCGCGGCCGACAACACGGAAGACACCGAAAACACGGAAAACACCGAGAACACCGAGAACACCGAGAACACCGAGAACACCGAAAACACCGACTCCCCTTCGGCCTCCGAGGGAGAAGCCGCCAAAATTCTCGATGCCATAAAAGCCGCCTACGGCGAGAATTATCTCCCCAGTATGCCCGTTGACGAGTTTTATCTTACCTCTTCATTGGGTCTTGAAGAGGGCAGCTTCACCGACTTCGCCGGCGAGCTTCCCATGATAAGCGCCCACGCGGATATGGCCATAATCATCAAAGCCGCCGAAGGAAAAGCCGGAGACGTAAAGGCCAAGCTGGAAGCTTTCCAAACCACTCTTATCGAGGACAGCCTTCAGTACCCCATGAACGTGGCAAAGGTCAACGCCTCAAAGGTGCTTGAAAACGGGGATTATCTCGGATTTATCATTTTGGGCGCGTTTGGCGACGACGAAACCACCGACGAGAGCCAACAGGCCGAATTTGCCGAGGAACAGGTAAAAATAGGCGTAGACGCCTTCAACAATTATTTCGCTTAAACCAAATCCTCATTCATAACGAACCCCCCGCCGAAGCTTCGGCGGGGGGTTCGTTATGAGAAAATAAGAAAGAGTGAAGAAGACTGCAAATTATACTAATCTTTGGTCAGATTATAGACAAAAAAATGTTGACCAAGGATTAGTATTAAATGAAACTCATCCCTTTACCGCGCCCAGCGCCACACCCTTGACAATATGCTTAGAAAGCGCGATATATACGATAACAACTGGTATAATTGAAAGGAGTATCATCATATAAACCTCGCCTATATCACAGTTCTGGGACTGTATCTTCTGACGGAGAGTGGCGTTTACAATAGGAAGCGTCCACATTTCCGACTTACTGAGCACAAGGGCGGGAGTAAAGAAATTGTTCCATGATGAAACGAACGCGAAAATCATCTGAACCGCTATCGCGGGCTTAAGCATGGGAAGCGCGATCGTGTTAAAAGTCATAAATTCGCCGGAGCCGTCCACTCGCGCGGCCTCGATAACCTCCATTGGAAGCGAGCTTTCTATATACTGCTTCATATAAAAGAATACCGAAGGCGCGGCTATCGCGGGAAGTATAAGCGGCCAATACGTATTGGTCATATGGAACTTTCCCACCAACTGAACGAAGCCCACCGCCGCCACCTGTGTGGGAATGGTCATAATCACCATTATAAAATTAAAGGCGAATTTTTTAAGCTTAAAATCATAAACATGTATGCCGTAAGCCGTCATCGCCGAAAAATAAGAGGTCAGTATACAGGAAGAGGCGGCGATAATAAAGCTGTTGAGCATACTGCGCGGGAGTGTGAAAAGCGCGGTATCGTTCCAGGCGGTTTTAAAATTTATCAGAAAATGACCTCCGGGTATCGGGTCAAATCCCGCCTGTAACGATGAATTGGAATGTGTTGAGTTGAGAATAAGAAGAATCAGCGGAAAAAGCGCCAGAAGCGTAACCAGTATAAGGAAAGTATAAGCCACCACTCTGACGGCAATAAGCTTTCCTCTTGCGCTTTCGTTATTTCGGATAGTCTGTTCTTTTATTGCCATTTCCCTTACGCTCCCTTCTTTGCTTTTTTGGGCTTTTTCCCGCTGTCGCTGGCCATCGTCTTATAAACGATGACGCTCAATACGCCGGTTATGATAAAGATAACCACGGACAGCGCCCCCGCCATACCGTAATTCTTAGAGGTTCCCAGATAGTTGTTCAGATACATTATCATTGTCATAGTGCTTCTGTTGGGCGAACCGAGATATGTGCCGATAACCTGAGGCACGTCGAACATCTGAAGACCGCCGATAAGAGAGGTGATAGCCACATAAACCATAATCGGCTTCAGAAGGGGAATGGTTATCTTGTAAAACACCTGCCACGACGTGGCTCCGTCTATCGAAGCCGCCTCAAAAAGGCTCTGGTCTATTCCCATAATGCCCGCCATCAGAAGAATGGTGGTGTTTCCGAACCACATAAGGAAATTTATCATTGCGATTATCCCTCTTGTGGTCCACTTATTGGCGAAAAAGTCAAAGGGTTCTCCGCCCGAAGACATTATAAACTGGTTAAACGGACCTACTTTTGAAAACAGCATAAAGAACAGCATTGCGAATGCCGCCGCCATGATAAGGTTAGGCATATACATAACCGTTTTGAAAAAACTCTGACCCTTGATCCTGAGTCTTTCGCTGGTAAAAATCACCGCGAGAAGAAGAGAAAAAACCATCTGCGGTACTGCGCCCATAAGCCACATTATAATGGTATTGACAAAATATGTGAAAATATCGATGGAACCGTTTTTGTCGGGCGTAAACAAGGTCACGTAGTTGTCGAAGCCCACATAATTGGGTCCGATCACGTTAAGACCCGAACGGTAGTTTTCAAAAAAGCTGTAATAAAAAGTAGATAAAAGAGGTATCAACTGAAATATTATGTATACTATGAAGAACGGCGCGATAAATATATATCCCCATTTCGCATAGCTTACCAATTTATGCTTTTTCATAGCACTGACCTTTCTCCCTATCAAGGTTAGGGAACCACTGATTAAATCGGATGCGCACATCTTGCTTGCATATTTTCCGTCAGATTGCACAACTTCTCCTTGACGGGCGCTAGCCCGCCTGCGTCAAATTTGTACAATCTGACGAAAAATCTGCCGC
>CATLBH010000036.1 GCA_949878745.1 uncultured Ruminiclostridium sp. | reverse complement strand
TGCTTTTTTGCCAAAAAAAATTTTTTCAACTTTTTTCCATTTTCCTATTGACTTTTTTATAGTTGGCTCCATAATTTTCCTGCTTCTTTTTTCATTTTTGGTATTGACTTTTATTAGCAGGTTTCTTAGAACATTTTCTTATTTGGGGAGCAATGTGTTTTACGGCTACTCCGTAACAATGTAATCCGCCGTATCCAACCGTTCCACATTGTTCAGGATACTTTGCACGTTAAAAAGCAAAGGGCTGTTGTTATATCTTTCCAAGGCCGGCTTACCCGTAAATTTTGAAATAATTAGCATATCGGCGGTGGAGCTGTCTAACAGAAGATTTTCCGCTTTTATTTCAATAAGGCCGTCTATTTTTCCAGAAAGCTTTTCCAGTCCCTCTTTTAATTTAACCGCCGCGATTTTTTTGTCGCTTTCCGCCATCTCGGATTTAAAATTAACAAGGCAAATGTGAGTAAGCATAAATGTAAGCTCCTTTCATTATTTCAACGCTTTTGTAAATATATCGATACGGTTTATTCTTTACGGAATTATCCGTTATATCCCGTAATTTTTCCCGCTAACGCGCTTGCTGCGGCTACAATGGGACTCGCGAGATAAACCTCGCTTTCGGAGTGACCCATTCTTCCCACAAAATTTCGGTTGGTGGTGGAAACAGCTCTTTCGCCCGCTGCCAGAATGCCCATATGTCCGCCAAGACATGGACCGCAGGTGGGAGTGGAGAACACACAGCCTGCGTTTACAAATATTTCCGCCAGGCCAGTTTTTACGCATTCCAAGAAAACCTCTTGGGTAGCGGGAATAACGATACAGCGCACTCCCTTTGCCACATGCTTTCCTTTAAGAACTTCCGCGGCGGCTTTCATATCGCTTATTCTGCCGTTGGTGCAGGAGCCGATTACCGCCTGATCTATCTTTATGTCGCCGAACTCCTCTTCCGTACGCGTATTTTCGGGAAGATGGGGAAAAGCTACCGTCTGTTTAATTTCACTCAGGTTTATATCGTATATTTCACTATAACGGGCGTCTTCGTCGGGGGTAAAATACTCGTATTCCCTTTTTACCCGCTTGTTTATATAATTGAGGGTGAGGCTATCCACCTCAAAGATACCGTTTTTCGCTCCCGCTTCTATCGCCATATTAGCCATACAAAGACGGTCGTCAACAGACAGAGAGGACAGACCCTCGCCGCCGAATTCCATACTTTTATACAAGGCACCGTCGACCCCTACCATACCTATTATGTGCAGGATAACGTCCTTTCCGCTCACGTATTTTCTAAGCTTTCCGTAAAGATTGAAGCGTATTGCGGCGGGAACCTTGAACCAAGCTTTTCCCGTAGCCATACCCGCGGCCATATCGGTGGAACCGACTCCCGTTGAAAACGCGCCTAAGGCTCCGTAGGTGCAAGTGTGGCTGTCGGCGCCTATACAAAGCTCACCCGGAGCGATTAACCCTTTTTCGGGAAGGAGGGCGTGTTCTATGCCCATTTCACCGGCATCGTAAAAATTGACAATTTCGTATTCACCCGCAAACTCTCGGCACTGCTTACACTGTGCCGCAGCCTTAATATCCTTGTTGGGAGCAAAGTGATCCATTACAAGGCTTATCCTTCTTTTATCGAATACGCCGTTAAAGCCCGCTTTTTTAAACTCGTTTATGGCTACCGGTCCGGTTATATCATTGGCCAACACCATATCAAGCCTTGCCTTTATAAGCTGTCCCTCTCTCACTTCGGGCAATCCCGCGTGCTTTGCCAGAATTTTCTGGCTCATGGTCATTCCCATAGTTTATCCGATCCTTTCACTTGTTTTCTTTGAGGTAGGTTTTCTCGCTTCCTCCGCTTTTACATGCAAAAAGTATTCAATGGAATCAAGAAGCGCCTTTAAGCTGGCGTCGATAATATCCTTTGAGGCTCCTACGGTGGTCCAGACTTTTTCCCCGTCGGTGCTTTCTATAAGCACTCTCGTAATGGCGGCGGTGCTGTCCCCAGCGGCTATCACTCTTACTTTATAGTCCACAAGATGAGCTTTCCTGAGCCGAGGGTAAAACACCTCCAACGCTTTTCTCAGGGCTCTGTCTATGGCGTTGACGGGACCGTCGCCCTCGTCGGCGGTTATTTCAAACCTGTTTCCGACTTTTATTTTTACCATCGCGTTGGCCTTGTTTATTTCCTTTGTGTCATAACTTTGAGTGGAAATAACATGAAAATGTTCTATCTGAAAAAAAGGCTGAAACCTTCCAAGCTCCTTCAAAATCAGCAGTTCAAAGCTTGCTCCCGCCGCCTCAAACTGATAGCCCATACTTTCAAGCTCTTTAAGCTTTTTAAGGATTCGAACGGTTTCGGGGCTGGACTTATCCAGCTTTCGGTCAAAGTTTTTAAGCTTGGACAATACGGCGCTTTTTCCGCTCACCTCCGACAAAATAAAGTTTCTCGAATTCCCCACCGTTTCGGGGGGAATATGCTCAAAGCTTTTAGGCTCTTTTGCGACTCCGTCGGCGTGCATTCCGCCTTTATGGCCGAAGGCGTTTCTTCCCACATAGGGCATACTTCCCGCCAGCTTAACGTTGGCTATCTCGGCAATATATCGGGCGGTTTCGGTAAGCTTTTCAACGCTTTCCGAAGGGACGCAGTCATAGCCGAGCTTAAGCTGAAGATCGGGAATAAGGGTGGAGAGATTGGTGTTGCCGCAGCGTTCGCCTATTCCTATAAAGGTACCCTGTACCTGAACCGCGCCGGCTTTTACCGCCGCCACAGCACAAGCCACGGCGCAGCCGATATCGTTATGACAGTGTATTCCTATGGGGATATTTGACGCTTTTACCGCTTCTTCGGTTATGCGGGCTATTTCGTCGGGAAAAGCACCCCCGTTGGTATCGCACAGAACTAACAGCTCCGCTCCCGCCTCTTCCGCGGTCTTAAGCACCGAAAGAGCGAATCGGGGACTGTCCTTGAAGCCGTCGAAAAAATGTTCGGCGTCGAATATGACTTTACGCCCGTTTTTCTTAAGACAGCTCACGGTGTCTCTTATCATGGAAAGATTTTCTTCGGGAGTTACGTTCAGTATAACCTCGGTGTGAAGCCGCCAGCTTTTTCCGAAAACCGCCGCGTACTCGGTATCGGCATCAAGGATGGCTTTAACGTTATCATCCGTTTCCGCCGAAACGTCTTTTCTTCTTGTTGAGCCGAAAGCCACCAGCTTCGTGTTTTTCAATTCAAGCGTTTTAGCCTTTTTGAAAAACTCAAGATCCTTGGGATTGGAGCCCGGATTTCCCGCCTCGGCGAAGGCGACGCCGAAATCGTCCAGTCTTTGAAGTATTTTAAGCTTATCGTCAACCGAAAAGCTTATTCCCTCCCCTTGCGCCCCGTCCCGAAGGGTGGAGTCAAATATTTCTACTTTCTTCATTTAACATATTCCTTTTGGGCGTTTTTTATCAGCGTCGACAAACTAGTGATTCATAAATTCTAATTCTTTATAAAATTATAATGATGTTTATATTGAAGTTATCGCAAATCATTAATCAAATTTATATAAGTTTTAGATTTTGCTGTACACTAGGCCTTGTTTGAAAATAGAGGAAATGACGGATTTTTGACCCCAAATGGTTAGCTTCAAGGAAAAAAACGCAGTCAAACCGTCGTTTGAGAAGGCTTTTTGACACAGAAGATGACCGTTTGGGGGCGAAAAGACGACGTTTCCGATTTTTCAAACAAGCCCTAATACTACCCCTTTGAAAACTGTGGTATAAGAGTCAACGGATACAAAAATAACCTTCATCTCCATATGAGATGAAAGCTATTGATAACTTCCGCTCTTAACCGACATCTGTCACAATCTGCCATTAAATATACGGTCTTTCACTAATAAAAAATTTGCATTTATATATTATCACTAAATTTTTGATTTGTCAATAGATTTTTTGCAAAATACAAAAGGTAATCAAAAATATACAAATTTTATACATATTTTATATCAATGCGGGTTACTTTTTGAATACTTTCGCAAAAGCTTTTTAGAAAGCTTGTTTTTTTCCTTTTGCGGCGGATTTTTTCTTTGCACTCTCTTTTCGGCGACGAAAACAAAATATCCGTTCAGCTCGGTCACTTTTACCCCTCCGAAAACGGAGGTCAGCTTATTTTTATACCAATCCGCTCTTTTTGTAACCATAACCATTTTCCCGCCATATATCAGCCGATGATAGCCGCCCTCGATAAACGCTTTGGCTACGGAAAAATCCGTGTGGTAGGGGGGATTTGAAAGGATCAGGGTAAAATCACTTTCGGTTACTTTTTCATAGGCGCTGCCGCAGTATATTTTTATACCGCCAACGCCGTTTTTCTCGGCGTTTTTTTCAGCGAACTCCGCCGCCGTTTCCGAGCTGTCGGTCATTACCACGTTTTCGGCGCCTATAAGCTTGGCGGCGTAAATTCCCACGATACCGCTTCCGCAGCCTAAATCCAACAGCTTGTCCCCTTTATTTATTTCAACCGACGATAACATGGCAAGCGTACCCGTATCGGGAGAATTCGGGGAAAACATATCGGGGTGAGCGTCAAGGGTTAGTGTTATTCCATTGATAACCGCGTTCAAAATCAATCCTCCCTTACTTGCTCCGCCTTCAGAAACAGCCTGTAAACGGGAGCGATACTTATGAATTCCTCACCTATTTTTTGCGGAAGAGACTTGCTGTATAGGGTTTTGAAGTCCTTGCTTTCACAGAAAAGGAAGATGTTTTTACGGTTGAGCCATATTTTGTTTTCTTCGGGCTGGTCGGGATAACGGTCTTTTTTGTACATATCCCCTCCCAGGGTAAAAACCTTCTGATTCATATAAGCTTCCTTGGCGGCCATAAAGCTGTAATCTCCCGAAATCACAAGCTTTCTCAGCGCCACGAGGGTTGGAGTGGTGGTATAGTAATATCCGCAGCCGTAATCAAAGCCGCAGGGAGATACGCTGAAATAAAAGGCGGGCAAGGAAGTAGCGTTTTCCCTTGTTCGGCTGAAGGTATACCAGATATAATCGCGGAACACGGACTTTCCTTTTGAATATCTCGCGTCTCGGTAAATTCGGGAAAGTCGCTTGGGGTCGCA
This sequence comes from uncultured Ruminiclostridium sp., assembly GCA_949878745.1. GTDB lineage: Bacteria > Bacillota > Clostridia > Oscillospirales > Ruminococcaceae > Ruminiclostridium_E. The sequence continues at coordinate 17,138 of CATLBH010000036.1, read as the reverse complement.
GGATATCTCGCCGTCCAGTTCCTTTATAAATGGTTCGATACGTTCCACAAATTCCCGAAACGGCTCCTTCACATATTTTTCGTAATCGCTTTTATGTTGATGAAACCATTCCTTGCTGTCATTGGCGTGGTTTTCGAAAATGAATTCGGGCGTTTTTTCGGTAAAGGGCATTGTTGATTCCTCTCTTACTGACAGTAGTATATTATTCCGCTTTCGGAGGCGGCTTCTTTTATCTCGGCGTTAAAAACGGCATTCAAAATCCCGCTTTTGTACACCTGAGACGCTGTCCCCGACGCTACGGCTTTTCCGCCGGACAAAACTATTATGTCGTCGGCGTATTTTAAGGCCAAAGGAATATCATGAAGCACGGCCGTGACGGCTTTTCCCTCGGCGGCAAGACTTCCGCAAAGCTTCATCAAATTTAACTGATGGGATATATCCAGAAAGGACGTAGGCTCGTCCATAAGTATAACCGATGAATTTTGCGCAAGAGCCATGGCCAGAAATACCAACTGAACGGTACCTCCCGAAAGGGAAGAGACGTTTTTTTCGGCGTATTCGGAAATACCGACTGTTTCCATCGCTCTTTCAACCGCTTCCATATCCTCTTTTCGGTAGCGGCGGGGATAGGACAAATGTGAAAATCGCCCGTGAAGCACCATTGTTCTTACGGTAAGATCGGGAACGCTTTTCATCTGAGGAAGATAAGCTATGCGGCGCGCGATTTCGGGAGCGCTCATACCGTCGGTGTTTCTTCCCTCGGAAAAAATCTCTCCCTCTTTTTTGGGGACAATGCCTATAAGCGTTTTAAGAAAGGTACTTTTTCCGCTTCCGTTGGGGCCGATTATCGCCGTTATCCTTCCGCCTTTAAGTTCCGCCGATACATTATGAAGCGCTTCCCTTCCGCTGTAGCAGGAGGAAACGTTCTTGGCCGAAAGGAGAATTTTATCCACGGGAATGTCCTCCTTTCGATCTGAACAGCAGGAAAATAAAGAACGGTGCGCCCACAGCAGACATCACTATTCCGGTGGGGATTTCATAGGGTGAGAAAAGAGACCTGGCCGCACAGTCGCACAGTGTCACAAACATTGCTCCCCCCAAAGAGCAGACAGGGAGCAGCTTTCGGCTCTCGCCGCCCACAAGCTTTTTTACCATATTGGGCACTATAAGCCCCACAAAGCCCAGAAGTCCCGAAAAGCTTACACTTGCCCCCGCGAGAAGAGCCGCCAAGGCAAGAAAAAGGGTTCTTGTCTTTTTTACGGAAAGGCCAAGACCTTGGGCGGTATCCTCGCCCATAGAGAGAATGTCCAGTTCGCTTGAAAGGGTAAAGGCAAGGAGAAGGGCGATTATTATCATCACGGCGGCGGGAATAAGCTTCGAATCGGTTACGCCGGAAAATCCACCCGTGCGAAAATCCGCGGTGTATACTCCTATTTCGGGATAAAGCGTTATTATTCCCACGGAGACGGCGGTTAGAAAGCTGTTTACCGCCACGCCGCCCAAAATCACCGCCGAACGGGAGGCGTATGTTTTTTGGGCGGCCAGCGCCACGGCAAGCACCGACACAAGTGCCCCCAAAAAAGCGGAACCAGACACCGCCCAACCGGAGACCGCGCCAAAGGCACAGCAAAGAGTAACCCCCACGCCCGCGCCCGCGTTCACCCCGATTATTCCGGGAGAGGCTAAGCGATTAGCCAGAACGCCCTGTATTATCGCCCCCGAGGTTGACAGACCCGCGCCCGCAAGGAGACAGGCGGCGGTACGTGGGAGCCTTGCGTAACGGAAAATACGCCAATGTACGGGATCGGCGCCGGTGAAAAGCTCAAGGGGCGATATGCGAACCGCGCCCACGCAGACACTTAACAAGGCCGCGAAAACGCAGCCCGCCGCCGTTATCGATATTACAAGGGCATAAGTTTTTTTCTTATGAATTTTCACTCAGAATTTTCTCCAGACCCTCATAAGCTTCTCCCCAGCGGGAGTTGGGCTTAAGATTGTACAGCTTTCTGTCCATTTGGAAAACTCGCCCCTCTTTTACGGCGGTAAGCTCGTTCCACGCGGGATTTTCGGCTATAAAAGCGTCGGTTTTTTCCTTCACCTTTTCGGCGTCGCCGCCTACCTGTACAAAAAAAATAAAATCGGGATCCTGTTCTATGATATATTCCACACTCAGGTTTTCCAGAAGGGATGTTTCGCTGTCGGCGATGTTGACGCAACCAAGGCTGTGGAGCATTTCGCCCAGCACGTTCCCCTCGCTGTTTTTTGCTCTTATGCTCGCAGAGGAGGCACGAAGGGAAAGTACGGTGGGAGCACCTTTTTCCTTGACTCTTTCCTCACTTTGTTTCCTTACGTTTTCTATTTGCTTTTGTATGTCAAGGCCGTTTTTTTGATAAAGGTCTTTTCTCCCTGTAATGTCGGTGCACACGTCAAGCATTTCCAGATAGCTTTCAAAATCGGAAACGTCAAAATAAGCGACGGTTATTCCCGCGTCCTCAAGGGAATCCAACCAATCGAGATTAACCTTTATATTGGGGCTGGCCATAACAAAGTCGGGGTCGGCGGAAAACAGCATTTCAAGGCTTAACTCGTTTATTTTTCCGAGATTCACCGTATCATCGGAAAGAGGTATATCAAAGTCTTCCCATGTATCGTCGGGCACCGCCGTCACCTCGCCGCCGGAAAGATGCCATATTTCGGCGAAGCTTCCCATAAAGGCCGCCGCGCGTTTGGGAGAATTGACGGTAACGGTACGTCCCAGAGCGTCGGTGAAGGTAACCTCGCCGTTTTCGGAATTTTTTTCGGAAGGACTTTCGGTAAATGTCTCCGAATTGTTTTCCGAAGGAGGGGCGCTGTGGGAACAGGAGGAAAGGAGCAGAGCCAATGGAAGAACCGCGGCGTATACGGCTTTTTTGAGGGGCGCAAATTTTTTCATCAGCAGGTCGCACCGCCCTTTACCTTCTTTTCAAGCACCTTGTTCTTGTCTATGCTGCCGTTAAGCAGCTTTTCCTGAACATAATTGAAGCCGAGACGGTCAATGGTGTCCGCGAAGCGTTCACCTGTGATTCCCTCGTCGCGGAAAAAGAGTATGGCTCTTTCAATTACGTCCAAAACTTCTTCCTCGGAGGTGAACAGCTTATCCAAGGGCTTTCCGTAAGCCACCTTTTTGCCCCATCTTCCGCCGATATACACCTTGTAGCCCTCGGCGTATTCGGGAATCGCGCCGAAGGGGCATTTTTCGCGGCACCTTCCGCAGTTGTTGCAGTCGGAGCTTATAACCAGCTTACCGTTTTCCAACTTTGCCGCCTTTATGGGACAGGCGGTTTCCACCTGACACTTTTTGCAGCCCCTGCACTTGTCTCCGCTGTATAAGGGCATACGCTGTCCCACAATGCCGAGATCGTTCAGATCGGGTTTGACGCAGTTATTGGGACAGCCGCCCACCGCAATCTTGAATTTATGAGGGAGCGTAACGCCGTGATATCCGATATAAAAGCGGTCGTGTATTTTTTCGCTTAGGCCGAAGCTGTCCAAAAGTCCGTACTGACAGGTGGTGCCCTTGCAGGAAACCACGGGGCGAACCAATGAGCCAGTGCCGCCCGTAATCAGGTCGTTTTCCTTAAGAAAAGCTATGGTATCGTCAATGTTTTCGTAACGTACGCCCTGAATTTCCAGGGTAAGGCGGGAGGTCATAGTTACCTCGCCGCTTCCGAAGCGCTCGGCGGCTTCCGCTATTATACGCTGATCCTTTGCGGTGATTTTTCCGTTTTTGGTGATAACGCGCACGTTGAAAACGTCGTTGAAGCGCTTATCCTGAAGACAGCCCAAGCCCTTTACGCGCTTTATTTCTTCGGGAGGAAGCTTGCCGCCGGCGTTTTCAACCTTTACCGTATTAAAGAAGGCTCCGCCTTCAAGTACTTTCGTATTGGTGTAGCCGAAATGCTTAAGCCTGTTCTGGAGAAAATAGCCTCTCTTTCCCTTGGCGCAAACCAAAAGCAGCTTTTCGTCTTTGGGTATGTCGCTAAGCTCGCCGTTCACCTTGCCCAAATCAATCCACCGAGCGCCGAATATCTTGGGTTCGGGCTGCACATCGATCACCTTATAGCCCTTTGCCTCACCTTTCATATACTGAGCGGGAGTAAAAGTTTCGAAGCTTCCCTCCATTTTGTTTTCAAGGACATAACAGGCCTGTACAAAGGGGTGTATGGCGGTGGAAAAAGGCGGAGCGTAAGCCATATCCATGGTATCGAAATCGCTTAATTTCAGCCCCGAGGAAATTCCCACCACGGCTATATCCGTCATTTTATCCACTGCGCCGCCGCCCACAACCTGCAAGCCCAAAAGCCTGCCCGTGGTTTTATCCGCTATAAGCTTTATCACGAAGCTGTCGGAATCGGGGTAATAGTGTGCCTTGTCGTCGGTGACGCAGATAACGGTTATCGCGTCGTAGCCCGCTTCTTTAGCCTGTTCCTCTGAAAAACCTGTTCTGCCCGCGTTGAGGGTAGGGGAAAGTTTTACGACACCTGTTCCGAGACATCCCGAATAGGCGGTGTTTTCACCTGATAGAGTTTTGGCGAGACATCTGGCGGTGATATTGGCGGTGGAGCCCATGGCGGACCATTGGCGATTTTGGGTGAGGCGGTTTTTCACTATGGCGCAGTCTCCCGCCGCGTAAATGTCCGGAATATTGGTTCTTTGATACTCGTCCACGCAGATCGCGCCTTTTATCATTTCTATGCCGCTGTCTTTAAGGAAATCCGTGGAGGGGCGGATACCGATACACATTACGACAATATCCGCTTTCAGCTCACCGAAGGAGGTCAGCGCCGCTTCCACGGCGTTTTCGCCCTTGAGGGAACTCAGCGCGGCACCCGTAAGTATCCCAACCCCCTCGGCACGAAGCCGTTTCGCGGCGTAAGCGGCCATTTCAGGATCGAGAACATTCGGAAGTATTTGATCGCACATATCCATTACGGTAACGGAAACGTTTTGGGACATAAGGTTTTCGGCCATTTCCATACCAATAAAGCCCGCGCCGACAACGACCGCTTTTTTACAGCCGTTTTCCTTTACGTAGGAACGAATGGCTATGGCGTCGTCGGGAGTGCGCACGCAAAAAACTCCCTTTAAATTTACCCCGTCCAGCTTCGGAACTATCGGGGAGGCTCCCGAGGCGATAATAAGGTTATCGTAAGTCACTTCTTTTTCCGTTCCGTCAAGAAGAGAGCGCACAGAAACGGTTTTTTTGCCGGGATCGACTTTCAAAGCCTCGTGTCCGGTAAAGACGGTTACTCCGGTTAAGGCGGAGAATTTGGCGGGGGTGTTTACTATAAGCTCTTCCCTTGTTTCTATCTTCCCGCCCACATAGTAGGGCAAACCGCAGCCCGCGTAGGAAATGTCGGCACTTTTGGTGTAAAGCTCCACCTGAGCGCCGCGATCCCGGCGCTTAAGCTTGGCCGCCGCTTTTGTTCCCGCCGCGACGCCGCCTATAATCACTGTCTTCATATACCGTCCTCCTTTGATTTCTGTCATTTCAAAAGCTTTTTAAGATATTGGCCCGTATATGATCTTTTGTTTTTCGCTATTTCTTCGGGAGTTCCCTCGGCAATTACATAACCGCCCTTATCTCCGCCCTCGGGACCCAGATCGATTATGTGATCCGCCGTTTTTATTACGTCGAGATTATGTTCGATAACCACTACGGTGTTTCCTCCGTCGGTTAGCTTCTGTAAAATTTCGATAAGCTTAGCCACATCGTGAGTGTGGAGTCCCGTGGTGGGCTCGTCAAGGATATATATGGTCTTTCCCGTGGCTCTCTTTGAAAGCTCGGTGGCAAGCTTCACTCTCTGGGCTTCACCTCCCGAAAGGGTGGTTGCGGGCTGGCCTATTTTCACGTAACCGAGACCCACGTCAAAGAGGGTTTGCAGCTTTCTTTGCAGCTTCGGTATGCTGGAGAAAAATTCGAGACCTTCCTCCACCGTCATTTCAAGCACATCGTAAATACTTTTTCCCTTATATTTTACTTCGAGTGTTTCACGGTTATACCTCATTCCGCCGCATACCTCGCAGGGAACGTATATATCGGGTAAAAAGTGCATTTCGATTTTTATTATGCCGTCGCCCTCGCAGGCCTCGCATCTTCCTCCCTTTACGTTAAAGCTGAATCTTCCGCTGGAATACCCCTTGGCCTTGGCGTCGGCGGTGGAGGCGTAAAGGTCTCGGATATCGTTGAAAAATCCCGTATAGGTCGCGGGGTTGGAGCGTGGGGTTCTTCCTATGGGGGACTGGTCGATGTTTATCACTTTGTCCAAATGCTCCGTTCCCGTCATTTTTTCAAATTTTCCCGCTCTTACCTTGGCGCGGTTAAGCTTTCCCACAAGGTGTTTATACAGAATTTCGTTCACAAAGGAGCTTTTTCCGCTTCCCGAAACGCCGGTGACACAGGTAAAAAGGCCTAAGGGAATGTTTATGTCTATATTTTTAAGGTTGTTTTCCGAAGCGCCGTATACGGTAAGAAGGCGGCCGTCGGATTTTCGGCGTTCCTTGGGAACGGGAATCGTAAATTCACCCGAAAGATACTTTCCGGTTATGGAGCGGCCGCTTTCGATAATATCCTCTACGGCTCCCGCCGCCACTACCTCGCCGCCGTGTATACCCGCCTCGGGGCCTATATCCACAATATAATCCGCCGCCCTCATGGTGTCTTCGTCGTGCTCCACCACTATTACGGTATTACCCAAATCGCGGAGATTTTTCAGCGTAGCTATAAGTCGGTCGTTATCCCTTTGGTGAAGGCCTATACTGGGCTCGTCCAGAATGTACAGAACCCCCATCAGGGAGCTTCCTATCTGTGTGGCAAGACGGATACGCTGGCTTTCGCCGCCAGACAGTGTTCCAGAAGCGCGGGACAGCTTAAGGTAGTCAAGACCTACGCTTTGAAGGAAGCCGAGTCTTGACTTTATTTCCTTCAATATCTGCTCCGCTATCATCCCTTCCCTTTTGGACAGCTTAAGATCCCGTATAAACTCAAGAGCGCCGGTTATGCTGAAATTGCTCACATCGTTTATGTTTTTTCCGCCGACGGTAACGGACAGGGCTTCTTTTTTGAGCCTTTGACCGTGACATTCGGGACATTCCGTCTGGGACATATAATCGGATATCTCGTCCTTAATGTACTGGCTGTTGGTTTCGCGGTAGCGGCGTTCGAGATTGTTCACGATGCCCTCGAAATCGGTCATATAGGCTTTGTCGCCGTCCCAGGGGCGGGAAACGGGTATTTTTTCGCCGTTGGTGCCGTACAGCAGCACGTTGATGGCGGAACGGGGCAAGTCCTTTACGGGAACGGTTACGGAAAATTTATAATGCTTGGCCAGCGCGTCGAAGTACATTTTCGCCATACTTCCCTCTCCGTAGGTCCAGCCGCTGGCTTTTATGGCGTTCTCGCTTACGGAAAGGTCACGGTTGGGTATAATAAGATCCTCGTCAATGCTCATATTAAAACCTAAGCCCGAGCAATGGGAGCAGGCTCCGTAGGGGTTGTTGAAGCTGAACATACGAGGATTAAGATCCTCTATGCTTACGCCGTGTTCGGGACAGGCGTAGTTCTGGGAAAAATGCAGTTCCTCGCCGCCTATAACGTCCACAAAAACAACGCCGCCAGAAAGTCTTCCCGAGGTTTCTATGCTTTCGGTAAGCCTCGATCTTACCGTTTCTTTTATAACAAGCCTGTCGATTACCGCTTCGATGTTGTGCTTTTTGTTCTTTTCGAGCTTTACCTGCTCCGAAAGGTCGTACATAATTCCGTCTATGCGCACGTGGATAAAGCCCTGTTTTCTCAAATTGTCTATTTCCTTGGAGTATTCGCCTTTTCTTCCGCGGACAACGGGAGCCATAACCTGTATTTTTGTACCCGCTTCAAGCTCCATTATGCGGTCGGCGATCTGATCCACCGTCTGCTGCTTTATCTCCTTGCCGCACACGGGACAATGAGGGATTCCTATTCTCGCGTATAAAAGCCTTAAATAGTCGTATATTTCGGTAACCGTGCCCACCGTGGATCGGGGGTTCTTGGAGGTGGTTTTCTGATCTATGGAGATGGCGGGGGAAAGTCCTTCTATGCTTTCCACGTCGGGTTTTTCCATTTGCCCCAAAAACATTCGGGCGTAAGAGGAAAGACTTTCTATATACCTTCTCTGACCGTCGGCGTAGATTGTGTCAAAAGCCAAAGAGGATTTTCCCGAGCCGGAAAGGCCGGTCATTACGATAAGCTTATCTCTGGGCAGCTCAAGGCTGATATTCTTTAGGTTATGCTCCTTGGCACCCTTGATTACTATTTTATTGTTAATTGCCATTTTATTTATCCTTCAGTTCCGTAATTTTATCTCTGAAATAAGCCGCCTGTTCAAAATCAAGCACCTTGGCGGCTTCACGCATAAGGGAAGTATACTGCTTAATAAGCGTCTGTTTTTCTTCTCTTGTGAGCTGTTTTTTCGGTTTTCCCTTTTTATCCGATTTGGCGGAAATTTCTATGACGTCGCGTACCTCTTTTACTATTGTTTTGGGCACTATTCCGTGTTCTTCGTTGTACTTTTTCTGTATTTCCCGACGGCGATTGGTTTCGTTGATGGCTGTTTCCATTGAATTTGTCACCTGATCGGCGTACATTATTACCATACCGTCGGCATTTCGGGCGGCGCGTCCTATGGTCTGCACCAAAGAGGTCTCGCTTCGCAGGAAGCCCTCCTTGTCCGCATCGAGGATAGCCACAAGAGATACTTCGGGAAGGTCAAGACCCTCACGAAGCAGGTTGATTCCGATAAGCACGTCGAATTCGCCCAGTCTTAAATCGCGGATAATCTCCATACGCTGTATGGTGTCGATATCATGGTGCATATATCTGACCTTAAGAACCATTTTTTCAAAGTATTTTGTCAGATCCTCCGCCATTTTTTTGGTGAGGGTGGTTACCAGAACGCGTTCCTTTCGCTCAATGCGAGTGTTTATCTCGGACAGAAGGTCTTCTATTTGACCTTCTACGGGTCTTACCGAAATAAGGGGATCAAGAAGCCCGGTGGGTCGAATAAGCTGTTCCACCACTCTTACGGCGTGTTCCTTTTCGAAGGGTCCGGGAGTGGCGGAAACGTATATCACCTGATTCACCTTGGAATAAAACTCATCAAAGTTCATTGGGCGGTTATCATAGGCGGATGGGAGACGGAAACCGTATTCCACAAGATTTTTCTTTCTCGCCGCGTCTCCGCCGAACATACCTCTCACCTGTGGGATCGTGACATGACTTTCATCAATGAGCATAAGAAAATCCTTGGGGAAATGGTCTATCAGAGTAAGGGGTGTGCTCCCGGCGGGACGTCCCGACAATACTCTGGAATAGTTCTCTATTCCCTTACAGGTGCCTATTTCCTTAAGCATTTCCAGATCGTAGGCGGTTCGCTGGGCTATGCGCTGGGCTTCGATAAGCTTATGCTCGTTGGTGAAAAACTCCACCCGCTCTTCCATTTCTTTTCTTATTTCCTCAAGGGCTTTGTCAAGTCTTCCTTTGTCAACTATATAATGGCTGGCGGGAAAGACGGCGGCGTGAAGGAGCTCGCGTCTTACGTTTCCCGTAACCACCTCGATCTCCGTTATCCTGTCTATCTCGTCGCCGAAAAATTCCACTCGCAGCGCCGTTTCGGAGGGGTTTCCCGCAGGAAAGATCTCCACGATATCGCCTCTTACCCTAAACTTATTTCTCACAAAATTTATGTCGTTTCTCTCGTACTGTATTTCCACCAGTCGGGCTATAAGCTCGTCTCTTCCCATTTCGGCGCCTTTTCTTATGGAAATGACGTTGGCGCGGTAATCCTCAGGGCTTCCCAAAGAATAAATGCAGGAGACGCTAGCCACTATTATAACGTCGCGGCGCTCCGCCAAAGCGAAGGTGGCAGAGTGGCGCAGACGGTCGATATCGTCGTTTATGGCACTGTCCTTTTCAATATAAGCGTCGGTTGAGGGAATATAGGCTTCGGGCTGATAATAATCGTAATAGCTCACGAAATATTCCACCGCATTGTTGGGAAAAAACTCTCTCAGCTCGCTGCAAAGCTGCGCCGCAAGTGTTTTGTTATGAGCCAGTACCAGGGTGGGACGGTTTACCTTAGCTATGATGTTGGCCATCGAAAAGGTTTTGCCCGAGCCTGTGACTCCCATCAAAACCTGTTCCTTATCTCCGTTAAGCACACCCTCGGCAAGCTTTTCGATAGCGGCGGGCTGATCCCCCGTGGGGCTGTATTCCGAACGCAATTCAAATTTATCCATATTTGACCGTTTCTTTCTGTAAAGGGTTCTCTTGGGTGTTGGTTTATTTATTCCATATTTTATCCGACATTACGCTGTCGCGCATACTTGTGGGACCGTATTTTCCCACGATTATATGATCCACCAGTTCAACGCCGAGCTTTTCCAACAGCTCCGCCGTTTCGTTGGTGGCGAATATATCCTCTCTCGAAGGCTGCGAGGATCCGTTTGGGTGATTATGAGCCATGGCTATGCGCTCACAGTTGTTTTTCAGGACAAATTCAGCGATCTTTCTTTCCGAAATTTCAACTCGCCCCGGATCGCCCTGGGCGATGATCTCATAGGAAATCACCATCAGCTCGTCGTCAAGGGCGATTGCGTACAGCACTTCATTTTTGCAGCCGAGAAAAAGATTCGCGCAGTAATCGCACAGGAGCGAACGCCCGCTGACGGTGCGTTTCAGGGCGTCATCATCCTCCGCGAAAGAAGAAATAAGATATTTCTTTGACGCCATCTGAACGAATTTTATCAGCGAGGCGGTGTTTTCACCTATGCCGTTTACCTTTAAAAGCTCCTTATAATCAGCGTTCAGCACCTTGGCAAAGGTTCCGCCGAAGGTGTTTAAGAGTAAATGCGCCGTATCGTTGGTATCCTTTTTGGGAACGGCGTAAAACAGCAGCGCTTCCAATAGCTGAACATCGGTAAAGCTGTCAACGCCGAATTTTAAAAACCGTTCTTTAACCCTTTTGCGATGTCCCTCGTGAATATTCGGTTTCTTTTCAGACATAACAAATCTCCCGCTTGAACAATATCTTTTTATGAAATCAGATACCGAATACCGCGCCCGTATTGGAGCTTGTTACCAGTTTCGCGTAACGCTTCAGATATCCTTCCAGCTGTTTTGGGGGGAGGATTCCCTTTTCTTTTCTCTTTGCTATTTCCGATTCGTCCACAAGAAGCTGTATTTTCCTGCTGGGAATGTCTATCAGTATCTTGTCGCCGTTTTCCACAAAGGCTATGAGACCGCCCTCCGCGGCTTCGGGGGAAATATGACCAACCGCCGCGCCTCTGCTTGCACCGCTGAAACGGCCGTCGGTGATAAGAGCCACCGAGCCGTCAAGGCCTTTACCGACGATTGCGGCGGTGGGAGCCAGCATTTCGGGCATTCCGGGGCCGCCCTTTGGCCCCTCGTACCTTATCACAACCACGTCGCCCGCCTGTATTTCGCCGCCGAGTATGGCGTCCACCGCCGACTGTTCCCCGTCAAAAACCTTTGCGGTACAGGTCACGTTCATCATTTCGGGTTTAACGGCGCCTTGTTTTACCACGGCGCCGTTTTCCGCCAGATTGCCCGTCAATATGGCTATTCCGCCGTCCTTGCGTATGGGGGATTCCGTCTTGTGCACAACCGTACCGTCGGCGTCCTTGGCGGCGTTTATTCTTTCCTTCTGCGTTCCCGATACCGTAAGGACGTCGGAGTTTATGGCTCCCGCCCTGTCCAGTTCTTTGAGCACCGTCTGGATTCCGCCCACCGCGTTTAAGTCCTCTATAAAAAAATCGCTGGCGGGATTAAGCTTGGCAAGCTGAGGGACTTTTTTGCTTATGCAGTCTATATCGGAAAGAGAGAGATCTATGCCCGCCTCGTGGGCGATGGCGAGAAGGTGAAGAACGGTATTCGAGGACGCGCCTATCGCCATATCAGCGGCAAGGGCGTTAATCATATTGTTTTTTGTGAGAATGTCTTTCGCCTTTATATTCTGCTTATAAAGCTCAACTATACGCTCACCCGCTTCCTTGGCCAGTCTTCTTCTGGCGGAATTCACGGCGGGCTCCGTTCCGTTATAGGGCAAGGCGAGTCCTATGGCTTCGGTAAGGCAGTTCATGGAATTGGCGGTATACATTCCCGAACAGCTTCCGCAGGTGGGACAGGCGTTGTCCTCATAGTCCTTTAAAACGGACTCGTCTATCTTTCCGTCGGAGTATTCGCCTATAGCCTCGTATATTTCGTTGTAGCCCACGCGCTTACCCTGTACGCAGCCCGCTTTCATTGGGCCGCCGCTTATAAATATCGAGGGAAGGTTCAGTCTTGCCGCCGCCATAATCATACCGGGAACTATCTTGTCGCAGTTGGGGATAAACACTACTCCGTCCAGAGGGTGGGCGGTGAGCATTACCTCGATGCTGTCGGCGATAAGCTCTCTTGAAGCGAGAGAATAGCGCATTCCTTTATGATTCATTGCCAGGCCGTCGCACACGCCTATGGTGAAGAACTCAAAGGGGACGCCCCCCGCGTTTCTGATTCCGTCCTTTACGCAGCGGGAAATTTCGTGAAGATGGCTGTGTCCCGGAACATAGTCGCTGGCGGCGCATACTACGGCGATAAAGGGTCTTTCCATTTCGCTGTCGGTAACGCCCAGCGCCTTTAAAAGCGCTTTGTGGGGAGTTCTGTCAACCCCGTTTTTTATTAAATCACTTCTCATTATATGAACATTCCTTTCTTATTGAGGAAGCGTTTGAAAAAACGTTGCGTCAAGCTTTTTCAAACATATATTATGACTTTTCTGTTTTTTATACGACGGTTTTATACGCCGACCGACAGCAATCCGATTATAGCACATTAAATATGACAGCTGTATGTCATATTTACGTTAAAAGGATATCTTTTTTGACGCTGTTTCATTCGTTTCATATGAGGTTATTCTGTTGTCTTCCCAACAGCGCCGCTCCTATTATTCCCGAATTATTCCCAAGCTTGCACAGTGTTATTTCGGTGTTGCTGTCGCTGTTCTTTGAATAAACTTCCTTTGAGATGCGTTCCTTAAGGGGGATAAGAAGATTGTCTCCCTCGTTGCTGACGCCGCCGCCTATACAAAGAATGTTGGGCTGAAAGACATTTATCGTGTTGATAATGCCGCAGGATAAATTTTTTATAAACAGATCTACTACTTCCCTTCCCGCTTGATCGCCCTCTTTAGCCGCGTTAAACGCCGTTCTTCCGCTGATTTTTCCCTCTTTTTCGGCAAACCGAACCATAAGGGAGGAGGGATTTTGTTCTATCGATCTTTTGGTAAACTTTACAAGGGCGGTGGCGGAACAGTAGGCTTCAAAACAGCCTTTGCGCCCGCAGGTGCATGGCTCTCCGTCCACATTTATGACGGTATGTCCTATTTCCGCTCCCGCGTAGTTTGAACCGCTGAAAATTTTTCCGTCGATTATTATGCCCGCTCCGAGCCCGGTTCCCAAGGTAATGACAATAGCGCTTTTGGCGCCCTTTGCCGCGCCCGCGTAATATTCGCCCAGTGCGGCGGCGTTAGCGTCGTTTTCTATGTAAGCGGGGATACCGAGAGCGTCACCCACAAAGCGCTTTAAGGGAACGTTTTCCCACTTAAGATTGTTGGCGTACTCCACCAGCCCGCTGTCGATATTGCAGGTGCCCGGGCAGCCCATACCTACCCATTTCATATCCTTAAGAGACAGGCACGCTTCCTTTACCGCCAGTTCTCCCGCTAAGGCTATATCGCTCAAGACCTCTTTGTATCCCCGCTCCGGATTGGTTTTTACCTTACTTTTCGCGACAATGTTAAAGCTTTCGTCCACTACGCCGGCGGCGATGTTGGTGCCGCCGATATCAATACCCAGTGAATATTTCATATTAAGCTCCGTTCTCAGTGAATGTCCGTAACTACCATTTCCGCCTTGCCTCTAAATGTATATAAGCCGTAGCCCGCGGGAATAAAGCAGCTGTCGCCCTTTTTCAGCTTTACCCCGTCTATTTCCCCTTCGCCGTCCAGCACTAATATCGAGTTAAAAGATTTTTCGGAAGCTTCGAGTACACAGTGCTCCCAAACACAAATCTTATTCACCCTGAAATAATCGCATTCGGAAAGCAGCTGTACGGAGCAGCCCTCTCTTTGTTCCGTTTCGCCCATGGCTTTTGTGGGGTATTTAGGGGGGGCAAGCTCGGTCACCTCTACCGCTTTTTCCACGTGAAGCTGACGGGGTTTTCCGTCCGCGCCGACTCTTCCGTAGTCGTAAATACGGTAAGTTGTGTTGGAATTTTGCTGTATTTCCGCTATCAGTATTCCTTTTCCAATGGCGTGGAGGGTGCCCGCTTCTATAAAGAAAACGTCGCCTTTGTGAACGGGAACGCTGTTTGTGACTTCAAGAAGGGTGTTGTCCTTTATCCTGCTTTCGAATTCCGCCTTGGAAATATTGCTCTTAAAGCCGTATAGCAGCTCTGCGCCGGGTTCGCAGTCGACGATATACCACATCTCGGTTTTTCCGTACTCCCCTTCCACCCTAAGAGCGTATTCGTTATCGGGATGAACCTGTACCGAAAGGTTGTCCTTAGCGTCGATAAGCTTTATGAGAATGGGGAAATTCTCGAATTTTACGCAATTTTGCCCCAAAACTGCCTTCCCGTTTTCTTCTATAAATCGGGAAAGAGTTTTTCCGGCATAAACGCCCTCGGATATCACGCTTTCGCCGTCCTTGTGGCAGGAAAGCTCCCAGCTTTCGGCGATTTTGTCTGAGTTTGAGGTTTTTCCGTACTCTTCGCGCAGTCTGTTGCCGCCCCAGATATAGTCCTTACAGGGAGCGGTCAGCTTCATCGGATAAAGATTCATTTTTTGTCCTTTCCTCCTAAGGTGTGTTTTTATGGGATTTTTTCATTCTCTTTAAGTATATCACAATAAAATTAAAATGTAAATTCATTCGGAAAACTTTTTTATCATTCTTATGTCGCTGCCGTAAAAATGAAGATTTTCCATGAAAAACAATCTTGAGGAAATTCTGCCCACGTATCTGTTTTGCAGCTCCTGAAGAGTAAAGTTGGTGTTTATCACCACCGGCTTTCCCTTGTTCATTCTTGTGTTCAGGAGATCATACAATACCGAAAGATAGAATTTCGACTCGAATTCCGCGCCCAGATCGTCTATTATAAGAAGGTCACATTCCTGTAAAAGCTGCATTGTGTCCGACTCCAGGGTGCTGTCAAAGTGCTCCCGCTCCACCTTTCGGAAAAGATCGGGGGCGGAGCCGTAAATAACGCTGTAGCCCTTGTTAATTAATTCGCCGCCCACGGCAAGGGAAAGATGGGTTTTTCCCAGACCTGTGCCGCCGATCATAAGTATACCGTTATTGGGGAGATGAAAATCATCGCAGTAACGGATACAGTAATTAAGATTGTACCTCATTTCCTCGCGGCAGGTTTTTCCGCTTAAGGCTTTTTCCGTATCTGAATAATAATTCAGATCAAAGGAGGCGAAGGAGCACAGATTCATGGCGGAGGAGGCGTTCAGCTCGAGACACTGTAAATTTTTCACTATATCCATAAAGCAGGAACAGCGCTTCCCTTTGTATATGCCGGTGTCTTTACACTTTTCACAGCCGTATATCGGGTCTAGAAAGTTTTCCTTAAAGCCGTTGGAAATCAAAAGCTCGTTTATTTTTTTACGAACCGACATATTTTCCTTGGCTATCCCCTGTACTGCGGAGCGAGGGTCGCCATCGGAAACCAGAACGGAAGCCAGCTTTGAGGCGCCTGACAAAAGACCGCGGCGCAATTCCTTTAGCTGAGGAACCTTTTGCTCCGCCGCGGCGATATTTGCCCGCCGTTTTTCTTCGTTTCGCATTTTTCTTTCGCTAAGCTCGTTTTCCGCCATTATGTAATACTTTTTTAAATAGCTCATAAATCTACTTTCCTTTTTGCCGCCCTTTCAATCATAAGGCGCTCTATTTCCGATATGTCGAGAGAAGCGTTTTCGCCTTTTTCCGCCGTTTGTGGCTTTTTATCGGTTTCTATCTGTTCCTTTGTCTTTATTCCCTTTCCGTGCCAGTCGGACAGTATTTTGTCCATATATTTAAACGCCAGCTTTCCGGTACGGTTCAAGGTTATCTGGTAGGCTTCGCTTATCATTTCGTCGCCGAAAGAAAACATGTTTACCCATTTGTTGATAAAATCCTTCTGTTCCTTGGAAAAAGACGAGTTGACCTCGAACATAGTTTTGAATCTTCCCACCGCCGAGTTAAGGTTTTTAAGCTCTTCCACGCGTTTTTCCGCCTGCGCTATCGTGGTTACGCCGGATTCCACCCATTCGAGGGCGGTGCTTCGCATATAAGCGGGAGTATTTTTGTTGATGGAAAAGCAGTAATCCACCAGTATCAAAGCCGCTTCAACGGGAAGACAGGCATCCTCCAGAATTATCATAAGGGTGTTTTGTTCGTTGTGCTTAAGAGGTCTTCCGTATAAGGCTTCACAGTGCTTGAAAAGATAGTCGGCCTTATCGCTTCCCCTTACCGTTTTCGCGATTTCCACCGGCGGAAAATCGGGGGAGCGGGCAAGCTCTATCTTCTTCACTACGCTTTCGGGTTTTAATTCCTCTTTGGCAATATTGGCCTGAACGGGAGAATATACATGGGCTTCACCTTTTTCCCGAACGGGAATAAGGCCACCCTCTTCGTCCGCTTCAAACAAGCCGCGCTGTTTCCAGAAGTTAATTCCCTCTTCCACCCGTTCAGAGGATATTGAAATCTCGGCGGCTATTCTTTCTCCGTCAAACAGTTCCCCGCCGTGCCTTAAAAGATACAAAAGAATTTTTAGCTCGCACTCGCCGGCAAGCTTTATATATTTGTCTACAACCGAGCATGGAACGCAAAAAATGCTGTTCCATGCTCCAAGGTTAATTTTATAGTTCATTTTATATACCGTTTTGAAGATTATATTTAGGGAACCACTGATTAAATCGGATGCGCGCATCTTGCTTGCATATTTTCCGTCAGATTGCACAACTTCTCCTTGACGGGCGCTAGCCCGCCTGCGTCGAATTTGTACAATCTGACGAAAAATC
>CATLBH010000035.1 GCA_949878745.1 uncultured Ruminiclostridium sp. | reverse complement strand
AAATTCTTTTTTGCTTGTTTTAGCTTTTGCCAACTCGTCGTTTATCATCGACAACGTAATCTGTTTGGTCATACCTTTATTATATCTCTCTTCGCCCGATTTTGCAAGGGGTTGCGCGGTGTTGCCTTAAGAGTATGTTTAATACTAATCTTTGGTCAGATTATAGACAAAAAAATGTTGACCAAAGATTAGTATAAGAGCTATGAAATTTATGCTTCAATTATGTATGGCTTGCTGTCGCTGCTGTTGTTTCTCCTATCTCTGCCATATTTTACCTTTTTTGATTTCTCTCTTTAATTTGTTTGATCGTGTTTCTTTTTTAGTTCCCATATATGGGGCAACATCCTTTGGCCGCCCTCGCAGAGGGCGAAATATCCCACGCTCAGCGGCGATCCGAAAGGGGTGAATTTTAAAACGCCCCGGCGGGGCGTTTTAAAAGAGGGGAAGTCCTACAAAAGAGGGCTTCCCCTGTTTTGACATGCACTCGTTTTCCTTCGGGGTTATCCCCGAACGGTAAAAACTTCTTTACAGCCATATCTCGCGGCTTGTTTAAGCCGCGCTAAAAAGTGGAAAGCCCCGCCTGTTCAAAAATTTTCATTAAATTTTCACATTTTCTTTTTAGGAAAATTTCCGTTTTTGTCAAAAAAGTAAATTACTTGCCAAATCTACCTCCGAGAGAATTCGGAGGTATTTTTGTGCAATATGACGAAGGAGGAATACGGATCAAACTTTGTTTTATATCCTTGTAATCCATTACACGCCCGTTTACAAGATATTGTGGCCGATTTGGCTTTAACAATGATATATTTGGAACACTAAAGGAAAAATTGAACCAAAAAAAGTTAAGTTTATGTAAAAAGCCGTAATTTTTTGTGGATATTGCAAACAAAATACTAAAATTTAAAAAATTTTTTATGAAAACTTGACATATCGCCTATACTTTGGTATAATTAACAAAGTGACCGATTTATGATAGTTTGTGAGATATGAGTGTGCGGCTGATGTAAGAAGGGTATGATCGGGAAAAGCCGCCTTTTAAAGGAAGGATAACGTATTTACATATGTCTGTTATTTTAAGGGCGGATAACGTTTCGAAAAAGTTCGTCATAGGCGACGGAAGCGTTGTGAACGCCCTCTCCGATATAAACCTTGAGGTTGAGAGCAACCGCCTCGTGTGTTTAAGAGGCCGCTCAGGTTCGGGAAAAACCACTCTTATAAATATCCTGGGGGCGCTTGATAAGCCCGACGGGGGAAGCGTTTTCTTCGGGGGAAGGAATATTACCGAGCTGGGACCCGCCGAGTGCGACAAGCTCAGGCGGCACGAGATGGCCTTCGTGTTTCAGTCGGTGGCTTTGATATCCACAATGACCGCTTACGAAAACGTGGAGTTTGCCCTCAGACTGGCGGGAGTGCCCATAAAACAGAGAAGCGCCAGGGCGAAGGAATGTCTCACCCGCGTGGGGCTTGAAAAAAGAATGTATCACCGTCCGGGAGAGCTTTCGGGTGGGGAACAGCAGCGTGTGGCAATCGCCAGGGCGGTGTGTCACCGTCCGAAGATAGTTTTCGCCGACGAGCCCACGGCGGCGCTGGACACACCCACCGGATTGGCGGTATTAAAGCTTTTCCGCGATCTCGTAAGGGACGACGATCTTACCATAGTTATGACCACTCACGACGAAACGATGATGGAGCTCGCCGATACGGTTTACGCCCTTGAGGACGGAAAAATAGCGTCGGCGGTGAAAAACGATATAACCCCTTCCGACGGTTCCCAAGCGTAAAAGGGTTTCGTTCCCGGCTTGGCGCCGGATAAGATTCGCGCCGAATCTCGGAAAGGCCGAGGCTTCGGTTTAAAACAGGAAGGAATGTGCGTATATGCCGAAAAACGTGCTTCTCGCGCCCCCGGAAAACGTTATGGTGCGGTGTGAGAATTTGGTTAAGATATACAAGACCGACGAAGTGGAGGTAATGGCGCTTCAGGGGCTTGACCTTACGGTTGAGCGGGGAGAGCTGATGGGTATAGTGGGCTCCTCCGGTTCGGGAAAGTCTACGCTTCTGAATATGCTGGGGGGACTTGACAAGCCCTCGGCGGGAACTCTTTTCGTGGACGGAAAGGATCTTCTGAAATTCGGCGAAAAAGAGCTTATCGAATATATGAGAGACACCGTGGGGTTTGTGTGGCAGAACAACGCCCGAAATCTTATCCCCTATCTCACCGCGGTACAGAACGTGGAGCTGCCCATGCTTCTCAAGGGAATAAAAAACAGGCGGGCGCAGGCGGAGCGGCTTTTGGACGCGGTGGGGCTTTCCGCCAGAAAGAATTCCCTTCTGGGTCAGATGTCGGGAGGCGAACAGCAGCGTGTGGCCATAGCGATAGCTCTTTCAAACAATCCGAAGCTTCTTCTGGCCGACGAGCCCACCGGAGCGGTGGACACCAAAACGGCGGCAATGGTGCTTGACGTGTTTAAGCGAATCAACCGCGAATTGGGCGTTACGATAATAATAGTTACCCATGACGTAAATCTTTCAAGGTCGATAGACCGAGTGGTTTCCATAAGGGACGGCAAGACCGCCACCGAGATGATAAGAAAACAGCCGCTTTCTCATATAGCCTCCTTCGGAGAGCTTTCGGAGGCGCAAAAGGCGGAGGCGGAATCCACGAGAGAAGAGTTGGCGGTGCTTGACCGGGTAGGACGGCTTCAGCTTCCCAAGGAATACCTTTCCGCCCTGGGGATAAAGGGCGGCGACAAGGTAAAGGTGGAGCTTGAAGAGGACTCAATACTTATAAAATCGGGAATCAGAGGGAAAAACGAGGACGGCGGCTGATAAGCTCCTTTCGGCTGTTCCGGATCGTTAAAAAAATGACAATTTACTCGCCGAATATTCATTCGACGGCATTCCATAAATTTCTTTTTAAGCGGCAAATACTGATTTTTTTAATTTTACCGCAGTATGATTTTCAAACAGTGTAAGCCGCATTCATAAACAAAAATTCATCAAGAAAGGTGGATATTATTTTGGCAAGTTTGAACATTAAGCTGAAAAAAACGCTTGCCGCGATAACGGCGGCAAGTATGCTGTGCGGAATGACGCCCGTCCACGCCGAGGGCGAAGCGACATCGGCTCCCGCACCGGCGGACGCGGGCGGTTCAACGCTTAACGAATCTCTCGTATCGGGAATCAGCCGCAACGATACATATGCGGGGTATCTCAATTCCCACGCTGACGCGGCCAAACCCAAGCAGGAGATCGTAATAAACGCCAAGGACTACGTCTCCGTCTCCGAAGACGCCAACGGCGTACAGCCCGAAACCGAGGTAAAGGAATTCCAGGACGAAAAGGACGTTCTCGTCTGGACCAATCACGGCGGCGTTATCAATTACGAGTTTGACGTGGCCGAAACGGGACTTTACAATCTTGAGCTGTTCTATTACACCATAGCTGGCGGTAATACCGTTATCGAAATGGCCATGCAGCTGGACGGCAAGTTCCCCTTCTCCGCGGCCAAGACGTTTACCCTTGACCGTTACTGGAAGGACGAGGCGCCCATAGGCAAGGACGGACGCGACAACGACGTGCGCCCCGGCCAGACAGAGCACGATATGTGGGTGACATACCCCATCAAGGATAAGGAAGGTCTTTTCAACGAGCCTTATTTCTTCTACCTTGAAGCGGGAAAGCACACTTTGACCTTAACGGGTATCAAATGCAACATCGGTCTTAAGACCATTACCTTTAAAAACTACGACGAAGTGCCTCAGTACGCGGCGCCCTCGCAGTCGGAGCTTGACGCGACTCCCGCTCTTACCGACGAAAACTTCATAGGTACGCATACGGTATTGGTTCAGGCGGAAAACAACCTTTACAAAACCGCCTCCACTCTTTACGCCACCACCGACCGCACCGAGTGTCTCACCAGCCCCTCCCACCCCACAAAGCAGCGCTATAACACCATGGGGCTTGATACCTGGAAGAAAGCCACTCAGGCCGTTACATTTGAATTCAGCGTTCCCAACGACGGTTTCTACACCTTTAACTTTAAGGCGAGACAGAACACCATGAGAGGTTTCTTCTCCAACCGCCGCGTATATATTGACGGCGTGGTGCCCAACCAGTATTACGACGACGTTATGTTCCCTTACGCGAACAAGTGGTACAGTCAGGGCGTACAGGACGAAAACGGAAACGACGTTTACGTTTATCTCACCGCGGGAAAACACCTTCTTACCATGGAAGCGATTCCCGGAGAGATCGGCGAGATTATGCAGAGACTTGATGACGTGGTATACGAGCTGAACTATTTCTACAGACGTATACTAATGATCACCGGCCCGAAGCCCGACGAATACACCGACTATTATGTGGACACCGCCATTCCCAACCTTTTAGACGAGTTCCAGAGAATCATGGATACCCTTTACGCGGAAAAGGCCAACATAGAAAAGCTGGGAAGCGGTTCCGAGGCCTCCACTCTGGAGACTATGGCGATAGTTCTTTACCGCTGTATCGACGAGCCCGACGATATCCCCGTAACAGCGGGCACGCTTAAGGATTATATTTCCTCTCTTTCGGCGTGGATGCGCGACTACCGCGACCAGCCGCTGGAGCTTGACTATATCGAGGTTCGCACCGTACACGAGGAGCCCTCGAGAGCCAACGGCAACTTCTTCGAAAACCTCGCCTTCGGCTTCCAGGCGTTTATAGGCTCCTTCTTCGAGGACTATAACACCATTTCCGAAACCGCCAACGAAACTTCCCTTAACGTATGGGTAGGCTTGGCCCGTGACCAGGCGATGGCCATAAACGATCAGGTAAACAGCGACTTCAACGTTAACTACGACGGCATTACCGCTTCCATAAACCTTGTTGTGGGCGGTATCCTCGAAGCCACATTGGCGGGTAAGGGGCCGGAGATAGCCCTCTTTATCGGCGGAGACTTCCCGATACAGCTGGCCGCCCGCGACCTGTTGGTGGATCTTACGAAATTCCCCGATTATGAGGAGGTAGTCAAGAGATTCTCGCCCAACATCACCACCCTCTATACATATAACGGCGGGGTTTACGGACTTCCCATTTCCCAGTCCTTCCCGATGATGTTCTACCGCACCGATATCTTAAGCGAATTGGGCATAAGCGAGCCGCCGGAAACCTGGAACGATCTTATCGATCTTATCAACATTTTCCAGCGCTCCTATCTTGACGCGGGTCTGGTTACCCCCGCGGCGGTAACCACAAGCCCCGTATTCGACGCTGGAGACACCTTCGTGATGCTGATGCTTCAGAGAGGTCTCAGTATTTACAACGACGATCTCACGAAGACCACCTTCGATCAGGAAGCCAGCCTTGAAGCGTTTGAAATGTGGACCGATTTCTACAACGTATACGCATTGGATCAGACCTTTGACGCGTTCAGCCGTTTCAGAACCGGCGAAATGCCCATAGTTATCCAGGCTTACACCTTCTACAACCAGCTGTCGGTTTCCGCTCCCGAAATAAAGGGACTTTGGGACTTTACTCTGGTACCCGGCACCGAGCGGGAGGACGGAACCGTAGATCATACCGTTAACTCCTCCACCTCCGGCGCGCTGATCTTCACCAAGGCTTCCAATAGGAACGCGGCTTGGGAATTCATAAAGTGGTTCACCACCACCGACGTACAGGTTGAGTACGGAAGAAGCATCGAAGCCCTTTTGGGACCCTTGGGCCGCTTCGACACAGCCAACCTTGAGGCGATTCAGCAGCTTCCCTGGTCCACCTCGGAGATGGAAAAGATCACCTCTCAGATGAGCCAGACCAACGAAATCCCTATCATTCCCGCCTCATACGCCACCACCCGTCATACGAAGAACGCTTTCAGAGCGGTGGTAAACGAAGGCAGCAACCCGAGATACGCATTGACCAGCTATAACCGCGACATTAACGTGGAAATAGAGAGAAAGAACGAGGAGCTCTCCTCTTTTAAGCATTAAAGGCGGCGTGATATTACATCAACGCATTTTAAATTAAAAAATTACTCTCGAAATACCCGAAATACACTCTGAAATTAACTCTGAATTTTTCCGCCGCTTATACGGCGGCGGAAGGATTCATAAAGTGAGGAGGAATTTGATTGGCAGCACAAGCTAACACGGAGATACTCCATATCGAGGACAATAAGTTCCGCTATACTCTCCGTGAAATGAAACGCAGCAGAGGTTTGTATCTGCTGATGGCACCATTCTTTATTCTGTTTACGATTTTCACCTTTGTGCCGGTTGTAATGTCGCTCCCTATGGGCTTTACGAACTTCAACATGGTACAGCTCCCTCAGTGGGTGGGACTCGACAACTTTTACGTTTTGTTCCTGGAGGACGAGGTTTTCCTTAAGGCGATTCAGAACACCCTTATATTCGCGGTGGTAACGGGTCCCATAAGCTATATACTCTGCTTCCTTCTGGCGTGGCTGATAAACGAAATGCCCGGCGCTTTAAAGACGGTGTTTACCTTTATCTTTTACGCGCCCACGCTGGCCGGCAACATTTACACCACATGGCAGCTGATTTTCTCCGGCGATACCTACGGTATAGCCAACGCTTATCTTATAAAGCTCGGCATTCTTAACGGCGCGAGACAGTGGCTCACCGACGCGAACTATATTTTCGGCGTGGTTATCGTGGTTCAGCTCTGGATGTCCCTTGGAGCGGGCTTCCTTTCGCTCCGCGCGGGTCTTCAGGGTATCCCCCGCGACCGCTACGAGGCGGCGGCCGTTGAAGGCGTTAAAAACCGTATGCAGGAGCTGCTGATGGTAACGGTGCCCGCTATGGGACCTCAGATGCTGTTTGCGGCGGTAATGCAGATAGTGTCTTCCTTCACCGCCGGCGACGTGGGACGTACCTTGACCGCGTTCCCCTCAACCGACTACGCGGCGCATACGATTATGACCCATGCCTACGACTACGGCAGCATAAGATTCGAGATGGGCTACGCCTCGGCGATATGCTTCGTACTGTTCGGAGTCATGATTCTTGCCAACTGGGGCATTAAAAAGCTGTTAGGCAGGTATCTGGATTAAGCTTAAGCTTATCTCATCAATAAAATTGAAAGGACGGTAGTCATGGCAAGTAAAAAAAGAAAGCAGATCGGCAAATCCAGAGCCGGCGACATTGCGATTTTTATAATGCTCATGTTGGTCGGCTTATTTATGCTGTTCCCCATTTACCTCTCGGTCATCCAATCGGTTAAGCCTTCGCAGGAGTTGTTCCTGTTCCCGCCTAAGCTTTACGCCATCGCTCCCACGGGACAGAATTTCGTCGACCTGTTGAATACGGCTTCGAACATGTGGGTGCCCTTCTCAAGATACATATTCAACTCGGTATTCGTAGCGGTAGTGGTAACGATATGTCAGCTCCTTTTTTCCTCCTCGGCGGCCTACGTGCTGGCCAAGGGCGAGTTCCCCGGAAAAAGAGCGCTTAACAAGGCGATAGAGCTGGCGCTGCTGTTCACCTCGTCGGTAATGTTTATCATGCAGTATATGGTAATGGCCTTTATGGGACTTATCGACACCTATTTCGCTATAACCCTTCCCTACATCGCCACTCCTATGGGACTCTTCCTTATGCGTCAGTTTATGGGACAGATTCCCGACGCCATCATCGAAGCCGCCAAGCTTGACGGAGCGGGACATATGAGAACCTGTTGGCAGGTGGTTATCCCCAACGTTAAGCCCGCGATACTCACCCTGATGATATTCGCGTTCCAGGGAGCGTGGCAGGTTACCGGCTACTCCTTCATTTACAGTGAAGAGCTTAAGCCTCTCCCCACCGTTATGCAGCAAATTTCCTCGGCGGGTATCGCCCGCGCGGGCGTTGCGGCGGCGGCGGTTGTTATAACGATGATCCCGCCTATCGCGGTATTCCTGTTCTGTCAGAGCAACGTTATGGAAACTATGGCGCAGAGCGGTATGAAGGACTAAAAGCTTTATCCGCCTGAGACAACCAATATAAGTTAGAAAGGAATGAATATCAGTGCCGTTATTTAAGAAAATCGGCGCGGCCGCTCTGGCTGCGGGAATGGCAGTATCCTGTCTCACGCTGCCGGCTTTCGCGGACGAAGCCTATTACGGATATAACTATAACTGGTGGAACGAGCCTGTTCCGTCCCAGAACGGCTATGTGGTTGACCGCGTGGTTACCGGCGTTGACCTTGGCATAGGGACTCTCAGCGAGCCCAACGATATGTTCGTGGACAACGCGACGGGAGACATATACCTTGTGGATACCAACAACGCAAGAATAGTTATTACCGACGAAAACCTGAACTCGGCCAAGGTATTGGACACCTTCACCTATACCGACGAGTTCCCCGAAGAAAAAAGCATAGTCAAGAATACCAAACTGGACACCCCTAAAGGAATTTTCGTGACCCACAACGGGGGAGAAACGCTTTTATACATAGCCGACTCCATGAATTCGAGAGTATTGGCCTGTTATGCCGACGGAAGGATTTTTTTCGAGTATACGAGACCTTCAAACGACCTTTACGACGCGGACATCTCTTTCCGTCCCGATAAGGTTGTTGTGGACAACGCGTTTAACGTATATGTGGTTATTCCCTCTATCACAAACGGTATGGTACAGTTCAGCCGCGAAGGAGCCTTCAACGGTTACTATGGCGCGAACCGCGTCGAAACAACCGCCGAGGTTTTACAGAATGCTTTTTACAGTCTGTTTATGAACCGTGAGCAGATGAGGAAAAGAGCGAGAGCGGTTGCCATTGAGATCGCCAACTGCGATATCGACGATCAGGGCTTTATCTACACCGTTACTTCCTCGAAAAACGCCGACAAGGACGTTTTGAAGAAGCTTAACCCCGCCGGTGAAAACATTTACCTTAATATGGGTATTGACCAGTTTATGTTCGGCGACCTTCCCCTTTATTACGGGGGAACCTCCTACGCCTCCACCATCGACGACGTGGACGTGGACAGCGAGGGCAACGTGTTCCTTCTGGACTTTTCCGAAAAGAGAATATTCCAGTATTCGGATCAGCTTGACCTTGAATTTATTTTCGGAGGCGAAGGCTCCCAGAAGGGTCTCTTCACTTCCCCTACGGCCATAGAGAACCTTAACGGAAAGGTTTACGTCACCGACGGACGTAAAAACACCATAACCACCTTTAAGCTCACCGAATTCGGCGAAATGGTACACGGCGCCGTTGAAATGTTCAACAGGGGTCTGTATCAGGAGGCAAAGGAGCCTTTTGAGGAAATCATACTCAGAGACTCCAACTATTGGTTTGCATATATCGGTCTCGGAAACGCCTATTACACCATGGGCGAAAACGAGAAGGCGATGGATTATTTCTATATGAACAGCAGGGGCGGTTATAACAGAGCCTTTAAGGAATACCGCATGGATATGATAAGAGAATATTTCAACATATTCATGATAGTTGTGCTGATTCTTATAGTCGTTCTTGTGGTACTGTCCAAGGTAGGCAAGATGATAAAGAAAAAGAAGAGAGCAGCGGCGGGAGGTGACGGTAATGCGGTTTGATCTTGATATGCCCGCGTGGAAATGGCCGTTTTATGTTGCGAGA
This sequence comes from uncultured Ruminiclostridium sp., assembly GCA_949878745.1. Lineage (GTDB taxonomy): Bacteria > Bacillota > Clostridia > Oscillospirales > Ruminococcaceae > Ruminiclostridium_E. The sequence continues at coordinate 13,130 of CATLBH010000035.1, read as the reverse complement.
CACCCCTTTGAGGGCTTTGAGGACGTAAGATGGAAAAAAGCATACAACAGCAAGGTTGCGCTTGTTATAGTCCTGTGCTTTTTTATCGTAACGGTGGCCGCGCGTCTTATGACGGGCTTCGTGTTCCAGATGAATTTCGAAAAGGTATTCAATGTCGTGCCCTTGTTCTCAAGCTCGGTTATCATATTCTTTATTTGGGTAGTGGGTAACTGGTCTTTGTGCACTCTGTTTAACGGCGAGGGCAAGATGCAGCAGGTAATGTGCGTCACCGCCTATGCTTTGGTGCCTTACATTATTTCCCAGGTTGTATATATCTTTGCTTCCAACATTTTGACAAGACAGGAGGGCACGATCCTTTCCTTCATTTCGGGTTTGGGGCTCGTATGGTCCGCGGTTCTTGTCATATCGGCTATGAAGGCGGTACATCAGTATACCATGCCCAAGACCATTTTAGCGATAATCTTCACCTTGGTGGCAATGGTTATCATTATTCTCGTACTTATCCTTCTTATATCTCTGTTTCAGCAGATAGTAATGTTTGTTTACTCGGTATATACCGAGCTTATGTACAGATTCAACATGAGCTGACGGGGATATTCCGAAACAGAAGCAATAAATACACTTACACTTCTCGAAAGGAAGGAATGGTTATAAAATGCTAAAATTCAAAAGAAAGATGCTGGCGGCGGTACTGGCGGTAACCATGGTGCTGAGCTCAAGCGTCGTCTGGTCGGAAAACGCGGATCAGACAGACGCGGCACAGACCGAAAACGTTCCCGCAGCCGACGGCACCGGAGGCGAAGCGGGTACGGCGGAGGGAGCGCCGGCGGAAACAGCCGAGGACGAGGAAAAGCCCGTTACCGAGGAAGAAGCTTTGTCGGCGATGACCGAGATAGCGAAAAACTCCGCTTATACCATGTACGTTAACGAGGAAACCTGTATATTTGCCGTTAAGAACAACAAGAGCGGCTATATCTGGTGGTCCACCCCCTATGATTACGAATCCGACCCAATCGCGGGCGGCGTTCAGAAAAATCTAATGGCTTCCACAATTACATACAGAGCGCTGGACGTGGGAACCAACACACTTTTGAACACCACCACCCTCTCGAAAGAGGCCAGCGTAAATAAAAAGACCTTTAGTGTGGAAAAAATAGAAAACGGCGTTAAGTTCGTTTATGAATTCGCGGGTCAGAACATTTCCGTACCCGTTTCCATCGTAATTACGGATTACGGTATCAGCGCCACCGTCCACACCGACGAAATCAACGAAAAGGTTCAGGACGGCGACGATCTGAAGGCCTATAAGATTATCACCATGAACCTTATGCCCTCCTTCGGCGCGGGACGTTCCGACGAAAACGGATATATCTTCGTTCCCGACGGCTCGGGCGCGGTAATAAATTTCAATAACGGAAAGATGTCCACCACCGTATACAACTCCAAGATTTACGGCAGCGACCTGGCGGTAAGCAGGACCTCAATGGGCAAGAAGGACGAACAGGTTTACCTTCCGGTTATGGGTATTGTCAAGGACATAAACGGCAAAAACGAGGCCATGCTGAGCGTTGTTACAAAGGGAGACGCTTACGCTTCCGTTAACGCTTCGGTAAACGGCCAGGCCACAACCTCCATCAACAGCGCATGGTTCAGCTTCGAGTTCAGAGCCACCGACACCTATACCATGGGTACCAAGACCCCTCTGACGGTGTTCCAGTCGGGCGACGTAAGAATAGACAATATCGAGGTTCGCTATTATCTTATGTCCGACGACGAAATAGGGATCGCCGATATGGCGGACACCTACCGCAATTATCTTGTAGAGGAAAAGGGGCTTAAGAATCAGTCCATGGAAGACTCCAACGCTCTTTATATCACCACCGTGGGCGGTACCGTAAAGAAGCAGTCGGTTCTGGGCTTCCCCGTAAATATGCAGACAGTGGCCACATCTTATTCCCAGGCTAAAGAGATACTCGAAAAGCTCACCGCCATGGGAGTGGACGATATCCGTCTTATCTATAAGGACTTTAACGACACGGGCGTAAGAGGAAGAGTATCCACCGGAGTGGATTATTCCGGAAAGCTTGGCGGAAAGAATGATTTTCAGGAACTTTATTCTTACTGCAACGGCAAGGGTTATACCGTTTATCCCAGCGTTGACTTTATGGAGTATAAGGAGAGCGGCGCGGGTTATTCCTTCACTTTGAACAGCGCTAAAAGAATTACCAACGCTTACGCCACTCAGACGGATTTCGAGTTGGCGTTCGGTACTCCCATTACCGGTGTAAAGCCCAACTGGACGATTTTATCCCCCTATTACTGGCCGGATGTGTTCAATAAGCTGGTTCGCTCCTTTAACGCCGAGGGCATTAACCATATTTCCCTCAATCAGGCCACCGAAACCTTGTACAGCGATTTCGGAAGAAGAAACGCCGACGGAAAAGAGCATATACTCAGAGAGGACTCCATAAAGATACTTACCGCAGGCTATCAGCAGCTGAACGACGCAGGTATTTCCATTATTGCCCAGCAGTGCAACGCTTACGCTTTGCCTTATGTTTCAGCCATAACCGACATACCGCTTTACAGCTCTAACTATGACCTGTTCGACTATGACGTTCCCTTCTATCAGGCGGTTGTACACGGTTATATTCCTTATACCTCCAAGGCTATAAACGCAAGCTCCAACGCGGAAGAGCTTCTGCTTCTTTCGCTTATGACCGGTTCGGGCGTTCATTACGAAATGATGTACGCCACCCCCAACGATTTCACGGACAGCGACTTTGACAAGCTGTTTTATTCCAACTATGCGGGCTGGCTCGAGAGAGCGGCGGAGGAATATAAGCTGCTTAACGGAATAATCTCTTCGTTAAGCGACAAAACCATCGTAAAGTATGAGAGATTGACCGAAAAAACCTTTGAAACCACATATTCGGACGGTACTGTGATAGGCGTTGACATCGACAATTACACCTATACCATGAACGGACAGGAGTACAATCTTGCCGATTCCTTACGGAAAGGAGGGGATAACTGATGGCTGAAAATTTCGCTTCGAAAAAAGAAGTTCTCGAAACAACGGCGGAGGCCGCCGAAAGCACCGCTGAGACTGCTCCCGAAAAAATAACCAAAGGAGCGGCGGAAGGTGAGGAATTCGCCAAGCGCGGAGGCGGGAAGCCCGTGGAGATAAAAAAGTCGAGAATATCCTACGAAAAGAAGAAAAGGCTATACGGCTATGCGTTCATCGCTCTTTGGATCGTCGGAACGCTTTATATGTTCATTATCCCTTTGATCACCTCTATACACTATTCGCTCTCAAACACCACCCCGGTCAGCGCGGATCGCTGGCAGGAATACGAGGGTATGACGGGACCCGGTATTTATTGCGAATGGAACAACTTTAAAAACTATTACGACATTTTCAACGCGGATCAGGACTATGTGCCCAACCTTATGGAATCCATCAGCGCGATGCCTATGGATACCTTTATGATTCTGGTATTCAGCCTGTTTATAGCGCTTCTTCTGAACCAGAAATTCAAGGCGAGGGGTCTTGTGAGAGCCATATTCTTTATCCCCGTACTGGTAGCGACTGGCCCCGTGCTCAGCGTTATCAACGGCGATATGGCCAGCCAGGGCGTGGGCGACGCGTCACAGTTCAGCTCGCTGTTCGAGGTGGATATGGTGGACTCCTTCATGGAGTTTATGGGCTTCGCCAACATCAGCCAATCCATGGCGGATCAGCTGGGAACCATTGCGTCCGATTTGTTCAACCTTATCTGGCGCTGCGGCATTCAAACGATCATCTTCCTTTCGGCGCTTCAGCAAATCCCCACCGCCGCCAAGGAAGCGGCTCAGATGGAGGGCGCTACCGGCTGGGAGTTCTTCTGGAAGATAACCTTCCCCACCATCAGCCCCATGATTCTTGCGAACCTTATTTATACGGTCATCGACAACTTTATCGACGCCGCCAACCCGGTAATGGATCAGATAATGGCAAAGGCCACCAGCTGGCAGTACGGCGTAAGCACCTCGATGGCATGGACCTACTTTGCGATAGTCGGCGTGGCTTTGGGCATTATTTCGGCTATTGTTTCTAAGTTTGTATTCTATCAAGTAGATTAAGGAGGGACGAAAGTGGCTAAGAAAGACAACGATCTTGAAAAGAAGAACACCGCTCCCGTTACTCCCGAAGTGACCGATACAAAGGAAGCGGTAACCGAAACTTCGGAAGCTCCCGCCCAGGCGGCCGTTGAAAATCACGCGACGGAGGCTCTTAAGGATACCGTCGTGAGAGTGAGTGACGACGACGCCAAGGAAGAAAAGAAGTACACCAAAAAAGAGCTTAAGGAGCTGGAAAAACAGCGCAAGGCTCTGCACAAGCAGTATCACATCAGCAATATGGAGATACTGAGGAATTACAAGACCTACAGCGAGGCGGAAAAGAAGCACTACCGCTACATATTCGGCAGAAGAGTAAGCGATAAGGTATGGCCGGTATTCAGGTTTATAATCCTGTTCGGTCTGGCGTTCGTTATACTTAAGCCCATGTTGTTTATGGTATCCTGCGCGTTCCGTCCCCAGTATGAGATGAACGACCCCTCTATCATGTGGATACCCAAGACCGTGATTTTCTCCAACTTTACGGAGACATGGCAGGCCACCCATATGGGATCGGTACTGCTGAACACCATTTCGGTAAACGTAATCTGTTCGCTGCTTCAGGTGGTTACCTGCGCCATAACGGGCTATGGGTTTGCCAGATTCAAGTTTAAGGGAAGAGGACTCCTGTTTGTAATAGTTATTTTCCAGATCATAGTTCCCACACAGGTTATCCTTATCCCTCAGTTTATGCAGTTCAGATACTTTGACGTTTTCGGAATAATCTCAGCGATTAAGGGCGGAGCCGAACCGGGCTTAAACCTCACCGACTCGCCAATGGCGCTGTATTTACAGGCGTTCTTTGTTAACGGTATCCGCGCGGGACTCTTTATCCTCCTATTCAGGCAGTTCTTCAGAGGACTTCCCAAGGAGCTTGAGGACGCGGCGCACCTTGACGGCTGCGGCCCCTTCGGCACCTTTATCCGCATAATGGTGCCCAACGCAAAAACCTCGTTCCTGACAGTATTTATTTTCTCTTTGGTATGGTACTGGAACGACTCGTACGTGTCCAATATGTTCTTTGCGGACGCGGACACCATTGCTCTTCAGATAGGCAACCTATATACCACCATTTCAAGCTGGCTGAACGGCGGTTCACCTACCGGCGTTGCCGCGGACTTTATGGTCTGGATTGAGGCAGGCTGTCTTATATCCCTTCTCCCGATAATCATAATTTATTGCTTCTTGCAGAGGCAGTTTATCGAGGGTATCGAGAGATCGGGTATTACCGGTATGTGATGCCTTTTGGGGATTGCGTACTAAGGGAAAGAACGGTATGAAATGAAAAGAATCCGTAATCTCGCTTTGGCGGGGTTACGGATTTTTTTATTGTTGATTTTCTTGTATTGCGGTAAGGGGGAGGAGGGGATTCTTATACTAATCTTTAATCATATTTCCGATTTCGTCTACAATATGATTAAAGATTAGTATAAGGCTGGCAAACAATAACAATTTTTTAAATTCCCTTATTTCATCTTAAATCCAATCCCCCATACCGACTCGATATAATCCTTATCGCTTATTTCCTTAAGCTTTTTTCTTAAATTACTGATATGTATTTTAAGGGAAGTTTCCGTACAGTCGGGGGTGTCAAGGCTTATTTTATCCAACAGCGTGGATTTTGCCATCACTTTGTTGGGATTGAGCATAAGCAGCTTAAGAACCGCATATTCGGTTCGGGTAAGCTTTACCTCGCTGTCGTTAACCTTTACGGTGTGCGAATCGGTATAAAGAGTTATATCGTCGTATTTAAGCCCGTCGGCAGATCTTTCCGAGGGTCTTCGCAGCTGTACCTTTATCCTCGCGGTAAGCTCCTTTATGTCAAAGGGCTTTGTGATATAATCCGCCGCGCCGGCAAGAAGCAAACCGACCTTGTTTTCCGTATCCGCCTTGGCGCTTACGACTATTACGGGGATATCCTTTATTTTGGGCAACAGCTCCTCGCCCGACAGCCCCGGAAGCATAAGATCGAGCAGCACCAGATCAGGGTCGGCTTCGGACAGCTTAATGGCCGCCTCGGTTCCCGAATAGGCGCGGCTTACTCTGTAACCCTCCTTGGTCAGGACTTCCTCCACCATATTTCCTATATAGAGGTCGTCGTCCACAATCAGAATGTGTTCCATTTGATCTCCGTTCGTTTCGGTAAAATCGGTAAAAATTCCGCTTGTTTTTCGTTTTTGCGAAAATAAATTTATACTATAGCAATCCAACAAAAGTTAAAACCAGCTTAATCAGTACGTAATATATACTCTTTTGGGGACATGTTCCCGTCCTTCGGACTCCCCTGCTTCCCTTTCGGTGTCCGAAAGGGAAGCGGAAAAGACAGGCGTCGCTTTGTTCCTTTTTAATTTTTGGATTGCTTTATTACTTATATAATTTCAACAGGGCTTCTCTGAGACTATGTCTTTTTCCGTATCCTCGGCTTTGTGAGCCGCGGGCGGCGCGAAAAGGGGGGGCGGTAAGATATCTGTTTATTTTTGACAGATTTTCCTTAAAGCTTTCGGGGTCTCTCAGCTTGAAAATCTGTATCACAAGCCAGCAATAGGTTACGGAAGCGGTTTTTATCTTTTGATAGAGCATATGCTTATTATAGATTTCTCCTTCGGGAGTATCCGTAAAATAGCGTTCCACCTCTTCGTTGGCTTTAAGATAGTTGCCTATGCAGCGCTTGTCGTTGAATCCCGTAATACTGCTTTTTCTGTGAGTATAGACGTAGGTTTTGTTCTTTATTACCGCGATTTTTTTCGCGTTATAAAAAAGCTTTGGGAGCATACAGGTGTCTTCAAAAAGCATATTCGGGAAATAAAGGCCGTTTTCGGTGAAAAGTGTTTTTCTGATAAGCTTATTCCAAAGATAGCGCCTAATGGAAATGTCTCTTATGATGTCTCCGTACAACGCTTCAGCGGAATACACTCCTTTGTGCTTCATTATTTTGCTTGTTCTCGAATGCTTTCCCTCTTCATCGCAGCAGCGATAGCCGCAGCAGACTATATCCGCATTGTTTTCGTCCGCGGCCTTGTACAGATTTTCCAGATGATCGGGCAAAACGCTGTCATCGCTGTCCACAAAGGCCAGATATTCGCCCTGTGCCAGGCCGATGGCCTTGTTTCTTACGCTTCCGACTCCGCCGTTTTGTTGATGAAAAAGCTTGAAGCGGGGATCGGAAGTATATTTTTCGGCAATTTTCGCCGAGCCGTCGGGAGTTCCGTCGTTTATCATAATCACTTCGTAGTTTTCAAATGTTTGCGCTTTTATGGAATCGAGGCAGTGTTTGATGTATTTTTCCACTTTGTAAATGGGAACAATAACGCTGACCAAAGGGATACCGTCCATTATGTCTGTTTTTCCTTTCCTTTTTCTTTATAAAAAATAGTATTACACAGTTAAGTATACCCAAATCAAAGTATTTTGTCAAGGGAAAACATATTGTTTTTTTGTGACATTTTTGTAATTTTTTTATTGGGTTTTATTGACAACGTAATGGAAAAACAATATAATCATAGATAGATACTCAATTATTCAAAAGAAAGGAAAAAGAGAAAATGATCCTGACAATAGACATAGGCAACACAAACATAGTATTCGGAGTATTTGACAGCGAAAATCTTGTTCTCGAATCCCGAATGGACACTAACCGCCACCGTATGGCGGATCAGTACGCCATTACCATGGAACAGATCTTCAATCTCTACGGCATAAAAAGGGAAGAAATAAAAGGCGCCGTAATTTCCTCGGTGGTTCCCCCCGTATCCGATCAGCTTAAAATCTCCGTTAACCGTGCCTTCGGCGTTACCCCCCTTATGATAGGCGCGGGCATAAAAACGGGTCTTAACATTCTTATAGACGATCCCTCCACTCTGGGGGCCGACCTTGTGTGCGGCGCGGCGGGAGCGAAAGAGCTTTACCCCCTCCCCTGTATAGTAATAGACTTGGGCACCGCCACGAAAATATACGCCGTGGACAAAAACGGCGGCTTTATCGGCGGCATTATCGCTCCCGGAATTAAAATATCCTTAGAGGCCCTTACGGGGAAAACCGTCTCCCTTCCCATGATAAGCTTAGACGGCGGCGCTCCGGTGATAGGAAGAAACACCGTTGACTGTATGCGTTCCGGTCTCCTTTACGGCCACGCGGGAATGTTGGACAGCTTTATAGCGAAATTCAAAAAACAGCTGGGAGGCGACTGTTCGGTGGTGGCTACCGGCGGGTTCAGCAGCGTGATAAAAGAATACTGCGAAAGCGATTTTCAAGTTGACAGACAGCTCCTTCTGAAAGGACTTAAGGCTATTTACGAAAAAAACACCGGAAAAAAGAAATGATCACAAATTGAAGAGCATAAAAGCGTTTTTTTCCTTAATATTTATATTGATTTTTTAAAAAAACTGTGATAAAATAATAGCGCGGCAGTAAAACAGCCGCTGCAGCCGTTTTCGATCATTGAGGGTTCACGGCAAAAGCCGTAAATATAAAACCCTGCGAGGCACCCTCCGACAATGGGGCTTCAGCAAAGGAGAAAATTATGTCAAACACAAGAGAAAAAACACTTAAGCTGGTGCAAATGGGCGTACTTATTGCAATTATGATAATCTTCGCGTTTACGCCCATCGGTTACTTAAAGGTAGGAGCGATCGAGATTACGTTTATGACTATTCCCGTCGCAGTGGGAGCCATGCTGTTGGGCCCCGTATGCGGCGCGATATTGGGCGGAGTATTCGGAATAACGAGTTTTATTCAGTGTTTCGGTATGTCCGCGTTCGGCGTGTTTATGCTTGGCCTTAATCCCGCTCTGACTTTGCTGGTCTGCTTAATCCCCCGAATACTTTGCGGCTTTTGCGGCGGACTTGTTTTTAAAGCGCTCAGAAGCGTGGATAAAACCAAGATGGTCTCGTATGCGGTTTCAAGCCTTTCCGTATCGGTATTGAATACGGCATTCTTTATGGGAAGTATTATACTTCTTTTTTGGCAAAACGAAGCCTTTATCGGAGAAATGAACAGCTGGGGAATCGCTACCGATACCATTTGGGCGTTTTTGGTGGGATTTGTGGGACTTAACGGCGTTGTGGAAGCTGCGGTAAGCTTTGTCGCAGGAGCGGCTATCGCTAAGGTACTGGCCAAATTCCTTATCCCGAAGCTTAACAAAACCACGACGGAAAACGCCCGTTAAATCCGATTTATTTACTGATTTATAAAAATACCAACAGGGCGTAATTGAATTTACGCCCCTGTTGTTGTTTCTGACAAACGAAAGGACAACACGTAAAAATGGAATACTTCTCGAAGCTCGCCCAGAATCTTCCCGAATTCGTCCGCGCCGAAAAAGCGATGAAAAACCCCTCCCGCCCCTCTCTGGTGACGGGTCTTGCGGGCATACACAAGGCGCACCTTCTGTCCCGTCTCGCCTACTGCGGCGAAGCGCCCGTATTGGTGATAACCAAGTCGGAAGCCGACGCGGCAAAGCTGACGGCGGATATTAACACCTTAAGCGGAAAGGAAACCGCCCTCCTGTTCCCCGCCAAAGATATGACCTTGGGCGACGCGGAGGCGGTGTCGGGAGATTACACAAGAAAAAGAATAGAGGTTCTGTACCGACTCTCCGAGGGAAGTATTCCCATGGCGGTCTGTTCCCCCGACTCCGCCATACAGCTTACCCTCTCGAAAAAGCAAATTCGGGAAAACTCGGTGACCTTAAGAAAAGGCACGGAGCACGACCTGCCGCATTTGGTGGAAAAGCTTGTGGGGGCGGGCTTCGCCCGCTTTGACGCGGTAGAGGGGCGCGGTCAGATGTCGGCGCGCGGCTCCATTCTCGACATTTTTCCCGTGAACAGCGACAGACCCGTAAGAATAGAATTCTGGGACGACGAAATAGACAGAATGTCCTATTTTGAAATAGAAACCCAGCGCCGCACCGACGACATAGACGAAATAAGAATTGCCCCCAACACCGAGCTTCTCTGCGGCGGCGAGGAGCTTGCCGAAAAAATAAAGGAGCTTATATCCAAACAGAAGGGGAAAAATTCGGATAAGGCGATAAAAAAGCTTAACCGCGATATCGAAAGGCTTAAAGGCGGGCTTACCCTTATGGGGGACAAATACTTCCCCTTATGCTGTGAAAAACCCGAAAGCATATTCGATTACGTAAAAACCATAGTGGTGTGCGAAAATACGGGCTGTAACGAAAATCTCCGCGCCGCTTTCGCCCAGCATACGGAAGAGCTAAAGACCCTTTTTGAGGAAGGGACTCTTTGCAAAGGGCTTGACTTGTATTGTCTCACAAAAGGAGAATACGCCGAAAAGCTTCACGAAAAATTAAGGCTTTATCTGGACAACTTTATAAGGGGCGGAGGCATAGAGCTGGATCAGATTATTCCCATGCAGGCCAATTCCGTTTCCCTATGGGGCGGCGAATACGCGGTTCTTAAGGAACAGCTTTCCGATTACACCGACGGCGGTTACTCCGTGGCAATATTCGCGGGCACAGAGAAGGCGGGAAAAACCCTGGCGGAGGATCTCACCGCCGACGGCTTCAGGGCGGACTATTCTCCCAACAGCAACAAGCCCGTAAAAGGCGTTATAACCGTGCTCCCCGGAATGCTTTCCGCCGGCTTCGACTATCCCGACGCGAAATACGTATGTTTATCCCACACGGCGGTGACCAGCATAAAGAAAAGTGCCCCCAAAAGAAAAAAAGCGGAAATAATCAACTCTCTGGACGAGATAGCGGCAGGGGATCTGGTGGTTCACAATACCTACGGAATCGGCGTTTTCGAGGGCGTGGAGAATATAAAGGACGGCGGGGTAAGCAAGGATTATATCAAAATAAAATACGCGGGCACCGACGTGCTTTATGTGCCGGTAACTCAGCTTGACCTGATATCCCGCTATATAGGAAGCGCGGATTTAAGCACGGTAAAGCTTTCGAAGCTTCACACCGACCAGTGGCAAAAGGCGAAAACAAAAGCCAAGGCCGCGGCGAAGGAAATGGCGAAGGAACTCACCGAGCTTTACGCCAGACGCTTAAAAAGCAAGGGCTTCGCCTTCTCCCCCGACAGCAGGGATCAGGAGGAATTCGAAAACCGCTTCAATTATGTTGAAACCGACGACCAGTTGAGGTGCGCCGCCGAAATAAAGTCGGATATGGAAAAAGCCTCGCCCATGGACAGACTGCTCTGCGGCGACGTGGGCTTCGGAAAAACCGAGGTGGCGCTTCGCGGAGCCTTTAAGTGCGTAAACGACGGAAAACAGTGCGCTTTGCTTTGCCCCACCACCGTTCTCGCCTGGCAGCATTACCAAACGGTATTAAGGCGAATGGAGGGCTACCCCGTGAATATAGCCTTGCTCTCCCGCTTCGTTACGGCGAAGGAGCAGAAAAAGACGCTGGAAAACCTGAAAAAAGGTATTGTGGACATAGTTATAGGCACTCACCGACTGGTTCAGAAAGACGTGGAGTTCAAAGACCTAGGACTGGTGATAATCGACGAGGAGCAAAGGTTCGGCGTCGCCCATAAAGAGCGTTTCAAGGAAATGTTTTCGGGGGTGGATATCCTAACCTTATCCGCCACCCCCATTCCCCGAACCTTAAATATGGCAATGACGGGCATAAGGGATATGAGCGTTCTGGAGACTCCCCCTCAGGACAGACAGCCCATAACTACCTACGTAATGGAACACGACTGGGGCATAGTGGCCTCCGCCATAAGCAAGGAGCTGCGCCGAAACGGCCAGGTGTACTATATTCACAACAGGGTGGAAAGCATCACCAACTGCGCTGCAAAGCTTCACGAGCTGGTGCCCGAAGCCTCCATAGGCATCGCCCACGGAAAAATGGAGGAGGACGAGCTTCTGGAGGTGTGGAGCAAGCTTTTAAACGGCGAAATAAATCTTTTGGTCTGTACCACTCTTATAGAAACTGGGGTGGACGTTCCCAACTGCAACACCCTTATAATCGAGGGAGCTGAAAATATGGGGCTTGCCCAGCTTCATCAGCTGAGAGGAAGAGTGGGAAGAACAAACAGGCGCGCCTTCGCCTATTTTACCTTTAAAAGAGGAAAGATCCTGTCCGAGGTGGCCACCAAAAGACTGGACGCAATAAGAGAGTTCACGAAATTCGGAAGCGGCTTCCGCATTGCCATGAGAGATCTTGAAATACGCGGAGCCGGTTCTATTTTGGGAGCAAGCCAGTCGGGACATCTTACGGCGGTGGGCTACGATATGTACCTTAAGCTGCTGGACGAAGCGGTAAAGGAACAGGGGCTGGAGGAAAACGCGAAAGCCCCCAAAGCCGCCAAGGAATGTCTGGTGGATATAAAGATAAACGCCTATATTCCCGAAAGCTATATCCCAAGCTCCGCCCAGCGCATTACCTGTTACCGTAAAATAGCGTCCATAAAAAGCGAAGGGGATATGCTGGACGTGACCGACGAGCTTATTGACCGCTACGGCGACGTGCCGAAATCGGTATACGGCCTTGTGAAGGTGGCTCTTTTAAGGACAAGAGCGGAAAAAGCCGGAATAGAGGAAATCGTTCAGAGCGGAGACAACCTGCTGTTTTATACCGAAAAGCCCGACATTGAAATGATAGGAAAATGTACGGACGCCATGAGGGACAGAGTGGCGCTTAATATGACGGGAAGGGTTAATGTAAAAGTTAAGATAGGCGGCGGCGACCCTCTGGAGTGTTTAAGCGAATTTCTGGACAGCTACTGTCGGGACAAATTGACCGAAAAATAAGAACACGTTCTTATACTAATCCCTCTTTAAACTGTTGGATTAGTGTTTCGGGGGCAATCCCTTTTTAAACTGTGGGTATTAGAACCTGTCCACATAGGAATTGGCACGCCTCTTTTCGGCAGATTTTACCGATGACTGCGTTTCGTCATTTGCTTTGCTGTCGGCGCGTCCTTGCGCCGACTTTGGGCAAATGACCGAACACCTCGTGTGTTAAAATTTCTTGACTTGCGACAGCAAGCCGG
>CATLBH010000034.1 GCA_949878745.1 uncultured Ruminiclostridium sp. | reverse complement strand
GAGGTGTTCGGTCATTTGCCCAAAGTCGGCGCAAGGACGCGCCGACAGCAAAGCAAATGACGAAACGCAGTCATCGGCAAAATCTGCCGAAAAGACGCGTGCCAATTCCTATGTGGACAGGTTCTAAAAATACTGTCAAATAAAATTATTTTGTAACCTTCATTTTGCAAGCCATATAAGATTTTTTCAGAGAAGGGAAAAAGGCCTTTTCCGCCGTACCCAGATAATCTTTTCCCAACAGGTCGAAGTATTCCCCGGAAATTCCTATGTCGGGGAGCTTTCCCACAATCTCTCCGTTCTCCACTAAGAAGGCAAGCTGAACGGGGGTGGCAAAGTGTCCCGCGGGGGTCATATCGCCGCCGCTGGCTATCATTACAAGCACCGCTTTTTCTTTGGTAATCTCCGAGGCGGAGTCGGCGGTAGGCTCGGTGGAGAGTGTCTGCGCCGTAAACAGGGGAACGCCGTCATAGGCGGCTCCCGCAGTGGCGGCCGGAGGGAGATTAAAGATTTTTGAGTACATTTTGTTGGTTAAAACGTTGGTGAGGGTTCCGTTTTTTACGAATACCTGTTTAAATTCGGGGGCAAATTCGCCTTCGTCGTCGAAAACGCAGGCGGGGGGACAGGTTAAGTGGTTCCTGTCGTCGTAGAGGGTGAATTTTTCGTCAAACACCTTTTCGCCGATTTTTCCGCTGAGCAGAGAGGCTCCCGAGGAGTAGGTCGTGGCGAAAAGCTGGTCGGCGGTGCGCCCCAAAAGAACTTCCGAAAGCATGAATACGGGGTATATCCCTTCTTCTATGTCGGCGTTTTTATAAAAGGAGTTGTGGAGCAGCTTGCAGTCTTTTACCGCCGCGTCCTCGTCAAATTCTCTTACGTACCCTTCATAGGAGGCGTCGAAAAGGTTGCCCGCGCCCTTACTCTGAAAGATTAGGGAAAATTCCAGCCAGCTTGAGGAGGAGAACAATTTTGCCCCCTTGCTGTTTTCATAGGCGTGGCGAAGCTCGGAAAGCTTTATTTTATCGCTGACTGTGAAATTGGGGCACTCTTTTGTTATTCGGTCGAGAAAGCCCTGCATTTTCGGAATGAATTCCTTGGCGGGTATTATCTCGCGGGCGTCGTCGGCGTTAACGGTATTGCCGTGAAGCTCGCAGGGGTACTCTATTCCGTAGGAAAGGGCCTTTTTCGCCGATTCGGTAAGGGCCTCCTCGTCTATTTCGCCCAAAGAGCCGGCTATGCCGATTTTTCCGTCCTCATAAACCCTTACGGTATTTTTTGTTTCCTCGGTACGGCGGTAGGAATCTATTTTTCCGGCGGTAACGTTAAGGGAAATCTCGTTGTTTTTCCAAATAAGCTTTTCTTTTTCCATATATATTTACCTTTCTTACTGAACCTTTATTTTGGATACGCGGACATAGGGGCCGCCGAAGCCCACGGGGAGCGGGAACTGTTCCATTTTTCCGCAGCCGCCCGACACGAAGGATTTCAGCTCTACGGTGTCGGAAAGTCCGTCGATCAGCCCCAAGGTTTCAAAGACGTTTCCGGTAATAACGCTTATCTGAACGGGGCGGCCTATCTTACCGTCGATTATTTCATAGGATACCGAGGGGGCAATGGTGAAGGTGCTCATTCCGGAGCCGTGTTTGATGGTCTTAACGTAATAGCCTTTCTTTATGGGGGCGATAAGGCTGTCAAAGGTTTCGTTTCCCGCTTCTATATAGGTGGTGGTCATACGCACCAAAGGCTCGTAGGTACAGTCCACCGCGCGGGCGTTGCCGGTCACGCCTTCCTCTAAGGCGGCGGCGGTAACGGCGCTGTGGAGCCTTCCCGCGAGTATTCCGTCTTTTATGAGGTAATTTTTTCTCGCCTTTGTTCCGTCGTCGTCATAGGGTGTGTATCCGCAGCCCGGTATTTCGCCGAATTCGGAGATGGTAAGTATCGGGGAGCCTATTTGTTTACCCAGCTCCCATTCTTTTTTCATGGTTTCGTCGGACAGCATAAAGTCGGATTCGGACTTGTGGCCGAAGGATTCGTGAGCGAATATTCCCGCCGCCAAGGGGGAGAGTACAACGGGGTAGTCGCCTTCCTCCACCGGAACGGAATTTCGCATAAACTCAACCTGTTCCTTAAACTCGCCTTCGGCGCTTTCGGTTTTCGCTTTAAGGCTGTTGAAATCGGTGTCCCCCTCTTGCCAAAACGCGTTGAACTTCTTTTCGCCCTCTACTATATCGCAGAAGAGCACCACGCCGCAGGTCTGGTAATCGTAGGAGATATCGGCGCCCAGAGAGGATTTAAATTCGTAAATACTGTTTCTGTCCATATATTTTCCGATGGGCATGGACATACATTCCTCCATGGAGGTTACGGGAGCAAGGCTTTTCAGCAGCTCGGTCTTTTCGGCTATGGGGATATTTCTTACCGAATTGTCTTTAAAGCTTCCGAGGTGATCCTTATTGCGCTCAAAGCGTTTTACGACGGGATTGTTTTCGATGTCGGGATTCGGCTCCGCCACCTCGTAAAGCTCGTCGAGAGCCTTTTGAATATGCTCGGTATCGGTGGTTGAGGAATAATACCACATTTTTCCGTCATAAACGCGAAGAAAGGCTCTTTTTTCCAGCCTTTCCTTTGATTCGCTGAGTTTTCCGTTAAGGAACCTGATTTCCGTGGAGAACCGATCCTCGATTCGGACGTCAGCGTAGCAGCCTTTTTTAAAATTTATCATTTCCGTTCCTTTCAGAAAGGCGTACCGCCTTTTATTTGATATCTTTATACCAATCCCTTTTTAAACCGGCGTAATACCCGCAGTTTAAAAAGGGATTGCACCCAAAACACTAATCCCACAGTTTTAAAAGGGATTAGTATTAATTATAATATGATTTTAATATTTGTCAATAACCGGTAGGTTGCGGTTGCTCAACCATAGGTTGATTATGGCTTTCTATTGGCTTTTTTTACAGTCTTTTTTTAAAATCCTCATAGCCGAAGCTTTTCAGCACTTCAAGCTTTTCTCCGTCCCAAATGCATATGTCGGGGAGAGCCATTCCGTTGAAGGTGTTATTCTTCACCATCGAGTAAATCGCCATATCCTTAAAAAACAGCTTATCCCCGGATTTAAGGGGCTTATCGAAGCTGTAGTCCCCGATAATGTCCCCTGCAAGGCAGGTATTGCCCCCAAACCTGTAAGTATAAGGCTTTTCGCCCGCCTTTCCCGCGCCCAAAACTTCGGGGCGGTACGGCACCTCGAGGACGTCGGGCATATGACAGGCGGCCGAGGCGTCGAGAACGGCGATGTCCATTCCGTTGTGAACGAAATCAAGAACCGTCGCCGCGAGAAAACCCGCGTTTAGGGCTACGGCTTCCCCTGGCTCCAGATATACTTGAACGCCGTATTTGTCCGAAAAATGTCTTATAACTCTTATCAGCCGCTCGATATCGTAGTCGGGGCGGGTAATATGGTGTCCTCCCCCCATATTAAGCCATTTTACTTTTGGGAGGAAATCGCCGAATTTTTCTTCCACCGCCTTGGCCGTTTCCTCCAAGGCGTCGGAATTCTGTTCGCAAAGGGTGTGGAAATGAAGCCCCTCTATACCCGAGGGAAATCCGTCAAAGGCGCTTCTCACCGCGCCCAAACGCGAAAATTCGGAGCAGGGGTCGTATATACCGTGTTCCTGTGTGGAATGCTCGGGATTTATTCTTATTCCGCAGGACACTTTTTTCGGACAGGCGAAAACCCTGTCCTTGAAGCGCTCCCACTGGGCCACGCTGTTAAAGCTTATATGGTCGCAAATGTTAAGTATATCGTCAAACTCGTTTTCCCTATAGGCGGGGGAAAAAATATGGTTTTCCTTCCCCATTTCCTCATGGCCCAAGCGCGCTTCAAACAGGCCGCTGGCGGTGCAGCCGCTTATATATTCCGCGATAAGGGGGTAGGTTCGGTATGCCGAATAGCATTTTTGCGCCAGCAGTATTTTTGCTCCCGAACGGTCCTCAACGCTTTTTAATATTTCAAGGTTTTTGGTGAGAGCGGGGAGGTCTATTATATATGAGGGGGTTTTTATGTTGATGTTTTCGTTCATTTATTGTTTTTTTACTCCACAAGAACCGGGTTAAAGGTCTCTTTCCAGGGGAGACCCCATTTGTTAAGCGCGTCCATAAAGGGATCGGGGTCGAATTCCTCGATATTGTAAACTCCCGCGCCCTTCCACTGTCCGGTCATAAGCAGCATTGCGCCTATCATGGCGGGGACGCCGGTGGTGTAGCTCACCGCTTGACTTCCCACCTCTTTATAGCATTCTTGATGATCGCAGATATTGTAAACATAGTAATTGACGTCTTTTCCGTCCTTTTTGCCTCTCATGATACAGCCTATATTGGTTTTTCCCTTTGTGCGGGGGCCCAAGGAGGCGGGGTCGGGGAGTACGGCTTTCAAAAATTGGAGGGGGACGATCTGTTTTCCCTCGTATTCAATCGGCTCGATGGAGGTCATTCCCACGTTTTCGAGACATTTCAAATGTGTCAGGTAGCTTTGACCGAAGGTCATAAAGAAGCGTATTCTCTTTATTCCTTTTATGTTAAGGCCCAAGCTTTCCAGCTCCTCATGGTGAAGGAGGTACATATCCTTTTCGCCCACTCCCTCGAAATTGTACACACGTTTTATCTCCATGGGCTCGGTTTCCACCCAGCCGCCGTTTTCCCAGTAGCTGCCCTTTGCGCTCACCTCGCGGATATTGATTTCGGGGTTAAAGTTGGTGGCGAAGGGGTAGCCGTGGTCGCCGCCGTTGCAGTCCAGAATATCTATATAGTTTATTTCGTCGAAATAGTGTTTTTGGGCGTAGGCGCAGAAAACGCCGGTTACGCCGGGATCGAAGCCGCTTCCCAAAAGGGCGGTGATTCCCGCCTCTTTGAATTTTTCGCGGTAGGCCCACTGCCACTTATACTCGAATTTGGCGGTTTCGGGGGGCTCGTAGTTGGCGGTGTCCACATAATGGGTTTTTGTGGCGAGACAGGCGTCCATTATGGTGAGATCCTGATAGGGGAGCGCCAGGTTAAGAACCACGTCGGGCTTATATCCCTCGATAAGCTTTATAAGCTCGTCGACATTGTCCGCGTTAACCCGAGCGGTTTCTATAACGGTTTTGGTTTTTCCCGCCGCTTCTATTTCCGCTTTTATTTTGTCGCACTTTGACTTGGTGCGGCTAGCTATCATTATTCCCTCAAATACGCCGTCGTTTTGGCAACACTTGTGTATTGCCACTCCCGCTACTCCGCCGCAGCCGATTATAAGACATTTTCCCATGGTTTTGTTTTCCTTTCAGAGAGATTATTTTTGATTTGTTATTTCCAGTATTTATTGTTTCTGTAATTTTTTCTGTGTTTGGCGTAGTATATCTGATTTTTGACGAAGCGTCTGAAATCGTCGAAGAAAAACAGTATAAAGTTCAGTATGGATAGGACGTTTGCCGCCGCTGAGGATATGTCGCCCGCTATAATGCTCATTATCAGGGAGAACACAAAGAACACTGCGTCCACTAAGGCGAGCCATTTCACCTTTATGGGGATAATGAAAAAAAGGAGAAATTGGTGGTCGGGGTAAAGCACCGCGAAAGCGAAGAACATGGCGAAATAAAGGTAGGTGTTGGAGGTGTAGCCCGTTATGAAACCGCCGATAATAGTCAATATAACGCCCATGAAATAGTAGACGTTGAATTTGAACTTGCCCCACTGCTGCTCCAGTGCGCTGCCTATCATCCAGTTTATATAAAGGCTGAATATTATAAAAATTATGCTTGTGTTGTCGGGGATTATCGCCCAGGTTATTATTCTCCACCATTCCCCAGCCAGAATCCTGCCCCTGTCAAAAAAGAGGAAGTAGGACAAGGGCATATTGGGCACAAACAGCTCGACGATAAACACGCCCGCCATAGCTATCACCACATACAGCATAAGATTTGGTATGCCGTAACGCCCGTACTTATAGGAGAGTCTGTCTAAAAGCTTATTCATACGCGTTCCTTTCCGTCATATCTTTTCTCTGTGAATGGCCAGAAGAAGCTCGCGCAGCGCCTTGCAGGCGGCGGCGGCGCTTATTCCCGACTGATCGTAGGGGGGGGACAGCTCGTTGATGTCCGCCGCCGCTACGTTCAAAAGTCCTCCGACCGTGATTATGCCGTTTATAAGCTCGGTGAAGCTTATTCCTCCCGCTTCGGGAGTTCCCGTACCGGGGAACACCGAGGGATCGAGAACGTCAAGGTCAATGGTGAAATAAACGGGCTTTCCCTTTAGCTTTTCGCATATTTCCCGCAGGCCGTCAAGGCTGAATTTTTTCATATACGTGTGCTTATCGGCAAAAGCAAATTCTCCCTTTTCGCCGCTTCTTATGCCGAATTGGTAAATCCTTCCGTCCCCGGTCAGCTCGTGGCAGCGGCGAAGGACGCAGGCGTGGGAAAGCCTTTCACCGAGATATTCGTCCCTTAAATCGGCGTGGGCGTCGAAATGAACGATGTTCAAATCCGGGTATTTTCTTAGGGCGGCTCTTACCGCTCCCAGAGTGACTAAGTGCTCCCCGCCTATCATAACGGGGACTTTTCCGTCTTTCAACACCCCGTCCGTGTAATCTTCTATCATTTTCAGCGCCTTTTCGGTATTTCCGAAGGGAAGCTCAAGCTCGCCCCCGTCGTATACCTTAAGATCTTCCAGATCCTTATCCTGATAGGGGCTGTAGGTTTCTATGCCGTAGCTTTCGGCTCTTATCTGTTTTCCTCCGAAGCGCGTGCCGGGGCGGTAGCTTGTGGTGCCGTCAAATGGGGCGCCGAAAATAACCGTGTCGGCTAGTGAATATTCCTTGTCGCAGGCTATGAAGGTCTCGACGTTAAGGCTTTTTTTCATTTTATGACATACCTTTCTTTTTTCCGTCATTGTATATATTTTATATTGTTTAAACTATACCCTCCACGTTCTCCAGAAGCTCCTGAACGTAATTGGGAAGCGCGAACGCGCCGATGTGCAGCATAGGATTGTAGTATTTCGTTTTGATTCCCAGCTTTATCCATGCGTTGGGGTCAAAACAGCGTATGGGGTGAAGCTTTTTGGCCGCGAAGCCGAAAAGCCAGTGCCCCGAAGGATAAGAGGGAATATGAGCCTGATATACCTTACTTATGGGGAAGCTTTCAACTATGCGCTTATGAGCCCTTTGCATTGCGATCCTGTCCTCGGAATAGAAGGGACTTTCGCACTGATTCACCATTATTCCCGCCTCGGTCAAGGCGTTGCAGCAATTGCCGTAGAATTCCTTTGTAAACAGGCCTTCGCCGGGGCCGAAGGGGTCGGTGCTGTCCACTATGATAAGGTCGTATTTGTTTTCGCAGCGGCGGACGAATTTCAGGCCGTCCTGATAAAACACGTTCACCCTTTTGTCGTTAAAGCCGCAGGCGGTGGCGGGTAAAAATTCCTTACACACCTCCACCACCCGTTCGTCTATTTCCACAAGGTCGATAACTTCAAGGCGTTCGTATCGGGAAAGCTCTCTTAAAACGCCCCCGTCCCCCGCGCCGATAACCAGAACCTTTTTTATTTCGGGATTCACCGCCATTGGAACGTGAACTATCATTTCGTGGTAAATAAATTCGTCTTTTTCGGTGAGCATCATATATCCGTCAAGGGTAAGAAAACGCCCGAATTCCTCGGATTCGAAAACGTCTATACGCTGAAAATCGCTTGTCTCGCTGTGAAGCTGTCTGTCCACCTTTATGGAAAGCTTTACGTTTTTTGTGTGATATTCGCTGAACCACAGATCCATTGATTTTTTGCTTCCTTTCTGCTTCTCTGCTTCTCTACTCCCTGCTCTATTTCAGCACATTGAGCCTATCCGTTTTCATATCCTCCGCTCCCGTTAAGAAGCTTCCTTTTTCTTTGGCATATTTGATATAGCACACTATGTCCTCGGTAACTTTTTCGCCCGGAGCCAGAATGGGTATTCCGGGGGGGTAGCACATTACGAATTCGCTGCATATGCGCCCTACCGCTTGGTCTAAGGTCAGGGATTCCTTTTCGGAGTAAAACGCTTCCTGTGGGGTTATTTCCACTTTGGGGGCAATGTACTCGGATATCATCATACCAGTTTTATCCTTTTTATAAAGCCGTCTTATCTCCGCCATTGCTCCCACCAGCCTTTCAACATCCCTTTCTCTGTCTCCCACGCTGATGTAGGCGAGAAGATTATCCATATCGCCGAACTCTATCTGAATGTCGTATTCGTCCCGGAGAATGTCGTACACCTCAATACCCGCAAGCCCCGTGTCCACGGTGTTTACCGAAAGCTTGGTGGCGTCGAAATCGAAAATACTGTCGCCGTTTATTATTTCCCCGGAAAAGGCGTAATAGTCCCCTATGCGGTTTATTTCGTCTCTCGCGTAATCGGCTAAGGCGCAGACCTTTTTAAAAATGGTTTTTCCGTTTACCGCCAGATTCTTTCGGCTGATGTCAAGACTGGACAGTAAAAGGTACGAGCCGCTGGTGGTCTGGGTAAGATTGATTATCTGTCTTACCCTTCCGCTGTTCATGTTTTTTCCGGTTAACAGAAAGCTGCTCTGGGTCAGGCTTCCGCCGCTTTTGTGCATACTTACCGCCGCCATATCCGCTCCCGCAGCCATGGCGCTTAAGGGAAGGTTTTCGCCGAAATAGAAGTGAGTGCCGTGGGCTTCGTCCGCCAGCATCAGCATACCGTTTTTGTGGGCAAGGTCGGTTATGGTTTTTATATCGCTGCAAATTCCGTAATAGGTGGGATTGTTGACAAGTACGGCCTTGGCGTCGGGGTTTTCCTTTATCGCCTTTTCCAGATCCTTTACGCTCATTCCCAGGGAAATTCCCAGCCGTTTGTCCACGGCGGGATCCACGTATACGGGAACCGCGCCGTTTAATACCATAGCGTTTATAACGCTTCTGTGTACGTTTCGGGGAAGTATAAGCTTGTCGCCCCGCTTACAGGCGGTGAACACCATTGCCTGTACCGCAGAGGTAGTGCCCCCCACCATAAAAAACGCGTATCCTGCCCCGAAGGCCTCCGCCGCCAGCTCTTCCCCCTCTTTTATGACGGATACGGGGTGGCAGAGGTTGTCCAAAGGGCGCATGGAGTTTACGTCAAGGCTCATACAGCGCTGGCCGAGAAAGGCGGTAAGCTCCGCGTTTCCCTTCCCCCTTTTGTGTCCCGGAACGTCGAAGGGCACAACCCGGTTAAGATGAAATTCCTC
Organism: uncultured Ruminiclostridium sp.; assembly: GCA_949878745.1. Taxonomy (GTDB): domain Bacteria; phylum Bacillota; class Clostridia; order Oscillospirales; family Ruminococcaceae; genus Ruminiclostridium_E. Next base: position 16,058 of record CATLBH010000034.1, on the reverse strand, counting down.
GAGGGCTTCTTCTATGGGGCTTCTGTCCTGATTCAAATTAGACATTTGTTTTTTCCTTTGAAAAATTTAATGGGATTCTATCCGTATATATTGCTGCCGCTGAATATCTCGATCATTTCCTGTCTTAAATTATTGGTGATGTCAAGTCTTGTTTTTGGGGGCAGCTCGTAAACGTCCTGATTGAAAAGATAATTTTGAAGGTCGATTTCCTTTATCAGCATTTTGGTGTGAAAAATATTGGACTGATAAACGTTTACGTCCACCGCGTCGTATTTTTTTATAATACTGTCGTCTATATAGTCCTGTATCGAGGTTATTTTATGGTCGGTGAATAATTTTTTGCCCGCTATATCCCGTGTGAAACCCCTTATGCGGTAGTCCATGGTGATGATGTCGCTGTCGAAGCTGCCTATAAGATAGTCGAGAGTTGACAGAGGGGTTATTTTTCCGCAGGTAGCCACGTCTATGTCCACTCTGAAGGTAGCTATGGCGTTTTCGGGGTGATATTCGGGATAGGTGTGTACGGTGACGTGGCTTTTGTCAAGGTGCGCCACTACCGTTTCGGTTTCGCCGGAAAGCTTGCTCAGCTTTGAGCCTTCCGCCACGAGACAGGTGACCGAAGCCCCCTGAGGGTCGTAATCCTGCCTTGAAACATTTAGAACGTGAGCGCCTATCATTTCCGTCAAGGTCATCAGTATGGAGGTCAGGCGTTCGCTGTTGTACTGTTCGTCTATATAAGCGATATAGTCTCTTTGCTCTCTTTCGGTTTTGGCGTAGCAAACGTCGTAAATATTGAAGCTGAGGGATTTTGTAAGGTTGTTGAAGCCGTAGAGTCGAAGCTTGTTTTCCATTCCTTAATTTTCCAATCGCGCTTAAAGCCGTTTACGGCCGTTAAGGCTTCCTCTCGTAGTATTTTTTTGTACAAAAAAACGCTCGAAACCCGATAAACGGCTTTGAGCGTATATAATATCGTAAGCGGGAGCCCGCCTTTTTTCAGAGTCTATACAGCAAGAAATAACCGTTACTTTTACTACTCTTATTGATATTAAGACGTCCTTTAAAGTATATCGGCATACCTAAGGGACAAACTCAAAGCGAATATCCTCAACGTTTTAATTGAGATACGAAAGCGTCTTTTGCGCTTAATCAATAAGGCAACAATGTTGCCGCCGGCGTCTGACCCAGCTGTCCGAGGCTGAATATTTCTTGCAGAATAAACTTCCGCTGATTTGGTCACTGTTTATTTTAATTATGATTATACACTATTACAATAAAAAATGCAATATAAAAAAATAAATTTTTTTCTTTTTTTCATTTATACTATTGACAAACGGAAAAAAATATGATAACATATGAACAGATAAACATATGTTAGTCTGAACAGATGAAAATGTGTTTTGGATTACAGGAAAGGCAGGGAAATTGAAAATGTCTGATAACGAATACCTCCGCGCGGAGGACGACACGGTCAAAAAGGTGCTTGACGAAATGCCTCCCGATGAAATGCTGTACGATCTGGCGGAGCTTTTTAAGGTTTTCGGCGACTCCACGAGGATAAAGATACTTTACGCGCTTTTCGAATCGGAGCTTTGCGTAAACGATATCGCCACATTGTTGGGAATAACTCAGACCGCCGCTTCGCATCAGCTCAGGGTGCTTAAGGTGAATAAGCTGGTGAAGGCGCGGAAGGAAGGGAAGATGATTTTCTACTCGCTTTCCGATGAGCACGTGACCAAAATCATATCTCAGGGTATGGAGCATATTGAGGAGTAGAAGAAATGTTTTACAAAAGGGATTTTTGGGATAAAACAGCCGCGTTTTACGATTTCGCGGAGGGGTTTAACGGAAAGGTATACCGTAAAATGACCTCAGCGGTAAAAAGGCTTACTCAAGAGGGCGGCGCAGTGTTGGAGTGTGCCGCGGGAACGGGGGAACTTTCGCTTGCGGCGGCGGAAAAAGCCAAAACGGTGGTCTGTACCGACCGCTCAAAGAAGATGCTTAAAATAGCGGAAAGAAAGGCAAAAGCAAGCCGCAAAGAGAACATTCGTTTTGAGGAAAGAGATATTTTTCACCTTAATGACGGCGACGAAAGCTATGACACCGTTATAGCGGGGAATGTGCTTCACCTTTTGTCCTGTCCCGAAAAAGCGGTAAAAGAGCTTTTTCGGGTGACGAAAAAAGGCGGAAGGCTTTTGCTGCCAACCTTCATGACCGGGGATAAAAAGAGGATTTCAATAGAGCTTTACAAGCTTTTGGGATTTAAGGCCGAAAAAGAATATGTCCCGCTTGATTATGTTGAAATGCTGAAAGGCTTCGGAGTGGGAAGGGTAAAGGCAAGGGTTATTTATGGAAAAATACCCTGCTGCTTTGCGGTAATTTATAAATAAAACGGGTAAATTAGAAAAGGAGCAAAGAGATAGTATGAAAAAAACATTTAAGCTTATTGATCTGGACTGCGCCAACTGCGCCGCCAAAATGGAAAACGAGATAAACAAGCTGGAGGGCGTTGAAGCCACCGTAAGCTTTATGACACAAAAGCTTACCGTTTCCGCTCCCGACGGGGATTTTGATAATACAATGAAAAAGATAGTCAAGCTTTGCAAAAAGGTTGAGCCCGACTGTGAGATAGTGATTTAGCGGGAGGCGCATAATGACTAAAAAACAGAAAAAAACTCTTATGCGAATAATAGTTTCCGCCGTTCTTCTTGTTTTGGCGTATGTTTTTACGGGCTTCGTATTTGAAGATCTGAACTGGTGGATAAAGCTTTTGTGCTTTTTTGTGCCTTATGCCGTTATCGGCTGGGACATATTGTTCAAGGCGGGGAGAAATATCGCCCACGGACAGATTTTTGACGAAAACTTTCTTATGTGTCTTGCCACCATAGGCGCGTTCGCGATAGGGGAGTATCCCGAAGGGGTTTTCGTAATGCTGTTCTATCAGGTGGGGGAGCTGTTTCAGAGCTGCGCCGTGGAAAAATCCCGCCGTTCCATATCGGAAATGATGGACATACGCCCGGATTACGCAAATATCGAAAGGGAGGGTGAAATTATCCGAGTCGACCCGGAGGAGATAAACGTAGGGGACGTTATTGTGGTAAAGCCGGGGGAGCGGATTCCTCTCGACGGGGTTATATTGAGCGGAAGCGCTTCTCTGGATACCGCCGCCCTTACCGGAGAGTCAAAGCCCCGGGAAGCGGAGGAGGGGGACGAGGTTCTGAGCGGCTGTGTAAACCTCAGCGGCGTGCTTAATATACAAGTCACGAAGGAATTCGGGCAGTCCACCGTTTCGAAAATACTCGATCTTGTGGAAAACGCCAGCGGCAAGAAGGCTAAGGCGGAGAATTTTATCACAAAATTCGCAAGGTATTATACCCCCTGTGTGGTTATCGCGGCGGTGCTGCTGGCGGTTATTCCTCCGCTGGTTTTGGGCTTCGGGTGGGGGGAATGGCTTCAAAGGGCGCTTATATTTCTGGTTATTTCCTGCCCCTGCGCCTTGGTGATTTCGGTTCCCCTCAGTTTTTTCGGGGGTATTGGGGGAGCTTCACGAAACGGGATCCTGGTTAAAGGGGGAAACTATCTGGAAGCGCTTTCCAAAACCGACTGTGTGGTGTTCGACAAGACGGGGACGCTGACTATGGGAGTGTTTAAGGTTACCGCGGTTCACCCCGACAAGTGCTCCAAAGAACAGCTATTGGAACTGGCGGCGGCGGTCGAGTTTTATTCGGAGCACCCGATTGCCCGTTCAATCAAGGAAGCCTGCCCCCAAGAAACGGATAAAAGAAGGTTGGGAGAAGTAAAGGAAATTTCGGGGCAGGGCGTTGAGGCTGTTATCGACGGAAAAAAAGTGTTCGCGGGAAGCGGCAAGCTTATGGAAAAAGCGGGGGTTAAATGGCGTCAGTGTCACAAAACGGGCACCACCGTTAATGTGGCGGCAGAAGGGGAGTATCTCGGACATATCGTTATTTCCGACGAGATAAAGCCCGATTCGGAAGATGCCATAAAGCGACTTAAGCTTTTGGGAATAAAGAAAACCGTAATGCTGACGGGCGACTCCAAGGAGGTTGGGGAGGAGATCGCGAAAAAATTGGGTCTGGACGAGGTTTACACAAGGCTTTTGCCCGCCGATAAGGTGGAAAAGGTTGAAACGCTGCTGGCCGAAAGGGAGGGAAAAAGAAACGGAAAAACAAACGGGAAAATAAACTCGCTGGCGTTTGTGGGGGACGGGATAAACGACGCGCCCGTGCTATCCCGCGCCGATATCGGGATAGCCATGGGGGGGATAGGCTCCGACGCGGCTATCGAGGCGGCGGATATCGTGCTGATGGATGACAAGCCCTCGAAAATTCCGCTGGCGATTGGCATTGCCAAAAGAACAATGCGTATAGTGCGGCAAAATATTGTTTTCGCGCTGGGGGTAAAGGTAATTGTAATGGTTATGGGGGCGTTTGGGGTTGCCAATATGTGGGAAGCGGTGTTTGCCGACGTGGGGGTTTCGGTGATCGCGATTCTGAACGCGATGAGGGCTATGAAAAAAATTGGGGATTGAAACAAGCTTCGATTATTTGCGGTATATGTCGGGTACGGGCTTTTTGGGCGTGCCCGACATTTGACGTTATTTGAAAATCAAATAAAAAATTTTAAAAAAGTGTAACCTTCTCGGTCAAAAAAGCGCTTTATAGGGTGAGAGGAAAAATCTCACGGGTACGTACCGAAAAAATTCCACACAGAAAGGATTAAATAATTTATTATGAGCAGCACCGAGGACAAGGACATTGTAAAAATGTTTTTGGCGCGGAACGAGAACGCCATCGCCGAAAGCAGAAAAAAATACGGCTCGAAGCTTCAGAGGATTTCCTTTAACATAACCGCCGACCGATCCGCCGCCGAGGAGGTGGAAAACGACACTTATTTTACGGCCTGGAACAGTATACCCCCAAAGGAGCCTTATACTTATTTTTACGCTTTTCTGGCGAGGATAGCGAGGAATATTTCCCTTAGCCTTTGCCGCGGCAGAAGCAGGCTGAAAAGAAGCGCCCATATTGTGGAGCTTTCCGAGGAAATGGAACAGTGTATTCCCTCAAACGAGGATATAGCTGACAGGCTGGACGGCGATATTTTAGCGGAAAAAATAAGCGATTTTCTGATGACCAAATCCGAGGAGAAGCGCGGGGTTTTTATGCGCCGTTATTGGTTCCTGGATTCGGTGGAGAGCATTTCCAAGCGCTTCGGGCTTAAGGAGAGCAATGTAAAGACCATATTGTTCAGACTGAGGAACGAATTAAAGGATTATCTTGAAAGAGAGGGTTACGACTTATGAGCTTAAACGGAGATAAAATGCTGGAAAAAATGGCCGACGTGGACGAAAGGTTGATAGTGGGAGCGGACGAGCTTCGGGGCACGAAAAAGCTTTTTCTGAAGGCGGGGATTGTTACCGCTGCGGCGGCCGCCGCGGTGGCGGTGGGGGTTAACTTTATACCTTGGAAAAGCGGTACGGCGCTTCCCGAGCTTCCCAAAATCAGTTTGTCGGATAATATGTCCTTTAACGGAATGGGGTTCGAGGGGCTGAGCGCTTCTCTTTTGGAAAAGGAAAGAGCCAATCTGTTGGGGCAGAATTTTAATATAAAGGAAATGCCGGTATATAAGACAAATTCCTCCAATCCCGACGTGGAAGCGATGAAGGCGAGATTCGGGGAGGTTACGGATTATTTCGGTCTGAACTATGACGAGCTGGATATAACGGAAGAGATTACCGACGAGGAGGCTCTCAGGGAACAGTTTGAAGAATACGGCGCGCCGGAAGAGGAGATAGAGAGAATGCTGAAAATTTCCCGCGCCAACACGTATATTTCGGCATCCCTTCGGGAGGAGGAAGGAGAGGCGGCGCTTATTTCAATCAGCGTAAACGCCGTAATGGGGACGGATATATCCTTTGCTATTCCCGAAAACGGCGGCGAAAAATATCTCGGTACCGTTCTTCCGTCGGAATACCGCTTCGGGGACGATTCCACGGCCGAAGAGCTCGAGGCGGCGGGAAGGTATTTGCTTGACAAATACGCCGATATTATCTATATGAAAAATCCGCAGGTGCTTGCCGATCCCGATTATGACGGGTATGTGACTTTTTACGAAAAAGGGGGAAGCGACGGTGAGGGGATAGCCAACCAGAGCCTAAAAACCGTAAGCTTCGGCGGAAATAACAATATGGTTCAATATATAAGAATAAACGACGGTTATAAATGCTGTGAAAAAATTGCGGATTATCCGATAATTACATTGGACAGGGCCGAGGAGCTGCTTAAAAACGGGAATTATCTCACCTCGGTGCCTTATGAAATAAACGGGGATGAGGAAATAGGATTTGTTGAGCTTATTTACAGATTCGGGATAGGTTATGAGACGGCGATGCCTTTTTATCGGTTCCTTGTGCTGATGCCGGAGGAGGAATTTAACAGAGATGACGGGGAAAGGACTTATGGGGGGTATTATGTGCCCGCTGTTAGGGAGGAGTATTTGGAGGATATGCCAGAGCCTACGATATCTTTTAACGGGGCACTTATACAGAAATAAAGCTATGTAAAAAAACTAAAAAAGCGGCGAAGCCGCGGATTACTTTTTTCGCCTCCTTTTTGGGCTCCAAAAAGGAAGTAGAGTGTGGGACAAAGCCCCACTGCTGCTATTTAAAAGTAAAAAAACAAGTCGATAATTTGTCGCGTAAAAACAAACGTCAGAAGCCGCGAAGCGGGGCTTCGGAGTTAAAAGCAAACTTACGGCATAAAGCTCTCCAAATCTCGTTTTGAAACAGATTTAGCGGGTTTATGCCGTAAGTTTTTTCTTTTTTTAATGCCCCTTTTGCTTGAAATGCCAATCAGCCGTCGACCTAACTAATACTAAATCTCAATAGAAATCAGACAAATCCGGCGGGTGGAGCGTCCCTACTCTGCGTCAGCCCTCCTTGAAATATGCGCATATTCCTGCGTCGGGACTTCCTTGATTAGGAACGCTCCACCCGCCGGATTTGTCTGATTTCTATTGAGAATTAGTATAAGAAATATCAGTTTTAAGCAAATCACCCCAAAACAATAACCGTACTCAGCGACTTCCTCTGTTCATCGGTAGGCGGCATAAGCTTCCCGTTTTCAACAAGCGTTTTGAGGCAATGCAAAATAAACCATCCGTCACTGTAAAAAATATACTGATGTCCGAACTCCCTCGCTTTTTTCATATGTTCGGGAGTTTTGGCCATTACCGCCTCCACATAGGGCTTTTTAAGCCGCTGAAGCTCGTTTTTGTACTTCGACTTGATTTCACCGCCGATTTCCAGAAGCCTTTTTTTGGTATCCGCATCAATAACCGCGCAAAGACTTTTTGCCTGTCCGTTCTCGCACTTGATATAACCCTGCTCGACCAATACCGAATATTCCTCTTCCGTGAGCTTTTCACCCTCGTAAAGGCGTTTCAGCATAAGCAGCTCGGCTCTCGTACGTCCGTCCAGGTAATTGCTCCTTTCCTTCGACCACTCGGAATTTATCCTCCAGAAAGTAATTTTATCAATCCATGTCCAGGAGGGACCGAACCATTTTTTTAGGCTGTCGGCGTACATAACGGGTGCCGCATCGGGATTTCTTATAACGGCGGAGCTGATATAACACCCGCCGTCGGGTCGGGGCGTTGCCGCTTCGTCAAAGCTTACTTTGCTCTCCTTGTCCTTTTCCCCGCTAAGGGCGGCTATATAGGGGATAAGCGCCCACATAAGATAATTGATATCCCTTTTCCCGTCTTTTTGCACATCGCATTTTACCGCGCCGAAAAGGCCGTTCTCCTTTCCCCCCTCCGCCTGCGCAATATCCGCGAGCTGATCGTACAGCCCGTTTGCGAACAACTCCGCCGCCTTTGAGTACATACGGTCGTGAAGGGTGTTGATTTCCGTGTCGGGTTCGTCGATAAGCACGTTTGACAAATATCCCTTTCCTCTTTTTATAAGAAATCCGTATTCCTCAAGCAGCTCCGCCTCGCTTTCCGCGTAAACCGGAGAAACTCCGAGGCTGTCCGCCATTTCGGCTATCGTTTTCTCTTCCTTTCGGGCAAGATAAACAATATTCTGAGCCAAAGCGCTGCGTAAGAAAAATTCGCTTCCGCCTTTTTCGCCTACGTTTCCGTTGTTGCCTACTCCGTCGAAAATTACGGGGTTAAATTTAAGTTCGCTGGCTTTTCTTTCCATTTCCATACCTCTTTTCAGCTCTTTTTTTGCTTCAAACAAGTGCCACTTTACCGTGCCGAGAGGAATTCCCATTTGTTCGGCTATTTCCGACTGTTTTTTGTTTTCGTAGTAGTAGGCGATGATGATGCGGCGGCGCAGGCCGGACAAATAGGCGATCTCGCTTTTCAGCTTTTCCTCGGTTTCCTTTTCCTCCGTCTTAAAAACAAAATCGCCGTCCGACTCTTCGCTGAGGCCGCAAATGTCCTCCAAGGGTATTCCCGCGCCCTGTCTTTCCCTTCCTCGGTAATAATTGACAAGGCAGTTGCGGGCGGTGCGCCGGATATAGTTTTCGGGCTCGGATATATCCTCCCGAAGCAAAAAGGTACGGAATATTTTAAGCGCGATCTCCTGAGAAAGATCCTCCGCGTCCTGTATGGTTCGGCAGCGCTTTACCGCGTATCCGAAAATGCTTTTAAGATATTCCGATGTCAGCCGCTCGGCTTCGCTTCGTTTCACTTGTTTCTTCCTTTCGTAAGTTACGTTTGAAAGCTTTCGTATATATAGACGGGGAAATTGAGGGAAGGTTGGAAATGTGCCGTTTTTTTTAATTTTTTTCAATTAACCGAATAAAAACATTTTTCCGATTTTTATAGGTTAAAATTATTCATTGGGGAAGCGATAAACACTTATCAATATACTCTATATAAGGCTTAATCCTGATATAATTTTCTTTTTTTCCCGTGGTTCTATACCATTCATACACTCTTTCAAGTCCTTTTTTTAGGGGCATTGTGTCGGGCATAATCTTACACTGTTCTTCAACGTCAAGAATATATTCGTAATCATAAAAAGGAAAATAATTCCTCCGTTCCTTATCGCTGCCAACGAATTTGAACTCAGGCTTTTCCCCGCCGCATTATAGCAAAGCTTTACCCACTCACAAATATCTGCCGTATATTTATTTCCTACGTTAAAAATATGTTGTTCGGGACTTTTTTCAATAAGAAGCTCTACAAATTTGCACAGGTCTTCCACATAAAAAACTGAAGCTTCATTTTTCCGTCCTTAGGAACATAAAACGCCCTGTCGCGCTCCGCACAATCAAAAACAAAGGATTCCCGGTAAAGATTATTATATTCCCCATAAAGATACGGAGGGCAAACAATATAAGCGTTGGGAACATTTTTTAACAGATGGTTTTCCGCTGCGATCTTATTCGTGCCATATTCACCCCAAAAATGGTTGCGGCCGAGTTTTTGCTCTTCTTTAAACGGCTGGACAAGAGTTTCGGGATACACCGCGCTTGAACTCACCATAATATATCTGTCAAACTCGCCCAAGGACTTCAACAGGTCGCATATATCCTTTTCATCATAAGCATTCACATCTATAACCGCGTCAAACCGATAAGGCTTAAGAAAATCACTCAAGGCGTGTCTGTCACCCTTTATTAGCTTAACATTCTTCACCTGCTCCCGCGTACCGCGATTCAAGACCAAAACCTCGTATCCCCTTGCCGCAAAATATTCGGCGAGAAATCGGCTTACAAAAACAGTGCCGCCGGTCACCAGATTTTCATAAATCACACTCCTTTTAAAAACAATACTCCTATGCACAAAAACACCTCCCATTTCCCGGGAGGTGTTTTTTGTAATAAATAAATATTCCTACCAAACGGATATTAAGAAAGAATCGCGTGTTCGTCGTCAACGTCGAACAAGTGAACCTTGTTGGGGTCAAGCGCCAGCTTGATAACGTCCTGAGGACGGGCGGTGCAGCGGGGGCTTACGCGGGCGGTCATGGGGATACCCTCGCAGGTGAGGTAGAGGTAGGACTCGGCGCCCATCATTTCGGTAACGTCTACGTTAGCTTCGATGATACCGGTGGTGGCGGCGGAGAGGAACATCTCTTCCTCGTGAATGTTTTCGGGACGGATACCCAAGGTAACTTCCTTGTTTACATAGTACTGCAAAGCTTCACACTCGGCGGTCTTGCTGTTGGGGAGCTCGATATAGAACTTTCTTCCTCTGCTGCTCTTGGTGTCTTCGGAGCCGAATTCAACGGTATACTTGCCGTTCTGCATAATCAGCTTGGCGTCGATGAAGTTCATCTGAGGAGAGCCCATGAAGCCCGCAACAAACTTATTAACGGGATTTTCGTAAAGGTTGATGGGGGAGTCGATCTGCTGAATGAAGCCGTCCTTCATAACTACGATTCTGTCGCCCATGGTCATAGCCTCAATCTGGTCGTGGGTTACGTATACGAAGGTGGTACCCAGTCTCTTATGAAGCTTGGAAAGCTCGGTTCTCATCTGAGCGCGGAGCTTGGCGTCCAGGTTGGACAAAGGCTCGTCAAGCAAGAACACCTGAGGATCACGAACGATCGCACGACCCAGCGCAACACGCTGTCTCTGACCGCCAGACAAAGCCTTGGGCTTTCTGTCAAGAAGGTGGCTGATGTCAAGGCTCTTGGCGGCCTCTTCAACCAATCTCTTGATTTCGTCCTTGGGAACCTTGCGGAGCTTAAGGCCGAACGCCATATTTTCAAATACCGTCATATGGGGATAAAGGGCATAGCTCTGGAAAACCATCGCGATATCTCTGTCCTTGGGCGCAACGTCGTTTACAAGTCTGTCGCCGATAAACAATTCGCCTTCGGAGATTTCCTCAAGACCCGCAATCATACGGAGCGTGGTGGACTTACCGCAGCCTGAAGGTCCGACAAGGATAATAAATTCCTTATCCTTGATGTTCATCGTGAAGTCGGAAACCGCGGTTACGCCGCCCGGATAACGCTTGTAAATGCCTCTGAGTGATAAACTTGCCATGTATGTGACCTCCTAATTTGATAACGATAATCTATGCTAATATAATAGCAGGAAAATCGAAAAAATGGTAGTACCTAATTAACTAAAAAAAATTCAAAAGCTTTATATACTTTGACTAATAACGCCAAAAGCAAGAGTAAAAGGCGTGAATTTTGTTGACAACTTGCACAAAAAAACGCCTTAAAAAGCCCATTACAAGCCTTTGGAGCAAAAATTTCGGCAATTCTGTTAATTTTTTATTTACTTTTTTGTGAAATGTTTTCAGAGCTACGGCATATACATTAACAAAAAGAAAGGCAGAATAAAAAAATGAGCAGAAAAAACAAGATAGGAATAAAACACGTGGCGCTTTTCGTAACGGCGGTAGTAGCGGCGGTATTTCTGATAAATTTCACCGTAGGCTATCTTAAAGGAATTTTCGGCTCCGTTTCCCCGGAGGACGCGGCGGAATTTCTTTCGGGCTACGGCTGGGAGCTTGAAGCGGGAAGCTGCGTAAAAGAGGAAGTGGTTATTCCCAAGGTGTTTTCCGAGGTATACGAAAGATATAACGCTTTACAGATAAAGCAAGGCTATGATCTTACCAAATATAAAACGGATACCGTTATCCGCTATACTTTCCGAATAAAAAACTTCGAGGGATACGAAAACGCCCTCGCCCACGTTCTTGTTAAAGGGGGAAAAATAATAGGGGGAGACGTTTGCAGCAGCGACCTCAGCGGGATTATGACAGGATTTGACGGAAAAACGAGTTAATGAGGAAAAGTTATTGCAAAATTTGCGGAAATGGTGTATAATACTATTTACAGCTTGCGCAAAAAGCGCAAAAAGCGCGAATACGCCAATAATTTAAAATTAAGGATTTGTAAATAATACATGAAAAAAATATATATTTTACTTTTATCCGCGCTCATCGGTTTAACCGCCCTTTCGGCGCCCTGCTTCGCCTCATACCTTGACGAAACGGGGGAACGGTATCATTTGGTCACCTCCAACTACAAGGACGGTTTTATGACCCTGGATACCGAGGGGGATCGTATAAAAATAAGCGGCGTTTTCAAAAACGATTTTCCGAAAAGTATAGCTATTATGGGAGCCGACCCCTCCGATGAGCGTCTTCGCACGGAAAGCGACGGGAGCTTTTCGGGGGAGATAGTCTGCACTCCCTTCGATAACGCCTATTATTACCTGAAAATCACATTCGACTCGCGCCTTATCTACACGTATACTTTAAAATACAACGACGGTTGGAGTATTCCGGACAACGGCATCGCCCAAGCCAATAAGCTGAAATTTATAAATATCGACGCCGCCCCTCCCCTTGCCGCCGCTTATTATTTAAGCGCCGAGGGGGACAGGGCTGAAGCTGAGGAAACCCTGTCCGAGCTTGAAAGGATAGTCGACGAGGTATGCGGCGACGAAACGGACGATTATGTGAAGGCAATGAAGCTTATAGACTGGATAGGTACGAACATCTGTTACGACCATGACGCGGCGGACACCTCGGTCACAATGGACACCGTGGCGGTACATAACGTTCTGGAACGCCGCCGAACCACCTGCGCGGGCTTTGCCAACACCTTTTCCGCGCTTCTCGAGATAGCGGGAATCCGTTCGGTCAATCTTAAGGGAGCAGCGGTGGCGGGCGAGATAACCTACGATATGCTTCCTACGGGAACGGAAAATCATGAATTCAGCGCCTTTTGGTACAGAGCCGAAAAAAGATGGGTTTACTGCGACGCCTGTTGGACAAGCAACAGCTCTTACAGGGACGGAGAATACAAATACGAGATATCCGGCGGAACAAAATACTTCGACGTAACGGAAGAGGCCTTCGCCCTTAACCACAGAATAGACAAGATCGAGGAACGCTTCTATACCCAAGCTCTTGCGGCGCTGGACGGCGAACCTGCCCAAACCGAAACGGAAAAAGAGGAAACCTCCGAAAAGGAGAAGGAAACCTCTGAAAACGCGCAAGTCACGGTGAGAGAGGAAACATCGGAAACCCGTTCCGACGTAAGTGCCCCCATAAAAGAGGAAAAAAGCGGCGGCGATTTCGCGTTCTATATCATAATCGGACTCTTGGGAGCCGCAGTGATAGGAACGGGAATCGTTTTAGCCGTCAATAAAAGAAAATAAAGGAAAATAAAGAAAGGAACAAAAAAATGTACATTATCGAAATGGAAAACGGCAAGGAAATAAAGGTGGAGCTTTACCCCGAAAAGGCTCCCATTACGGTGGCAAATTTCGAGAAGCTGGCGGGGGAAAAATTCTACGACGGACTCACCTTTCACCGCGTAATCAGTGGATTTATGATTCAGGGGGGCTGTCCCAAGGGTGACGGCACCGGCGGCTCCAAGGAAAAAATCAAGGGCGAATTTTCCGCCAACGGCGTTCCCAACGACTTAAAGCACACCAGAGGCGTTCTCTCCATGGCGAGAGCGATGGATCCCAATTCCGCGGGGAGCCAGTTTTTTATAATGCATAAAGACGCCCCCCACCTGGACGGACAGTATGCGGCCTTCGGAAAGGTGGTCGAGGGTATGGAGACAGTGGACGAGATCGCGGCCTCCGAGACCGATTATAACGACAAGCCTCTTAAGCCCGTCGTTATCAAAAGAATATACAAGGCGTAATGGAAATAAAGCTTTTACCCCCCGAACGGCTGGACGAGCTTAACGAAATTTACGATATGCGCCGATACGAAAACTTTCAGGAAACCCGAAGGCGCAATCTGGAAACCTGTAAGGAAATATGTCTGGTGGCGGAGGACGAGGGCAGATTCGTGGGCGAGCTGAGTATGATGACCGAAAACGCCAACATACCCGTGGCGGTCATTCCCAACAAGCGCGTTTATTTATTCGGTCTGCGCGTGCTTCCCGCATATCAGAGACAGGGGATAGGCACCGCGCTTATGCGCTGCGCCGTGTCTCTTTGCGTACAAAGGGGGATTTTCGAGCTAACCATAGGGGTGGAAACCAGAAACGACGGAGCGAGACAGCTTTACGAACGTTTGGGCTTTGTGAATTTTCTGGAAAATTGCAGCGAGGTTCAGTTTGGGGAAATTTGTAAATTTGATTTGCTCATGCTTAAGTTAAGATAATACCTCTATATAGGGTATGTCGGCGGTATCGTACATCACCTTCGCATGGTTTTCCCTGATCGTTTCCAGAAAAACCACCTCTCCCGTCCTCTTGTCCACCCCTCTTCTGGTTACTTTTCCGCAGCGGTATACGGTTCCTTTTTCCCATATGAAGCGCTCATTTTCGGCTTTTATATGGTATTTGAGCGGCTGGGGCTTATCCGCGCGAAGCTCTCCGCAAAGGTATTCGCCGTCGCATTTTATAAGAAGCTGATATACTCTGTCGGTATAATTGTGAACGCGGTAGTCCAAGTAGTTGTACATTATGGAGGTTCCGGTGCCGAAGGGTATCTGCCTTCCGAAATCGGGAAAAAGATCGAAGCCGTCGTGATGATGATGCTCCGTTACGGTAAGCTCGGAATGAAGCACCAGCCAGTGTATAAGGTTGGTGAACTGACACATTCCGCCGCCCGTTCCGGAGGAAACCTTTCCGTCGGATATGGTTAAGCCCTCCAGATAGCCGTTTTTCCTGCTGTCTCTTCCCACAAGGCGCCAGAAAGAAAAGGTTTCGCCGGGTTTTATAAGAATTCCGTTCACCTTCGGAGCGGCGATGGAAAGGTTCACCGCCTTGTTGTTCTGAAGGCGCATATCCACTTGTCCCAAACGGCGGCGGATTAAGGATCGGTAGGAGCAAATTTCCAAGGGAAGGGCTTCTTCGGACTTTTCTTCGGAGAAGCTTTCTTTTTTGAGGATATCCGTCAGCTTTCGGAGGGCTATGTTTTTTTCCACGGATATTTTGTAGGTAAGAGGGGAAATCTGGCAGAAGAGCTTTCGTTTCATTGTCTCATCTCTTTTTTATAATATTATATATAATACTAATCCCTATCAAAACTGTTGGATTAGTGCTTTGTGTGCAATCCCTTTTTAAACAGTGTGTATTTCGTCAGTTTAAAAAGGGATTGGTATAAGACGTAAATGCGTTAAAATATGTTCTTTTTTTATTATACTTATTTTGGGGGATAATACAATTACAAAGCGGTTACAATTTGTTTACAATTTGGTTACAGGAAAAAACAGCGTAATAAAAATCTATACATCGTGATTTGGAGAAATGATTATGAAGGAGCAAAAGCAAAAGGCTGCGAACGCCGAAAAATCCGCGGATATCCTGCGGCTGACGGTTCCCACCAAGGAATATTTGGATCAAGTTTGGGACTACCGGCGGGAATGTCTGGAGGCGGACAGCCATATGGACGGCTGCGGTCCTCTTCGGCGAGCCGGAAGTCCGTCGGAATGGCTGGCGTTTGTAACGGATTGTATGAATCCCACCTCGCTTCCGGAGGGAAGGATACTGACAACCCAGTTTCTCGCCGTGCGGAAATCGGACAACAAGGTGGTGTCAATGATTCAGGTGCGGCATTACTTTAATGAATACCTGGAAAAATATGCCGGGAACATCGGCTACTCTACCCGCCCCGAAGAGCGCCGAAAGGGATACGCGACGGAAACGCTGCGGCTGACTCTGCCTTTTTGCAGAGAGATCGGGCTTGACAAGGTGCTTATCGCCTGCGAGCCGGATAATCCCGCCAGCCGACGTACGATTTTGGCTAACGGCGGGGTGTATGAATGTACCGTACACGAGCCGAGGGAGGATATTGATTTGGAGCGGTATTGGATTGTTTTGTGATTTGGTTAAAGGCACGTTTTAAAAAAAATTGTTTAATACTAATCTTTAATCATATTGTAGACGAAGTCGGAAATATGATTAAAGATTACACCCGAGACACTAATCTTTGGTCAACATTTTTTGTCTATAACCTGACCAAATATTAGGGAACCACTGATTAAATCGGATGCGCACATCTTGCTTGCATATTTTCCGTCAGATTGCACAACTTCTCCTTGACGGGCGCTAGCCCGCCTGCGTCGAATTTGTACAATCTGACGAAAAATCT